>JACRJZ010000057.1 GCA_016219875.1 Verrucomicrobiota bacterium | reverse complement strand
TGTCGGCCTTCGCGGGCCAGACGGCCAAACTGCAGATCACCTCTCAGCCTTACCGGGAATCTGGAGGCATTGTGACCTATCTGGACAACATCGCGTTTTCGCCAGAGCCAGTTCCTGAACCGGCCACGCTTGCGCTGCTGGAGCTGGGCGGCGCATTGGCGTTGGCCGGCTGGCGTGGTTGCAGGAGGAAAGGATAAAGCGATGAACCACACTCTTTCGGTTCGGACCCGTTGGGCTTTAGCCTTGGCTCGCATCGGAGTCTGGGATCCCTGCAGCCCCCTGAAGAAGGCAGCCCTCCTCGCGATGCTGGCCCTGATGCACGGGACGGCGTTCGGCCAAGGCTGGGTGTGCCTGAACACCGTCGCTACCGATGCCTACGTGCGCTGCGGCTTCATCAGCATGGTGACGGGCGATCTCGAGTGGTGCGCGGGAGCACAGTTCTATGCCGGTCTGTATTGGGCGTCAGACGCGCACTCGCTGGAAGCCGGAGACGGACATCTCGTCACGGGCGGTGGAACCAACGACACCGGCCTCGCGGTGTTCACCACGTCCGAAGACGGCTTCGTTGCCAGCACCACGTTTGGCGGAAACAGGCGGCTGATCGGCCGGGCCGGGCAGTCAACCTACTTCCAACTCCGCGTCTGGAGTGCGCCCTATGAAAGCTGGGAGGCAGCCAGTGCGGGATTACTGAATGTCTATCGCACCCAAAGCGTGGGGTACTACGCAGCACCCATCGCGACGGCGACACCCACCGCAGACTCCTTGAGTCCTGTGCCGCAAATCCTGTGGGCTCCCGGCAGCAGCAGTGCGGACCCACGGGTGGTCTTGATGATCAACATCCTGGAACCGAGCGCGCTGGCGCTGCTGGGGCTGGGCAGTTTGCTGCTGGCCGCGTGGCGCGTCCGCTAGAAGGGCAGATAGCCGCGACAAGTCGGTCGAAGTAATCTTCGAAGGCAGGCTGCAAACCGGCGTCCCCGATTGCGGGTGGCGGGAGCGTTGGGCCGTGCGCCGGGAGAGCCGTTCCAACTCCTGCTGGACGGGCGACTCGGTGATCAGTATCGCGTGGAATCGTCCGCTGATCTCCTCTTTTGGAGTGAACGGCTGACGGTGATCAACCTGTTCGGGCAGGCCCAGGTTTCCGATCCGACGTCCACGAATGAACTGCGCCGCTTCTACCGGGCCGTGGCGGCGCCTTGAATTCAAACACCGACGCCCGAAAGCCGAGGCGACAACTTCATCGCCCCGTAGCAGCCGACGTGAGGAGGCTCCATTCAGCCCGAATTCCAAAGTTCGATGGGGAGCGCCCGCGGCCCGCGGGCGGGTTTCGGCGGCCCGCCGAAACCATCCACATCACGGACTGAAGAGCGATGCGGATGTTTCCAAACGGGATGCTTCTGCGGGAGGACGGAACAGAGCGGGGTGTCCGGCGAGCCGCCGGACACCACACGCCAGCGGCGTGTGCTCCCCGATATCGGGCAGAGCCGCGGGCACTCGCGATCACTCCTTTCGCAGCACCAGCACAAGGTTGTCCGCCAGTCCCAAGACTCCCAGCCCCTTCTCCAGCCCGGCATAGGCCAACTTGGCCGGTTTCAGCCAGATCGATTGCTTCATCCTCGTGGTGTGGGCCAGCAGTCGCGCGCGGTCGGCGTCCGGGACGGGTCCGCCCTGCCGCCGCCAATCCTGCCCGATGACGACAGGGTTGAAATGGGTGGAGCGCAGGGCCACGGGCTTCAGGTCGCGCACGGAGGCTGCGAGCTTCAGCAGCGTGGCGCGGGTGAAATAGTTCAAGTGCTCCGGCGTCACGTAGCGGTAGCGCGCGCCGAGGAGCCGCACGGCGAGCGAGTTCAGATTCGGCACAAGCACGAAGCAGAACCCGCCGGGGCGGAGCAACGTCGCAGCGTGTTGAAGAAACTTCCGCGGCTCCGCCAAGTGCTCCAGCACCGCCCAAAAGGTGATCGCATCGAACCGCCGCGCGCCGAAGTCATGCTCCAGGAACGGCGCGCGGAGAACCTCGAGGCCGCGGCCCGCGACGTGGTCGAGCGCCGGGCCGGCCACGTCCAGGCCAGTCACGCGGTAGCGGCTCGCTGGGACGCTCGCCCCACCGACGCGGTTCATGGGCAGGGACAGAAGCTGAAACAAAAACCCGCCCGTCGAGCAGCCCACGTCCAGCACGTCGCCGCCGGGGCAGAATTCCCGAAACAACTTCAGTTCCCGCTCAAAGCGCACCGCCGCGTAATCGCTCGCCAGCTTTTCCGGCGAGAGATAATAGGACGCGCTGCGCTCCTCGTAGAACGCGCCGGTGACGAACGGCTCCGGCACCGGATTGGCGAAGATCATGCCGCAGTCCGAACAGCGGACCAGCGTGAGTTCGTCCTTGCGCCAGTGGAGCTTGGTGGCGTCGGCGTCACAGACAGGACAGTTGCGATGCAGGTCCGCCATGCGACTCGGGTTGAGGCGTGAAGGGTTGCAGGTTCACCCCGCGCGCCGGAACGACAACCTGCAACTTTCAACCTTCAACCTTCAACTCGTCACTTCCCCGCGATAATGAGGTCGAGCCGCTGGCTGTGTTCCTCCGTGGTGCAGTTCCCACCCTCGATGGTCAGCCAGCCGTTGTAGCCGACTTTCTCGATGGCGGCGCGGACGACGGGCCAGCTGACACTGCCTTCGCGGATGTTGACGAACTTGCCGTCGCCGCCGGGGTCGTCGTTCAACTTGAAATCTTTCACGTGCAGCTTGGCCAGCAGCGGCCCCAGCGTGGTGATCCATTCCTCCGGCGGCGCGTATTTGACGTGGTTGCCGATGTCGAAATAGGCCTTCACCCACGGGCTGCGGAACGAGGCCACGAACTGCCGGAAGAGGCCCGGCTGGGTCCAGAGGTTGTTCCACACGTTTTCGAGCGCGATGACCACGCCCAGCTTCTCCGCCAGCGGAATGAGCCGCTTGACGTGTTCGGTCGAGGTCGTGATGGCGCGGTTGTGGGCGGCGATGTAGTCGGCGTAAGGAGCGTTGTCTCCCGCGGCGACTTTGCTGATGAGGCCGGTCGTTTCGTCGAACTCAAACCGGAACTCGCGCGGCTTGGGCATCTTCAGGCCGCCGATGCGGCAGGGCACGAGCAGCATGGCGTCCGCGCCGAAGCCGTGCGCGGCGCGCAGGCCGTCCTCGGAAACCTTGAAGCCTGACTCCACCTTCGCCGCATCGGTGCTGTTGAATTCTGCCCAGCCACGGATGACGGAATGGATTTTCATTCCCAACTTGTCCGCAACGGCGCGGGCCTTCTCCGCGTCGGCTTCGGGAATGACGCCACCTTCCACGCCGTCAAAGCCCGCGTCCTTGAGTTTCTTCAAGCCCTCTTCGGTGGGCTTCTGCACAATGAGGGCCTTCTTGAGTTTGGTCTTGAACTCCGGCTGCGCGGCGCGCGCGCGGCTGGAGACGAGGCCCAAGCCAAGTCCGGCGGTGACGGTGGTGGTAGCGGCGAGGAACTGACGGCGATTGAAGATGCGGTTCATAGCTGGCGGGAGAATGGACCAAGTTGCGCGTTTGGGCAATGGCCAACTCCGGGCCAGGGGGCGTTCGGTTTCAGTTGGCTTGGTCTTGCCATGACGGCGCAAAGGGCTACGCTCTCCGCGTCATGAAGACAGAAAGCGCCACCGTGAAGATCCCCATCAAAGTCCTCGAGTCTGTGGACACGCTGGACGAACTGGAGGACTGGCTGACCGCCCAAAACCCGCGGATCATGCAGGAACTGGCCCAGGCCCGTCGGGATGATTTGGCGGGCAAGTTCAAACCTTGGAAGCCGCGGCACGTGTCATGTCCTACCAAGTCGAAGTAGGGCCGCAAGCGGACGCCAACCTGGCAGGGTTGGACGCAGCCGTGGGAGCCAGCATCGAGCGGAAGATCCTTTGGCTGGCTCAAAATGCTGACGCGATCGTCCATCGACGGCTGGTGGGTACGCCCGAGAACCTGAGCGGCCTGTGCAAACTGCGCGTAGGAGATTGGCGGATTCTCTACTGGGTTTATCACCAACAGCAGGTGATTCGTCTCTATCGAGTTGGCCATCGTTCCGAGGTCTATCGGCATCTTTAAGCCGGCGCGCCGAAACTCCGCGCTTGACGCCCGTTCGGCCGCGCCCTTACCTTCCCGCCGCTTGATGAAACTGGTTCGACAAATTGCGCTCGTGCTGCTGGTCGTTGTTCCCGACCGGGCCGCGGGGCTTTGTCGAACGTAGGCAAACGGATTTCGACAAAAACCCACGGCTGGCAACGGTCGTGGGTTTTTTTGTCCGCCCACGCCGCCGGCCCCAACCAAACCTGGTCATGAGCAAAACAACCGCAACCACCGAAACGAAACCAACCCAAACCACCGAGCATGGCGAGCGCGGCCCCGCGATGGCGGGCTGTGAGATCTTTGTGAAGTGCCTCGAACGCGAAGGCGTGGAGACGATCTTCGCCTATCCCGGCGGCGCCAGCATGGAATTCCACCAGGCGCTGACGCGCTCGAAGCAGATTCGCGTGGTCCTGCCGCGGCACGAGCAAGGCGGGGCCTTCGCCGCCGGCGGCTACGCGCGCGCCTCCGGCAAGGTCGGCGTCTGCATGGCCACCAGCGGCCCCGGCGCCACCAACCTCGTCACCGGCATCGCCGATGCCTACATGGATTCCGTGCCGCTGGTCGCCGTCACCGGCCAGGTGCCCCAGGCCATGATCGGCAAGGGGGCGTTCCAGGAGACGGACATCTTCGGCATGAGTCTGCCGGTGGTGAAGCACAGCTATCTGGTCACGGACATCAACGACATTCCGCGGATCGTGAAGGAGGCGTTCTACATCGCGCGGACCGGGCGGCCCGGCCCGGTGTTGATCGACGTGCCGAAGAACGTGCAACAGGCCAAGACCCAGCCGGTGTTTCCGAAGGAAGTCACCTTCCGCGGCTACACACCGGACAAGCGCGCCGACGACGTGGCGCTGAATGAGATCATCGGCCTCCTGGAGAAGGCCGAGCGGCCGTTGCTCTATTGCGGCGGCGGCATCATCACCGGCAACGCCAGCCAGGAGCTGCGCGACTTCGTGGAACTGACCCAGATTCCCGTGACCACCACCATCATGGGGTGCGGCGCGTTTCCCGAGACGCACCCGCTGTCTTTGCGCTGGCTCGGCATGCATGGCGCGGCCTTCGCCAACTGGGCCGTGAGCGGCGAGATCCACAAGCAGGGCGACAAAGTGGTGGTGGAAGCGCCCGGCGCCGACCTGCTGCTCGCGTTCGGCGTGCGCTTTGACGACCGCGTGACCGGCAAAGTGGACAAGTTCTGCGAGCACGGCACCATCGTCCACATCGACATCGACGACTCCGAGATCAACAAGAACCGGCGCGTCCAGTTGCCGATCGTGAGCGACATCAAGTATGCGCTGGGGCGTTTGAATGAGATGCTCCGCCAGCGGGCCTTGGAGAAGAAGTTCCCCGCCTGGCACCAGCAGATCGAGAAGTGGAAGCAGAAGGCGCCGTTTTCCTACCGCGTGACCGAGGAGGTCCTCAAGAGCCAGCACATGCGCGATCACATGGGCGGCCACTCCGAACAGGTCATCCTGCCGCAACAGGTGATCGAGTTGCTCTGGGAACTCTCCCAAGGCGAAGCCATCATCACCACCGGGGTGGGCCAGCACCAGATGTGGGCGGCGCAGTATTATCCATGCCGGCACGCCCGCCAGCTTCTGACCAGCGCGGGCCTGGGCGCGATGGGCTTTGGCTACCCGGCGGCCCTTGGCGCGAAGGTGGCCTTCCCGGACAAACAAGTGGTCGATATCGACGGCGACGGCTCGTTCCTAATGAACATTCAGGAACTCGCGACGGCGCACATTGAGAAGATCGCCGCCAAGGCCATCATCTTGAACAACCAGCATCTCGGCATGGTGATGCAGTGGGAAGACCGCTTCTACGGTGGGACCCGTGGCAACACCTACCTCGGCGATCCGCAGAACATGAAGCAGATTTACCCCGACTACGTGGCGGTGGCCAAGGGGTTCAACGTCCCGGCGGAACGGGTGATGTTCAAGAAAGACCTGCGCGCGGCGCTCCAGCGGATGCTCGACTCGAAAGAGCCGTACGTCCTCGATGTGATCACGCCCTACACCGAACACGTGTTGCCCTTCATTCCCGCCGGCAAGACGGTGGCGGAGATGATCTGGAAGGCGTGAGCCGCTTTCTGAACTGTAGCCGCCGACTCTCCTGACGTCGGCGGCTACAGGTCTTGAGTCGCGATTTCAAAACCCCGTAGCAGCCGACGTGAGGAGGCTCAAACGTCAATGGAAACGGAGCCTCCTCACGTCGGCTGCTACAGTTCTGAAAGAGGCTCTTGAGAAGAAAAGAAAAAGGGCGAGGCACGCAGCCTCGCCCCGAAAAAGATGTCAGCCGGCTTCAGTTCCCTCCCGCCGCAGCCGGGACAGGGACGATATTGATGCGGCGTTTATGGCAACTCACATCAAACTTCACCTTGCCGTCGGTGAGCGCGAAGAGGGTCCAGTCGCGGCCCGTGCCGACGTTGGCGCCCGCGAGGAACTTCGTGCCGCGCTGGCGGACGAGGATGCTGCCGGCGGTGACGGCTTCGCCGCCAAAGGCTTTTACGCCGAGCCGCTTGCTGACGCTGTCGCGCCCGTTGCGAACGCTGCCTTGACCTTTCTTGTGTGCCATAAACTCTAAGCGTTGATTTCTTTGATCTTGAGGACGGTGAGTTCCTGACGGTGGCCGATGGTCTTGTGATAGCCCTCGCGCCGGCGCATCTTGAACGTGACCACTTTCGGTCCTCGTTTATGCTCCACCACATCGGCCACGACCGCGGCTTTGTCAACCATCGGTTGGCCGATGGAAACCTTGCCTTCGTTGGACACCAGCAGGACACGGTCGATCGTGATCGGCGTGCCCGCCTCGGCCTTCAGGCGTTCCACCGTGATGGTGTCGCCCGGAGCCACCCGATATTGTCTGCTACCAGTTTCGATTACAGCGTACATACCTAGCCCCAAATCAGGGGAGCGGCGATAGCAACAAAAACACTTCCGGGTGTCAACCCCTCATTTCGGAAATTTTCGCTGCTTGGTAGTCAATGGCAGAACGCCGCAGCGGCCGACGTGCGGAGGCCCAAACTTCAAGGGAATCAGACTCCTCACGTCGGCGGCAACGGTTTTGCAGGAAGCTCTTGAGAGACGGCTTTTTGAATTCCCATTCGCGACGGTTCTGCTACCGTCTGCCTCACTATGCAACCCATCAGACGGCTCGTTTCCCAGGGCGCGGCGCTCTGCGCTGCCTTTGCCCTTCACCTCCACGCGGCGGCGCGGGCCAACGGCTCGGTCGTGCCTCTTGACCTCGACGACTTCGACCCACCGCCGGTGATCTCGGCCCACCCGCAGAGCGTGACCATCACCGAGGGGTTGCGCGCCTCGTTCAGTGTCACAGCGGTCGGTTCCGATCTTGGCTATCAGTGGTTCAAGGACAGCGCCCTCATGACCGGGGCGATCGGCTCGGTGCTCCTGTTCCCAAACGTCACCCCAGGCCAGGCGGGCACCTACGCGGTCGTCATCACCAACAGCCTCGGGGGCGCAGTCACGAGCAATCCCGCCCTGCTCACGGTCCTTCCGCGACCGGCGACGCTGGACCTGACGGATCGCCTCGTGGGCCACTACCCCTTCGATGGGAACTTCAACGACGCCTGGACGAATGCCTTCCACGGCGCGGCGGTGGGCACGCCAGGTTTCGGCACGGGCAAAGTCGGAGCGGGCGCGCTCCGTGTCACCACGGCCCAGAACGGATCGAGCTTCAACTACGTCACCCTCGGCACCGCCCCGATGCCTTTCCTGACGGAGAGCGACTTCACGGTGTCGTTCTGGGTGAAATACAGCAACTATGTCGGCGACCCGCCATTCCTCTCGAACAAGGACTGGAACAGCGGCAACAACGTCGGCTTGGTCATCGCCGACTCCGGCGGTGGCGGCGTGGCGAAACACAACATCCGCGCCAGCGGAGGCTCCCGCGTGGACGGCAACATCGGCCGCACCGGGGACGGCCTCTGGCACCATGTCGTGGCCGTCTATCAGCGCGCCGGCGTCAACAGCAATGCCACGCTCTACCTCGACGGCTATCCCGTGGCGACCAACAGCCTCGTCAATCTCGTCGGTAGCATCGACTCCAGCCTGCCGGTGAACATCGGTCAGGATGGCACCGGCACCTACACCTACGGTCACAGCGTCGGCCTCACCAACGCGCTGATTGACGACGTGGCGCTCTGGGGCCGATCTCTGGTGAAGTCCGAAGTGGAGTTCGTTTTCCTGGAAGGCCGCGACGGCCGGAGCTTCGACGGCATCCGGGACTTCGCGCCGCTCATTCTCGTCCCGCCCCAAAGCACGAACCTTCCCTACCAAGGCACGCTCACGCTGTCGGTGGAGGCCGGAGGCACGCCGCCGCTCACTTACCAATGGTTCCGCGACGTGGACGCGCTGCCCGATCAAACCAATGCCACGCTGGTCATTCCCAGCGTCGGCGAGAACGACTGGGGGCCGTACCACGTCGAGGTCAGCAACCCGGTGGGCGGGCCGGTCTTCAGCCCGGAATGCTGGGTGAATGTGTTGTTCTCGGTGCCGCCGCCAGTCATCGGCCAATCGCCCGGCAGTGTCACCACCAACCGCAGCTTGGATGTGACCTTCACCGTGACGGCGACGGGCGATTTCCTCCGTTACCAATGGCGTCGCGATGGCAGCAACATCCCCAGCGCCACCAACGATCTGCTGATCCTGCGGACCGTCAGTCCTGCTGAAGCAGGAACCTACACGGTCGTCGTCACCAACTTCGGCGGCGCGGTCACGAGCGCGCCAGCGGTGCTGACCGTGGTGTCCGAGAGGCCGGTCCTCGTCACGGGCCAATGGGATTTCCAGAACGGCGACCTCGGACCAAGCTGCGGCCTGCCGCTTGGATTCGGCGACGCCGGAGTGGAGACCGACACGACCTTTGGGACCACGACCTCCTTCGGTATCCCGCCCATCGCCGGAAGTCCGGCCAACGTGATGCGGTTCACGCCGAGCGCAGCCAAATGGGACGGCTACAAGCTGTATCACGGCGCGGCCCCGAACGGCGGCGGCGTTTACGTGAATCAATACACCCTCATCCTCGACGTGCTCTATCCCCCGTCGTCGGATCGACAATGGCGGTCGCTGCTCCAAACCGCCACCGGCAACGGCAACGACGGCGATTTCTTCGTCGGCACGGCCAACGGCCTCGGCATCAGCGGCAGCTACCAGGGCAACCTCACGCCCAACGAGTGGCACCGCCTCGTGCTGGCCGTGGATCTGACGGTGAACCTGGTGACGAAGTACCTCGACGGCGTGCGCGTGGCGAACCAAACCCTCAGCGAAGGTCGTGACGGGCGATGGTCGCTCGATCCCTACGCGCTGCTGATCGCCGACAACGACGGCGACAACGTCCCCGGCTACCTGAGCAGCGTGCAATTCCGCAATGGCAAGATCACGGACGCCGAAGTCGCCGCAATGGGCGGGCCGACGGCGAGCAAGATCCCGGGTTGCGTTTCGATCACGGTGGCCGGCCCGAACGTGCTCCTCCACCGCACCGGCGACGCGCAGTTGCAGGCCGCCGACGACCTCGACGGGCCGTGGATCACCGTGACCAACGCGCCCAATCCCTACCAAGTTCCGGCGCCGCTGCCACCGAAGAAATTCTATCGCCCGGCGAAGTAGCGAACCGGGCCAGACGCCTCCCTTCGCGTTGCCTCGCGCGCTTCCGTCGTGCGGAGCGCTCCTGACGCAATTTCAAAACTCGGTAGCAGCCGACGTGAGGAGGCTCAAACTTCAAGGGAAACAGAGCCTCCTCACGTCGGCTGCTACGGTTTTGAAAGAGGCTCTCCTGGGTTTGCTTTTTGGCCGTCGCCCGCTACTGTTCGCCGCATGGAACGCACCGACAAACCGCCGACCGATTCTGAATTGCGCCGCCGCGTGCAGGATCTCATCGCTTACAAGGGCGGCGGCTACAACGCCGAACTCGTGGCCGACATCGTCGAGAACGCGCTCAAGCTGCTCCACGACGTGGAAGATCGCGGCGACGTGCGGATCATCCAGACCACCCTGCGCGAACTGCGCTATGCCTTCCGGCTCTTCGCGCCCTACGCCGACCGCAAGAAGGTCACCGTCTTCGGCTCCGCGCGGGTGCGGCCCAACGAAGCGGAGTACCGCCAAGCCGCGGAGTTCGCCCGCAAGATGGCGGGCGCGGGCTGGATGGTCATTACGGGCGCCGGGCCGGGCATCATGCAGGCCGGCCACGAAGGCGCGGGACCAGAGAACAGTTTTGGCGCGAACATTCGTCTGCCCTGGGAGCAGTCGGCGAACCCGGTCATCTCCGGCGACAAGAAGCTGATCAATTTCAAATACTTCTTCACCCGCAAGCTCACCTTCGTGCGCCACTCGGACGCCATCGCGCTCTTTCCCGGCGGCTTCGGCACGATGGACGAAGGCTACGAGGCGCTCACGCTCATGCAGACCGGCAAGAGCCGGCTCATGCCGCTCGTCCTCATCGATCCCCCTGGCTCGACCTATTGGAAGACGTGGGACAAGCAAACCCGCGAGCACCTGCTCCGCAACCAGCTCATTTCGCCCGACGACCTCACCCTCTACCGCATCACGGACAACGTGGAGGAAGCGGTGAAGCTCATCACCCGCTTTTACCGGAACTACCATTCGATGCGGTTTGTGAGAGACCTGCTCGTGATCCGGCTCAAACACGCGCCCTCCGCATCGGCCATCGACGCGTTGAACGAAGACTACGCCGACATCGTGGCCACCGGGCGCATCCGCGCCATCGAGCCGATGCCGGAAGAACAGGAGGAGACCGCTACGTTGTCGTTGCCGCGCCTCGCCTTCGAGTTCACCCGGCGCGAGTACGGGCGGCTCCGGCAGTTGATCGACACCTTGAACAGTCTGTGAGCGTCGTAGCGCAGGCTTTCCAGCCTGCGGGTGCGGCGGACTTTCCAGTCCGCAGCACGCTTCCGCCGTTCGCCGAACTGGAAAGTTCGGCGAACCCGCAGGCCGGAATGTCGGAATGTCTGCGCCACCAAAATAACCGTTGGCAGGGGCCGAGGGGGCGTGCTAGAAACGCGGCCCGCTTTTTTCCAGCGGCCACGAAACGAAACGAACGATTGATTTATGTCTCAACATCGCAGTCTCCGCGCCATCGGCACGATGGGCGCCAAACGAAACGTGCTCAAGCGTTTTGAGCGCGTGGCCCTCCTCAAGAAGCGCGGCCAGTGGCAAGACGGGGCCAAGGTCACGGGTCTGCGCAAGACCAAGCCGGAAGCCTGATGCCAATGCGGAAGGCCGAGTGAAGAATGCGGACCGCCGTGCGGGCCAACCGCGCGAGCCTGGACGCCGCCTCCCACCTTCCGCGTGCCGCCTTGCCCGCCGTGGTTCGCCTGCAAAAGTTCCTGGCTGACGCGGGAGTCGCTTCCCGCCGCGCGGGGGAGCAGTTGATTCTCGCTGGCCGCGTGGCGGTGAACGGGCAGCCGGTGCGCCTGCTCGGCACCAAGGTGGACCCGGCCTGTGACCGGGTCGCCGTGGATGGCCAACCCGTGCAGGCGAAGCGCAAGCTCTACGTTGCCCTCAACAAACCTCCCGGCTGCGTCTGCACGCGCCACGACCCCGAGCAGCGCCCCACCCTTGGCGAGTTGTTGCCGCCCGAGTGGAGCCATCTCTTCTCCGTGGGGCGGCTCGACTACGAGAGCGAAGGGCTGATTTTCCTAACGAACGACGGTGACTTCTGTCTAAAAGTCACGCACCCGCGCTACGGCGTCCGGAAGGTTTACCGTGTGATCGTGGATGGGCGGGCCGGGCAGGACGCAGCGACCCGCATGATGCGCGGCGTCCTCGACGGCGGCGAGCGCCTCCAGGCGGAGAGCGTCCGCATCCTGACGGCGAACAACACCAGCAGCGTGCTGGAAATGGTGCTGACGGAAGGCCGCAACCGCGAAGTCCGGCGGCTGCTGACAGCGGTGGCGTTGAACGTAATCCGGTTGCAGCGCGTGCAGATTGGTCCGATCCGGTTGGGCGAACTGCGCGCGGGCCGATGGCGGACGTTGACAGAAACCGAGATAAAATCTCTACTTGGCGATTATGAAAACCAAACAGTGGCTCTTACCGGCGCTGGGCGTGGCGCTGGGTTTCGCGGTCGTCAGCGGCGGCGCCTCCCCCCTCGCCGCGGCGGAAACCAACCAGGTCGCCAAGGCCCCGCCAGCCAAGGTGTTCGTGCCGGAGCCGGCCGTGGCGAAGCAGAACCACGTGAACGTCCGTGGCCAGGCCGCCGTCAACAGCGAAATCGTCACGCACCTCCAAAAAGGCCAGGCCGTGACGGTGCTCGAGGAAATCACCAAGAAGCCCGGCCCCGATGAGCCGGCCAAGTGGTTCCGCATCCAGCTTCCGACCAACACGACCGTCTGGGTCCACGCGGACTACATCGACGCCACCAACAAGACGGTGAAGCCCAACCGGCTGAATCTGCGCGGCGGCCCCGGTGAGAATTACAGTGTCCTGGGCCGCATCGAAAAAGGCGCTACGGTGACGGTCATCACGAACAAAGGGACTTGGCTCAAGATCGAAGCGCCGGCGGCGGCCAGCGGTTTTGTGGCGGCGCATTTGTTGAGCAAGGAACTGCCGCCCGCCGCCGTGGCTGTGGCGCCAAAACCGGCGATCGAGATCAAGCCCGTCGTCGTGCCGGCGGAAGTCAAACCCGGCGAACCGGTCGTGACCAACGTAGTCGTGGTGAACGTGACCAATACTCCCGCAGCCGTGATGGCGGACACTAACGTGAGCGTCACCACCGCCGTGACAAAACCTCCGTCCACCAACCTTGCGGTCGCCGCCGCTGCGCCACCCGCTCCCGAAGCGACTCCGCCACCGGCCGTCACCAACCTCGTGGCCGTCACAGCCGCCGCCTCGGAGAGCGTGACGAACGAACTGATCAAGCGCGTCGTGACCCGCGAAGGCGTGCTCAAAGGCGGCACCAGCATCCAGGCGCCGAGTTACTTCGAGTTGCGCAGCCTCGACAACAACCGCCTCATCAACTACGTCTGGAGCCCGAGCACGAACGTCACTCTCAAGCAGTTCAAGGGCTACAAGGTCCTGCTCACCGGCGAGGAACTTCTCGACGAGCGCTGGCCGAACACACCGGTCATCACGATTGATTCCATCGACCACGCTCCCTGATGGCTCCCGGCAACCTCATTGATGGCCGCGCCATCGCCGAACAACTCCACACCGAAACCGCGCAGCGCGTCGCCGCGCTGAAGGCCCGCGGCGTCCTGCCGGGCTTGGTCTTCGTGCGCGTGGGCGAAGACCCCGCCTCCAGGGTTTATGTCGGCATGAAGGCCAAGACCAGCGCGCGGCTGGGCCTTTGGTCAGACACGCAGGTGTTGCCGGAAACCACCTCCGAAGCGGAGTTGCTCGCACTGATCGAGAAACTGAACCGCGATCCGCGCGTTCATGGAATTCTCGTTCAGGCTCCAGTCCCCTCTCACATCCGCGCCTCGCTGGTTTATTCCGCCGTGAAGCCGGAGAAGGACGTGGACGGCTTCCATCCGGTCAACGTGGGCAAGCTCATGCTGGGCGACGCGAGCGGCTTCCGCCCTTGCACCCCGGCGGGCGTCCAGGAACTCCTCATCCGCAGCGGCGTGCCGACCGACGGCGCGGAGGTCGTGATCCTGGGCCGCGGCGACATCGTGGGCAAACCCCTCACGTCGATCCTCTGCCAGAAGGCAAAACACGCCAACGCCACCGTGACGCTCTGCCACTCGCGCACCCGCGACCTCGCGGCACATTGCCGGCGCGCGGACATTCTGATCGCTGCGATGGGCGTGCCGGAGTTCGTCAAGGCCGGCTTGGTGAAACCGGGCGCCACCGTCATCGACGTGGGCGTGAACCGCGTGCCTGATCCAGCGGCGAAAGACGGCTCCAAGCTGGTCGGCGACGTGGCCTTCGCCGAAGTCCAGCCCATCGCCGGCAAGATCACTCCCAATCCCGGCGGCGTCGGTCCCATGACCATCGCCATGCTCATGCAAAACACCGTTCGCGCCGCCGAACTCGCTTCGCGATGACCACGGACTACTGACCTCTGACTTCTGACCTCTGACCTTTTCCGCATGACTCCTACCCGCATCCTCCCCGACCTCCAATGCTCGCTCATCTGTGAAGACATCCGGCGTGAAATCACCGGCTCGCTGACCCTGGTCGGCGTGATGCATGCGCTACCGGTGCCGCAGGTGCCGTTTCCAATCTTCAAGATGTTTGTGCTGAACCGCTGGACCGCGGGCGTCGGCCAGTTCATCGAAACGGTGCGCTTCCTGGCCCCCGACGGCGCGACGGTTCTGCGGAAGAGCGACATCCGGTTCGCCTTGCGCGACGCCGCGCACAACGCGACCAACGTCACGTTCCTCGGCCAGTTGCAGCTTCCCACCCAGGGCCTCTACCACATCGAAGTGTTGGTGGACGACGTGATGAAGTTGCGCTACCCCGTGCCGGTGGTGCTCGTGCAACAGCAGCCCGAAAGCGAACCGCCGCCGGCTCCGCCGCAAGGCACGGCGCCCGGCCCGGACTCGCCAGTTGCGCCGTAGCGAGAGTCTCTCAAACACCCCCGCGCTGGGGCGATGAACTGTCCGCGCGTACGGAAGAGGCTTAACCAGCGTTGTGATCCCGCACAACCGCTCACCGCGTTGGTTCGACTAGGCGAAGGTCCGCAATCCACGGCTCGTAGTTCGCCCCCCAGCAGACGGTCGCTTTGAAGCGCGGGCCTTGGGCCGGCGCGTCTTTTCGTTTGGAAGCGTCGTGCTGGAACAGCAGCCGGCTGTAGGGCAGCGGCACGCCAATGTCGCTGGGCAACAAAGTGTCGATCCGGCCTGCGAGTTTCGGCGTCGGCAGCTTTTTGTGCTCACGGTGGTTCCACTCCACGTATGCCAGACTGACGACGCCATGCACGATGGCACTTCGATCCGTGTCAGGATGCCGGGTGCGCAGACGAGCCGGTTCCGGCCCTGCATCAACGACCACCAAGCCTTTCAACTTTGTCGGTTCACCAGTCGCGTTGGTTGTGACATCCGCCGCACGCTTCACGACCAGGTAGGCCGGTCGCGGGGCCGTCGATCTGTAATGTTCCTTGGCCCCTGGGCGATCCAATGGCAGCCGGCAATCAAAACCCAGTTCCGTCAGTTTGGCCGCGTCCAGCCAAGGCGGAGCCGCAGGATCGTCTGCACCTTCCTGCCGCAGGCGCCACCGCAGGTTCAGCACGATCACCGTGCTGTCAAAGGGCTGCGGTTCGAAGCGGAGTTCCTCCTCGCTCAATTCCAGCCGTCCGCCCAGCGCCACAGCCCGGTTGCGGGAGGACTGCAAGACCGCCCAGAGGTTGGCCGCCAGCACCACGGCGGCGGCGATAATAATCAGGAAGCGTCTCATGCGGCCTCCTCTCCTGAAACCCGGGCGCGCAAGGCCCGGAACACCAGCAGCAATCCCAGCGCGATCAGCCCGATGAGCAGGAAGAACACATACTTCGGCATCCAATCCCACCACCAAGCGTGGAGCCGCAGGTAAAGGAAGGTCACGAAGCTCACCACGCCCAAATTGACCAAGCCGCTCCGGGCCAATCGAACGCCGTGCCAGACAATTCCCACGCTCAGCAGCAGGCCGAAGATTTGGTAAAGCCCGCCCGTCATTCGGGGACTCAAGCCACCGCAGCAAAGGTCGCCCATCGTGGACAACAACAGCAGCGCGCCCAGACTCACGCCGCCGCCACAGAGCCTATACACGAGCGCGAACTCCTGCGGCCCTCGTCCTTTCGTGGCCCACGGCACCGCGTAGAGCAGGGCGGCGCCGGGCAGCAGATACTGGGTTTCTTGGAAGAGGCCGAACCAACTGGCGCCTTTGAACTCAAACGCCACGCCTGCGCTGTAGGCGCACACCAACACCGCCCCTGCCGCCAGCAACAGTTTCAGCCCGTAGGCGTAGGCCAACAACAGGGCGAACAGTCCGTAAACCAGGAGCACATGCACTGATGGCGTGAGATTCAGGACGCCCCCCAGGGTGCCCAGTTCCATCGCAAAACCCACGCCCGCCGCCAGCGCCAGCAGGCCGACGTAATACAGCGGTGCCTGGCGCGCATAAGCCCACTCGGCCGCCCCCAGCAACAACAACGGAGTCACCAGCAGGATCGAAACCTGCCCCGCCGGCGGCAGGTAGCCCCAAATCCGCTGGAGGAAGAGCACCGCCGCCGCGAACAGCGCGATGGCCCCCAGCAAGCTCGCCAGCCGCATCCCCCACGAAATCCGGCGCGCCGACTCCGTGGCATCCACCCCAAACTTTTGGCGGAGCCGCCCCAGCAGTTCTTCGAGGTGGGCCTCGAGGCGGGTGCTCTGCTCCGGCGTGAGGGCCAGCGCCTGTTCCCGTTCCAGCTCGGCCAGTTCGGCGCGGAACTGGCCTATCCGGTCAGCCCGCTGCTGGGCTTGTTGGCGGGTCGCACGCGCCTGGGCCGGATTGTCTGGACTCGGGTCAGAGGATTTGGGCGTCATAAGCATAAGCAAGCAAAGGGGTCAGTCCTCACTTTTGACACTGACTCGCTTCTTCGCCGATTCCGTTTCGGTCCCTTGCTTTGCCCCCAGCAGGTTTGACACATGCGTCCACAAGCCCATCTGGAGCCGCGCGGCGATCCATGCCAGCGTCATCGTCGTCTCCTGCCGTAACCGCCGGGCGATGCGCACCTTCCCCGCGTCGCCCTTGCGACGCCGCCTCAGTTCAGCCTCCGTCCAGCCCAGCTTCACCAATTCCTCCCGCACCAACCGCTCCGCCTTGGCCTCGCCGCTCTCCTGCCGTTCCGCGCCGTAATTCTGCGCTCCGACCCGTTCCGACGCCCGCGCCAGCAGTTCCTCCTTCAACTCGTCCGCGCCAAAGAACCAGCCCCGTCGGATCGCCGCCCATTCCTCCCCGCCGCTTTCCTGCCGCCGCCGTGCCTCCATCTGGCGCTCAAACTCCCGCCGCCCCGCCGCACTGTCCTTGGGCAGGCGCATCTCGCCCAACAACCGCTCCACCCGCAGCCACGCCCAGCGCCGCGCGGGCGGCTTCAGGTATTCCGGGTAACTGCTCCAGGCGTAATCCCGCAGTGCCTGCTCCGCCGCCAGCAACTTCGCCCGCACCGGGTTCAGATGCACATAGTCGCAGACCGTGCGGAAGTAGCCCGGGGAGGCCGCGTCCACCAGCAGCGCCTTGTAACGCCCGCTGAACAAGTGGCCAGAGAGCTTGTGCCGCCGATTGACCCGCGCCGTATAGGTGCCGAGAAACCACTTCATGCCGGCCACGAGGTTCCCTTTGGGCGTCTCCACCACCAGATGAAAGTGATTTCCCATCAGGCAAAGGGCGTGGACCTGCCAATCCGTCTTGGCGCAAGCCTCGCCCAAGGTTTCGAGGAACCGCTTCCGATCCGCTTCATCCCGAAAGATCGGTTCGCGCCGGTCCCCGCGATTCATCACATGGTAAATCGCGCCTTCGAATTCAATGCGCAACGGTCGTGGCATGGCCGGAAAGTGCCGGAAACCGAGCGTCCGTGTCAATAGTGAGGACTGACCCCTTTTCTTCCTCGGTCAATCCCGCCGTCCGGCCCGTCCCAATTCGGCGAATGCCCGTGGTCACGGCTTTGTTCAGCGTTGCCGGCCAAACGACGCTTTCGACCAACCGTCGTGCCAGTTCGATGCGTTCTTCCGCAGGCAAGGCCAAAACCGTTTCGTTAAGCTCTTCGGTCAACATACGCGGAAAGCTACCGCCTTCATGGCCCCAGGCAAGCGCGGAAAAACGTGCGGCGGGGCGTTCCGCACACTGACGGGTGCAAATCAGGTTTGGGCAGGGTTTGCCCAGCGCGGCAGGGCAGAAGAGAATTGCCGGCGTTTCAACGCGGGGGGCCGAGGGCGAACGTGGCGAGACGCGGCAGGGACGGCAGAGGGCCAAGCCAACGGACGCCGTTCTGTCGTCCCGGACGGGACTCGGCCTGTCCAACGCGCCCTCCCACCGATGAATCGGTGGGCTATTCTCTTTCGCCGGGCCGGGCTGGGTTCAGTTGGGATGGCGCCGCGGGGGCGGGCGGCGGGATCAGCCGGGCGCAAGAGGTGAGAGGAGTTTTCTCAAGCGCGGCAGCCTCGACAAGATTCTCCCAGCCAAGGGCAAGTTAAATGGCAGGCTTCGGTGGGGGTGGAACCGTCAAGCATTCATCCCAGTGGCAATGCGGATGGCGATGCAGACATCATTCATTTCCGAGATCGTGAGGCGACCAGTTGGATTATCTCGAAGAAATCGTTGCACCGAAATGCATCGAATTGGGAAGGCATCCACTGCCGAGTCTTTTGTCAGCCCGTTCGTACGGTTGGGCAACACCCGGACTTTTGTGTAGTGGTGCTCGTAACTATCCTTCCAGTCGGTGAAAGGGACGATAATCCGAAGATCGAGGCGTGTGTGCTGGCTGGCGCTGACAACAAGCGCGGGCCTGGTCTTGCGGATCTCATCTCCAACCTGCGGATCAAAGTTGACGAGCCAAATCTCGCCGCGTCTTGGGTCATTCATCGGTGTCGTGGATTATGTCCGGGATGATCTCCTCGGGATTCTGAGCGTAGTGCTCCGCCAAGCGGACGCTTTCCTTGCTGAGAACATCGCGTTTTTGTTCGGGTGTCATCCGTAGGAACTTCTGCTGCAATGTCTCCTTCGGCTTTGGCGCCTGCTGTTGCAAATCGGCAAGTTGATCGGGAGGGAAATCTCCGGATGTGCTGAGTGATTGAACGTTCACCAGTCCTTCACTGATGGCTCGCGACGCTAATTGAATGGGGCGGGCTGGAGCTTCTGTTGGAACAAAAGGCTCCATCTTCTCCTTCTTTCTGACCGCGCCTGCCGAATACCACCATGAATAGCCTTCCTGGTTCAAAATCCCCAAATCTCGGAGTCGGCGAAGGATCGCTTCCATGCTGATGCCGTATTTTGCCTTGACCGTTTTCAGTTCTGCGAGAGTTAGCCGGTTACGCCGGACGGGAAATTCCCGACGCACTGCTGGCTCCGGAAAGAGAAATGCGCCTCCAAACAACGCTGCATAGTCCTCCTCGTCCGCTTTCTGGGATGGATTCCCAACGAGATGTCCGAGCTCATGCGCAAGGTCCATGCGCTGCCGCGCGCCATCTGTCTGCCGGAATTGCACTACGATGGCCGGATTCCGCTTGTCAATCCAGGCGGAAATCCCGCTGAACTGATCATCTGCGCGAAGAACGACAATCTCAAAGCCCCGATCCTCAAGCAGATTGGTCAGGTTTGGCAACGGGCCAGCGCCAAGATTCCACTCTTCCCGCAAGGCACTTGCGTGAGACTCGGCAATCGCCGCTATGTCCGCTTTGTATTGTGGCAATGGGTTCGATGCCGGCGTCGCTCCGAGGATCCTCGCTAAATCCCAGCGGAACCGCAGCCGCCAACATGCCTCCGCCTTTATCCGCTCCGCTTCTTTCACCGGAAGTTGCTGGGTCTTACGGAAAGCGACAAATTCCACATTTAGATCAGAACTTGTCAACATCTCCTCCTTGGTGACTTTCAGAGCGGAACATAGCTTCAGCAACACATCGTGTGAGGGCATAGCGACACCTAACTCATACCTACTGAGCATGGTTTTTGTCACACAATTCGCGTGTTTCGCCAACTCGTCAAGACTCCACCCCAGTCGCAGGCGGGCCGCTCGCAAATGAATGGGAAACATGATTTTCATAGGTTGACAAATACATCAATTATCAATACTTTGTCAACAGTTTACTCTCCAAAAAGAAAGGAGGTGAAACAAAATGGCAAAAGATGCACCTGGAATGCGCGGCTACCGTCCGCGCAACGAAGATGGGCAGCTTCGCGAGAAGCGCGGCGACACCCACATCGCAACGGTCGAGAACAAATACGACCGCGATTTCGGAGTTCGCAGCGACATGCACTTGGACACATTGCTCAAGAAGACGGGCAATAGCTCGCTGAATGACCTGCTTTGCGGCGGCAAGGGCAAGTAGCTCGCCTTTCCGCAAACCGGCTGACGAACGCGCGTGCATTCGTCGGCCGTTATCTTGTTTCACGCCGCAATGCTGCTTGCTGTTCACTGTCAACGAGGTTCACCTCACCAACGCCGAGAGCCTCTCCCGCAACTTCACCAGGTCCTTCTCCTGTTCCTCGCTGTAGTGGCCCGTGCGCTGGGCGTAGGTGTCCATCCACGTTGCGAAACGGTTCAGGGCGTCGGCGTCGAGTTTCACGTCGTGGTGGCCTTTGGGATCGGTGAGTTGTTTCCAGAGCCGGCTGTTGGCCGCGGTGCCTTGGCCTACGAACGAGCGATCGCGCTCAAAGGCGTGTTTCTTCAGGTCTTCGCCGCCGAAGGTGAGCAAGGCTTTCCAGGCGTTCGTGGAGGTGAGGTTGAGCTTGGCGGCTTGGGCGTCCTTGCCGTCGGGCGCGTGGCAGCCGACGCAGTGTTGGTCGAGCACGGGCTGGACGAGTTGATCGAAGCGCAGCGGCCAGGAACCGCTGGGGCCGGGCGTGAGCCTGGACGGTTCGCGGGCCGCGGCCAGCGCGGACGGGCCGGCGGGCGGGGCTTCGTCGCGATGTTCGTGGCAGCCCACGCAGGCGAGCGTCTGGCCGGGCATCACGTAGCTGAGCGAGCGCATGGTCTGGAGGGCGAGGCCGCGGTCGTCGAGGGCCTGGAAGAGCACAGGCACGCCGCTGGGCACGCGAAAATGCGCCGAGCCGTCGGCCTCCACGAGCACCGTGCCGAGGATGAATTTGCCGGGGTCTTCCTCGGACACGCCCAGCACCGGCTTGTTCATGTGTGGCTGGACTTTCGGCGGCACGGCCACGACGCGGAGGGATTTCACCGAGCCGCGCGCCACGCCGTCGAGGCCGCGATAGACATCCTGCACGAGAAAGCGGCCTTCTTTCGGATGGGAAGAATCAGACGGATGAGACCGATCGGGCCAATCGGCCACGGTCGCGAGCACAGGCGGCTTCACGCGCGGCACCACGGGGATGGGATACATGGTGGAGATTTGGGGATCGCGGTAGAGGAGTTCCTGGTTGCCAAAGGCGTCGAGCAGGTAGAGGCCCATCGCGTTGGTGGGGTTGCTTTGATCGACGACGAAGCGGTGCGGAGGCAGCTTCGCATCGGCCCAACCGACGAGGAAGAATTCCTCCGACAGCGGCCACGGGTTCGCGTAGTAATGCTCCGGCCAGCCGCCTGTTTCCGGGAAACAAACCTCCGGCGTCAGGCGAGTGATCGGCGCGGCCTCCTCCGTCCCCCGCTCGCGGTCCAGCAGGCAAAGCGTGCCACCGGTGATCGAGTGATGCGCGCCCGCCGTGATGACGAGCTTCGAGGAACCCGGCACGGAGCGCGCCTCGAACTTCACTTGCGGCTTCGTCGTGTAGTTGCCATAGACGAGTTGCGGGTTGGTCCCGTCCTGGTTCGCGGACCACAGGCTGAAGAAGTGCCCGTTGAAGCGATCAATGTAATCCCAGCGCGTGTAGAGGATGCGACCGTCGCTGGCGACCGAGGGCGTCCACTCGAAGTTCTCGAAGGCCGACATGGGGCGCAGGTTCCGCCCGCTTGCGTCCATGGCGTGGAGCGTGAAGACGGGCACAGGGCGGTGATTGTCGCCGCCGCAGCGCACGTAGCTGTCCGGCAGGTCGGAGACGCGCGTGGAGTCAGAGAACGCCGCACTACACTGGAGCGCGCGGCCCTTGCGCGTGGAGAGGAAGAGGATTTCGCCGTTGGGCAGGTAACGCGGATCGAAGTCGTCGTACTTGCCGTGCGTGATCTGGCGGCGGCCCGAACCGTCGAGGTTCATTTCGAAAACATGGTAGAAGGCCGCCTCCGGCACGTTGGCTTTGTCGGCCTTGTTCTGCTCCTTGTGCAACTCCGGGAAAAACTTCGCGCAGGCGAACACCACCCGCTTCCCATCGAACGAAATGTCCGGCCCGACGAAGTTGCCTTCCGCCATGTCGGAGGTCAGGCAGCGCACGCGCGGCGCCGCCGACTTGAAATCCTCCAACACGTAAATCCCGCCGCCGCCCCGCGACCACCAGCCGTAATGCAGGTCGCTCATGTGCGGGAACATCGTCGGGGCGCGCTTCACGAACAGGATGCGGTTGAAGCTGAGGAGCGGGTTCCCCAGCGCCATCTCGCGCACCGCCCAGTGGGCTTGGAAGTACAGCGCGCGTTTCGCGTCATCACTGGCGTCCGCCGGGAGCGTTCGCCAATCATCGGTGATCCGTTGCAGAGCCTGCGCCTGCCTGTCCACGTTCGCGCCCAGGCGCCGCTGGCTGGCCGCGAGCTTCATCCCGCGCTCGACCACCGTGGCCAGCGGGTAAACACGCGGCGCGGCTGGCCCCGGTTTGGCGTGGGGGGCCGACCACTGGCTCACGCTGCTCTGCGTGGCAGGCTTGCCGAGCGCGAGGTTCGTCGTCCGGCCCGCAGCGAACACCTCCACTTCGTCGAGATGGAAGAAACTCGTGCCCTTCAGCGCCAGCCGGATGAAGCGTGCCGGGGTTCCACCCAGGGAAACCGAGAGCGGCTTGCCGTCGGGCTGGCCGAGGAAAACGGTGCCGTCGTGTTGATGGACTTGGCTGAACTTCTTGCCGTCGGTCGAGGCCAACACGACGATGCGCGAGTTGCGCGCGGCGAAGCCGTCATCGCAACGGTTCCAGAGCACCACCCGCTCGATCTTCATCCCTTCCCGCAAGTCCACCTGCCACCACGGGTCTTTCTCGTTCGCCGTGTGGAAGCCCCACTTTCCGGTCTTCATGCCGTCCACCGCGCCGGCCGCATCTTCCTCGCGCGTGACGCCTTGGCTTGTGGACGGCGGCAGCGCACGTCGGGCATCCTGCCGCAGCCAGTCCGCCTCGATCTGCTCGCGCGACGGCGGCGGGGCGTCGAAAAGCGCCAAGGCCGTGACGCCGGGCCACAGGCCCAGCCAACCGGCCACCAGCAGGCCGCGGGTTCTGGTGTTCATGGGCTGACGATAGGAGAGATGATTGGGGGAGGTCACGGCCAAATTGCCACCGCCGAGTGTGGATTCCAGATTGAGTCGTGGCGCGGCGCAATCTAGAGTCCCGCCGCATGAGCCTCTTTCAAAACCTCGCGAACGTAGCGGCGTCTCGGCAGAGCGCCGCCATCTTCTTTCGGCCTTATGCCCTTTGCCCTGCAATTCGGCGCTCTGCCGAGACGCCGCCACGGTGTTTTGAAACCGCCTCGCAATGCCCCAATAGTTCTCGCGCACTTGATGTGACTGCCGCCCCGTTATGAAACGAATCCTCTTTGCTCTGCTTGCATTGCTCCCGCTGACAGGCGCTCCTGCCGCGTCGCCCCGGCCCAACATCGTCTTCATCCTCGCGGACGATCTCGGTTACGGCGACCTCGGCTGTTACGGCCAGAAGAAGTTCCGCACCCCGAACATCGACCGCCTCGCCGCGGAAGGAATGCGCTTCACCGCGCACTACTCCGGCAACAACGTCTGCGCCCCGGCCCGCTGCGTGTTGATGACCGGCCTGCATCCAGGTCACGCTTACGTTCGCGACAACCGCCCAGCCAAAGGCTTCAGCGAAGGCCAGACGCCGGTGCCGTCCGGCGCACTCCGGCTGCCGCTCACGCTCCAGAAACTCGGCTACGCCACCGGCGCGTTCGGCAAGTGGGGCCTCGGTCCCGTCGGCAGCACGGGCGATCCGCTCAAGCAGGGCATCGACCGCTTCTTCGGCTTCAACTGCCAGGCCGTCGCGCACAATTACTACCCGACTTCGCTTTGGAACGACGCGCAACCATTCCCGCTCCGCAACGCGGCCTTCTCTGCGCACCAGAAGCTGCCCGCCGGCGCCGACACCAACGCCGCTGCGACTTATGCGGCGTTCACGGGCAGCGACTACGCGCCGGACGTGATCGGGCAGCAGG
This sequence comes from Verrucomicrobiota bacterium, assembly GCA_016219875.1. Lineage (GTDB taxonomy): Bacteria > Verrucomicrobiota > Verrucomicrobiia > Limisphaerales > JACRJZ01 > JACRJZ01. Next base: position 83,950 of record JACRJZ010000057.1, on the reverse strand, counting down.
CGCTCCAGTTCATCCGCGAGCACAAGGACGAGCCGTTCTTCCTGTTCTACCCCACCACCGTCCCGCACCTCGCGCTGCAAGTGCCCGAAGACTCGCTCAAGGAATACGAGGGCCAGTTCCCGGAAGAACCGTACCCTGGCGGACGCGGCTACTTGCCGCATCGCACGCCGCGCGCCGCGTACGCCGCGATGATCACGCGTCTGGACCGTGAAGTGGGCCGCGTGGCCGCACTGGTGAAGGAACTCGGCCTCGACGAGCGCACGGTCTTTGTGTTCACCAGCGACAACGGCCCGCTCTACAACAAGTTTGGCGGCACGGACACGGAGTTCTTCAACAGTGCGGCTGGTTTTCGCGGACGCAAAGGCTCGTTCTACGAAGGTGGTTTCCGCGAGCCGTGCATCGTCCGCTGGAAGGGCCGCATCGCGCCCGGCTCGACCAGCGACCGCGTGACCGGCTTCGAGGACTGGCTGCCCACGCTGCTGGAGCTGGCCGGCGCGAAGGACGCCACGCCCGCGGGCCTTGACGGCCTCAGCTTCGCGCCCACGCTTCTGGGTCGGGCGCAAGAGCCGAGGCCGTTTCTCTATCGTGAGTCGCCCGGCTACACCGGCCAGCAATGCGTCCGCGTCGGCAACTGGAAAGCGATTCGCACCAATTTGCATCCGCCGCCGCGCGCCAAGAACCAAGCGACCGGCGCGGTGGAGCTTTACGACCTCGCGAACGATCCCGGCGAAACCACCGACGTGGCCGCGCAACACCCGGACGTCGTGGCGAAGCTCACCAAGATCATGAAGGAGCAGCATGTGAAATCGGAACTGTTCCCCATTCGCGCGCTGGACGGCGCGACCACTCCTCCGTGACTTCCAGAGAACTTGTCGCTGCTGCGCTCCGTGGTTTGCCAGTGCCGCGCGTGCCCGTCGGGCCGTTGGCCGTCCACTTCTGCGCCGGCGTCGCGGGCTACACGCTGCGCCAATTCGCGAGCGATCCCCGCGCGCTCGCCGATTCCGTGATCCGCTACTACGAACGCTTCCGCCCCGACGCCGTCTGGCTTTCCGCGGACACCTGGGTCAGCGCCGAAGCGATGGGCGCCCGTGTGCGCGCCCCGGACGACCACCAGCCGTTTGGCAGCGACGGCCCGCCGCTCATCCAAACCGCGGCTGACATCGACCGCATTCCCGCGCCGGACGTGGGCCGGCACGGGCGTTATCCGCTGATGCTTGATGCGCTTTCTCGAATCGGGACCGCGCTGGGCCGGGACGTGTTCATCGTCGCCTGTTTTGACCAATACCCGTTCTCGCTCGCGGCGGCCCTCATGGGGATCAACGAAATCATGCTCAAGGTCATGGACGATCCTCCGTTCGTGCGGGCGCTGATGGAACGCTGCCTGGAATACGCCGCCGCCTACGCCCGTGCGCTCAGTGCCGCCGGCGCGGACCTGCTCAGCGGCGGCGACTCGCCCGCCGGTTTGCTGGGGCCGCAGCTTTACGCGGACCTGGTCCAGCCCTTTGAGAAACGCCTCATCACACGCCTCAAGGCAGAAACCGCGAAGCCGATCTCGCTTCACATCTGCGGCAACGCCACGCCGATCCTGCCGCTCATGGCGTCCTCCGGCGCGGATGTGCTGGAGATTGACCATGCCGTCGAGATCGCCGACGCCTGCCGGATTGTGGGACCGGACATGGCGTTGTGGGGAAATCTGGATCCCGTGGGGCTGCTGGCTCGAGGCCAGCCTCAAGACGTGGAACGGAAAGCGAAGCAAACCCTCGCTGCCGTGAAGTCCACTGGCCATCGCCGATTCGTGCTGAGCTCTGGATGCACGCTCGCGGTGGAGACGCCAGCGGAGAACCTCCACGCCCTTGCCCGCGCGGCCTCGCTGGCATAGGTGGACAAAGAAATCTACTGCCCCCAACACCAACTACGCCACGACTGGCCGCTGACAATTCGTGAGAATGGTCAGCACCTCAAGCTAACGGCTGCGAACGATGCCAGTCGCAGCCAAGGGCAAGCGAGATGATCCGAGCGCGTCCCTGGCCAGCAAGCGGACAAACCACGCCAGCCCGGAAGAATCAGAAATCCCCTGTGGACAACTCCGGTGCTTGTGTGGTATTTTCATTACCACAAACGAACGACAAGTCTATGTTTGGCCAATTCATCAAAGAACTGCGGGCGCGGCAACGATTGGGCCTGCGCGAGTTCTGCCTCGAGCACGGTCACGATCCGAGCAACTGGAGCAAGATCGAGCGCGAAGTCCTCTCTCCGCCCCGCGACGAGGCCACCTTGCGCAAATGGGCCAGGCAACTCGGCCTCACCGAAGGCTCGGACGACTGGCTGAAATTCTTCGACTATGCCGCCGTGGACGCGGGCCGCATCCCGGATTATGTGATGAAGGACGAAAAGCTCCTCGCTCAACTGCCTGCCTTTTTCCGCACGCTCTCGGGCCAGAAACCGTCACGACAAGACTTGTAAGAACTCGTGGAACTCATCAGAAGCGCTAACCGTCCGTGAACGACCCGCGCAAATTCAAAGCGCCCTTCATTTCCAAGGAGCGAATCTGGCAGGAGGCTCGCCGTCAAACACAGCAAACTGCCGTGGTCCGAAGTGAACGCCTGGCGCAAGGAACTCCACCACGACTTCGAACGAGCCTTAGCCGAAAACAAAGTGCCCGAACGCCTCGACTACGAAGCGGTGAAGCGCTTCCTCGTCCAAGCACGACGATTGCAGACTGTGTGACTGTGCTGAGCCTCGGAAGCCTTCGGACTCAACTGTTGACCCACTGCCCACGTTGCGTCAGCCTGCTCGCGTTAAGTAATAATGAATGCTGCGACCGCCAGACTTAAGCCCTCGCCGCCTCAGTCGGCTGCCGCCGCGGAAGCTTCGACCAGCAGCTTGGAGCGAAGACGCGCATTGGGGCAGTTCTTCACGTCGCCCGAAGTCGCCGCTTTCATTTGGGATTTGCTCGAAGTCATCCACGGCCAGCGATTCGCGCCCCAGACGCGATTGATTGACCCGGCTTGTGGCGAGGGCGTTTTCCTGCGCGTGGCGCACGAGCGCGGAGGACTGCCGGCGAACAGTCTCTTTGGCGCTGACATAGATGAATCCCTGCTTTCCGGCTGGCAGGCCGATCCATTGTTGTGCGGCGCAAATGTCCATTTGCTCAATGGACTGCTGGACGACCCTGCCACCGGTATCGAAGAGGGAACGTTCCACATCGCCGCCGGGAACCCGCCGTTCAGCGGCAATGGCCTCCGCGATTTGCTCCGCCTGCTGGAGGAACCCGAAGCCGCACGTCATGAGGAGCAGGATCTCTTTGAAGCCGGCTGCCTGAAGGAAGAAGCGCAGCCCGCGCGCCCGCTGCTGAGCCGGCGGGAACGCGCTGAACTGGAGCGCTTGGTGCGGACCCTCAGTCAGTATTCCTGCTGGCGGCTGGAAGCGAAACCAGAGCCCGCCTTGGACATGGAAGACGAGGACCAGACGGAAAGCGCGCCCGGCGAACTCTTCGCTGCCGGCGTGCTCAATGACCGCCGCCGGCCAACGCTCAGCGACTTTGAGCAAGCCGCCCGGCTCCTCGCCCAATGGCCACTGAATCGTCCGCTGGACACGTCCCGGACGGAGATTCGCGACACCATCCGGCGGCTGGCCAGCACCGCCATTGAGGTGATGTTCACGGAGCGATTTGTCCGCCTGACCAGGCCCGGCGGACTGATTGCCATCATCGTGCCGGAGAGCATTGTGGCCAGCGACCGCTTGGCGTCCTTCCGCACATGGTTGTTGGGCCGGATGGATCTGCTCGCCTCCATCAGCCTGCCGCAAAAGGTGTTCACCGGTGTCGGCGCCAACGCCAAAACTTCGATCATCTTCGCACGGCGGCGGGAGCAGGATCGGGTCAATGGCTGGTGCTCGCCCGAGGCGCTCGAACGAATGCCGGACAGTGATCGCCCCATCTTCCTCGCCGCGCCGCGGCTGGATGCGCCGGGCTTCACGGTGGAGAGCTACTTGGCGCGGGTGCTGGAGGACGCACGGCGCGAGCGGGAAACTTTCTGGCCCCAGGAGAAATGAGCACACACGAGAGACCCGATGCCCCGACGTTGGAGGTCAGGCTTGCCCAGGGCGAAGTGATGCGGCACAACCGCTGGAACGCGGGCTACTTTGAGGATCGCTTCCGCCGCAACGAAAAGACGCTCAAGAAGCTTCGCAGCGTGCCGCTGGGCGACTTTATCCCGGAACAACTGCCCGACGGCTCCAAGGGAATCACCTACGGCCAAGTCGGCGCGCGAAAACTCAGCCTGCGCGGTGGCGTGCGCTACTTGCAGGTCATCAACATCCGCGACACGGGAATTGATTTTGCCATCAAGCCGGACCGAATCGCAGAAGGAAGTCACAATGACCCGGAGCGCAGCCGTGTGAGCGCCGAGGACATTCTTTTCACCAACAACGCCTTTCGCGCGACCGAAACTCTGATTGGGCGGTGCGTTGTTTTGCCGCGAGACTACGGAAAGCTGAACATCAGCCAGCATATAGACCGAATCCGCGTTGATGGAATTGATCCGTTCTATGTCTGCTGTTTTCTAAAATCACGTTTCGGTGCGCTCCAAGTGCAACGAGTGATGCATGGTGTGGATGCCATGACCATCAGCTTTGGGCGAGTTCGCAACATTCAGATACCGGTCCTCCCCGTCGAGGTTCAGTTTGAAATTCGCAGGCAGTATCTTGAAATGTCGCGGCGGCACGACAAAGCAATGGCCATCAAGGAGCGATTGCTCGATGAAAGCGGCATTGCTCCGGGGCCGTACGGTGAAGCCATCAATGCCTTGGCAGACAAGAATTCGATCTACAAGCGAGCGATGGCCGAAGCCCAGGAACGCCTGAAACACTTGATTGCGGAATTGGAAGCAGTGGCAGAGGGCAAGCAGAAGAAGATCAGCCCGTTTGCCGGCTGAGTTGCGCGCGGCGCAGTATGAAAACCAACGGCAGGATTCAGGAACTACTTGGAGTGAGTTGCCTGAACGACATCGAGTATGGCCATCGCGTGATCTGGCCGTTGTTGGAATACCTCGGCGTGCCTTCGCAATCCATCCGCCCGCAATTTCAAATCGAGAATCCCTTTGGCGACGGACTCCTCCGGCTGGATTACTTGATTCATCATGGCGACGTGCCGTTGCTCACGGTCGAGGGTGAACCCACCGCCCGGCAGTTTGACATCGGCTTCCGCCAGGCCCGGAACTACAGCCGGAATTTCAAGCCCCGGCAGCGCGGCTGCCTGATGCAGGAGCGGACCGTGCCGTTTCTCCTTACCGCTGCCGGCACCCGCGCGGAGATGTGCCGGGCCGTGGTCCGGGGACTCAACATCGAGTACGAACCCATCCGACACGCGGGCCGTCCTGCCTTCCTGGAATGGGGCGAACTGCTGACGGAAGCCGGGCAGGCGCGCCCCGCGGCTGTCGTTTCCCCGCAGCAGCAGGTGCTCGTTGCCGACCTGGCGAACCAGTTTTTCACCGATCTCTTTCGCTCGATTGATGACGTTCCTGCGCTTCGCAACCGGGACGACGAGAAGATCATGCTCTTTAACCGCATCATTGATTGCGTGCGCCGGGACGGGGAATCTGGAGCGCAGTTGATCTGCCGCCAGGGCGGCATGGGGGCGCGGGCTGTGCGGCATGTTCTGCGAACCATTGCCCTGTATCGGCAGAAGATTGACGCGCAGGAGTTCACCGGGGCGGCGGTGGCGCGCGGGTACCGGGCCTTTCTGCTGCAACCAGGCGGGCGGGGCGGGCATCGTTACTTCACAGGTGAATCGCAGTCGCGCTCGTACAGGGTCAAGGGATTGGTGCGTTATCGCAATGTCGCCCGGTATTTCACGCCGACGGAAATCATCCAGCAAATGGTGCGGCTCGCCCGGCCCCGCGCCCATGAGCGGGTGATTGACATGACGTGCGGCACGGGCGGGTATCTGGCCGAAAGTGTGAATCACGTTGCCGAGGCAGACGGCGATAGGCGGGCGCAGGAATTCCTGACCCGAAGGCTGGTGGGCGTTGACGACGATCCGTTTTGCATTTCATGTGCGCGCGAGTTGCTGACTTTCCTTTACCCGCAGCACGCCGGAGAATTCCAAGTGTTCCTGCACAACGTTCTGTATCAACGCGCGCCGAAAACCAGCGAGATCATCGAAGACCCGAAAGCTGAACCGCATTTGACGCCGGGACGGCATGACGTGGTTCTCGGCAATCCGCCCGGCAACGACGAGTATTCCGGGACGAACCGGGCGCAAATCGAGCAGCAGTGGGAGAGCCGCTTCGGCCACACCGAAGGCGGGTTGATGGACCACCACTGCTTTATCCGCCGCGCTGTTGAACTGGCGAAGCCGGATGGCGGGCGCATCTGCCTGCTGGTGCCGGAGGGATTGTTGACTCGCGACAACCGGGGGATGCCCGTGCTACGCACGGCCCTGGCTTGCGAATGTGAGTTGCGGCTCGTCATCACCCTGCCGCGCGCCTTCAAGGACAACAACGCCCGGATGGCCATCGTCTATCTGGTGCGGCAACCGCACCCAGCGCCGAATCGGAAAACCGTCCTCGCGGAGGTGCGGGAGAAATGGTGGGACAGCGATGGCGCCGCAAAGACCACCGACTTGTTTGGCGAACTTGAAACCATCGTCGGACACCACCTGGAATCCTGAAAGCCTGCATGACCCCAGCATGAGCGACGGGACAAGACCCCAGGTCGAGATTTACACCGACGGCGGTTGTGAACCCAACCCCGGCCCGGGCGGTTATGGCGTGGTGCTGTTGCATCCCAAGAAGCGCGCCGAGGCCAGCGGTGGCTTCCGGTTGACCACCAACAATCGGATGGAAATCTTTGCCGCCATCAAAGGGCTTGAGATGTTGAAGCAGCCCTGCCGGGTCACGCTCTACAGCGATTCGCAGTATTTGGTGAAGGCGATGACGGAAGGCTGGGTGGCGAACTGGAAGCGAAAGAACTGGTGGCGCACGAACAAGGAGCGTCCGGAGAACGTTGACCTTTGGAAGCGGCTCGACGTGCTGTGCCAAACCCATCAAGTCGAATTCCGCTGGGTAAAGGGCCATGCCGGCAATCCAGAGAACGAGCGGTGCGATCAGCTTTCGATGGCCGCGCTGCGCCAGCCCAATCTCCCGGCGGATGAAGGCTACGAAAACAAACCCGAAGACGAAGGGCCGCGCCCCGGCTTGCAGGAAGGCGAGCCGTGCCGGAAATGTTTAACGCCGGTCATCAAGCGCAACGGCCGCTGGAAACCGGGCCGCGATCACTACTACGAGTACCACCTGTTTTGCCCGAAGTGCCAGACCGCCTATCACGTTGAGGAAGCCAAGCGATTCGTTGAAGAGCCGCCTTCGCTGTTTTAGTGGCTAAATTCGGGCCTTCAGCCCTTGCGGAAGGCCGAAAGTTCATCGTCGAGGTTTGGGAGAGGGAACAAGTTCCCAGGCGGCGGGAGAAGCGGCGGTGGCCTTCGCAATTGCCAACGCGGTGCTGAGCGCGGAGAATGACGACCATGAATTCTAGACACACCGATTCTCATGTCCTGAACCGCCGGGCCTTCACGAAAGCCGCCCTCCTTGCTGGCGCCGCGGTCGCGTCGGACGCCGCCGCCGCGCTGGCCGAAAGCCCGAAGCGCATCCGCACCGGCGTGATCGGATGCGGCAGCGTGTCCCATTCGTATCTGCCGGTGCTGGCCCAGTGTCCGTACGTCGAGCTGGTGAGCTTGTGTGACATCCGGCCCGAGCGCGCGCGCAACCAAGCCGAGCGGTTCAAGGTGGCGCATCACTATCCGCACATCGAAGCGATGCTGGCGGGGGAACCGTTCGATTTCCTCGTGGACCTCACGGACATGCAGGAGCACGAGCACTTGAACCGGCAGGCGCTGGTGGCGGGCAAACACGTTTGGAGCGAAAAACCCATCGCCAACTCGCTCCAGGCCGGCCAGGAACTGCTGCGCCTGGCGGCGGAGAAGAAACTGCGCCTGTGGGGCGCGCCGATCACGGTGCAAAGCCCGCAGTTCGCGTTCATGGCGCGCACGCTGGCGCAGGGCGCGCTGGGCCGCGTGGCGGCGGCGCACGCGCATTACGGACACGAAGGGCCGAACTGGTCGCCGTTCTTTTACGAGAAGGGTGGCGGGAGCATGCCGGACTTGATGGTCTATAACCTGACGACACTCACCGGATTGCTCGGGCCGGTGAAACACGTTGCGGCCATGTTGAGCATCGTTACGCCGGAACGCGACCTCACGGGGAAGGGCCGGATCAAGGTGACCGAGGAAGACAACGCGATGGTGTTGCTCGACCATGGGCGGGGCGTGATCTCGCACGTGCAATCGGGGTTCAACTATTTCAACCCGCACGGCCACGACGGCAGCGGGGAACGGCAGCACACGGTGACCATCGTCGGCTCGGGCGGATTCCTGGGGCTGGTGGGTTACGATTGGGCGCCGCAGGGCGTGGACCTGGCGACGCAGAAGCAGCCGCAGATGAAGCGCCACGCCACCGACGCGGAGGGTTACATCTGGCAGCAGGGCGCGGCGTTGGCGGCCGAGTGCCTCGTCACCGGGCGTGAGCTGCTCGTCACGCCGGAGCAGGCGTTGCACGTGCTGGAGATCATCACCGCCGCGCGCAAGTCGCAGGAAACCGGCCAGCGCATCGCGCTCACGTCCGCGTTTCGTTGGCCGATGGCGCGTTAGGTCGCCGCCACCCGGTTTCGACAAAGTGCTCCTTCCAACATCGAATCCACCCTGCTTTCTGGCGTTGAATCCCTGCCATGAACTGGCGAATGCCTTCTCGCCTGCTGGTCCTCCCGGTGTTGGAAGACACCCTGGCAGCCAGCCAAGTCGCGGCCCGGCACGGAAGGAGGAGGCCGATGGTCGAGAGTTGAGAGCGGGTTCAAGCGGCGCGCACTGCTGCGGTTTGGCTTCCGTCGCCGGATCAGTGTTGTCCACCGGTTGAACGAAAGTTGTCGCTGACGATGGGCTGATGTGCGCCGGGCATCTGGAAACAAGCCTCAAAACTGCAGTTTCAGGTGCAGGGAGGCGTCGGGTTCCGCCACATGAACCGGCCACGGGCTTGGCATGAGTCGCTCTTCCTCTATCGCCCCCAGGCACGAAGCGATCCGACGAGCCCGCGCAGGACCATCTGCGTTTCGCGCCGCCAATCCAGCGGCCCAGGCTCGGACAGCAGGCCGTGGCGCAGCCGGTGCTTAGCCCAAACAGTCAGCGCCAACAGCACGGCCCAACCGACCGGATAACCGCCGAAGAACCAGACGACTCTGCCAACGGAAGGCGTTCCGCTGGGCGTGAAGAACAAAGGGACCATGAACTGCCAAAGAGAATGGATGATCATCGTCATCCCTGCCGTCAGTCCCACCGTCAGCCCCACGGCATGGAACAGCCGGCGCACCCTCAGGCCAAACCATACGCCGAGCCATGTCATCGCAAACACGATCAAGAGCAGTTCCACGGGACGGCACAGCGCGTAAAGTGCGGAGTAAATTTCGTTGGCTCCCACCTTGCCGGCCATCCTTCCTGTGATGGCGAAGAACGAAATCGCCGTGGGCAGTACGAACGAGGCAAACACCAGCATCAGGGGCCAACGCAAGAGCCGCTTCATGGCCGCCCAGTGGGCGGCGATCAACGTCTGTGCGCCGACCGGCGTTGTGAGCAGCAGTTCCAATTCGCCGGTGCGGTGAGCCTCGAAGAAAAAGCGGCAGGCCGCCCACGCCAGCAGCGCCTCTCCGACCCAGGAAAGGTGAGAAAGGAAATACCAGACCTGTGGCGTCGGGCCGCCAGCCGTGAACAAGCGCAGGTATTGCAGCGCGAAACCAACCTGCGAGGAGGCGATCAAGAGCATCGCGGCGGCCCAGCACAACTTCTGCTGTCCGCGTTGTCGCAACACCAGCCACTGCAACGGCCGCGCTTCGTCGAAAGGCCGGCGCGGCTCCCGCTTGGCCGGCGCGGGCGGATTGGCGATGAGGAAGGACGCATTGGAGAACGGATCCGAGGAGTAGGGTTCAGGTTCTGCCAATGACTTTCGCCCCAAAGCATGAGGTTGAACGAGTGACTCGCTCAGCCTGTGCCGCAGGTGCCGCCCGGCAGAGAACAGCAGCGCGACTGCGTGGACCAACTGAATCGTCCACGAAACCCAGAACTCCATCGGCGCCGCGCGATAGGCGGTGTCTTGCGCACGGAGCACCGTCGTGAGCGGACTCAACAAGCTGAGATGCGCGCCCAAGGAGGACCAGCCCAGTTGCGTTGCCAGAATCGGCAGAATCACAATCCCCAGAATCAGTCCGGCAGAGCGCCGTAGCGCGCGAGTGCGATCCCTTTCCCGTGTCGAGGACAGCCGAACGACGGTTCGCACGAGCAGGGGAATTGCCGACAGCGCGATCACGGCTTGCGGCACCGGGCGCATGGTGCCGAACCACACCGGAACGAGAGGGCAGATGACGGTGCCCACGACCCAATAAGCAGCGCGTCGCAGCACCTGCGCGTGATCGAGTTCCTGCGCTGACACCGCCAGGCCGGCCGCCAGGGCAAACAGGAGAATCGTGAGCAGCGCCAGTCCTGTCCGCATTGCTTCCAAGCCCGCAACGCCCCCTGCCAGCAACGGCAGCATCAACAGGGGCAGGAAGGCGATGCCAGCGTAGGCAGCGCCCAGACCCGCGGAGGCCAGTTTGCCCAACGTGATGTCCCACGCGCGCAGATCGGTCAGGAACAGAAGCCCCAGCTTGCCCTCGCGTCGTTCGCTGCTGAGGGTGTCGGCGGTCAAGGCGCCGGCGGCGCACGCAAGAACAAACGTGGCGCTCACGAGCCACTCGAACGCGAACCGGCCCAGCGCCGCGGGAGGAGATCGCCATGTCCCGACGAAGTAATTCACCATCACCAGCGAGACTACCGCCGTCAGCGCGAAGCGCACCCAGTGGGTCGTGCCCCGGCGCGCGGCCACGCGAAGTTCACGTTCAACGATGGGCAGGAAGGTCATGGGAGTGGAAACATGGCGCTATCGAAAAGCGAAACGCCGCGCCTGCCGTGATGCCTGCATATTCGCAGGCAGGATTCATGGCTGGGGCATGTCGGCGGCAGCGACGGTTCCTGAACTGGCAATACCTCTCTTGGCGAGCTTCCTGCGAAACTGTAGCAGCCGACGTGAGGAGGCTCAAACTTCAATGAAAACAGACTCTCCTCACGTCGGCTGCTACGGAGTTTTGCAGTCGGCTCTTGGCGATAATGGATTTCATCGGTGGGGTGGAAGTCAGAGCTTCCTCGCACCGGCTGCTACGTGGACTTGAGTTGTTTGGCCTTCTTGGCGGACTGCGTGAGGGCCAGGTAATTCTCCGGGGTGCTGACTTTGCGGCCGGATTTGCGTTCGAGGTCGTGGCGGGCGTTGCCGGCGACGGCGCCGCCATCGTGAGCGGCTTCCTTGTTCTCGGGGAAGCCCTGCGTGTCGCGGGTGCGGGCGATCTCGGTGGTGGCAGCTTCCCCCAACATGGAGAAGATGAGTTCCAGGTCGGTCATGTGGTCGCGGAGGTTCTGGCGCTTGAGGCGCTTGAACTCGGCGTATTCGGAGGGCGTCATGCCGAAGGTGGCCTGGGAGATCTCCGCCGTGAGGATGGCGTATTCGCGCTGCTCCTTCACGCCGCGCTTCTTCCATTCGTCGGTCAGTTCGTCGCGGATGGCGATGGAGCGCATCCGCTTCTCGATCCAATCGTCGGAGTAGCCCTTGGCTTTGTAGAGCGCGCGGGTGCGCTTGGTGGCCAGTTCGGGGTCTTCAATCTCCTGGACGCGCTCGTAACCGACCCGGGCGAGCCAGCGTTTGAACGGCTCGGCTTTGGGACTGGGGATGGACTGGATGAGCCTGAAGATGCCTTCTGTGTTCCAGCATTGGAATGTCTGGCGTCCGCCTGGGGTGTCGAACTCCAGGCCAAGGGGGGGGACAAACTGTCCCCCCCCTTTGAGGACCGCCGCGAGTTCGGGGTCGCGCTTGCGCATCTTCTTCAGGTAGTCCGAGGGATCCACTGAATCGGTGAGCGCGCCCACCACGTCGGTGATGACAAACCACCACTCGTTGTTGTGGCTGGTCCGTCGGATTTCACGCCGCTGGAACAGGGCGATGCGGGTTTCAGGATGGCGGTTGGGTTCGTTCATGGTGGAAGGCGGCGCTATGCTGATTGGCCCAGTTCGCGCGTGAACCGAGCGTTGGCACTGATTTCGTCGAAGCTCCAAGGAAACATGCCCACGATGACGCCATCGGTGGGCTTGAGGTTCTCGAAGGCGAACTTAAAGGCGGTCCGCACGGTTTGCTGGTTCGCGCAGAGCCGGCCGGCACCGAGAATTTTGAATCCCAGGCAGGGCTGTTTCACTTGGCGGACAACTTGGGTCATCACCTTGGGATCGTCCTTGAAGAACGGGTAGGCGATGTCGAGCGTGGGCAGGTCCACGTCTTTCTTGGCCGTCTTGCGGGTGAGGAAGTAGAAGCAGGCCATGAAGAAATCCACTTCCCAGCCTTCGTCGGCGATGCGCTTGATGCAGTCCGGGTTGTGGGCGGAGACGCCGGCCAGCACGCCGCAGTCGTGGGCCGCCTTGACGAAATCATGCACTTGCCCGGCCTTGCCCTCGGCAAAACGCGCATCGGTCACCCCTCCGTGGTGGACCATGGCGACGGGTTGGGTCAGCGCAATCGCCTCGCGCAGCTTCTCGCGCTCAGCGTGCAGGCCGAAGAACCGCAGCTTGCTGCCGCGCTCGCGAAGCAGGCGCAGATAGGGCGCAGCACGATCGGGGTCCGCGAACTGGTGGGCGGTGATCCCCGCGCGCTCGCAGTTCTGGAGAAACTCCACCGTGCGCTCAACGGTGAAGTACTCCTTCATCTGACGATCCGTGTGCGAGCCGAGGTAGGAGTAGCCGGAGATCGGATTCGAGCCCGCGATCAGGCGACTGATGCGGTGAGGACCAAGTTGGATCGTGGGCATTGGCTCCGCCGACTGCGGCGTCTCCGCGGCGTCGGCAAAGGGCTTGGGTCCCAGCGCCACGGCAGCAGCCAGACTCGTGACTTGTCCCAGGAAACGGCGGCGGTCGGTTTCAGTCCCCATTGAACGTTGTGCGGCGGCATTGCAGTTCGCGAGCGGCAGGTCCTCGGTGGGCAGGGTCCGTTCCCCTTGGGATTGCACAGTGGCCGCGTGTTTTGGATTCATGGTTCAGGTGTTCGACTTTGAAATCCAGGCCGGCGCTGCTACGCGGGATAACCTACCGTCTGCGCGTAAAGCACCCTCTGTTCAGGCCTCAGCTTGAACTCTCTGGCGGCAGCGTCCCGATTGCAGTTGTGGAACCAGGCCGCCAAGCCTTGCGACGCCGCGAACAGATAGACGTTCGACGCGATCAGCCCTGTCGCGACGAAGTAATACCCTTTCTGGATCTCCGGATTGCCAATGTTGCGGTCCGGCTGGCCAGGGCCGGTGTCGTAACGAGTCAGGTCTGCGACGAAGAAGATGTTCACTGGGGCCGTGGCCGCAGCGCCCCGTCCGGCTCGCGCGCGGAAGTCCCCGGCGACTACGGGGGCCAATCGGTGCGATGCCGCTTCGTAGCGATACACGCCTTCGGCCAACGCCACGTACAGGTCGATCTCTTGCGAGTTGCTGGCCGAGGCGGCGGTGCGGCCCGGCTTGCCGAAGGAACCCTGGGGCCGGTTCACCCCGAAGGCGGCCCAAAGCAGATTGGACAGCATTTGCGGCGGCAGCTTCTTGGCGCTGATGGTGCGGATGGTCCTGCGTTCCTGCAGGGCAGCCAGCACGGATTTGCCGCCGTCGGTTTCCGGTTTTGGCAGAGCGATCGGTTGGAGTTCTTGGGGCGTGCTCGGTGTTTCTTGAGCCAAGCCGGACGCGGCGCTGGCCAGCACGGCCACCGCCGGCAAGGTCTTGACGAAAGTTCTGCGATTCATGAATTCCTCCAGTTGAATTGAAGTGACGTTTGCACAACGGCTGTTCTGAACAGGATGTCCACGGTGGACTCCGGGTTCGCCGCCAGTGTAAACGCTCTCGCCGCCGTCTTGTCGAGCCATTCGTCAAGCGCACTACCGACGGCCAAGGCTGCATCAAGCTCGGCTCGGAAGCACTCGTAGCGCAGACTTTCTAGTCTGCCGTAGCGCCGGTATTCCAACCGGCAAGCGTTGGAAGAGGCCAGCCGGCTGGAAGGTTCACGGCTTTGCCAATTGCATGTCGGCGATACGGCAGGTTGAAAACCGCTACCCAGCGCGCCGGGCGGGAGCTTGATGCAGTCCTGACCGACGGCAATCGCTGTCGCAAGCCTGTCGGGCAGCGGCCCCGAGGCCCCAAGGCCAACTCACGCCTTCAAGTCCGCCGCACAGCGGAAGCCGATCGTTGCGCAGCGATCCAGACCAGGCCACGTCAGCAGGAACTTCGTGGCGAAGTTCGCCGGGCGCGGCCCGCCATCGACATACCAGCCTGATCCGCGCGCCGTGTAGAACGCACCGCCGCGGAGGATGCAAAAGCGGGTCCGTCCGTCGGTGCGCTCGCTCTCGGTCCATTGCCAGACGTTGCCGATCAGGTCCCAGCAGCCGCACGGCGAACGGCCATCGGGGAAGGACTTCACCGAAGTGGTGCCGCCGGTTTCGCCGCCATTGCAGCGGCCCGGCTGCATCTCGTTGCCCCACGGGAAGCGCCGGCCCTCGGCGCCCTGCGCGGCGTATTGCCATTCTTCCTCCGTGGGCAGACGCTTGCCAGCCCAGCGGGCGTAGGCGCGGGCGTCGTCAAGATCGACGTACACCACGGGATGATCCTCCTTGCCGACGGGCGGCTGAGCGCGCGCCCAGTGTTTCAGAAAATTCTCCGGGTGCTTGGGCTGGTAGCGCGCCGCCTTCAGGAATTCCGCGAACTGCGCGTTGGTCACGGGCGTGGCATCGATGGCGAACCGGTTGAATGCGACCCGGCGGCGGAACGTGCGCGTGTTGAAGCCATAAACATCGCCCGGCCGATGGCCTCCAGGCGGCGACGACTCGTAGAAGCCGCACTCGCGGTTGCGCATCTCGATCTGCAGTTCCAGCGTCGCAGCGGGAACCTCAACCATGCCGTCCGGAACGCGGGCTTGTGCTGGAGCAGGGGCCGGCGCCAAGAGTCGGGTCGTGAGCCGCGGCGAAGCAGAATCCGTGTCAGCCCGCGCGCTGGTGGCGGCCTGGGTGGCGAGGAATTCCGTGAACTTCGCGCCCAGTCCCGCTGGCGTTCCCGAAGCAAAGCAGCCGATGCCGCGAGGCAAAAGTCTTCCTGCCAGCAGCATCTGGCCGCTCTCTTGGCGCGGCTTCAACTCGCGTCCGGCGACGAGGTCGAAGCAGCTTTCGCCTTCCCTCACGGGCGCGTTCAGCAGCAATCCCTCGACCGGCTGGTCGGCGCGGTTCACCAGCGTCCAGAGCCGCAGCCCCTCTTGTTCCCACAGGGATGCGAACACATGCATGTTCTCCGTCGGGACCAGCGGCGTCCATTGTTCGCCCGTCAACAATGCGGCGTAGCGCCGCTGGATCGGCAGCATGGCGCGCAGGATCGAGCGGTCCAGCGCGCTCCAGCCCACCCAGGAGCCGAAGACGTTTTCCCAAACCATCATCCCGCTGCCGTTCATCCAAGCGATGTGCAATTCGCCCGTGTGGTCGGCGTCCCAGCGTTTGATCTGATGCTGAAGATGGCGGCGCTCAAACCATTTGTTCCGCAGCACGCCGGGCGCTTCACTGTCGGGGAACCACTGCGCCCACGAGGCGTGATGATCGTGGACGTTCTCCAACGGCAGCGCGCCTTCGCCTTCCAGGATTACGCCAGGGCGCGCGGCGTCGAGTTTGGCGCGGAACTCGGCGGTGCCCTTGCTCATCGTGTCGAGGAAGATGCCGTCGGCTTCGATGGCGGCAACCAGGCTGCAGAGGACGTCCAGATCGCTTTGGCTCTCACGGCGCGTGCCGGTGTCCCACGGGTTGTAGTCGATGAAGACCTTTACGCCACGGCGATGACAGCGGCGGCTCACATCTCGCAGGCCTTCCAACCCGCCCGGCAGGTCGCGGTAGAAATCGAACTGGTTGCGGTCGTCCACGCCGATGCGCGGGTAAGCGTGCCAGAGCACGAGGCTGTCGTAGCCGCCGAATTCGCGGACTCCGTCATCGAGGAACTCCTCCACGCGATAGGCGCCGGCGCGGGCGTCGCAGAACGTCTCGTCGCACAACATCACGAAGCAACAGGCGAACGACGACGCAGCCCAGGCGAACTGCGGCTGGCGGTAGAGCGCGTCGCTGTAGTTCAGCCGGGGCCGCGCCTGTTCACGCCACTCCGCGAGTTGCTGGCGAAACCGCGGCCAATCCTTCGGGTCCTTCGGCGCGGGGATGAGAGGTCTGGCCGGTTCAAACTTGAACGGGCTTGCTGCGGCGTCGGCACCGTGAAGCGTGGTTGGCCGCGCCGCGACGCCGACGGCGGTGGCCGCAGCCGAAGCCAGGAATTGACGCCGGGTCAACAAGCCGTCCTCTTCAGGGTTTCTTCGCAACCGTAGCAGCCGACATGAGGAGGCTCTGATGCCGTTGAGATCGGAGCCTCCTCACGTCGGCTGCTACGGTGCTGATGTCGCTTCACTTGCCGAGTTCTTTGACGAAGACGTTCTTGAACTGAAGCAAGCTGGGCGGGCTGTTCCACTCCCCGTTCCGCTTGCCGCCATGATGCTGGAAAGCGATGCGCCCGCGCGCCGGCAAGTCGGGGATGGCTGCGCCCGGCAGGACCGTCTTGCCATTCAGTTCGACCTTGACGGTGTTGCCGCGGACCGTGATCTCGAAGTGGTTCCATTGGCCGACGGGTTTGTCGGCCTGGGTGCGGGGCGTGACGGCGGCGCGGGCTTCGGCAGGCATCTTCGCGTCGGTGCGGATGCCATACATCTCGCCGGAGCCAATGGGCCAGCACCAGATATTGACTTGGTACTTCCCGTTGCCGCGGAGATACACGCCGGAGTCCGAATCCGGGAGCGGCAGGTGCAGTTCCTTGCCCTTGGTATCGCGGCCGTGGGAGCCGTCGGGCAGGATGTAGAAGACGTTCGGGTTCACGTAAGGCGTCTCCTTGATGCGCCAGTCCACCTGCAACACGAAGTCACCCAACTCCCGCTCGCACCAGAGAGTTTTGTCGCCTTTGGCTTCGCTCTCGGCGTCGTAGTCAATGACGCCGTCGATGATTTTCCAGTGGCCGTTGTCGCCCTCCGGCACGGTCCAGCCGGTGAAATCCTTGCCGTTGAACAGCGAGACAAAGCCTTCGGGCGCGACGTTGTCCGCCGCCTGCGCGGTCGTGAACGCGAGACAGCCGGCAGCGGCGGGAGCGATCAGGAATCTGAAGAGATGTTTCATGGTTGATGGTCGTGATGTTTCGGTTGCTGGTTTCGGACGCGCGGTTCGCAACCTCGCGTCCAAGTTTCGGAAACTGAGACGGAAAGCACTCAGCGCAACTTCAAAGAACTTCGGCGCGCCCCGGGCCGCGCGTCAGGATTTCGGAACCAGCCGCATGGCTTGGCCGCCTTTCGACGGCAACTCTATTCTCAACGTCGTGGTTCGGCTCACGGAGACGCGGTCGATGCGGACGTGGGTGCGGGTGGGCACGGTGGGATCATCGATGTAGATGTGGGCGACGTAGGGCGTGTTCGACTGGAGAAAGGCCAGCGGCACCTCCAGCGTGCGCCGCGTCTCGTCGTTCATCGCCCCGACAAACCATTCCGCGCCGAGGCGTCGGGCGACGACCGCGTATTCGCCGATCTTGCCGTGAAGGACTTTGGTGTCGTCCCACACCGTGGGCAGGGCGTCCCAGAATTCCAGTTCCGGTTCGTCGCCAATGCTCGTCTCGGCGTTGCCCGCGCCGCCGACCCGCTGCGGCGAGGCTTTCGGGCGGTCGTACCAGTAAAGGAATTGCAGCGGGCTGAAAAGGCAAACGGACTTGGCGAGTTGATAGGCGTGCGAGGCGTTCGCGTCCACGCGCTTGTCGTAATAGCAGATCGTGTTGTCCGCAGGTCCGGCCAACATCCGCGAAAAGAGGACGGTCAGCGTGAGGCTGTTGGCTGGGCTGGTTTCGTCGCCGGCGATGCCTTCCTGGGTGAGCCAATTCGGGTAAGTGCGGGCCAGGCCGGTGGGGCGGTACTCGTCATGCACATCGACCATGATCTGATGCTGCGCGGTCTTGCGGACGGCGTCGTGGAGCCAACTCGTCCACTGCTGAGAGCCGACGTTGACGAAGCCGTACTTGATGCCTTTCACGCCCCACTGGCGGTAGAGCGGGAGCAAGTCGTCGAGCTGCCGCTCGAGCGCACGGTGGTTCACGTAGAGCCAGACGCCGATGCCGCGCTCTGAGGCGTAACGGATGACTTCCGGCAAGTCGAGCGGCCCTTTGGACCGCTGCGGATCGACGTGAACGCCCGTGGCCTCGGAGTCGTTGGAATTCTCCGGGCCATACCAGCCGGCGTCGAACTCGATGTACTGGAGGCGGCGCTTCGCGGCGAAATCGACGCAAGCTTTGCCGCCCGTGGTGGTGAGCGTGACTTCGCGGATGACTTTGCCCGGCTTGATCCAGGAAGTGTCCGCAAGCGCGCACGGATCATTGAGATTGAGGAACAGGTCGTTGTTCTCCAGCAGCCGGCCCGGCGACGCGGCGACCATCACGACGCGCCAAGGCGTCGTCAGCGGCAGAGCGTTGGTGACGCCGCCGCTCAAGTCGCTGACGAGGGCGTGGAGTTGGCCAGGCAGCGGCGCGAACTTCAGGCGCGCGTAATCCACCAACCGCGCTTCGGCCAGTGCGATGAACACGTCGTCCGCCGCCTGAATGGTCAGCGGGCGCTCGCAGCCGGGCTTGATCTGGCTGAGCGGCACTTTCGCGTACTTGCCCTGCGCCGAATAGACGGCCCAGGCGGCGTGGTCCGCGGGAAAGCGGAACTCGGTTTGCTCTTGGCGGAGGTTGACGCCCGCCAAGCCAGCTTGTTTGGGAACGGTGTAGCAGAACGCTGCGCCTTCGTCGTAAGCACGAAAGGTGAGTGTCAGGAGCCGATGGGGCGGCCGGGTTTCGCGCAACTCGACGACCAGTTGGTTGTATTGGTCGCGGATCGTGCTGCGTTCGCCATAGACCGGTGTCCAGGTGCTGGCGTGCGAGTTCGTAGTGTGGCGCACGATTTCGAAGCCGTCCTTCAACGGCGAAGGATCGAGGTCCAGTCCCAACCGCGAGTCGGAAATGACCGGACGGCCCTGCCAGGAGAGGCGATAAACAGGGCACGCTGGCGCGCCGGCGAAGTCTTTCACTTCGAAATCCAATACCAGCCTGCCGTCGGGCGAGCGGAGTTCGAGGGCGAGGAGAGTGGAGGCGCTGAGCGCAAAGGCGACGGCGCAGGTGAGGAATGGCTTCAGCCCGGATGTTCCATGCCGTTCAGGGTTTGATGGAAACCCGTCCTTGTAGCGCAGGCTTTCCAGCCTGCCGTAGCGCCGACTTTCAGTCGGCCGGGGGCGAGGGAACACAAAGCGCTCGCAGGTTGGAAAACCAGCGCTACGACAAGCCGTGGGAAACATCCGGGTCAGGAGTGGTTTCATGTCGAAGAGTCAGCGTGAGGTGCTTCCGAATTGAATTCCTCCGGTGTGCGGTCCCGTCTGCAATCGCTGCGACTGGGCGGAGAGCTTCTCGCCGGCGATGACGACGTTGTCGAAGGTCACGTTGCGCACGTCATGCTTTTCATCCGCGCCGATGACTTGCACGCGATACGGGCCGGGCTGGCCGGAGACGGTGAGGTTGCGGAAGCGGATGTCGCGGACGTAGCCCGGCACCTTGTTGCGCATGTATTGGTTCACGACCGGCTTGAGGCGGATCAACTCGTTCTGGCCTTCGCCGTGGATGCGGATGTTCTCGGCCGTCAAATCCTCCAGCCGCATTTCCTCGCCCGGCTCGAACAGAAACGCCGTCATGGTGAAGTGGATGATGTCGAGGTTGCGCAGCGTGATGCCGCGCATGAACGGCGCGCGGCTCTCGTGGCCCAGCAGGAAAATGCGCGCGCGGTCGCACCACAGGACGCAGTTCTCCACTGTGACGCTCTCGACGTTGCTGTCCGGCCCGCGCAGTTCCAGGCCCTTCATGGCCACGCAGTCGTCGTCGGTGCGGATGAAGCAGTCGGTGATGAGCACGTCCTGCGAGTTGCACGGGTTGATGCCGTCGTCGTTCTGCACGCGCGAGCCGCAGAGCTTCACGCCGCGCACCGTGACGTTGCGGCTGTCGCGCGGAACGATGGTCCAATGCGACGCGCCGCGGATGGTGATGCCACTGACTTCGACGTTCGTGCCACGGATGGACACGACATGCGGGGTCGGGCCTTTGCGCCATTCGTAGTCGGAGCTGTCCAGAATGCCGCGGCCTGTGATGCGGATGTTCTCGCCCTGCGCCAACACGCCGCCTTTCACCACTGCGCCGCCGGCGAAGTAGAGCGTCTGGTTGTTCGTCACGACAATCCTGCCGGCCTGGTGGACGCCTGGCCCGAAGTAGATGACTCCCGGCGCACCGGGCTTGGGAGGGTTCTCCTCCATCGGATTGGCGAAGAGCAGCAGCGGCCCCTTTTTGCCGTCCGGCTCGAGGCTCAGCTTGCGCGGGCCGGGCAGCGACACCAGCAGCGTGTGGTCGTCCTCGAATCGCGTCTTCACGTCTGCGCTGGCCGGCCGCACCACGGTGTCGCGCAACGAACGTTTCGAGGTGATGCGCACTTCGGCCGCGCCGGACAGGTCGAAGTTCGCGAACGAATACGGCCCGCCGTAGTCGTAACGCTGGCCCGCGAACGGCGGGTCCAGCACCCGCGCGCCGTACACGTCTACCTTCTTGCCGACGGCCCAGACTTCGTAGTCGGAGGAGAGCGCTTCGCCGGACGGCGCCGGATAAGCCACGACCGCCGCGAGCGCCGAACTGCAGCCACAAACGAGAGCGAGAAGAGTCAATGTTGTTTTCATGAACGCCACTTAGACCGCCACCAGCGCGGCGGAAATTCACGTTGAAGTCGAAAAGAGAACGAAGCGCCTTTCAGCCAAAACCTCCTCGCAGATTCACGGCGGAACGCAGCGTTGATTTCGGGAGCGGACGAAGGGGATTCGGAGCCGGCCGCAGACCCCTGGGACTTGTTCACAGGCGGACTTGTGGCCGATTGGCGAAGCGGGAAAAGGCCCGGCTTTTGGCCGGCTTTTGATCTGTTTTCATGGTGAAAAAGAGGGGAGTAACTTTTCTGCAAAAATTTCTTGTCGCCACTATATGTGGTGCTAGGTTCCGCGTTGCCCCACTACTTAATGTGGGTTTCCGGCGGAGGAACCGATTCGCGGGAACCTGAATTAAGAGTGGGGAAAGCTTTCACTGGCTGTCCCACGAGAGGCAGTCGGCGATGTCAGCGCCCAAACCAATTTAATCCGAAAGGTACCGCAATGATTGACGCTCGCGATCAAGTCGTGTCGCCGGCTCCGGTGCAGAGCCGTCGCAGGTCGGCTCCGCCGTCCCTTCAGCGCGCCGCGAAGCCGCGCAAACCGGCCCGCCGGTCGCTCGCCATCGAGCGCGTGTTCAGCGACCCGAAAGTCAGCCCGTTCGACCAGATCGAATGGGACCAGCGCACCGCCGAAATCACCGACGATTCCGGCAAGGTGATCTTCAAGCAGGACAACGTCGAGGTGCCCAAGGCCTGGTCGCAACTCGCCACGAAGGTCGTGGTCTCGAAGTATTTCTACGGCGAGCAAAACACGCCGGAGCGCGAAACTTCCGTGCGGCAACTCATCCATCGGGTCACCCGCACCATCGCGGACTGGGGCGTGAAGGACGGATACTTCACGAAGGAAGGTGGCGAGGTTTTTTACAATGAACTGACGTGGCTTTGCCTGAACCAGTACGGCGCCTTCAATTCGCCGGTCTGGTTCAACGTCGGCCTCTTCCACCAATACGGCGTCGGCAAGAACTCGGGGCGCGGCAACTGGCATCACAATCCGGCCACCGACGAGGCCGAGCGCGCAACCACGCATTACGAATTTCCCCAAGGCAGCGCCTGCTTCATCCAGAGCGTTGAGGACAACATGGAGAGCATCATGCATCTGGCCCACAGCGAGGCGATGCTCTTCAAGTACGGCTCCGGCACCGGCACGGATCTCACGCCCATCCGCAGCAGCAAGGAGAAGCTCAGCGGCGGCGGACGGCCCAGCGGCCCCCTCAGCTTCCTCAAGGTTTATGACCAAGTCGCCAACGTCGTGAAGTCCGGCGGCAAAACCCGGCGCGCGGCCAAGATGAACACGTTGCGCGACTGGCACGGCGACATCGAGGAATTCATCGAGTGCAAGGCCAAGGAAGAGCGCAAAGCCTGGGCGCTGATTGAACAGGGCTACGACGGCAACTTCAACGGCGACGCCTACGGCTCCGTCATGTACCAGAACGAGAACCTCTCGGTGCGCGCCAGCAACGAGTTCATGCAGGCCGCCGTCGAAGGCCGCGAGTGGTGGACCAGGACGGTCCAGACCGGGAAGCCGCTTCAGAAAAAGGACGCCAGCAAGCTGCTCGACAAGATCGCCGAGGGCACGTGGATCTGCGGTGATCCGGGACTCCAGTTCGACGGCGCCATCCAGAAATGGCACACCTGCAAAGGCACCGAGCCGATCCACTCCACCAACCCGTGCAGCGAATACGTCTTCCTCAACAACACCGCCTGCAACCTGGCCTCGCTGAACTTGATGAAGTTCAAAGCCGACGACGGGCGCTTTGATGTGAAACGCTTCAAGGCCGCGGTCCGCATCTTCATCACCGCGCAGGAAATCCTGGTCGATAACGCCAGCTACCCGACGAAGGAGATCGCCGAGAACTCCCACATCTTCCGCACCCTGGGGCTGGGCTACGCCAACCTCGGCTCGCTGATCATGAGCGAGGGGCTGCCTTACGATTCGGACGAAGCCCGCGCGCTCGCCGGCGCCATCACGGCGCTCATGACCGGCCACGCCTACGAGCAAAGCGCGGAGATCGCGGGCATCTGCGCTCCCTTCAAGGGCTACCGGGACGCCCGCTGCTCCGGCGTTGTCAAGCCGCTGGCCAAAGACAACGTCGAGTCGATGCTCGGCGTCATTCAGCTTCATCGCGACGCGGTGGAGGACATCCATCCGAGCGACGAGTTCGGCTACCTCAAAGACGAAGCCCGCCAGTGCTGGGACCGCGCGCGCGCGCGCGGCAAGGAAGCGGGCTACCGCAACGCCCAAGTCACCGTCCTCGCCCCCACCGGCACGATCGCGTTCCTGATGGACTGCGACACCACCGGGGTGGAACCCGACATCGCGCTGGTGAAATACAAGCTTCTGGCCGGCGGCGGCTCGCTCAAGATCGTCAACCGCACCGTGCCCGACGCCCTGCATCGCCTCGGCTACCAGGACGACGAGATTGAAGCCATCATTTCGCACGTGGGGAAATACGACACGATCGAAGACGTGCCGGACCCGGCCACCGAAGGTTCCGCGGACCCGCTGCCGCCGATCCGCAGCGGTCTGAAGCCCGAACACTTGGCGGTCTTTGACTGCGCCTTCAAGCCCTATCGCGGCCAGCGCAGCATCGGCTACATGGCGCACCTCAAGATGATGGGCGCAGCCCAGCCATTCATCAGCGGCGCCATTTCCAAAACCGTCAACATGCCCAACGAAAGCACCGCCGCCGACATCCGCGACGCCTACGTGCAGGCCTGGAAAATGGGCCTCAAGTGCGTGGCCATCTACCGCGACGGCTCCAAGCGCAGCCAACCGCTCAACACCAAGAAGGGCGGCGAAGGGTCCGCCAAAACTGCGCTCGATGTCGCTCCGCTCGAAGCCCGCCTCCAGGAACTCGACAAAGAAGTCGCCGGCCTCCGCGAGCAAGTGGGCAAGCCGCTGCGCCGCCGCATGCCGGAAACCCGCACCGCCATCACCCACAAATTCAACATCGCCAACCACGAGGGCTACCTTACTGTCGGCCTCTTCGACGATGGCCAGCCGGGCGAGTTGTTCATCACCATGGCCAAAGAAGGCTCCACCATCGGCGGCCTCATGGACACCGTGGCCACGCTCACCAGTATCGCGCTCCAGTACGGCGTGCCGCTGGAATCGCTCGTCCGCAAGTTCAGCCACCAACGCTACGAGCCGAGCGGCTTCACCAAGAACCCGGAGATCCGCAATGCCTCCTCCATCACCGACTATGTCTTCCGCTGGATGGGCCTTCAGTTTGTGCCCGGCTTTCGCGAAGCCAACACGCCCAACCGCGGCCAACAGGAACTCGCCATGCCGGGACTACTGGAGGAGATGAAGAAGAGGATCAACCGTCCCGTGCCCAATCTGCTGCCGATCGCGGAAGACACCGATGTGCTGCTGAAGTCGGCCGAGGGCAACGGCAGCAAGAGCAGCGCGAGCGCGGCCCGCAGCGGCGAAGGCTCCCCGCTCACCAAGAGTTTTGTGAACCAGATGGACGCGCCGCTCTGCACGGTCTGCGGCCACGTCACCGTGCGCAACGGCGCCTGCTACAAGTGCCTCAACTGCGGCGAAAGCCAGGGCTGTTCGTGACATTCTCCCCGCGGGTTGCGGGGTGGCCTCCTCCAAGGCCCAAGCGGCGGGGACGAAAGTCTCCGCCGTTTGCTTTAGTCTGAAGTCCGCCGGCTCCGGGGAGCCAGCCGACAGGAAAGGCGTGCCTTGTAGGCCCGGTGCCCTCACCGGGCGGCCCAGACCAGTGCCACAGATCAGGATCTCTGAGGCTTTCGAGACGACCGTGGGAAATTGAAAATTGAGAATTGAAAATTGCCCATTGGCCGACGCGCCAGCGCTCACCCAAAGCCTTACAGCAGCTTGATCTGCTTCTGGTCTTTGGCCAGGGATTCGCCCAGGCTTTCAATCCGGCGCCGCCGGCGTTCGATGATTTCTTTGTCCACGGTCGGATCGTAGGGGACGGGATAGCATCCATCGTAGCAGGCCATGCAGAACGAGTCCGCGGGCAGCCCCGTGGCCTTGACCATGCCGGCCTGCGAGAGGTAGGCCAGCGAGTCGGCGTTCAAGTAGCGGCGGATTTCATCGACGGTGTAATTGGCCGCCATCAGCTTGGAGCGGTCGGGGAAGTCGATGCCATAGACGCACGAGAATTGGTGCGGCGGGCAACTGACGCGGACGTGGACTTCCCTGGCCCCCGCTTCCTTGAGGTTGTTCACGCGGGCCTTGCAAGTCGTGCCGCGCACGATCGAATCATCGACGATGACCACGCGCCGGTCCTGGACGAGTTCCTTGATGAGGTTGAGTTTCACCCGCACGTTGAAGTCGCGGATGAGTTGCGACGGCTGGAGGAAGCTGCGGCCGATGTAATGGTTGCGGACGAAAGCCAGCTCAAAGGGGATGCCCGATTCGAGCGAGTAGCCCAGGGCTGCGCAGTTGCCGCTGTCGGGAACCGGCACCACGATGTCCGCCTCCACCGGATTTTCCCGGGCCATCTGGCGGCCCATCTCGACGCGGACTTGATAGACGTTGCGCCCGATGAGATCGCTGTCCGGGCGGCCGAAATAGACGAACTCAAACATGCAGAAGGCGCGGCGTTTGTGCTGCGGGAAGGCCTGGATGCTGCGCGGGCCGTCCTTGTCGATGATGAGGATCTCGCCCGGTTCGAGGTCGCGGACAAACTTCGCGTGGATGAGGTCGAAGGCGCAGGATTCGCTCGCCAGCACCCACGCGCCGTCCACTTGGCCGAGGGAGAGCGGGCGGAAGCCGTGCGGGTCGCGCACCCCGATCAACTCGTTTTCGGTCATGATCACCAGGGAGAACGCGCCCTCGATGCGCCGGAGGGAGGAAACCAGATTGTTCTCGCGCCCATCCACCGTGGGCTGCGCCATGAGATGGAGGATGATTTCGCTATCAACCGTGGTCTGGAAGATGGAGCCGCGGGACTCGAGTTCATCGCGAAGCTGGGAGGCGTTGGTGAGGTTGCCGTTGTGGGCGATGGCGAGCTGCCCTTTCGCGCAATCGACGGTGAGCGGCTGCGAATTGCGGATGTGCGAAGACCCGGTGGTGGAGTAGCGCGTGTGCCCTACCGCGATGTGCCCAATCAGATCATGCAGGATCTCGCCGTTGAACACTTGCGACACCAAGCCCATGCCCTTGTGAACGCGGAGTTGCTTGCCGTCGGAGGAGACGATGCCGGCGCTCTCCTGACCGCGGTGCTGCAGGGCAAACAGACCGTAGTAAGTCAGTTCAGCCGCGTTCGGGTGGCCAAAAATGCCGAAGATGCCGCAGTAGTGTTTTGGGTACTCGTGCATGAGTCGTTGCGTCAACCGTGCGCCGAAATCCAACAAGGCGCAACGAATTCGCGCAAGCACCAACTGCTGTGCTGACAGCCGCCCGGCTTCTGGTATTCTCCCGGCCCGATGAAACGACAGAAGCGACCCATTGCTCTCACCATTGCCGGTTCCGACAGCGGCGGCGGCGCGGGGATTCAAGCCGACTTGAAAACGTTCGCGGCGCTCCGCGTTCACGGCACCAGCGTCATTACCTGCCTGACGGCGCAAAATCCGGAGCGCGTCCTCGGCGTGCGGGCGACGGAGCCCGACGCGGTGCGCCAGCAGTTGGAGGCCGTGTTCGAGGCCCTGCCGCCACGCGCCCTGAAGACGGGGATGCTGTTCTCCGCCGCCATCATCGAGGTCATCGTGGACTTCTATCGCCGCACCCGGCGTCCGCCGATGGTGGTCGATCCGGTGATGGTCGCCACGAGCGGGACACGGCTGTTGGAGCCGGACGCGATCGATGTCCTGAAGAAGAAACTGCTGCCGTTGGCGGCGTTGATCACGCCCAATCTGCCCGAGGCGGAGGCGCTGACCGGACAGCGCATCGCCACGCGGGCCGACATGCGGCAGGCGGCGCGGCAGTTGTGGGAGCAATACCAATGCGCCGTGCTGGTGAAAGGAGGGCACCTGCCGGACTCGCCGGAGGCGGTGGACTTGTTCCTCAGCGGGCGGGTGGAGCGTTTTCTCACGGCACCGTTCGTGCGCGGCGTCTCGACGCACGGGACCGGCTGCACTTATTCCGCGGCCATCACGGCCGCGCTCGCGCACGGCGCGACCATGTTGCAGGCCGTGGCGCAGGGGAAGGAGTTTGTCACGCAAGCCATCGCTCAAAGCGAGCGCGTGGGGGACCACACGGTGCTGAACTGGCTCTGCCAGCACTGAACCTGGGTGACGTCTGAGGCGATTTCAAAACCGTAGCAGCCGACGTGAGGAGGCTCAAACTTCAAGAGAAACAGAGCCTCCTCATGTCGGCTGCTACGGTTTTGAATGAGGCTCGTCAGAAACCGGATTTGGCTCTGCTCCCCAGTGGGAGGCGGCAGGATCATCGGCCCTGAAATCGTTCGGCCGCTCTTCAGTCTCGGCCGGAAGCCGCCGATGAACTTGCCAGAAAGCAGACCTTTATGAATTGCTGGGAGTTCAAACATTGCGGCCGCGAAGCGGGCGGAGCCAAAGCCAAAGAACTGGGGATCTGTCCCGCCTATCCAGACCATGGCGCCCACTGCGCGCACGTCGTCGGCACCCTTTGCGGCGGCAAAGTCCAGACGAGTCTGGCCATGAAGCTCGGGAATTGTCTGAATTGCGACTTCTTCAAGAGTCCTCATTACGAGCACAGTTATACGACTCCCGTCCGCACATGAGGAGGGCCGCTCGCGGTTTCACCGGGCGCGGCGACCGGCGACTTGGCCCAAGGCCTCTTTGGCCGGGGAGAACTCCGGATCCAGGCGCAGAGCTTCGTTCAAGTGCGCAAGGGCCGAGTCTTTCTGGCCCGTATCCCAAAGGGCTTGGGCGAGACCGATGCGCAACGGCAGAGCCTCCGGCATCAAATTGACCGCGGTGAGGTAGGCTGGGACGGCGTTGGTCTTGTCTCCGAAATCGTTGCGCAAACATCCCAGATTGAAGTGGAGTTGCCAGTCCTTGGGACGGCGTTCCAGCGCGGCGCGATAGCCCTCCGACGCGCGCCGGAAACCGTCTTGCTGCTGGAAAAGCTGAAGCCGCTGCTGAAGGTCGTGCTCCTTTTGCGCTTGCCGGCGCGCGTGATCGGCTTGGTCGAGAAAGGGGGGCCGGGCCGTCATGCGGGCCATGGCCGAATCCACGCTGATGCTGTCCCACTCGGTGAAGGCCAGCGCGGCGGCGCATTCCTGGCGGGAAGCAAGATCCTTCGTCGCGCCGCCGGCCAGTCCGAGAGACTTCACCACGAGGGGTAGGAACGATCGTGCCAGGAGGTAGTCGCCGTCGAACTTGAAGTGGACGTGCTCGTGGAAAAGCAACGAGGCCGGCGCGGGGTGATCGCCTTGACCAGCCTCCGCAAAGATTCGATCCGCATCCAGCAGTTCGAGGCCCAAGTCGCGCATCGAGAGAGCGACCTCGCGCACGAGGTCGTTTTGGCGTCCGTCCGCGCGGAATTGGAGCGCGTCCCAGTCGCGGGCGAGCAGGAAATGCCTTCGAGCACTCTCCCGGTTGCCCGTGGCTTCGTGACACGCGGCGAGGCGGAAGTGCAGTTCTGCGAAGTGGTCGTCCAGCCGCGCGGCCTCCGCGTAATTCGTGAGGGCGACCGTGAATTGGCCGGCGGCTTCGGCTTCGGTCCCTTTCTTGAAGGCGGCCTCCCACTCTGCCAGGTCAGCGCCGGAAAGCCCGGCGCGGTGCAACGAAGCCAGCGGCGGGAACGCCGTCACGTTCACCGCCAGGGTGGAGACGATGGCTTTGGCGTTCGCGGCCCGCGCAGCGCCACAAATCTCCAGCAGGTTCCGGCGGAAGTTCTCGTAAACCGGGACGCGGCGCGGATCGTCGAACGCGAGCCGCTGCGAGCGAAAGAACGCCATGTCTTGCGCCGGCCGTGGGGAAGCCGTCCCGCGCCACCGCCGGGCGCCCGACTCCACGAGTTGAGCCAGTCGCAGCCTCTTGGCGCCCTGCATCACCCGGATGAGTTGCGGGTGCGCGGCCAGATTGAACGCCTCCGGTTCCGGCGCGTAGAGGCCGACGGTTTCGTTGTTGCCCAGGTACACGAGGAACAAGTCGGGCGAGAGCCGCGCGCATTCTTTCGCGATGGGCACGAGGGCGTGGGAGTTGATGCCGCGCATGGCGGCGTTGATGATCTCGAACCGCCGTTCGGGGAACTGACGCTCCAGCATCACTTCGAGGATCCTCGCGAAACCGAACGCCGGCGCGGGCGTGCCTTGGGCGGCGGATTCGCCCAGGACAAAGATGCGGAACGTGCCGCGCGGTTTCTCCGTCGTGAAGAAAGCCGGGACGGGCTGGGTGGCGTTGGCCCGGGACATGAAGCGCCAGGCAAAGCGGCGGTTGGTGGTGAGCGCCTTCCCGTCGTGGGTCTTGACGAAGAAGGTCGTTGGGTAGCCGTAGCCGACGACCCTCAAGAGAAATTCCGCGACGGCCAGGAGCAGCGCCGGGACCACCAGGGCGAGCAGGGCGCGCAACAGCATCTTGCGCCGCCGGGTCAGGGAAGAGAAAGCGGCGGGCGCCGGGACGGGACCGGCACTGGGCGGCGGGCCGGTTCGAGAAGATGGGAAACGAGACAACCCGCCTGGCGTGCGTCGCTTTTTGCCCATGAGATGCGGGACTTGTAGCGAAGCCAGGGGAGAAGGGAAAGCCTAAAGTTTGGGGCCGATGTGGGGCGCTAGGCTGCATCAAGCTCCCGCCCGGCAGCGCAGAATCCGTCGCCAAGAAGTTCCCGCAACGACGACGCGATCAGTTTCGGAACAACCGGGGCGCCAAATCATGCAAGCTCCGGCACCAGGTTTGCCATTCGTGATCGGTGCCTTGGGAAGAGAAGAACGCGCTCTTGATTCCAGCTTTGGCCAACGCCTCGTGCATCGCCAAGGTGTTCTTGTGGATCTGTTCTTCGGCGGTGCCGGCGCCCAGCCAGAGCAACTTCACTTTCTGGTTGAAGGCGCTGGCGTCGCCGAACACCCCGTCATACGCGGTCTTCACGTCAAAGCCTTGCCGCGGCGGCCCGCTCATGGCGCCGATCCAGGCGAACTGGTCCAGGTGCTTGAGCGTGATCTGGAGCGTTTGCATGCTGCCCATCGACAACCCGGCCATCGCCCGATGTTCGCGGTCGGCAAGAGTGCGGTAGGTGGAGTCAATCATCGGAATGAGTTCGCTGAGCATGACCTCTTCAAACGCGCTGGTCGGTCCAGGCGTCCGCGTCGATGACGTCGGCGGAGCAGCCCCGGCGGGCCGCGCGGCATAACCCGTGTCCACGACCACGATCATCGGCCTGGCCTTTCCCGCGGCGAGCAGGTTGTCCAAGATGAAATTCGCGCGGCCCTGCTCGACCCAGCCTCGCTCGTTCTCGCCCGCCCCGTGCTGAAGATAGAGCACTGGGTAACGAGTGCCGGAGTGCTTGTCGTAGTCCGGCGGCGTATAGACATTGGCCCGTCGCCATTTGCCGGTGAGGGTCGAGCGGTACCAGCGGGCGCGCACTTCGCCGTGCGGCACGTCCTTCGCCTCGTAGAAATCCACGCCCTGCTCCGGCACGTCGAGGCCGCTGGTTTCCCGGCCCCAGCCGAAATAGGTGTAACTGGACGGGTCGTTCACGTTGAGGCCGTCCACCACGAACCAGTAGTAATGAAAGCCCGGCACGGCCGGCGGAGTGGTCACGGTCCAAATACCGCCGTCGCCCCGCGCCAAGTCAATCGAGTCTTTGACGAGGCCCGCCCCGCCGCGCAATTGGACCTTCGTGGCATTCGGCGCCTTCAGCCGGAAGGTGACGCGAAGGTCGGGGGCGATCTGTGGGTACTCCGCGCTGCCGACGTTGCTGGGTGCCGGCGTCGCGTCTGGCGCGGCCTGTGCCCAACAGGAGCCGCCGATGAGAAGAGCCAAAGCCAAGTTGGTTTTCATGGTTCGTGTCCGAGAAATCGTGTGATCCGAAAGGGTGAACTTGGGTCCGCTCGTCCGAGGCCTTACTTCCCGATTTCCGCCAGCAGCCATTCCAGCGCCGCGGAGTTGACCCGTTGCGCCTCGCCAGTGAAGTGGGTGAGATTCTGGCCCGCGCCCAAGGCTTGATACTGGGCTTGCGCCGGCGTCAGAGCTTCGCCGGTTTCCCCCGCCACCCATGTCCGGCCGGGCGCGCCGAGCGCGAGCAGCGCGGGCAAGTCGCCATACTTCGCGCCGCCGGGCAGGAAGTTCGGATCGTGCAGGTCGAGGACTTTGCCGAAGCGGAAGCCGCCCGTGTCGATGACGGCTTGGTCGATGGCCGAGCCGCATTGCGCACGCGCCGCCGCTACCCACGGCCCCGCCCCGTCCAGACCGACCACGCTCAGCCGACCAGCCCCGGAGGGACGGCCCTTCACGAAGCTCACGACCGACAGCACGTCATGCACGCGCTGAGCGAACACGGCGTAGTTGTAGCCAAACGTGTAGGGTCCGGCTTCGCGTGGATTCTTCACTCGGCGCGTGCTCGTCAACGGTTTCTCATCCGTCAGGAATTCGCCCTGATACAACAGGTCCACCGCCACCAGCGTCGCGCCCGCCTTGACCAGCTTCTCGGCCGCAGGCTGGAGCGAGCCGTTGCCCGCGAAGAGCGCGGACTTCCCGGCGCCGCTCAGCCAGACAACGGTGCGCCCGTTCGCTTGTTGGGGTGAGCAAAGGACCGCGGGGAGTTCTTCGTGGTGACGTTTGTTCCGAATCAAACCGCTCATCTCAGTCCAGCCGCTGCGTTCTGTTTTCTGAACCGGCTCCCACTCGATGTCCGCCGGCTCGGTTGCTCGGCCGCCAAGAACAATGTCGAGAGCGTCGCCGAAGCTCTGGCGGAAGCGTTCGGGTGTGGCCTGCGCGGCAGCCAGTTGCTTCTGCGCGTCGTCGTGGAACCAGCGCAAAAGCCGGCGCTCGAAGTCGGGATCAGCCGTTTTCGGCGCGGGATGCTGGTCGTCCCAGACGGTGAGTTGCTCGCGCTTGAGCGGCTCGTAATCGCGCTCGATCACCGGCGCCTTCTGTCCCAGTTTGAAGTGTTGGTTCAGCCAAGTGTAGAACGCCGAGCGCGAGACGGCGTTGTAGTTGTGCGGAAAGTGTTCGCCGCGCTTGAGTATGACGTTATTCGGCGCGCCGAGCAGTGTGTAGAGCTGTTTCAACTCCGGGAAGCCCTTCGTCGGCATCTCCTTCGTCCAGTCGTTCGCGCAGGTCATGCCTTGCGGCTTGGGCGCGAAGAGGCCGGCGAACTCCACGTTGCCCGTGCCGACGCGGAGCAGACAGGCGTTCTCGCAAGTGCAGCCGCCTTGCATCGCGGTGCTCACCATCACGGCGGGGAACGACAGCGTCACGCGCGGATCAATCGCCGCCAGCAGCATCGTTTGCGTGCCGCCGCCGCTCGCGCCCGTCATGGCGATGCGGTTCGGATCGACCTCCGGCAAGCTCAGCAGAAAGTCGAGCGAG
Source organism: Verrucomicrobiota bacterium (assembly GCA_016219875.1). Classification (GTDB taxonomy): domain Bacteria; phylum Verrucomicrobiota; class Verrucomicrobiia; order Limisphaerales; family JACRJZ01; genus JACRJZ01. Next base: position 51,519 of record JACRJZ010000057.1, on the reverse strand, counting down.
CGGATCGAGTTCCAGGTTTGCAGCCCCATTGCGCTTTGCAGGTGGGCCTCGGCCTGCGGACTGAACAGCCCCCAGTTCTCGGTGGTGTTCATCTCCGGGCGCTGCTTGGCGAAGCCATGGACGAGTTTCATCGAGAGCTGCTGCGCATCCGAGTTGCCCAGCATGTCCCACTGCCACACCACGCAGCCCATGCGCGCCAGTTGCACGCATAGCGACTGGAACCGGCTCCGGCCACCCTGCTCAAACCGCTCCTCGCCGTCGGCAATCTCCCGCCGCAACTCGGCGTCCGAGGACTCCGACAAGCGGGCATCGCTCCAATGCCCGTGCGCAAACATCACGCCGGGCGCTTTGCCGGACACGTTTTTCGGGCGATAAAGATTCCCCGTCACAAAGAAGCCCGGCGCGCTCTCAAAATAGACTTTCTCCACGGTGTACTCGCCGCGATCGACCCGCCCGTGAATGACGGCATTGAGCGGCGTCTTCGTCGGCATGGGCCACAATCCTTGAGAGACGAGAATCTGTCGCCGGACATACTCCGCCCGTTTCTCCCACGCGGCTTTCGACGCCGGCGGCGTGAAGGGGAAGTAGCCGTCGAGGTCCTTGAGTGGTTGCAGGCGAACGTCGTTGGGCAGCTTGTCTCCGGCCAGTGTCCGCGGGGCTGCCGCGGTCGCGGACGCTGCCATGAGGACGCACAGCACCGATGCGACTCGCAAAGTCGAAGCAAGGAATCTCGTGATCATGGCGTTTTGACTGGCCCCGCCGCCCCCGCCTTCAAGAATAAACCACGGCGCCGGCGTGATGGGACGGCGCGCAGGTGTCTCACCCGCAGCAACCGGGTCAGAGCAGAACGCCATAAAGACCATCCCAGCGCCGCCGACAAGGAACGTCGCTGCGGCTGAGCCGCGCGCCGGGCAATCGGCGGCTTGTCTCGGTCAAGACTGCATCAAGCTTCCGCCCGGCGCACTGGGTAGCGCAGACTTTCGAGTCTGCCGTAGCGCCGGTTTTCCAACCGGCGAGCGTTGGAAGAGGCCAGCCGGCTGGAAGGTACACGGCCTGGCCGACTACAAGTCGGCGCTACGGCAGGTTGAAAACCTGCGCTGCCCGGTGCGCCGGGCGAGAGCTTGATGCAGCCTTGTGTCTCGGTGATCGCCAGCGGACGGCGCTTGATCGGTCGGGGTTCCGCTGCCAAGGTGTCGGCGCAGTTGCCGGTTGCTATGCGTGCCACATTCCAAGTTCGCCGACGAAGGCTCCTCCCGTCATGCCAAGTCTTTCTCCTGACGGGCGCGCTCGCTGCGGTCCAGCAGGCCCGTGCTGATTGGCCCACCTACCGCCACGACGCCGCGCGGAGCGGCTACACCGCGGAGCCACTGCCCGCCAAGCTCTCTCTCTCGTGGTCGTTCCGCGCGCCCCACCCGCCTCAGCCAGCCTGGCCGCGCTCGGCGCGCCTGACTTTCGACCGCGCCTTCCAGCCGGTGGTCGCCGGCGGCGTGGTCTGTTTTGGCAGCAGCGTGGACGGCCAGATTCACGCGCTGGACGCGACCAACGGCTCGGTGCGCTGGACGTTTCCAACCGAGGCCCCCGTGCGGTTCGCGCCCGCGTTTTGGAGCGGACGTTTCTACGCCGCCAGCGACGATGGCCACCTCTACTGCCTCGACGCCCGCACCGGCGCGTTGCACTGGAAGAAACGCGGCGCGCCCAACGACGAGATGGTCCTGGGCAACGACCGGATGATCTCGCGTTGGCCTGCCCGCGGTGGTCCCGTCGTGGTCGATGGTGTGGTCTGCTTTGCGGCGGGCATTTGGCCAAGCGATGGGATTTCTCTGTTTGCGCTGGACGCGGTCGGCGGCGAAGTCCGCTGGGTGAACGACTCGGCGGACCAGATGTTCATGGGGCAACCTCATCCCGGCGCTTATTCGCACAGCGGCATTGCGCCGCAAGGCTATCTCGTTGCCGGCGCGGATCGGTTGTTCGTGCCGAACGGACGGGCGGTGCCGGCGGCGTTTCGTCAAAGCGATGGACGGTTCGAGTATTTCCACCTGCAAAGCAACGGACAGCGCGGCGGCGGTGCGACGGTGGTTGCCGACCGGTTCTTCATCAACGATGGCTTGGCCTTCGACCAAGCGACGGGCGCGACCGCGCTGCGCCTGGAGCGCGGCGTCACCGCGGCGTTGCCGGATGGGCTGCTTCAGGTCACGGCCACGAACCTCATTCAGTATCGTTGGGCCGACCGGGCGCGCGTGAATCGCAAGGGCAAAAACGAAACCGCGCGCGATCTGCAAGAAGTCCTGCGCTTCGCGCACCGGGGTTCGACCACGGCGGTGGAAGTCATCGTGGCCCGCGACGAAGCGGTCCTCGGCACCGACGGCCAAGTGCGTCGCCTCAGCCTCCCGGCCAGCAACGAAGTCTGGACGGCCAACGTGGACGGGGCCGCCTACGGTTTGGCGGTGGCGGAGGGCCGGCTTTTTGCCAGCACCGATCAGGGGATGCTGTACTGCTTTTCCGGTGAAGCCGAACCAGTTCAAGAGCGTCGCCCGCGTTTGTCCTTGGCGCCGTACGGAAACAACGAACTGGCCCGCCGCGCCGCCGTGGAAATCATCCAACGTACCGGCGTGACCAACGGCTACTGCTTGGACCTCGGCTGCGGTGACGGAGCGCTGGCCTACGAACTGGCCCAGCGAACCGGCCTGCGCATCGTGGCGGTGGACGCCGACCCGGCGAACGTGGCCAACGCTCGCGCCCGGCTCAGTGAGGCCGGCTTGTCCGGCTCCCGCGTGACCGTGCTGCAACGCGATCTCGCGAAGACCAGTCTGCCGGTCTATTTCGCGAACTTGATCATCTCCGGCCGTTCGGTGGCTGCCGGGGAATCAGCCGTGCCTCGTGCAGAAGCCGCGCGTTTGCAGCGGCCTTACGGCGGAGTGTTGTGCCTTGGTCGGCCGGGAGCCTTGGTTGTCCAAACTCGCGGTCCCCTTGAAGGCGCGGGCCAATGGACCCACCAGTATGCCGACGCCGCGAACACCCTTTGCTCGGCCGATGAACTTGTCCAGGGCCCGCTGGGCATGTTGTGGTTCAGCGATGTTGACCAGCGCCTCGTGCAACGTCACGGCCGCGCGCCGGCGCCGCTGTTCAAAGACGGCATCCTCTACTCCGAAGGCCGGGACAGCCTGGCCGCGGTGGACGCCTACAACGGCCTCAAGCTCTGGGAATACTCCTTGCCCGGCATTCTGGAAGCCTACGAAGGCGATCACCTCATGGGCGCCAGCGGCAGCGGGAGCAACTTCTCCCTCTCCGACGACAGCGTCTTTGTCCGGCGAGAAGACCACTGTTTGCGTCTCGACGCCAAGACCGGCAAATTGCTGGGCACGTTCTCCGCTCCGGCGGGCAAGGACGGTGGGCCAGGCCTCTGGGGTTTCCTCGCCTGTGAGAAAGGCATCCTTTACGGATCACTGGCCAACCCTGAACACGTCGTCACCTTCCGCTACCTCAAGGGGGGCAACCTCGCCGGACAACTGACGGAGTCTCGGACTTTGTTCGCCTTGGACGCGGCCACCGGCAAACTGAAATGGCGTTACGACGCCAGGCATTCCATTCGGCACAACACTTTTTCGGCGGGCGACGGGCGGGTGATTCTCATCGATCGGCCTTTGACCCTCTACGACCGTGTCCGCGGCGAGAAGCCTGCCGGGGAGCAGCCGGGCGAACTTGTCGCGCTCGACGCTGACAGCGGCCGGGAGCTTTGGCGAAATTCAAACAACATCTACGGCACCGTCACCATCCTGAGCGCTGCGCATCAGAAAGTCCTCATGAGTTACCAGCCCACGCGCTTTGCGCTGGCCAGCGAACTGGGCGGGCGCATGACCTGTTTCGATCTCTCGAGCGGTGAGCGGGTGTGGGAACGGGAGCTGAAGTATCAGTCGCGACCGGTCCTCAATGACCGGACGATCTACGCGGAGGGCGGCGCTTGGGACCTCGACACCGGGGCGGAACGCGCCTTTCCCTTCAAGCGATCGTACGGCTGCGGCATTCTCGCTGGGGCCAGGAACCTCATGGTCTTCCGCTCAGCCACGCTCGGTTACTTCGATCTCGACCTGAACCAAGCCACGGAGGAGTTCGGCGGGATGCGTCCGGGTTGCTGGCTCAACGTCTTGCCGGTCGGCGGGTTGGTTTTGGCTCCGGACGGAACGACGAGTTGTCAGTGCAGTTACCCGAACCAAGCCTGGATGGCGTTGCGACCCGACGGCGTGCGCCCGCCCGTCATGGAACCTGCCGGGGACACGTCGCGAAAACCGGTCACGGTCAACCTGCGGGCCAACCACCCTGCCGCGGAGGAGGTCCGCTACACGCTCGACGGCACCGCGCCTACCGGTGCTTCGCTGCGCTACAGTGAACCGCTCACGCTCACGCATTCGGCCGTGCTCCAGGCCCGGTCCTTCGGCGCGAACCATCGGGCCAGCCGCGTGGTCACAGCGCGTTTCACGATTGATCCCGCGGTCGTCCCACTGAACGCGGACACTTGGCGGACCTGCGATGCACCCGGGGCGAAGCCGCCCAGCGCCTGGACCGTGATGAATGGCGAAATCATCCAGACCGCCAACACCCTCGTGGACCGGGGTGAAGCGATGAGCAAGTCGCCCGGAGCCGAACGTCCGGGCACGCTGCGCGTTTACGAGCGGGGCCGCGAGGCCAGGGACGGCGAACTGAGTTTTGAAATCCAATCGGAGGACAATGACACCGTGGGCCTGGCCTTCCGCCTCGCCGATGCCGAGCACTACTACCTTTGGTCGATGGACAGCGAGCGCGGTTTCCGCGCGCTGACCGTGAAGGACGGGGCCAGCTACACGTTGCTCGCGGCGAACGAAAGCGGCTATGTGCCGGGCAAGTGGTATCAGGTCCGCGTGGTCCTCGACGGACCGCGGCTCACGGTCTATGTGGACGGCCAGAAGGATCTCGAAGCGGAGCACGCGCGGTTTGCGGCCGGCACGCTCGCGCCTTACGCGTGGGGAAATGCGGGTGTGAGATTCCGGAACGTGATGTTCAAGGCGAAGTGAGTCTGTCGGGCTGGCCTGCTCCTCACTTCCCAGTTTCCAGCAAATCAAGCTCTGCCAGCGAACCGTAGCCGCTGCTGGCGTGGCCGCTCAAGGCGACCAGCCGAAGGAAGCGCGCGGTCTGCGGCTGCGCGAAAGAGACGGTCTTGAGTTTGGCATCGGCGGAGAATTCACCTTTGGCCACGGGTTCGCCCCAAGCCTGGCCGTCGTGGCTCACGAAGCACGCGTAGCCCTTGATCCACCCGTTCTTGTTGCGGTCCTGTCGCGGCAACGCCGTGAAGCCGCGCAGGATCAGCGGTTGCTTCAGTTCGAGGTCCAGCTCATGCGGGAAGCCCGGCTTGTCGCCGGTGTATTGGGAATGCCACATCGTGTTCGGGTCGCCGTCGAGGGCGTTCTCGGCCTCGTAGCCGGCTTCGGCGCTGCTGGCCTTGATGGACTTCACGTTGGCGCTCTTGAGGACAGGTGGTTCGCCGATGAGGCCGCGCACTTGTTCGACCGTGAGTTCCACAGACGGCTTGAACTTGGCTCCGCTCATGTAACGCAAGAGGCTCGCCCGCATCTGTCGGGCGACGGGATTCGCGTCCAGGTCGGTTTGGAGGTCGATGCTGCACACGAGGAGCCGGCCTTGGCGAAGCTTCCCCTCGAAGACAAGGGCCAGCTTGTGTGCGGTGAACCAGTCGTCGATCACTTGCACCGTCGGACGCAGCGAGCGCGGCAGATCGTCGAGGATCATCGCGCCGGCGCGGGTGACGAGATACCACCATTGCCAATTGCTGTGGCTGTCGGTGGGAAAATCGGCGAGCGCGGGATGCTTGGGATCGCACAGGATGCCGAGCGTGGTGGGCGCTTGGCGATGCGTCCAGGCGGTGTTCCAGAAAATACTGGAGAAGCCGAGCGCGACTTTGTCTTTGGCGGCGTTCTTGACCTGCTTGGGTGGAATCAGCAGCAGCACCTTGCCGCCGGCGTCGAGGGTGGCGAGGGCGTCGTCGTTCAACTCTTCCACGATTTTCACTCCGGCCGGCGGTGGCGTCTCCACCTTCGGCGGATAGACCCAGAGGTCCCAGTCGTTCTCGAACGTGGGATCGGCGTCCCGCCTGTTTCTGGAAGGAGATGGAGACAGGCGCGACGCCTGTCCTACGGTGAGGACGAGTTTGTATCGCGCTGGGGCGGGGAGGGATTTCAATTCCAGACTCAGGCTGCCGAGCGGAATGCAGTTGTCCACGGGGACGCTTCTGGTCGGCAAGTTGCCGCTCACGACCGTCTTGCCGTCCTCGCGGACGAGCTTCCACGCCGTCGCCACATTCTCCAGCGGGGCCGGGCCGAAGTGCGCGACTTCGAGGTCCGCTTGGAGGGTTTCGTCCGGCGTGAACACCCGCTTGCTCAAACGCGCCAACGGCACGGTGCCGTTGCAGAAGCGGCTGTATTCCTCCGGCGTCACGTAGCCCTTGCTTTCCCAGAACGGATCGAGCACGCCCACGAGCGCGGTGCCCTGGCCGGGAAAATCGTGCAGGTCGAGCAACTGGAATCCGCCCATGCCCGGCGTGCGCAACGCGGACTCGATGTCCTCCTTGTAGCACAGCGTCTGGAGCTTGCCGGAGGCGAGGAGGAACTGCTTGGCCTGAGCGCCCAGGCCGTGCGCTTGGAGCAGGTCGCGGAAGATTTCAAAATTCTTTGGCTTGAGGTAGCCGGTGTATTTCTTCATCTCGTCGAAGTTCGGATAGACGCACCACTGGCCGATCTCGTGGCTGATGACGGGCACGGTGCGCTTGGAGACGTAGTCGCGATAGTCCGTGCGTGTCTCTGGCGGTCGGGCGTTGATGCGGTTCTTGAGTCCGCCGCCCCAAGCCTGGATGCGCGGATCGGGCGTGGAGTGCCACTGGTTCTCCGGCAGTTGCGGCCAGCCGGCGCCGCTGGTCCAGAGCCGGCGCGGGTCTTTGGCCTTGAAATGGCTCACCCATTTCGCGAGGTAGGCGGCGTGGTGGCGTCCGCCCGGCTCGTTGCCGTAGGGCATGAGGACGAACGACGGATGGTTGCCGTAGTATTTCAGGATGCGGTCCGTCTCGTCGTAAATCCACTGATCGACCGGCTTGCCGTCGCCGATGGTTGTGGACTGGTTGGCCCACGAGGAAGCTTCGACGTGCAGATACATGCCGAGTTCATCGGCCGCAACGAAGGCCGCTTCGGGCGGGCACCAGGAGTGGAAGCGAAGATTGTTCAAGCCATGCGCCTTGGCCGCGCGGATGACTTTGCGCCAACCGTCCAAGTCCACAGGCGGGTGCCCGGTCTTGGGAAAGATGGCGCACTCGAGCGTGCCGCGGAAGAAAGTCTTGCGGCCGTTGACGAGAAACTGTGTGCCTTGCGTGGTGATCTCGCGGAAGCCGAAGAGCGCGACTTTACGCTCGTTGAATTCCTCCAGCCGGGCTTCGCAGTTGTAGAGGTGTTGCTGGAACTCATCCCAGAGTTTCGGTTCGCCCGGCAACTTGAACTCGTGCTCAAACGTGCCGCCGCCGGCTTGCCAGGAAACGTTGATCTTGCTGAAAGGCGGGCCAACGAAAGCGCCCCGCTCGACGGCTTCGTCCACGACCAGTCGCACCGTACCCTGGCCGGCTTGACCGCTGACGTTTCCGATCCGGCCCCGGATCGTCACCGATTTCGTGGCGAGGTGCGGATAGACCTGGAGGTCGTCGATCCAAGCCGGCGCACGCGCGCGGAGAAGGAGGTTCCCGACGATGCCGTTCCAGTTGCCCTGGGTGTGGTCGCTGACGCTGTGCGAATTCTCGCCGACGTCGATGACCATGCGGTTATCGACGCGGAGCGTGAGCGTGTGCCGGCCGGGCGCCAGTGGGCCGAGGTCGTAGTCGTGCGGCGTGGCCAGGGCGTTGTTGGTACCGATGAACTGGCCGTCCACCCACACGCGCGTTTCCCAATGCGGGCGTTCGAGCGAAAGCACGACACGCTTGCCTTGCCAGTCGGCGGGGATGTTGATCGCGCGCTGAAACCAAGCGGCGCCGGTGTAATACTTCTCCGGCTGGAGCCAGAACGGCACCTTCACGTTGCCCGGCTGGCGATACTTCTCGAACTCCGGCGCAGTGAACCACGAGCGGTCCACGATGCCGCCGGTCCATTTGGTGTCGAGCGAGGGCGCGTCGCCGATGCCTTGGGCGGGGAGCGAGCCGGGGAGGTTGATCTTGTCGGGCAGCGATTTCTCGAACCATCGCTCGGTCACGCCGCGGTCGGAGCGGTCGAGTTGAAAGCGCCAGGAACCATCGAGCCGCACGACGTCCGCGGCGGGCGAAGAGAGAGACACGACCAGCGACGCCAGCAGACACGAGAGCGAGATGAGCTTGTTCATGCCGGGAAGCTACCAGCCCGGCAGCGGCTTCGTAAATGGAGGAAGCTGCGAAAGGTATGGAGAATCCGACGGCTCCGGTGCGGAGCGGGCACGTCTTTCATGCCGGCAGACCTGCGTGCCGGAAGGAAATGGGAAATGGAAAAAAGAAGGGCCTCTTTCAAAACCGTAGCAGCCGACGTGAGGAGGCTCTGTTTCCCTTGATTGTTTTTCCGCTCGGCTGAGGTAGGCTGCCCGCCATGAAAGTGACCAAACTTCTGCACACCCGCTTTCGTGTCAACGATCTGGAGCGGACGGTGCGCTTCTACGTGGACATCCTCGGGCTCAAAGAGATCAGCCGCCAGAAGTCACCGCGCGGTTCGGAACTGGTCTTCCTCAAAGCCCCCGCCAGCGAAGAGCTGATCGAGTTGTGCTCCTTCCCCGCCAGCGGCCCGGTCGAGGTCCAGCCGGACCTGACGCACTTGGCGTTTGAGGTCGAGAACCTGGCGGCCTTTGCCCAGCACCTTGCCGCGCAGGGTCTCAAGTTCTCCGACGGGCCGACGCTGAAGCCTGACGGTGGTGGCTTCGCGTTCATCGACGCGCCGGAGGGATACGAAATTGAATTGATCCAGCCATCGGCGGCGATGAAGGCTCAAGCCGGCTACTGAGGCTTTGTTTCTCGCTCCTTTCTTCCCCCTCGCTCGCAACTCTTCCTCAGCAGCAAGACCCCAGCGTATGGCCCAAGGCAAGATCCTCGTGGTTCGCGGCGGCGCCATCGGGGACTTCATCCTGACCCTGCCGGTGCTGGCGGCGTTGCGTGCCGCGTTTCCTTCTGCTCGGTTGGAAGTGTTGGGCTATCCGCATATTGCGCAACTGGCGCTAGAGGGCGGGTTGGTCGATGCCGTGCGGTCCATTGAAGCCGGTGCTCTGGCAGGGTTCTTCGTGGCGGGTGGCACGCTGGACCAGGCGCTTCAGGATTATTTCAGCGGCTTCAACATCGTTCTCTCCTTCCTCTACGACCCGGACAAGATTTTCAAGACGAACGTTGGCCTGTGTTCCCAGGCGCAATTTCTCTCCGGTCCCCACCGTCCTGATGAAACGCTGTCCATCCACGCGGCCTCGACCTTCTTAAAACCGCTGGAACGTTTGGCTGTGTTCGGGGCCGATCCGGTGCCAAGGCTTCGACTCAAAAGCCCCGTCTCCGCCGTCCTCCATTCCGGCCGGCCGCAGCCGCGGCGAACAGTGGCTCTGCATCCCGGCAGCGGGAGTGAACGCAAGAATTGGCCGGAACAGAACTGGTCCTTGCTCATGGAAGAACTTCACCGCCTCGGCGATCTCCATATTCTGCTTGTCGGGGGCGAGGCAGAGGGAAGCAGACTCGAACGACTCGCGGCGCGGTTCCCAACAGGAGATTTGGAAATCGCTCGCAGTCTTCCGCTGACTGAACTGGCAAGGCGCCTCTCGTCCTGCGCGGTCTTCGTGGGGCACGATTCTGGGATTTCACACTTGGCGGCGGCGCTGGGAATCCCAACGGTGGTCCTTTGGGGAGCTACAAAAGAGGCCATCTGGCGACCACCGGGAGCCAACGTCACGGTGCTCCGTAGCTTGGGAAACCTTGCTGCGCTCTCAGTTGAAGGCGTCTTCGCCGTGCTGAAGGCCTCGTTAGCTTTTTCCGCCAACCCGGCTCTCGAAGCAGAACGCTAGCTCAGCCGCATCGGCATGACTACATAGAGGAACGGCCCATTGACCTTGAGAACGCCAGGGCTTAGTTCGTCGATCAATTCCAAATAGACTTCGTCTTCCGTCAGCGCGTTGAGCGGCTCAATGACGTAGCCGGGATTGAAGGCAATCGCCATGTCCTTGCCTTTGTAGTTTACCGCCAAGTTCTCTCGTGCCTCGCCGACTTCCGGCGTGTTGGCCGTGATCGACAGGCTATTCTTGGCGAAGGTCAGCCGCACAGAGTTCTGCTTCTCACTGGTCATGATCTGCGCGCGGCGCAAAGCATGGAGAAACTCTTCCCGCATTAACGCAATCCGCTCTTTGGCTTCGCCAGGGATCACTTGCCGATAGTTCGGGTAGTTGCCTTCAATCAATTTCGTGACCACGAGCACCGATGCGCCTTTGTCGTCTCTAAGCGCGAAGGCTGCTTGGTTCTCACTGAACCGGATTTCCAAATCGCCCTTCTCTTGGATCAGCCGGGTCAATTCGTTCACGGCTTTGGACGGGACAATGAACTCCGTTTGGCTCTTTTCCGGGACGTCAATTTCTTCATCCACCAGAGCCAACCGCCGTCCATCTGTCGCCACCATGGTCAGCTTGTGCTCCTTGAGGCTGAAAAAAATCCCGTTGAGCACGTACCGCGACTCATCCGTAGAGATGGCGAACGCGGTCTTTTTCAACATGCTTCTGACCTTCTCTTGCGGCAGGGAAACTTTCTTGTCGTCCTTGAACTTTGGCATCGGCGGGAAGTCCTCCGCGCTCAGGCCCCGAATCTTGAAGAACGACGCGCCGGAACGAAGGCTGCACACGTTCTTGTCATCCACCTCCAAATCAATGTCCGCAGCAGCGAGTTCCCGTGCGATGTCCACCAACTTCTTCGCCGGCAACGTCGTGGCTCCCGGCTCCTTCACGGTGCCTTCCACCGTGCAACTGATCGTGACATCCAAATCGGTCGCCGTGAACTCCACACGGTTGGCCTCGGCACGAATGAGGACATTGGACAGAATGGGCAGCGTGGTCCGGGTGCTTACCACGTTTTGCACTGCTTGCAGCCCGGTCAGGATCTGCTCTTTGGCGATGCTTAGATTCATGTGGGCCTAAGAATTGGTTCAATGCACTTCAAATCACAACAAGTATCAAGGGCTGTGAATAAAGAAAACAAAGTGGCGTGTCAAGGTTGGGGCCGGGCTTTTTGGCCTGGATTTGTGTTCTGAGCTGTCTGAACAAGTCGGTGAGGAGACCATGGCCTTTCTGCGGAACTCTCTCTTGCCAACAACATCGACAGTTTGTTCACAGGGAATTCAGGAATTGTTGTGGAGTCCTCCATCGGCGCGAGGAACTCACGTTCCTGTTAAAGGTTAAACCTGAAATGGATCACGTCTCCATCCTGGACCACGTACTCCTTTCCCTCGATCCTGAAATGGCCATGCTCCCGTGCCTGACTGACAGAACCCCACTTGACCAGATCGTCAAAACGCACCACCTCCGCCTTGATAAAGCCGCGCTCGAAATCTGTGTGAACGCGTCCGGCGGCCTTGGGCGCTGTTTGACCGGCGTTAAGGGTCCAGGCACGCACTTCCTGTTCGTTGAACGTGAAAAAGGTGCGGAGGCCAAGGAGGCGGTAGGCCGCATGGATGATTGCGTCCATGCCACGCTCTTTGATTCCAAGTTCCTGGAGGTAGTCCTTGCCTTCTGCCTCTGACAGATCGAGAAGGTCGCTCTCAAGCTGGGCACTCAACACAACGGTTTCGCAGCCATGATGAGTCCGCGCGTACTCTCGGACTTTAGCGACGAAGGGGTTTGATTCAACGCCAGCGAGGTCCGTTTCCTTCACGTTGGCGGCAAAAAGCGTGGGTTTGTCCGTCAGCAGAAAGAAATTCCTGGAGAACACGCGCTCTTCGGCGTGGAGAGGAAGCGTATTGGCGGGTTTGCCGCTGTCCAAGTGCTGAAGGAGCTTTTGCAGGACGGCCTCTTCAGTTTCAGCGTGCTTGTCATGCCGCTTCAAGTCGCGGGCGATCTTCTCGTGCCGTTTCCGTAGCGACTCCAAATCCGCGAGGATCAGTTCCGTGGTCACGATCTCGATGTCCCGGACGGGGTCGATGCTCCCGGTGACATGATGAATGTCCTCATCCTCGAAGCAGCGGACTACGTGAACGAGGGCGTCCACCTCCCGAATGTGACTGAGAAACTGGTTCCCCAGTCCCTCGCCTTGAGAGGCGCCCTTCACCAGGCCGGCAATATCGACGAACTCGATGGTCGTGGGAATCAGAGTCCCCACCTTCGCGATGCGTGCGAGCGGCTCCAAGCGAGGCTCCGGGACGGTCACAACGCCGAGGTTCGGCTCGATGGTACAGAACGGGAAGTTCTCGGCTGCCGCTTTGCGGGCGCGAATGACCGCGTTGAAGAGGGTGGACTTGCCGACATTCGGCAGCCCAACAATTCCGGCTTTGAGCATGGGCCGAGTGAACCACAAACCCGCGGGAAGGAAACGCCAAAAAGTTCGGCGATCCCGAGAAAATGGCATGGCCCGCCCGGTAGGGGCCCCGGGCCTGCAGAGTCGCACGAGAGCTGTAGGCCGGGATCCCAGACCCGGCGATGGGGGATCAGCAGAATTCCACGCGGCCTCAACTTCAAGGCGCGGGACCAGGAGTCCTGAGCCTACGTGGCCAACTCCTTCACCACCCGTTCGATGATGGCGATGCCCTCCTCCGCCTGCATTCGGGTCAGATTGAGCGCCGGCAGCAGGCGCACCACTTGATTGCCACTCGGGATAGTCAACACGCCGGCTTCATGAAGGCGGTTCACGAACTGAAGGGCCGCCGATTTCTCGCTCGCGGCCAGCGCGGGAATCTTCTCTTTCTCCAAAAGTTCAAAGCCGATCATCAGGCCGAGACCGCGCGCACCCTTGAGCACTTGCGGATAAGCGTTCGCCACCCGCTGAAGCTCGGCCAACAGCCAGGCGCCCAAACTCCGGGCGTTGTCCGCTAGGCGCTCGCGTTCGATGACCTCAAGGATCTTGAGCGCAACCGCGCAGGCCAGCGGCGTGCCCCCGAATGTCGTGGCGTGGGTGCCCGCGCCCAACAAATCTGCGAACGGCTCGCGCACCCAAAAGGCCCCGATGGGAAAACCGCCGCCTAGCGACTTGGCCATCGAAACGCCGTCCGGAACAAAGCGGTCGCCCCCGGGCACGCCCTCGAGAATGCGCTGGAAGCTCTGAAACCTGCCGCTGCGGAAATGGCCGCACTGCACGCCGTCCAGGAGCAGGAGCAGCTTCTTCTCATCGCACCACGCGCGCAAGCCCAGCAAGTACTCCGGCGTCGCGGGCGTGATGCCGCCTTCGCCTTGGATGCCTTCGATCAGGATGGCCACCGTGGCGGGCGAGAGCGCGGCGCACGCCGCCGGCAAATCGTTGAACGGCACGTGCCGGAAGCCGGCCACCATCGGCTCGAAGCCTTTCTTCACCTTGTCCTGGCCGGTGGCGGCAATCCCGGCCAGCGTCCGCCCGTGAAAGGAGTTGACCGCGGTGAGAATCTCAAACCGGCCTTCCTCATGGCCGAACTTGCGGGCCAGTTTGTACAGGCCCTCGTTGGCTTCCGCGCCGCTGTTCGAGAAGAACACTTTGCCCGGCCCGATCAGCCGCGCGAGCTGCTGCGCCAGGCGGCCCTGCGGCTCGTGGTAGTAAAGGTTCGAGACGTGGACCAGCTTCTGCGACTGCGCGACGAGGGCCTGTGTGATTTCGGCGTTGGCGTGGCCCAGTGCGCACACCGCGATGCCGCCGCCGAGGTCGAGGTAGCGTTTGCCGGCCACGTCATAGACAAAACTCCCCGCGCCGTGGCTGAAGACGAGATCGAAGCGGCCGTAGCTCGGCACGACGTGCGTGTGGAAAAGTTCTTTGACCGCCTCGTGCTGGTTGCGGACGAGGGGCGGAGGAGAAGGGAGGATTTCTTTCATCTGGCCGCGCGCGGGACGAGATCGCGGCCCGCGTCCACCAGGACGCGGTTGCTGCCACACCACGGCGCATGGCTCCTGCGTTCGAAGCCAACCCGGCTCGGCAGGGACCGTGGCATTGTCATGCTCTCATCCATCGCGGGGTGGAGAAGTAACAGAACCAGCCGGCGGCGGCGAAGTGAAAAGTGATACGCAGATTTCCTGGCGATCGGGGCTTTGAACTTTCCACTTTGAACTCCGCCTCCGCGCCGCTAACTTCCCGCCGAAATTACGAGCAGTCCCGATGAACTTCTTTGAAACCATCGAGGCGCGGCAGTCGATCCGCGCGTTCCAGAACAAGACTGTCGAGCCGGAGAAGCTCGACGCCCTCCTCAACGCCATCAACCGCGCGCCTTCCGCCGGCAACTGCCAGGCCTATCAGGTTTATGTCGTGCGCGACCCCGAGATGAAGAAAAAGTTCGCCGAAGCCGCGCTGCGCCAGGAATTCGTGGCCCAGGCGCCGGTCGTGTTGATCTTCTGCCTCGATCCGGCCCGCGCGGCGCGTTACGGCAAACGCGGCGAGCAGCTTTACTGTCAGCAGGACGCCGCCATCGCCGTGGCTTACGCGCAGCTCGCGGCCACCGCGCTGGGCTTGGCGACCTGTTGGGTCGGCGCGTTCAACGAGGAATCCGTGTCGCGCGCTGCCGGCCTGCCCGCGGAGCACCGGCCCGTGGCCATCCTGCCGATTGGCTATGCCGCCGAGCAACCGCCCCGCTCCAGCCGCCGGACGATCGAAGATCTCGTGCGTGAACTGCGGTAGATAATCCAACCCAACCACCAGCTATGATCTCCAAACACATCGCTCTCCTGAAACTCATCCTCTTTATCCTCGCGACAACCTGTTCGTTCGCGGCCGAGAACATCGGCGTCGGCGCGAAGCCGATCCCTGGGGCCGAAGTCATTTTCGACGGCTCGCGTGAGATGCTCGACGCGAAGTGGGCCTACTGGCAAGGCCCAGGCTTCAAAGCAACGCCGCCTATCAAGTGGCAGATCGTGGCAGACCCGGTCGATGGCGGCACGGCCCTTTCCACGTTGGACGCCGCCGCTGCGGGTGGCAAATACGGCGCGGCAGACATCGTCACCAAGAAGGCCTACCGCGACTTCCGGCTGCACATCGAATTCCTGATCGTGAAACCTGGCGGCAACAGCGGCGTGTACTTGCAGAACCGGTACGAAATCCAGGTGCTCGACGGGGACACTGGCAAGCACGGCATGGCCGCTGTCATCAACGAAGCCGCCGCGCCCTTCGATGCCTACAACGGCACGGGCAAGTGGAATGCCTACGACATCGTGTTCCGGGCCGCGCGTTTCAAGGAAGGCCAGCGGGTCGAAAAGGCGATGGTCACGATTTACTTCAACGGGAAGAAAGTCCACGCCAACCAGGCGATCAGCCAAGTCTGGGGCGGGCCGAACTCCGGCCTCGACGGCGGCAACAATGGCGGCAAAGGAGTCACCGACACCCCCGGCGGCCTCAAGCTTCAAGCCGAGGGCCACGACGTGCGCTACCGCAACGCCTGGATCAAGGAACTGGATCTGCAGACGGCGGACACGAACTTCTAGCCGGGAGCTTGTCGTAGGACAGGCGTCGCGCCTGTCTCTGTTCAACCCGACCGCCGAAGAGGGCACCACGAAACACACGAAAGCAGAACCGGAACCGTCACGCTGGCCCTGCACAAGAGTCGCGCGATGGAAAATGATGAAATGGGGCCAGCCTTTTCGTGTGTTTCGTGTGTTTCGTGGTGATTCAAAATCGGGGTTCAGGTTCAATGGAGCCAGGCGCAACGCCTGTCCTACGGGCAGCGTCGGACGGGTTGACCAAACCAGCCGCGACATTACCATGCCGGCATGACGACTGCGCATGTCCTGACTTCCTTCTGGCTCGTTTTCGCTTGGGCAATTTTCGCGCCTGCCCAGGTGGACCGCATCACTGGCAAGCCCTTCGCCACCCGCTCCGAAGTGCTCGCGCCGCACGGCATGGTCTGCACCAGTCATCCGCTCGCCACCCAAATCGGCATCGACGTGCTCAAGGCCGGCGGCTCGGCCACTGACGCCGCCATCGCAGCCAACGCCGCGCTCGGCCTGATGGAGCCGGTGAGTTGCGGCGTGGGCGGCGATCTCTTCGCCATCGTCTGGAGCACCCAAGACAAGAAGCTCTACGGCCTGAACGCCTCCGGCCGCTCGCCGCTTGGCTTGAGTTACGACCAGATGAAAGCCGAGTTGGGCAAGCTCGGCCGCACCAACATCCCGTCGCGCGGCTTGCTGCCCATCTCCGTGCCCGGCGCGGTGGACGGCTGGTTTGAGTTGCATCGGAAGTTCGGGAAGCTGCCCATGTCCGGCGTGCTCGCGCCGGCCATCCGTTACGCCCGCGAGGGTTTCCCCGTCACGGAGGTCATCGCGTACTACTGGAACATCAGTGTGCGCCTCGCGCAGGCGGACCGCTTTCCGGGCGCGTTTCTGGAAACGTTCGCGCCCGGCGGAAAGGCGCCGGCGTGCGGCGCGATCTTCAAGAATCCTGACCTGGCCCGCACCTACACGCGCCTCGCGGAACAAGGCCGGGACGCCTTCTACCGAGGCGAGATCGCTGACCAGATCGACGCCTTCATGCGCTCCCACGGCGGCTGGCTGCGCCGGCTGGATTTCGAGAAGCACACGTCCACCTGGGTCGATCCCGTCTCGGTCCGCTACCGCGGCTTTGACGTGTTTGAACTGCCGCCCAACGGCCAGGGCATCGCCGTGCTTCAGATGCTCAACATTCTGGAAGGCTTCGATCTCCGCGCGATGGGCTTCCAGAGCGCCGACGCGCTGCACGCGATGATCGAGGCGAAGAAATTGGCCTTCGAGGACCGCGCCAAGTTCTACGCCGATCCCGAGTTCGCGACAATTCCGCTGAAGGGCCTGCTCTCGAAAGCGTACGCCGCCGAGCGCCGCAAGCTCATCCGCATGGACCGCGCGGGCCGCGCGTTCGACGCCGGCAATCCCGCGCTCCACCAAGGTGACACGATCTACCTCACCACCGCCGACGCCGATGGCAACATGGTGTCGCTCATCCAGAGCAACTACCGCGGCATGGGCAGCGGGATCGTCGTGCCGGGCCTGGGCTTTGGGTTCCAGGACCGCGGCGAGATGTTCGTCATGGAGGCCGGGCACGCCAACGTTTATGCGCCCGGCAAACGGCCTTTCCACACCATCATTCCGGCGTTCATGATGAAGGACGGTGCGCCGTTCTTGAGCTTCGGCGTCATGGGCGGCGCGATGCAGCCGCAAGGCCACTTGCAGATCATCGTCAACCTGGTGGATTTCGGTCTGGGTTTGCAGGAAGCGGGTGACGCCGCGCGCTGGCAGCACGAAGGCTCCACGGACTACGAAACGCCCAAGATGAAAACCGGCGGCTGGGTCAACTTGGAAAGCGGAGTGCCGTGGAGCGTGGTCGCTGAACTCAAGCGCCGCGGCCACGACATCCGCGCCGACTTGGGCGGCTACGGCGGCTATCAAGCCATCCTCTGGGACGCGACGAACAAGGTCTATCACGGCGCCAGCGAGAGCCGCAAAGACGGTTGCGCGATGGGCTACTGAGCCGCCGCTGGCATCGGAGAAAACCTACCGCAGGCATGGCTGCCGACCTGAACGACATCCAGCGCGCCGCGAGCGAACAGTTCGGGCGGCAAAGTCATCGTTACGCCCGCGGCCACATCCTCGAAAACGTCGAAGACGTCCAAGCGGCGCTGGGCCGCATCACGGTGCCGACGCGGGCGCGCGTGTTGGACGTGGCCACCGGCGCCGGCCACACCGGGCTGTTCCTGGCCAGCCTCGGCCACGAGGTGACGCTTTGCGATCTCACGGAGGCGATGTTGGAGCGGGCGCGTGAATCCGCCGCCGCCCGCGGCCTCTCCGTGCAACTGCGCCAGCACTCGGCGGAAGCGATGCCGTACGCCGGGGGCAGCTTCGACCTTGTCACCTGCCGCGTGGCGCCGCACCACTTCAGTTCGCCGGGCCAGTTCGTGGCGGAAGTCGCGCGCGTGCTCGCCCCTGGCGGTTGGTTTCTGCTCATCGACGGCAGTGTGCCGGACGACGAGCCGGAGGCCGAAGCGTGGCTGCACGAGGTGGAGAAACTCCGCGACCCCAGCCATCACCGGTTTCTCACGCCGCGCGCGTGGGCGGCCCTGTGCCACGCCGCCAGCCTGACGGTGCGCGTGAGCGAACTCCACCCGCGCAAGCAGCCGGACCTGAATTGGTATTTCGGCACCGCCGCGACTCCGCCGGAAAACCGCCGTCAGGTGCTGGACCTCGTCGCGCGCGCTCCTGCCGCCGTGCGCCGCGTGTTGGCGCTGGGTGAAGAGGACGGCAAGATCGTGTGGTGGTGGCCGATGCTGACGTTGATCGCCCGGAAGGGCGGCCCAGGTTCAACTGGATGCAGCCCTGCTTTCCCCTCCGGGCGCTCAGAAAACCACTAGCGTTCCGAGCGACGCCGTGTATCCTTTCAACTCACCAGACACTTATGCGTAGCTTACTCATGCCGAAACTCGCGGCGCTTGCGTTCGCGTGCTCTCTCATCGCTCAACTCTCAGCCCCGGCCGCCAGCCCGGTCATCATTTCCGAATTCATGGCCGCCAACACGCGCACCCTGGCGGACGAGGACGGCGATTTTCCCGACTGGATCGAAATCCAGAACCCCTCTGCCAACGACGTCAACCTCGCCGGTTACCACCTCACCGACGACCCGGCGTTGCTCACCAAGTGGACGTTCCCCAGCGTCACGCTCCCGTCGGGCGGCGTCCTCGTGGTCTTTGCGTCCGGCAAGGACCGCGCTTCGAGCACGAACGTCCCGCCCAAGTTCCACACCAATTTCCAGTTGGACAACAACGGCGAGTTCCTGGCCCTGGTGGAGCCGGACGGAGTCACGTTTGCCACGGTGTTCAACCCGTATCCGGCCGTGAAAGACGACGTCGCCTATGGCGTCGCCCAAACGGTGTTCACGACCACATTATTGGCCGCCTCGACGCCGGCCATCCTCGTGCCGACCAATGCCGCGCAGTTGCCGCTGGACTGGAACGCGCCCGCGTTTGCCCCCGGCGCCGACTGGGTGACCGACACCGCCCCACCCGCCATCGGCTTCGACACCAACCAAGTCACCGGTGCTCCGGCGAACGTGGCCCCCAGCGGCACCGCGTCGCAGAGCACCCAGAACAGCTCGTACGCGCCTGGCCTCGCCACCGACGGCAACCTCGGCAACTTCACCCACACTCTGGGCACGGACCCAGCGCCGTTCTGGCAGGTGAAGTTGACCAACCAGACCGCCATCTACAGCGTCATTCTCTACAACCGCACCAGTTGCTGCGGTTCCCGTTTGCGCGACATCACCATTGAAGTCCTTTCCACGAACGCCGCGGGGGGAGAAGTGACCAACTACCAATCCGCCCTGCTCAACCCGGAGAATGCCGGCTACACCTATTCCGCCGGCCCTGCCGCCATCACCAACGATTTGGTGGCTCTCACCGGCGGACCGGTGCTCGGCCAGATCGTGCGCGTCCGCCGCACGCCGGATCTGGATTTGTCTGGATCGGGTGGCCAGGGCAACGCCGACGAAGCGGCGGTCCTGTCGCTGGGCGAAGTGGTGGTCAATGCCTCCGCGGCCAGCGGCTTGCGGCCCTACTTTCACACGGACATCCAGGACCTCATGTGGAACCAGAACGCCTCTGCGTTCGTGCGCCTGCCGTTCACCGTCACGAACGCGACGCCGGACACGCTCACGTTCCGCGTGCGTTACGACGACGGCTTTGTCGCCTATCTCAACGGCGTCGAAGTCGCCCGCCGCAACGCGCCCGCCACCCTGGCGTGGGATTCCAGCGCGACCGCGGATCGCAATCTCGGCAGCGCCATCACGGAGGAGACGATTGGCGTTTCGGCAGCCATTCCTCAGCTCGTCCTTGGCACGAACGTCTTTGCGATCCAAGTGCTGAACGCGGGCGCCACCAACGCGGACCTGCTCTTTCAGCCTACGCTGACGGCCTCGCGTGTCATCGTCACGCCGGGGGCCTTCCTCGTGGACGCCACTCCTGGCGCCCTGAACAACACCGAGTACTACTTCGGCGAGGTTGCGGACACGAAGTTCAGCGTGGACCGCGGCTTCTTCGAGACGAACTTCACGCTCGAGATCACCTGCGCCACGCCGGGCGCCGCCATCTACTACTCGTTCAACGGCGATGAACCGGGCTTCGGCAAGGGCCTCCTCTACACGAATGCGCTCACGATCACCAACACCTCGGTCGTGCGCGCGCGGGCGTTCAAGGAGGGACTCAAACCGACGCGTGTTGACTCTCACACTTACCTCTTCCTCGGCGACGTGATTTACCAGGCCGCCAATTGGGAGCAAACGCGCGTGCCACCGCCCTACTTCCCGGCGAGCTGGGGCGTGAACTCGGTGGACTACGGCATGGACCCGCAAGTGGTCGCGAACTACACCCTCGCCCAATGGAAGGAGGCGCTCACGCAAATCCCCACCATGTCCATCGTGACCGAGATGAAGAACTTGTTCGACCCAACGACCGGCATTTACGCCAACGCCAGCGGCCACGGCGAGGATTGGGAGCGGCCAAGCTCGTTGGAACTGCTCGATCCCACCAACGCGGTCCCGGGCCGGTTCCAGGAAAATTGCGGCCTGCGCATTCGCGGCGGCTACAGCCGCAATCCGCAGTTCTTCAAGCACTCCTTCCGCGTTTTCTTCAACAGCGGATACGGCGCGGGCCGTCTGAGGTATCCGCTGTTCGAGGACGAAGGCGCGCAGGAATTCGACAAGTTCGACCTGCGCACCAGCCAGAACTATTCCTGGCCCCGCAACGAATCGCCCACGTTCGACACCATGGTGCGCGAGGTCTTCTGCCGCAAAACGCTCGGCGACATGGGCCAGCCCTACCGGCGCTCGCGCTACTACCACCTTTACCTCAACGGCCAATACTGGGGCCTCTACGAAACCGACGAACGGCCCTCGGCCGCCTACGGCGAATCGTATTTCGGCGGCAGCAAGACGAACTACGACGCGGTGAAGTGCGGCAACCGCAGCGTTTCGCCCAATTTCGCCACCGAGGCGACCGACGGAAACTTCACCGCTTGGTCCAATCTCTGGGTCATGTGCCAGATGATGCGCACCAACGCGTCGAACTCGAATTACTTCCGTCCGTTGGGCTGCAATCCCGACGGCACCCGCAACCCCAATCTGGAAGTCCTCATCGACGTGGACAACCTCATCGACTACATGCTGGGCATCTTCTACACCGGCGACGGCGACGCGACGCTGTCGGCGTTCCTCAGCAATAACCAAGGGAACAACTGGTTTGGAGTGCGCGACCGCACCAACCCGGACGTCGGCTACCGCTTCTTCAACTCCGATTGCGAACACACGCTCGGCTCACCCAGCAGCCAGGTGAATCGGACCGGCCCCTTCGGCGGCTCGAACGAAGGCATCTTCATGTGGTCCAACCCGCAGTGGATGCACGAGGAACTGATGCGCAACGCCGAGTATCGCCTCCGCTTCGCCGATCACGTCCAGAAACACTTCTTCAACCGCGGCGCGCTCACCCTCGAAGCCTGCACCAACCGCTTCATCGCCAAAGCGGCCCAGATCACCAAAGCCATCCGCGCTTACTCCGCCCGCTGGGGCGACGCCATCCGCACCACGCAACCGTACGGCGAAAGCGACTGGACCAACGCGCTTGCTTTTTGTCTGAACTGGCTGCCGCCGCGCGCGGCCCTCGTGCTGGACCAACTCCGGGAAGACACGCTCTTCCCGGCGGTCACCGCGCCCAACTTCAGCCAACATGGCGGCGCCATCGCCAGCGGCTTCCCGCTGGCCATGACCCACACCAACGGCAGCGGCGTGATCTACTACACCCTGGACGGAACCGATCCGCGCCGGGTCGGCGGCAGCCTCGGCAGCAGTGCGGTGGCCTACTCCACCAACTTGGTACTGGGCGACAACGTGCGCGTCAAAGCCCGCGTCCTCAGCGGGACCAACTGGAGCGCGGTGACCGAAGCCGACTTTGCCGTCCCGGACGCCGTGGCCCTGCGCGTCACCGAGATTATGTACAACCCCGCCCCGGTGAGTGCGGCCGAGTCGGCGGTGGGCTTCACGGACTCGGACGACTTCGAATACCTCGAACTGCGCAACGTGGGGACGCGGACCCTCAACCTCGCGGGCATCAATTTCACCAACGGCATCACCTTCAGATTCACCAGCGGCACGCTGGCTCCCGGAGCGCGCGTCCTGCTCGTGCGCAGCCTCGCGGGCTTCGCCTTCCGCTACGGCACCGCCACCAACATCGCCGGCAACTACTCCGGCCGGCTCGACAACGCCGGCGAGCGCCTGCGCTACCTGGACGCCGCGGGCCGTGTCATCCAAGACTTCAGTTACGCGGACGGCTGGCACCCGATCACGGATGGGTTCGGCTTTTCCCTTGCCATCATCGACGACACTGCGCCGGCTTCCTCTTGGAGCCTCAAGACGAGTTGGCGGCCCAGCGGCGTGCTGGGCGGATCCCCTGGCCAAGCCAACCCCGCCCCGCCACTCTATCCGGCGGTCGTCATCAATGAAGCGCTCTCGCGCCCGGCGCCGGGCGGCAAAACCGCCATCGAACTCGCCAACGTGGGCGACGCCCCCGCCGACGTCAGCGGCTGGTGGCTCTCGGATGATTTCCGCGTGCCGAGGAAGTTCCGCCTGCCGCCCAATTCCGTCATCCCCGTCGGGGGCTTCGCCCTCTTCACCGAGGACGACTTCAACGCGCCCGCGCAAGGCACGAGCGCCTTTACCTTCAGCCCCAGCGGCGGGGAAGTCCGCCTCTTCAGCGCCAACACCAACGGCGACTTCACCGGCTACTACCAGGGCTGGGACTTCGGCACCGCCGAGGAAGGCGTGAGTTTCGGCCGGCACGTCATCAGCACCGGCGCCGACCACCTCGTCGCGCAGCGCGCCAACACGCTCGGCACCACGAACGCCGGGCCGCGCGTCGGCCCGCTGGTGATCAGTGAATTGATGTATCGCCCCGTGGACTTCGACACCGGTGACAACAGCCGCGACGAGTTTGTGGAAATCCTGAACATCACGACCAACGACGTGGCGTTGTTTGAACCGAGCGTCCCGACCAACGGCTGGCGACTGGCCGCCGGCGTGGATTTCCTCTTCCCGACCAACCTGACGCTGGCCCCTGGCGAATACCTGCTCGTGATCAACTTCGACCCGGCGACCAACGCGGCGCAGCTCGCGGACTTCACGGCGCGCTACAGTATCCCGCCAGGCGTGAAGATTCTCGGGCCGTATTCCGGCAAGCTCGACAACAGCGGCGAAGACGTGGAACTGAAGAAGCCCACTCTGTTCACGACCGGCCTGTCCGGCTCCGTCACGATGGAGAAAGTTTCCTATCGCGACTCCGCTCCGTGGCCCGCCGGCGCGGACGGCTACGGCCTCTCGCTCCAGCGCCTGGACAACGCCGCCTACGGCAACGACCCGGCCAACTGGGTCGCTGCGCCTGCCTCTGCCGGCGCGGCCCGGTTCAGCACAGGCACCGCCCCCACGATCACCGTCCAGCCAGTCGGCTCCATGTTGCCCACCGGTGCCAGTACCACGCTCTCCGTCACCGCCACCGGCACGTCGCCTCTGCAATATCAATGGCGCAAGGATGGAACCAATCTCGTCGGAGCGACCAACGCCACGCTCGAAGTGGCTTCCGCGCAGCCTGGCCTGCCCAACCAGTATCAGGTCGTGGTCTTCAACCAAACCGGATCGGCCGCGAGCGAACCCGCGACATTGATCGTCGTGGCGCTGCCACAAATCCTGGTTCCGCCGCAAGACCTCGCGGTGTTCCCGCGGACGAACGTGGCCTTCTCGGTCAGCGCCTCCAGCACTGTGGCCTTGACCTATCAATGGCGTTTCGGCGGAGCGGATCTCCCCGGCGCGAACAGTCCCGTCTTCTCCATCTCCAGCGTCGAACCTGTCCACGAAGGCGATTACACGGCGGTGGTGAGCGACACGGTGGGCCAAAGCGTGAGTCTGACCGCGCGGCTGGACGTGATCGCGCATCCGATTTTCACCGTTCATCCGACCAACCGCGTCATCGTCCTGACCACCACCAGCACGAACTTCACCGCCACGGCCGCGGCGGTCAGCACCACGCCCGTGCGCTACCAGTGGCGCTTCAACGGCGCAGACATTCCGAACGCCACCAACGCCACGATGACCCTCTCGAACATCGTGCTGGCCAGTTCGGGCGACTACTCGGCCGCGGCCACCGACAGCTACGGCACCGCCGTCAGTTCCAACGGCACGCTGCTGGTGGCGGCCAAGCCGGTCGTCACCCAGCATCCCACGCCCCAAGCGGTGGCGGCTTACGTGGGCGGCACTGTTTCCTACACGGTCACTGTCTCCAGCAACACGACGCTGCCGGTGGGCTATCGTTGGCGGCGCAACGGATCGGCGGTCGCCACGAACCTCGTGGACAGCCGCACCAATACCCTCACCATCACGAACGTTCAACTCGCCCACGCCGGCGCTTACGACGTGGCCATCACCAACATCGCCGGCAACACCCTGCCCGCCACCACCGCCCGGTGCTTCCTGACGGTGATGGACGTGCTGGCCGACCGCGCCGCGCCGCTGGGCGGCAACGCCACGTTCAATCTCGTCATCACCAACGGCAATCCCAGTGGTCCCACCAACACGCTGAACTATGCGTGGTGGTTCCAAGCCACCAATCGGCTGGCCAGCGGCACCAACTTGACGTTCACCTCTCTGACCATCTCCAATGTCCAAGCCAGCAACTTCGGCCCTTACACCGTGGTCATCACCAACGCTGCGGGCATCTCCGCCACCCAGACGGCCACGCTGAGTCTGGCCGAGCCGCCGGTCATCACCGGGCAGCCGACGAATCAGACGGTATCGGCCGGAGCGGACGCTGCCTTCGCGGTCACGGTCACGGGTTCCGCGCCGCTCGGCTACCGGTGGTGGTTCAACGGGACGAACGCCGTGCCGGGCGGGACGGGGTCGGTGCTGACGTTGAGCAACGCGCAGCCGGCCCAGGCGGGTGGCTATCACGTCATCGTGAGCAACATCGTCGGCAGTGCGACAAGCCAGGTGGCGACGCTGACGGTGACGCTGTCAGAGCCGCCGCGCTTCGATGGGATCATCGCGGCGACAAGTCCGACGGAACCGGTGACGCTGAACTTTACCGCGCAACCAGGGCAAACCTACTCGGTGCTCTACAGCGACACGGTGACGAACACGACCTGGTTGGTGTTGACGAACATCGGCCCGCTGGGCGCGGCCCAGCCAGTGACGGCGCGGGACGCCGACGTGGTCGGGAAGCCGCAGCGGTTCTATCGGATCGTGACGCCGGCACAACCGTAGCTTTCCAATCCCAATCGCAGTTCCTTTCGGGGAACTGGCCCTGTCGGCATACTGTAATGTTGGGCCACATGAGCGCGCTCCGGACTTCTTCAGCCATATTCCTCGTCGCGTTTGTTACTTCATGCAGCAAGCCGACAGCGAGTGAGGTTCCGGGCCAATACCAAGCGAAGCGAGGATACGGGATCGAGACTCTCCATTTGCGGCGAGATGGCACGTACGATCAGGTATTCATGTCTGCCACGACGAATCGCACCAACTCAGGACGGTGGAAGTTTGATGCGGAGCGTCCGTCGGTGTGTCTCTATGACGCTCTCATCTTCGACGACGGCTTTGGGCGACAAGCGAGTCTGGTCGAGACCAGTGCCTGGTCGATACGCGTCGAGAAATTCGCTGGTCAGGTAAGCTTGCCCTTCGGAGAGTCGGAGAGTTTCAGAAAGCAGAAGCGATGAACTTGTGGCCAACTATGCGCTGCTGCGAACCCGGGGCGAGCGTCGTGGGTGCAATCCACGCGTCCCGTGCGCCGGATCGCTGAACTGGGTCGTTGGCCTCCGATCGTAGGCGTCCAAACAGGCGCCCAGCAGCTTTCCATGCGCGTACGCGACTATTCTCCCGGCGATCTCGCCGCCTGTCTTGCTGTCTTCGAGTCCAACGTGCCGGAGTTCTTCCACCCGGCCGAGCGGGAGGGATTCGCCGCCTTCCTGGCGGCCCTGCCCGGTCCCTATGTTGTGGTGGAGGATGAAACCGGTGCCCTGGTGGCGTGCGGCGGCTACGCCGTCGCCCCGGGAACAGCTACGGCCGACCTTTGCTGGGGCATGGTTTCAAGGCCGTACCATCACTCCGGACTGGGTCGCCTGCTCCTGGACGCCCGCCTCGGGCGCATTGCTGCCCATCCCGGCTTGCGCGACGTGGCGCTCCGCACCAGCCAACTGACACGGGGTTTCTACGAGCGCCGGGGCTTTGTGACCGAGCAGGTGCTGCCCAATGGCATTGCTCCTGGCTTGGACCGGTGTGACATGCGCCTGCGTCTCCCGCTACGGAACCCGTTGATTCCTTCGGGCGCCATCCCGGCCTGATCACGCGCCGCAGCGCCTCCGTGCCGCGGCGCAAAACAAGCTGGCTTCCGTCACGCCTCCGCCAGTATCTTCCCGGCCAACTTCAATCCTGATATGCAGACACGAGCGTTTCTTTGGATCATGGCTGGCGGTTCTCTTCTCTGGACGGCGTCTTGTTCCACCCTGGACGGATCGGCGGCGGCGCGCCGGCAGGCCGAGGCCTGGCGCGCGGAGCACCGCTTGATCGACCTTCACCAGCACGTCAACTGCACCACCCAGCATCTCACGCGCGCCGTGAAGATCATGGACGCGGTGGGCCTGGGCGTGGCGGTGAACCTCGGCATCGGCACCGTCACGCCCGCTCAAAACGGCGGCCTGTCCCAGTTCGAGCGCAACAAGCACCTGACCGACACGCTCTTTCCGGGGCGCTTTCTGCACTACATGGAGCTGGACTACCGCAATTGGGACCAGCCGGACTTCGCGGTGCAGGCCGCCCAACAGATTGAGAAAGGCCGCCGTCTGGGCGCGGCCGGCTTCAAGCAATCCAAGGCGCTCGGCCTCTACGTTCGCGACGGCCAGGGCAAGCTCGTCAAGGTGGACGATCCCAAACTCGACCTGATGTGGGCGAAGTGCGGCGAACTGAACCTGCCTGTCTCCATCCACGTCGCCGACCCGAAAGCGTTTTGGCAGCCGTTCGATGCCAACAACGAGCGGTGGAAGGAACTCAAGGACCACAAGAATTGGTGGTTCGGCGACACGAACAAATTCACGCCTTGGAAGGAAATGCTGGAGGCGCTCAACCGTGTCATCGTCCGGCACCCAAAGACCACCTTCGTCTGCGTCCACTTTGCCAACAACGCCGAGGAGTTGGAGTGGGTGGACGCATCGCTCAGCCGCTACCCGAACATGATGGCCGACTTGGCCGCCCGCATCCCGGAGATCGGGCGCCACGATCCCGAGGCCGTCCGCCGGCTCTTCCTCAAGCACCAAGACCGGATTTTCTTCGGCACGGACTTCATGGTCTATGGCCGGTTGATCCTCGGCTCCAGCGGCAACGAGCCACCGCCCACCGACGCGGATGCCGAGACGTTCTTCGCCAAGGAATACCGCTGGCTGGAAACGCTCGACAAGAACTGGGAGCACATGACGCCCATTCAGGGCGATTGGACGATCAGCAGCATCGGCCTGCCCGCCTCTGTGCTGCGCAAGATTTACTTCGACAACGCCCGCAAGCTGCTCGCCCACTCGCTCCCGCCGCCGGTGGCCCGGGCCGCGCGCGTCGAAGCGGACTTCACGCCCGACGGCAAACTGTCGGAGCCGGCCTGGCAAAGAGCGCCGGTGGCCCGCCTCGAGTACCGGGGCCGTGACGGGGCCGCGATGCCGGAATTGTCCACCGCCGTGCGTGCGCTGTGGTCGGACGAGTTTCTCTATCTCGCCTACGAGTGCCCCTTCACGCGCCTGACGGTCTTCGATCCGCCGCTGGTCGGCCAGAAGCGATACGACATGCAGAAACGCGGCGTCAGCCTCTGGGACCGCGACGTGGTCGAAGCGTTCATCAACAGCGATCCCCAGAAGCCGGGCCGTTACGTTGAAGTCCAGGTGGCGCCGACCAACGAGCGCCTCGACCTCATGGTGGACCTGCCGGGACGCGATTTCGCCTGGAACAGCGGCCTCGAATCGGCGGTGAAGATCGACTCCACGGCGCGGGTGTGGACTTGCGAGATGCGCATTCCGCTCAAGTCGATCAGCGCCGCGAAACCGCAAGCCGGCGCCCGCTGGCGCGCCAATTTCTTCCGCTGCGATGCAGCACATCAAGCCGGGCTGGCGTGGAGTCCGCCGCTGGTCGGCAACTTCCACACGCCGGAGAAGTTCGGCGTGTTGGAGTTTGTGAAATAGGTTGAGCGGCCTGCCAAGTCCGAGGTTTACAGCCCGCCCGACGCGGTGAATCTTCTGCCCAGTTATGTATGAAGTGAAGACTGTCGAACTCACGCGCGATTGCGAGGCCGTCCAAATCCCGTACGGCAACAAGATCAACTTGCCCAAGGGGACAGCGGTGGACATCACACAAACCCTCGGCGGCAGTTTCACCATTCATGCGCCGGGGGGATTGTTCAGCATTGCCGGCAAGGACGCTGACGCCCTCGGTTTGGAAGCCGCCGCGAAGCCCAAGTCTGATTCCACTGGCCCCGGGAAGCCGGTCGAAGAAACCGAAGTCTGGAGCGCGCTCAAGACGTGTTACGATCCCGAAATCCCGGTGAACATCGTCGATCTGGGCTTGGTCTATGACCTCGTCCTCGAACCGCTGCCCAGTGGCCGCAGCCGTGTGAACGTGAAGATGACCCTGACGGCACCGGGATGCGGCATGGGCACCTACATCGCGGCCGACGCCCAGCAGAAGCTGCTCAACCTTGACGGCATCGAGGAAGCGGAAGTCCAGATCGTCTGGGACCCGCCGTGGCACCAGTCGATGATCACGGCGGAGGGGAGAAAGATTTTAGGGTTGGAGTGAGGCGTGAAACGTAAAACGTAAAAGCCTCACGCGGCGAAGAAGAGGTCTTACACCGGGGTCTGTTTTACGTGTTACGCATTACGTATCCCGTTTCCCGCTTCCCGCTTCCCTTCCAACAACCGCCACACCCGTAACGCCTCCGTCACACTCCACGCCTGCGCATCGCAGCCGCGCAGTGTGTGGGGCGCGTCGCCGTCGAGGATTTCTGGAAGCTGGCCCAAGCAGCCCTGCCGCATCAGTTGTTCGACGCTGCAAAGATAGGACCTCGCCGCGGCGACCGCCGCCGGTTGCCAATCCCAAGCCCGCGCCAGCGCTTCACAGAAGACCGGGAAGGGCCAGCCCCAGGCCGTGCCGTTGTGGTAAGCGGGCTTGCGGCGCGTGTCTTCGTCGCCTTCATAACGGCCCCAGTAAGGATGGGCCGGATCGTTGAGCAGGCGTCCATCCGCCGCGTGAACCGGCAGAGGAGGACGCACCGGCAGCGGCGCCAAACTCCGCAACGCGCCGGGCACGAGCAAGTGTTGCTGCGCGGCTTCGACACAGCGGCGCGCCTGCTCGCCGGTCAAGAACCCAAAGGCAACGGCGAAGAGACAATTGGGCCGAAGCGCGTCGCGCGGTGTGGCCAATTGCGCGGGCGTGCCGGCTTTTGCAATCAACACGTCCGCCAGCCAGCCGCGGTCTTCGAGCCAGAACAGTTTCGCCAACGATTCTTCCGCCCGCTCCGCCAGAGCACGCCACGTTTCCTTTTCCGCGGGCAAGCCCAGCGTGTCGAGCAGGCGCAGCAGCCGAATCCAGAGCGCCTGGATTTCCACCGGGTATCCCTCGCGCGGCGTGCCGGCGGGATGGTTGGTGTCCATCCAGGTGAAGTGGCTCGGGCTCCAAAGCAGCGCCGACGCCGGGTCCATGCGGATGCCGTTGGGCGTGCCGCGCATGTTGTTCACGGCAATGGAACGGAGCACGTCGCTGAGCGGACGCCTTTTTTCATTCACTGGCGTGGCGAGAAACTCGGCTCCTATCTTCGGCGAATTTGAGATTTGAGATTTGAGATTTGAGATCTCCTCGCACACCACGCCAAACCACAACGGGGCGTCGCTGGTGTCGCGGTTCGACGCGTTGTCGCCGTAGATGGCGTTCGGCAACGTGCCGTTCTCCTCGAAACGCCCGAACACTTTCAGCAACGCAGCCACTTCGTCCACCATGCCCGCCGCCAGCAAGCCCCGCGCGGCGATCAGCGTGTCCCGCCCCCAATCAAGGAACCACGGATAGCCCGCGATGACTGTCTTGCCCTGGTCCCGGCGCACCACGTAAGCCTTGACGGCCTTGGCCAGCCTGTCTCCCAACGCGTCTCCCGTGTCGGTCGCCTGCTCCAGCGAAGAACCTTGAACCTTGAACTTTGAACTTTGAACTTCCCCCTCC
Organism: Verrucomicrobiota bacterium; assembly: GCA_016219875.1. Taxonomy (GTDB): domain Bacteria; phylum Verrucomicrobiota; class Verrucomicrobiia; order Limisphaerales; family JACRJZ01; genus JACRJZ01. The sequence goes on along the minus strand of JACRJZ010000057.1, from coordinate 21,080 downwards.
GCCGTGACAACGAGCGTCACGCTGTCGCCTTTGCCCAGCGGAATCTGGAACCAGCCCGGACTGTAGGCATCGCCTTCCGCGACCTGGCCGCGCGTCGCCTCGAACGGATGCGGGACGTGCTCGCACCACTCCGCTTCGTGGTGATACGCGCCGCGGTCACAGAGGACGCGAAGCTGCCGGTCCGCGGCCGGAGTGAAAGCGAAACCAACGGATTGGTCTTTGGCAGAAAGCAGGCCCGCGCGGCTTGGCAGCGGATGGCAGTTCGACGCGAAGTGATGCTCCGCGCCGCCGTTCCGGTGTGTCTCGGAGTGGAAGTTGCGGTCCTCGATATCGACTCGCACCGTCAGGCTCGCCTCGCATTCGTCCGGCAACGGGCGACCCATCCGCGGCGGCGTGGCCGGGCGATGAAACCGAAGCACCGTCGTGTTTTGGTCCGGCGCCATTTCCGCGGCGAGTTGAATCTCCACTGCGCGCCCGTCGCCCGCGTTGGCCACGAACCGCCACCGAGCCGGCGGACCAGCCTCGAACGCGACCAAGTTGTCCGCGTTGAGCGGTGTGATGAAACCGTCGGCATTGATCCAAACCCGCGCCCGCTTGGCGAAGACGTGGCGATCCACCGGCACGCTGGGATGCAGGTTGGCGCCCAGCAGGCAGTCGTACTTGGAGACGATCCGCCCCAGATCGACGCGCAACCGGGCCATGCCCCCGCGGCCATTGGTCAGCAGGACCACCCGCTGATCCGATTCGCGTGTCGGCATTCGGTCATAGCCGTTACACGATAACGACACATCGTCAGGCGGCAGAAAACGCACCACCGCCTCCACGCGCGGAAGTTCCGCCGCGTAACGCTCCAGCGTCAGCGTGGCGTCCCCGGCGGCGGCTCCCGGCGCAAAACTCGCGATGTGTCCGGCGCGCACGGCGATGGACTGGACGTGCTTCGTGGCGCCGTCGGCGAAGTTCAGCGTGGCCCGGAACGGCGCGCTGTCTTCAATCAGCAGCCAATGCCGTTGCGGCACGAGCGTGATGCGGCGGCGGTCTGCGACCCGCCACGCCACCACTTGCGGAAACGGATGCGCGGCTACTGCTCTCTCCAAAGCCGCGCGCAAGTCCTGTTGAACAAGCGAGCGGTCCAGCACTGTCGAGACTCCGAGAAACCGCGCCGGGCATTCGTCCACCCACGCCGCGAGCCATCGCCAGTCGAAGGCCCCGATCTCTTCCGGCGGCAGGATGGCGCTGAGGGCTTGGACGGCCCACGCCGCTTGCGCGCGCGGGCGGGCGTACGGTGGGACCGGCAGCTTGGCCGGGCCGGCTTCGATGCAGAACGCCGCTCCGGCCGGCAGAACGAACTCGATTTGCTCGCCGGCCACGCGGTGCCATTTCGGCAACGCCTGTCCCAGCAAGTCGTTCTTCACTCCGCCAAGGTCCGCCTCGCCCAACTTGGCCTGCGGCAGCGGCTGCGAGTGTTGCCGTTCCACGTCCGTGTTCACCAGCACCACCACGGCCGCCCCGCCTTCACCCGCCTCGCGACGCAGGGCGAACACCGGCGAATCCGGTGCGCTAAGGCGGGTGAGCTTCGCGCCGTCCCAGAAGCACGGATGCTCGCGCAGCAGCCGGTTCAACTGCGCGAGTTCGGGCACGATATTGTCCGGCTGGCCCCACGAGAGGCCGCGCGACGCATGCACGTTGACCTTCTCCGCTGCCAGCCACTCGACGCCGCAAGTGAAGCCGAATCCACCGCTCGCGCTGGCCAGCGCGCAAAGGCGGTTGCGCAGGAGCGACCACACGCGGCCTTTTTCCGCAAGGCGGTTGTTGTCGTGGGTTTCACTGTAGTGGACATAGAGGCCGACGCGCTGGCTCTGGCGGAGAGCGTAGTCGAGATACCAGGCGACCTGGCCGCCGGAGTAATTCTGGAACAACTCGCTGTAGGCCCACTGCATGGAACCGTCGGTGAGCAGGGCCTCCGTGTCTTCCCATTTGCCGCCGAGACCCTCGAGCAGGAAGATCGTTTCTGGAAACTCCTCCAGCACCCGCGCCGTGATGTAGCGCCAGACTTCGACGGGAATCTTGTAGCCCGCATCGCAGCGAAAGCCATCGACGCCGCGGCGGCACCAAGTCAGGAAGACTTCGGCGAGGTCTTGCCACAGCTCGGGGTGCTTGTGGTTGAGTTCGACAAGGTCTTCCCAGGTTGTGCCCCAGGCGCCGGGACTGACGAAGTTGCCGCGCTCGTCGCGGAGATACCATTCCGGGTGCTGCTCCTGCAGCGTCGCGCCCCAGCCCGTGTGGTTGATGACAATGTCCAGGAACACCCGCCCGCCGCGGCGGTGGGCTTCGTAGGTCAGTTCGCAGAACTGGTCGAGGCCGGTGGTGCGCTTGTCAAACTCGACCAGCGCCGGGTCGATGGCCGTCAAGTCCTGCACGGCATACGGACTGCCGAACCGACCGAAGCGCGCAAAGACGGTGGGCGTGGGCGTGACCGGGAGTAAGTGCAGGATGCGGCAGCCGAGCGTGTCGAAGACGTGCGGAAACTCGCGGACCAGGTCGCGCAGTTTGCCGGCGGGCGGAATGACCGTGTAGTGCCGCTGGTCGAGTTCCGCGAGTTGCGCCTCCAGCTTCGCGTCCGCCGTGGTCCGCGCCGTCTTGGTCGGGCCGAACATGCGGACGAAGGCGCAGTAAATCGTGTTGCCCGTGCGGCAGGCATCGGGATGGATCGACACGCCGACGTCAGCACCCTCCACCCAGTGCTGGCGGCCGTGAGGATCGGCGGCGTAGGCCTTGGCGCGGAAGTAGCCCGTCTCGACGAGCGCGATCTCACGCGACCACTCCGCGCCCGCTTGAAGCAACGGGATGTCATGCCACGCGGCGTCGGCGAGCGCCGGCTTGGCAGGGTAAGAGTGAATGATCTCCTGCCGCAGTGCATGGGCGCGGCCCAGATTGGTACGCAGCAATACACGCCAGCCGGACGGCAGGGGCGCACCCTCCGCCGTCCGCACGCTGAAGCGCACTCGGTCGCCCACGAACCGCAGGATGCGCTCGGTCGGGGCCGGAGTCATGATCAGTCGCAACATGCCTGCTCCTGTTGGCCGAGGCGGCGCGGGTTGGCAAGAAGATTTCGTGGTGAAGTCGATGAGTTCGCCGCGCCAAATTCCCGCTTGACAAGGCCGGCCAACTGTCCTAGTGGCATAGGACAGATAACGACATGCTCCTTCAGGTCAATTTCAAAACCGGCAAGCCGGTGTACCTCCAACTAGTGGACCAGGTCCGCTACGCCGCCGCCTCCGGCGGGCTGCGCGCCGGCGATGCCCTGCCGTCCGTCCGCCAACTGGCCGAGGACCTGCGCGTCAATCGCAACACCATCGCCAAGGCCTACGCCGAGTTGGAAAGCCAGGGCGTGATCGAGACGCTGCCCGGCAAGGGTTGCTTCCTGAAAGAGAACAACACGCCGTTCACCAAGCAGGTGAGACAGAAACTACTCCTCAAGGAAATCGACGAGGCCGTGGTCACCGCCCACCACTTGCAGGTGGACCGCGAGACGTTCCTCGCTTTGGTCCACGAGCGGCTCGACTACTTCGAAAGCAAACAAGAGAAATGATCGCGAGGTGAAATCATGAACGAGACCCCAGTCATCGAAATCAAGGACCTCACCCGCCGCTACGGCAAGCTCGACGCCGTGGACGGCCTCAGCCTCACAGTGAAGCCAGGCCGCTGCTACGGCTTCTTCGGTCGCAACGGCGCGGGCAAGACCACCACCATCAAGTGCCTCTTGAACCTGCTGCGGCCCACCAGCGGCACGGTGCGCGTGTTCGGCCTCGACCCGCAGAAGGAGGAAGTCGCCGTCAAGTCGCGCCTCACCTATGTGCCGGACACGGTCGCGTTCTACCCGTGGATGACCGTGCGCGGGACTCTTGACTACCTCGCCTCGTTCCGCGCGCACTGGAACCGCGACATTGAGGCCGACTTACTGCGGCGCTTCGGGCTGAACGCCGACCAGAAGGCCAGCGCGCTCTCCAAAGGCCAGCGGACACAACTCGCGCTCGTCGGCGCGATCTGTCCCGAGCCGGAACTGCTCCTGCTCGACGAACCGACCTCCGGCCTTGATCCCATCGTGCGCCGCGAGTTCATTGAGACCGTCATCGGCGCGTATCAGTCCGGCGATCCTCAGCGCCGAACGGTGTTCGTCTCCACGCATCTCATTTCCGAGTTCGAGGGCTTGATTGACGAATTCACGATCATCGAGCAGGGCCGCGAATTGCTGACGATGGACGCCGACGCCGCACGGGATCGCTTCCGAAAAATTCGCGCTCGCTTCACCCAACCGCCCGCGAAGCTCGACTTGCCCGGCGCGTTGAGCGTGAAGCAAACCGGTCGCGAAGTCGAAGTCCTCTCCAACGGCAGCAGCGAAGAGATCATCGCCAAGTTGAAAGCCTGCCAGCCGGAGGATGTGCAGACCGAATCGCTGACGTTGGAGGAAATCTTCGTCGCGTCCAAACACTTGTCCAAGCCAACCGCATGAACGCCTTCGTTCGCAAGGAAGTAAGGCTGCTGCTGCCGGGGTTTCTCCTGGCGCTGGCGCTGGCTGGGATGAGTTGCTTCTTGCCCCATGGCACAAACGACGCTCTTTTGACGATCAGGTCGCTCCTGGTTCTGGGACTCTGTCCGGCCGCGGCGGTGGCCTTGGCACTGGACTCGTTCGGGGGCGAATTCAGCGCCCACACCTTTGGCCATCTGCTGAGCCAGCCCGTGTCGCGGGCGCGCGTCTGGTGGACGAAAAGCCTTTTGCTGCTGGTGGCCTTTGGACTGGTGCTGGTGGTTTGGTGCCTTTCGCTGCTCTTGACCATGCCACCCGAACAACCGCTGCCAGGGACGCGCGCCATCTTGTTGACCAGCGCGCTGGTTGGGCTCTCGGCCTACTCCGGCGCCCTGTGGACCGCGCTGTTGTTTCGGCAAGTCACGGTGGCGTTCTGGTTCACGGTGCTCGTTCCAGCCGGCCTGGTGATGGTGGTGCTAAGGCTGACGAAGGCGTATCCGGAGGGAGGCGACTCCATACTGATCGGCGTCTTCGCGGTCTATGCTGTCACGGGCTTTTTCTGGGCCAAGCACCTGTTCCTGCGCGCTCAGGATGTGCAGTGGATTGGCCGCCTGATCACGATGCCGGAGGTGCCTGGCCTCAGGGCTTTGCGGGCCGGGCGCAACGAACGGCGGCGCTTCCGTCCACAGGCCGCGTTGTTGGCCAAGGAATTCCAACTCCACCAATCGCAATTGGTCATCGCCGGCGGGCTTGCCCTGCTGCATCTTGCTGTCATCGTTGCGCGGACGCTTGAGGAGGGGTTCCGCGGTTCGCCCGTGCTGGCGCTTTTCGCGGACCACTTCTGGGTCTTGTGGCTGGTCATGGCGATGTTGGTGGGCTGCGCCGCCGTGGCTGAAGAGCGAAGATTCGGCACCTTGGAAGCGCAACTCTGCCTGCCCGTGAAGCGGCGGACGCAACTGCGAACCAAGTTCAGCGTTGCGCTGTTATTGTCCCTTCCTTTGGGCGTGGTCATGCCACTGCTGTTCGAGGGAGACCGGGTCCATTCGCAGATCGGCCTGAACATCAAAGGGGAGACGGACAGCTACGACATCCACCTACCGGGAGTCGGGGCCTCTTTTGAGGCGCTCTTCAATGGTCTTCACGCCGTCGCTCCGGCGGTTTCCGGCCTCGCGCTGCTCGTGATGGTCATCGCCGTTGTGGCGATCGCCTTCTACGCGTCCACCCTCACGCGCTCCATGCTGCAAGCAGCGGGGTTGGCGATGCTGGGTTTTTTCGTCGCCGCGGTTCTCGCGAATTTCGCCTCTCGAATGGGAGCCTTGGTTCCCCGCCCGCCCTGGCGGGGCTGGCTGATCTTTCTCGTCGGGGTGCCGGGGCTGGCGTTGACGCTCGCCTGGCTGGCCTCATGGAATTTCAAACGCTTGCGGGTTGGCTGGCCCATGTGGTGGCGCAACGCGGTCGGTGTCTTGGGTTCGTTTGCGTGTGTAATCGTGGCCACGACGGCGATCTACCATCGCGTTTGGGAACTGGTCACTCCACTGGAGGGGCCGCATGGGCCGGCTCGTTTGACCTCGACGCAGGGCGTGACGCTGAGGAGTAGTGGCAACACCACGCTGGTTGCCCAACTTCCCGGGGGACGAGTCTGGAGTGACCGTTTTCGGCCCATGCTGCCGAGTTGGAGAGCCATTCTGACCGGCGAGAAAATGACCGGCTCCTACTTCCGGTCCCTCGAAGGCAGCAACTGGACCAGCGTGGCCATGTTTTTCCGCGAAGTGGCCGCCACCAAGAACGACGGAAGCCTGTGGGTTTCGGGGACGCCGGACGACCACACCACCTTCTGGCCTCCAAGCCCCGCTGCCGGCGCAGGACTGGTCCGGATGGTGCGAGTCGGCAGCGACAACGACTGGAAGAGCGTCGCGGGCGATCATCTGCCGGCGTTTCTCTTGAAGACGAACGGCACGCTATGGCGCTTGGGCACCAACCACATTGATGATCGGAAACCCTGGCCCGGTTTGCGCGCGTTCACGCCGGAGCGGCTGGGAACGGACTCCGATTGGGCCGAGCTAGCCGTGGGGGAACCACCAGCGATTGAGTTCCGAAAGGCTGATGGCCGCACGTGGCTCCCATACAACCCCGGTGGCCTCAAACGGGACGAGCCGGGAGTCCTTCGCCTTGATGACCAGTCTTCCCTTCGGCGAACTCCGCAGTGGGATGATGCTGGGTGGCGCAGCCGGTCAATGACTGCTGTTCCCGGCCGCCGCGTGATTCAACTCGGCGTGCGCGAGGACGGAACATTCCGTGTTTGCAGAGAGTGGCAGCGGGGTGCGAAGGAATGGACGAAGCTAGATGTCCAACTGAGGAACGAATCCAACTGGCTCGGTTTGGTCTGTACCGATTATCTGGTGGTGACGCTCAAAGCTGACGGCACGTTGTGGAAGTGGGACTTTCCTGATGACCCGGTGGTCCGGCCAGCCACGGCGCGCGCAACGCGGTTCAGTTCACACTCAGACTGGGTAGCGATCTGCCCTTACGGAGAGGGGATGGCCGGGCTGGCTGCGGACGGGGGTCTGTGGTTCTGGGCGTACGAAGCGCGGCATTTCTACCCGTCGCAATTTGCCATCCAGCCCCTGCTGGCTGCTTCGCGGAAACCGCAACTCATCGCAAACGTTCTGAGTAAATTAGAGTGAGCGGCCGGTTCACCACGCCCGTTCGATGCTGCGCCTCTTGTAGAGGAACTCGAACATGTTCCCTTCGTGCGGCTGGTCCCAGGAAATCTTCATCGTGGAGATCGGGCCGAGGTTCAGGCGGTCGATCAGCGGGGACTCCAGGAGTTCTTCGCGGAACTTGGGATCGCGAGTAATGGCAGTGACGACGAGGGACGGACCGATTTGCCTGAGCATCTCGTTTTGCGGCACCTGCACGACGCTGGCGTAAGGGAAAAGAAACTCGCGGTTGGCCAGTGGGTGCGCGAAGGAGTCGCACAGCACGATGGTCGGACGCAAGTACGTGCCGCCTTCAAAGACCACTTTGCGAGGAGCGGTGCCGGCTTGTAGCGCAGCCTTTCCAGGCTGCGGGTTCGGCGGACTTTCCAGTCCGCCGCTCATTCTGGGGACTCGAAAGTCCCCGGAACCCGCAGGCTGGAAAGCCTGCGCTACATCGCAGTTCATGGGCCAGCGATACTTCGCCGTCGCGTCCACCGCGCCCGGCGTCTGGAGGTCTTGCTCGATGGCGGAGTCGATATAGTCGGCCATCTTGGGATTCGCGAAGCCGGAGAGGCGGGCGTTCTCGTCGTCCGGGCGCGTGGGTTGAATGGGACCGAGGGCCTGCGCGAGGGCGTCGGCGATTTCGGTGGCGTATTTCGGCACGACGATGGCGCTGGCGTTGATGCAGGAGCGACCGCCGTTCTCCGAAATGCTGGCCACCATCAGGTCCACGTAGCTGCGCCAGTTTTCGATCTCGTCGTCCCCGATGAGAATTTTGCTGAAGCCGGGGCCGTGAATCTGGATGGCCGGGTTGTGGGCGTATTGCTGCGTGGTGCTCTTGTCGCCGAAGATCAGCGCGCGTCCGCACTGGCTCAGGATCGCGCTGGCGCCCTCGTGGTCGGTGGGATAGAAGCCAAACGCCTCCGCCGGGACACCCGCCGCGATGAACGCCTGCACGAGCCGGTAGGGCGTCCAGGGCTCTTCGCGTCCCGGCTTGATGACGACGGGCGTCTTGAGCGCGATGGCGGGGAGCCACAGGGAGTTCACCGCCGGGGAGTTGCTGGGCATTACGAGTCCAAGTGCCTGCGTGGTGGGGTAGTAACTGCACGGCGAACCGGCGACGGTGCCGTGGCCCTGGTCGAGGATGGCGAGATCGAGCCCGCGGGTGAGGCCGTTGAGCACCGTGCGCATGTTGGTCAGCGCGTGGTGAATCTTCTGCATGTTTCGCCGGACCATGACGTGCGGCAGGCCGCTGGTGGCGGAAAGCGCCAGGACATAGTCTTGCGGCGACTGCGTGTGGCCCTTGTCGCCAAGCGGGAGGGTGTCGTTGAGGAACAAATCGCCGGCTTTGGCGCAGAGTTCGATGAGTTGGGCGCTGGTGAACTTCTTCAACGCGGCGCGGGCGGCGGCGAGTTTCTGGAGGTCCTTGCGGACAATGCCGGCGTTGACCGACGACACGGCGGCTTTGACTTCACCGGTGCGGTGGTCCTTGACCTCGATCTGGTCGAGGCTCTCGTAGTTGCGGCCAAGGCGGAGAACGGGGAGGTGGGGAATGGTGTTCACTGCACTCTGTCATTCGATCTCAGCGTTTGTCGGGTGGCACCTTGCCAATGGGGCCTGCTTCGAAATCAACGTAGCGATGAAGGAAAACTTCCTGGCCGTCTTGGAACACAACCTTTGCAGTGCAGACAAATGGTCCGTACGCAGAGGTGCTCACGGCAAAAGCATTAGACCGATCCGTCGAAGCAAAGATCCTGCTCCCCCAGTATCTCCCGAAGTAGTATTCCACCCGCTTGACTCCAAAGAGGGTTTTGTCCTTGTGGGGAAGGAGATACAGCGTGATGTCGTAAAGTTGGTCTTTTTGAACTGAAACAGAGAGTCGATGAACCAGGAACAGCCATTGGCTAGCAGAGTAAAACTTCTCGCGGCAATTCGCGAAAGTCCCATCGTCTTTGCGGACTTCAGCAAATTGCTCATCAGCTTTGACGTCGGGTTCGGGAGCCGCGTACGCTGCACTCAGCTTGAAATAAGAACCAAACTCAACTGCTGAACCAGACTTCACTCTCCACGCCAAGTGGCTGAGCAGTTGTTTCAGCGTGGGCCAAAGAAGCACGATGACCACAACAACCAAAAGAAACCAAAGAAAGCTCGGAGCAACAGAGACTAAATAGCGAAAACCATCGCACTTCGGGTCTGTTTCTGGCGCAAGTTTAAGTGCCAAGTTTGTCGTAGTCAGGTTTGTCATAGGCTGCAAATTTCTGGACGATCAGCGAAGGGTTATCCATGCGCAGCCGCCAACTCGGGGCGCGGGCGAATCCAGTTGGTCACTCTGCCACGGCCGGCGCGGGTGATGCCAGTCATAGACACGAAGCGGGTCGGGTGTGGAAGGATGCCTTCTGCCGGCTCGCTTGTGTCGTGGAGGCGACGGAGCAACTCAGTCCAGAAACGATGTTCTGGCTCAAACTCCGAAGCTGCTTCGGCGATGTAGCGCACAACCATCTCGCATCCTTCGCTCGCAGCGAGCTCGGCAAGGCTCTCAGCACCGTTACCTTCCGCGCCCAGCATGGCTGCGCCCACACGAATCGTGTGCGGCGAGTAGGGAAGACTCGGAGAGAGCAGGGCGATGGCAAGCTCCTCGTTTGTAAACTGAGCCTCGGACAGTTTCGGCGGTTCTGCCATTTCGGGGTGCTGGTAATGCCAGCAGCCTCGCGCTACGGCCAGAGCTTCAAGCATACCGGCATTGCCAAGCCCCAGTCGTGCTGCTTTCTCCAGCAGCAACGAAGGTTTGGCAGGAGCGCCGATCTTCTCAGCCAGCGTCATGTCCCTTAAATAAGCGCGCTGTCCAAACGCGTCAATAAACCCCTTCCACAATGTTCTTCTCCATCGCCCCAAACGGCCGCACTTCGGCCACGCCGTCCCAGGCGTAAGGTTCGCGCGGTTCGCGGCGGATGGCTTCGTCGCGTTCGAGGAAGCGGGGCATGAAGAATTCCTTCGTCAACGTGGTCAGTTCCACGCGGCCCCATTGGTCGTATTGGACCGGATGGGACGGATCAGACGGATCTACCACCCGGAGGACAGCGCGCGGTTGAGGGGCGTAGTAGGTGATGGAGAATTTGTCTTCGGGCCGGAGCGGCACGCTCGCGGCCAGGCCCATGAGCGTGTTGCCGTAGGTCGGGTAGAAGCCGATGCGGCCTTCCAGCACTTCCTCGACGATGAAGCGGACGTATTGCGGCGCCATCGTGGTGCCGCCGCAGAAGACGCCGCGGATGCCGGCGTCGTGGAGGTTGATCTTTTCGGCCAGCGCCTCCAGCAGCTTCGGTGTGGTGAAGAGACCGGCGATCTTGCGGTGCTTGAGGAGAGTCACGGCCTGGTCCACGACGTGCTCCATGTAGGCTTTGGCTTGGTCGAACTGCTTCGCGGCGATGACTTTCTTCACCCAGCGCGGGTCGAGATCGACGAAGTAGCAGGAGCTGCCACGGAAGTTGGCAAGGTGCTCGATGGCGAGCCGCAATCGGCGCGGGCCGGTGGGGCCGACCATGAGCCACGCCGCACCGCGCGGGAAATGCGCGTCGCTGATCTTCCCACTGAACTCCTCGTAATCGGTCTTGTAGTCATTCCAGCCGATGCGCTGCTTGGGCATGCCGGTGGTGCCGCCCGTCTCGAAGATGTTGAAGGGTTTCCCCTTGAACGCGGCGGGCACCCAGACTTCGGGTTGGAGGTCGCGCAGCCACTCGTCCTGGAAGTGCGGGAACCTAACGACGAGGTCGGCGAAGGAACTCACTTCTTTGCGCGGATCGAAGTTCTTCTTGGCCCAATCGAGCCAGAACGGAGAGCCGGTGTCGGGCGAGAAATGCCAGGCGATGATCTCGCGCACGTGGGCGTCGAGTTGGATTTGGGCGGCTTGGAGGTCGGAGGGTGATGTGCTCATAGGAAACTCAGGCTGTGAAATGGCCAGACATACGCGGCGAGTCAGGTGAGGGCCGGACTTTGGGCGGGGAAATACTTCTCAATCGTCTCCGTGCTTGGCGGTCGCGTCAGCAGAGAAACCACCGCCATCAGCGCCACGGACCCGAGGCAGATGAACATGACGGGGAGGTAGCCGTAGATCGTCACGCTGCCTGGGGTGCGCAGGAACAGATCCCCGAGTGCCGGGAAAATCTGTGCGGCAGGTTGACCGGGCTTCGGAGCGAGCGTGGCTGAGGCCTCATGGAGATACCACGAGCCAGCCATCGTGGCGGCGACCCAGAGCACCGCGGCAAGCGCGCCCCACTTGGTGCTGCGCTTCCAGAATAGCGCGGCGAGCATCACCGGCGAGAGCGCGGCGAAGCCGGAGAACGCGAACCGGATGGCGAGTTCAAAGATGCCGGCCTTGTCCTTGAGTTGGATCGCCGCAGCGTAGGCCACCAGCGTGACGCCCACCACGAAGGCGCGCCCGGTCCAGACTTGTGCCGTTTCGCCGAAACGCTCCTTGCCACCGTAGTAGGCGAAGATGTCCTCGGTGAACATCGTGCAGAGCGCGAGAATCTGGCTGTCGGACGCCATCACGCAAGCCATGATCGCCGCGCCAAGAATCCCGGCCAGCAGCGGGTCCGTGTTCGTCGTGAGCAAGCGCAGGATCACGCCATCGGACTCGCCGGGCCTGAGTCCGGGAAACTGGCTCGCCGCGACCACGCCCAGGAACACGCTCGGCAGCCAAAGCAGCAGAAGGCAGATCGGGTAAAACACGACGGTCTTCTTGAACGACGACGCTTTCTTCGCGGTCATGCACATGATCGCGACGTGGGGAAACATGATCGAGGAGAGGGGAATGAACGCGTAGCTGAAGAACTCCTGCGGCGGGATTCTCGCGCGGGTGAGCAGCGGCGCCGTGGCGGGATTCGACGCGAGCTTGCGCATGACTTCATCGAACCCGCCCAGGTTCTTTCCGATCAGCACAAACGCCACCGTGCCGAAGCAGAGAAATAGCAAAGTCTGGAACGTGTTCACCCACGCCGTGCCTCTCATGCCGCCGAAGAACACGTAGCTCATCACGACGAGCGCCACCAGCGCGCCGCCCGCCCAGTAGGGCAAGCGTCCATCGCTGATTGCCTCCAGCGTTTGGCCACCGCCCATGACGCCGATGATGATGTAGGGGACGAGCATCGCCGCCGTGAGCGCAAAGATGAGCGTGCCGATGAAGGAACATTCCCAGCGGTCGCGCAGGAACTGGACTTGCGTGATGTGCCCAAACCGCTTGCCCATCGCCCAGAGCCGGGTGCCGATGAGGAAGATCGTCAGCGGAATGACGAACGCGGAAGCGGACGCGAGCAAGCCGAATACGCCGATGCCGCGATGGTAAGCGAGACCGGACGCACCGAGGATGGAGAACGCGGTCATGTTCGTTCCGAAGAGCGCGAGCAGGAAGATGTATTGGCCGAGGGAGCGGCTGGCCAGGAAGTAGTCTTCGCCTGACGACTTGCCGCTGCGAAAAGCGAAGATGCCGATGTAGAGGACGATCGCGAGATAAATGAAGACGACGATGACAGGCGTCATGGCTGCGGCGGCCTCCTTTCGTCTTCGAGCCTAGATTCTATGCGATCCAAATCGGCTGGCCAGGCGAGCTTGACGAGCACGAGCATCATCAACGCCGCCAGAGCGCAGTAAGCGGCGTGGTAGGCCAGCCCAACAGGCAGAAAGCCGAGTACCAGCGGGTCGGCCTTGCTCCAATTCCAGAAGTCCTGGTGCAGCAGAAAGACTGCGAGCACGAGCGCCGTGAGGAGCCAGGGTTTCGAGCGGTTCATGGTTCAGGCTCACTCCTCCAGTCGGCCCTGTTTCGGCTCTGGCAACCATCGCGTCAGGATCGCCCCGACCAGCGCGTAACCGCCCGCGACCAGCGCAGCCATGAGCGCGATTTTCGCCGGGTTGGGTGGAGTCGAAGCCGAAAGCGAAATCGTGATCCACGCGGCGGCGGTTCCGAACACGCGTCCGCCGATGTTCGCCGCGAAGCTCTCGCCGGTGCCGCGGAGGTGCAGCGGGAACACCAGCGGGATGTAATTCCCCCAGAAACTGAACTGTGCCACGGTGAAGAAACCGGCGATGAAGATGCCGATCTTGATGGGCGCAAGCGTGTCGGCGTTGCCGAGGCTGCCGGCGGTCCACCAGAAGAACAGCGGCACGAACACGAGCGCGGGAATCTGAAATACACGGAGCAACGCGCGCCGGCTCAAAATGCGAACCGCAAGAATCGCGAGCGCAATGCGCCCCGCCAGGCCGCCGATCTCCTGCCAGATCGTGACGCGCGCCACGGCTTCGTCGGTGGCGTTGCCGGCGATTTGCTTGAGGCGGCCTGGATTGGGCGTGGGTTTGCCGGCAGACTCGGCGTCCTTCACCGCTTTGTCTTGGGCCGCCTTCGCAGTGGCAAGCACCGCCGCATATCCTTTCGGTCCGCCCAGGATTTGCGGCAATTGCTGGATCGCGCCGAAGGCCAGACCGTAGCTGGCCGCAAACACCAGCGTGGTCAGGATCGTGGTGCGGCGCAACTCCGGGCTGAAGAGCGCGGCGAAGCTGGGACGCTTGAGGAGGCCGGCGTCACGCTTGCGCTGCCATTCGGGCGACTCCGGCAGGAACGGACGAATGAGGATGAGCGGGAGCGCCGGAATGACGCCCGAGATGAGCGTGTAGCGCCAGGCTTCGTGTCCACCGTGGATCGCGGGAAGATGGATTGCGATGTTCGCTGCCAGCACATTCGCGCCGCCCACGAGCAGCCCGCCGAGGGACGAAAATGCCTGTGTGGTGCCGAGAACCTTTTCGCGCTGCGTTCCGTCGGGGAACAGTTCCGCCAGCCATGCCACAGCCGCGACGAATTCCACGCACACGCCGACGAACACGAGGCAGCGCAGCACCAGCAATTGCGTCAGGGAAGTTGCGTAGCCGGACGCGAAGGCCGAAAGCGCATAGAGCAGAATGCTGAACGTGAGCACACGCCGGCGGCCCAGCCGGTCCGTGAGGTAGCCGCCGAGCAAGCCAAAGACCCCGCCCGCGATGGCCGGCACGAAGAACAGCGTGCGCGCCCACTTCACATATTCCGGCGAGCCGGGCACCAGCAAAGGCACGCCCCCCACGCCAACACCGCCCAGCGCAGCCAGCGCCGGCTTGATGATCAGCGGGAGCATCAGCAGTTCGTAAATGTCGAACGCAAAGCCGATGGCAGCGATGCCGCAAATCAACCATTGGGTGCGCGTGAGGCGGAGCGGGGAAGCGGTGGTCATCTTACGTAAAGAGGCAAATCCCGAAGGGATTCAATGTGAATAGCCCCCGGTGCAACCGGGGGTATGGGATGCGGTGAGGGAACAACCCCGGAGGGGTTGAACAGGACGATTCGACCCCTCCGGGGTCACGCGCACTTGGGATCACTCTCCCCCGGTTGCACCGGGGGCTATTCACATTTGGCCCCTCCGGGGCCGGCACCGCGATGGATCATGGCGTCAACTAAATGGATGTGGAGCTAGGAATGAAGGCAGGACTGGTTCAAGAAACACACGGACAGGAGCGCGGGCAGCCTGCCCGCGCGTTCCGTCAAAAATGGGCGCGAGAAACACGCGGGCAGGCTGCCCGCGCTCCTTTTTGAATCAGCCCTGGCGTTGAAGGTGGAATTCACGAGTTTTCAAGTTCTTCATTCGGCATTTGAACTGCCACGTCAGGATCAATCCACTTTTACTGGCCTGACCTGCCCCTCGGGAGTCTTGCTCGGATCAGCGAACGAGAACAGGTGGCTGTTGGACTGTACATAGACGGCGCCGTTGGCCACCACGGGCGTGCCATAGACAGGGGCGCCAAGGTTGGTTTCGCTGAGAACTTTCTTCTCCTTCGTCGCCGCCAACACCGTGAAGTCGCCGTCTTCATCGCCGACATAAAGTTTGCCGTCGGCGACCAGCGTCGAGCCCCACATGTGGGCCTTCATGTCGTGCGTCCAATAGACCTTGCCCGTCTCAGAGTCCAAGCAGTGGATGTAGCCGGAGAAATCGCCCACGAACACAAGCCCACTTTCGGGATCAATGGACACGGTCGAGATGCTGCGGTGAATGTTCTTGTAGGACCAGATCGTGCCGGTCTTGGTGATGTCGCCGGTTTTGGTGGCGTCGATGCAGGCAAGATGGCCCACCCCCTCGCCATGCTCCGGGTCTTGGCCAACCGCGACATAAATGCGGTCTTTGTAAAAGACGGGCGTGGAGTTGATCTCGCTGGGTCCTTCCGCGGCGGGGTATTTGAACGGCTTTCCTTCCTTGTCCACTTTGTGCTCGGGCGGGTTGCCGTCGTATTTCCACACGGTCTTCAGAATGGAAGTGTCACCTTCCTTGACCGGCTTCGCGTCGAAGGCGTAGCAGAAACCGTCACCGCCGCCGAAGATGATGAGCTTGCGTCCGTTCACGACGCCGAGCGTCGGCGAACCCCATTGGCCGTGGAAAATGCGCGGACCGATCTTCGCGTCGTCCTCGCCCAGAAACTCGCCGGTCTTCTTGTTCAGCGCGATGAAACTGGGCGCGTTGGGCGACGGAATGTTCGAGTGCGTCCAGTCCTGGCCGTTCGAGGTGCAGGTGTAGAGGATGTCGTCCACGATGAGGACGGAGCAGTTCGAAGCGTTGTGCGGGAAGACGCCGAGGTCGTCCATCATGTCGTAAACCCAGATGATGTCGGCATCGAGCGGGCCTGGCTCCATCGGCGGGGCGGGGCGTTCGGTGGGTTTGCCTTTGTCGAGCACGACATCCTTCACGAAGTATTTGCCCTCATCCTTGAACGGCCCGTCGTTGCCATTGGCCAGACCTTCCACGTCGAGGCACATGACCTCGCAGCGGCTGGTGACGAGATAAACGCGATTGTCCTCGATGGTGGGCGACGCGAGCAGGCCGAGGCATTCCCAGTCATTGACCTTGCCGGAGGCGAGCTTGGGCACGACGAGTTGCCAGAGGAGCTTGCCGGTCTTCTCGTCGAAGCACATGAGGATGCTGCGGTCGCCTTGATGGCGCGGGTCGCGCGGGCTTTCGTTGTTCGTGCCGATGAAAACCTTTCCGCCGGCGACGGTGACGTTGCCGTAGCTCTGCGAGCCGAGCTTCGTGATCCAACGGAGGTTCTTAATGCCTTTGGGGTCGAACTCTTCCGTGCCGGTCTTGAAGTCAAACTTGCCAAAGGAATCGGGCAGGCCCTTGGCGGGGGAATACATATTGCGGATCGGGCGACCGCCCCATTGCGGCCAGTCGGCGGCGGGGGCGGGGGAGATTAAGATTAAGAAGAAGATTAAGATCAAGAGGGGCGCCGTGGGCTTCTTGATCTTACTCGTAATCTTATTCTTAATCCTCTGCTTGTAGCTCACTGGCTCCGTCGGTTGAGTCGCGATTCGGTAAGGAACTTCATCCTCATGCAAGCGCGTTTCCGAATTGCTCCGAATCAGCCCCACCAGCATGGACACCACCTCAGCCAAATTGGCTTTGCCAGAATCAACGTCCGCCACGGCTACGATGCGTTTCGCCACCAGCACGTCCAGTGCTGCTGCACACTCCAACGCCGACCCGCGCGCAATGTCAAAGAAACGGCAGCGGTCTGAAGATGTGAAACGACCGTTGCCTTCGGCGATGTTCAAAGGAATGGAGGTTGAAGCGCGGTCGAGTTGGTTGTGGGCGGAGAGTTTGGGAGGAACACGCTCAAGGAGGTCCGTCAGCCAGGTGATGAAATGGAGCGAGCGTTGATAGACTTGCAGCTTTTCGTGGTCGAAGCGGGGTGTCATGGGATTAAGATGAGGACGAAGATTAAGATTAAGAGAACAAGTCTAGTTCGTGCTCACGCTGACGTTGTCGATGCAGACCCTCATGTCCTGCGGCGAGAAACCGAACAGGCCCGGCGAGCCTTGCTGGTGCGCGGTTTTGTGCGGCACTTCGATGGTCCAGGCTTCCGGTTCCGGCTCGCCTTTCTTCCACGCCTTGGCGCGCACCACGCCGGCGCCGTCGGCCGCAATGTCCACGCGCGACTTGAGGCGATACCAGACGTTGGGCTGCCACTTTAAATCCACCGACTGGCGCAAGCGCTCCAGGTTCGAGTTCACCTCGATCTTCTGGTCGTTGCCCTTGAGCACGATCGCGTAGCGCTGGTTGATGAGGCCGACCTCGGACATTTTGCGGCGGTTGCCGTCGCTCATCACGTCGGCCTCGACGGTGTAGTTCTTCATGTCGGGCGTGCCGATGAACACCGTGGCGCGCTGGAAAAACTTGTTGTCGATCGTCTTCACGAGGCACTTGTTGCCGTCGCGCTCGCGCACCTCGAATTTGAAGCGCGCCCCAATCCACGGCAGCGGCGGGTAGGCGAAGGCGGCGTTTTCGATGGCGTTGGTTTCGCTCAAGGTGAAGCTGTCGAAGTCCTGCTGAATGGGCGCATTGGGCAGGACGCGCCCGCGGATGTAGCCCTTGAGGCCGTTGAAGCTGGCCTCAAACGCGCCAGCGCTGAGAACCGCGTCCGGCGCCGCCACCAATTCGCCATTCTCGTTGAATGCGCTTTTCATGGTGGACTTCACTCTCGCGGTGGGTGGGACGTAGCTCGCCCACTTGACCTGCTTCACATCCTTGAGTTCCCCGACGGCAAACCCATTCGCATCCAGCGTGCGCACGCGGAAGCTGGCTTTCTCGGCCGGATGCAGGAGCACTTCGGAGGGAATGATCTGAAGTTGCGTCGCGGCGCCAGGCGCGGGCCAGGGCTTTTCTTCCACCGGTGCCGGCAAGCCAGGATTGTTCCCCGCCTTGCCGAAACAATAGAGCTTCTGCGTGGTCTGGACATAGACTTTGCCGTTGTAAGCCACGGGCGTCCCGAAGCAGCGGCCATCAAGCTCGATGTGCGTCAGGATTTCCGGCTGGGCGCCGGGCTTGATGATGTAGAAGGCGCCCTTGGTGCCGGCTTCGCTCTCGCCCTGCGCCTTGCCGGCGGGGTCGTCGAGGATCGGCACGAAGAGCCGGCCGTCGGCGTAGAGAAGGGAGGCGTTGCGCTGCTCGATGCCGAGCTTGAGCTTCCAGTGAATCTTGCCGGAGTTCGCGTCCACGGCGCAGAGGTCGCCTTTCTCCGCCACGACATAAACGGTGTCGCCGACGAGAATGGGATGGCTCGCTGAGGTCGAGATGTCGGCGGTCCACAATTGAACATCCTTGGCGTCCACCACGACCGGAGCCGAAGCCGCGTTCGTCGGCAGCACATCGGGAAATTTCAGCGCCACCATGTGGCCGAGTTCGTACGGCGTGCCAAAGAGGGCGATGACCTTGTCGTCGTTGTGGACGACAACCGTGGCGTTGATACCCGCGCGAAAGAGAGGCACGCGCCAGAGTGGTTCGCCGGTGCGGGCGTTCACGCAGGCCACGCTGCCGTCACCGAGGGCCGTGAACAACGCGCGGCGGCCCTTGAACCAGCCGAGATACGGGTGCGAGTACGAGTTGTCCTTGGGCCGGTCGCCGGGCGTGGCAGACCAGACGAGTTCGCCGGTCTTCTTGTCGAAGGCGTAGAGGCGGTCGCTGGCCGGGCCTTGCGCGCCCCAGTTCGCCGTGATACCGCGTGTGATCACCAAATCGCCGTCAATGAGCGGAGAAGCCGTGCGGCTGTTCGGGAACGTGAGTCGCCCGAACTCCTCCATGAGTGAATGCCGCCAGAGCAACTGCCCGTCTGGATCGAACGCCGCGAGAATGCCCTGCGTGCCCTGCATGTAGATGTTGCCCGTTTCGGGATCGATGGCCGGACTCGCCGTGGCGTAGCGGAGATAAATCGTGTCGCTGATGAAGTCGTTGTAGCGGCGGTTCCAGATCAACTTGCCCGTCTCGGCGTCAAAGCAGCCAATGCCCTCCTGCAAGTCCGCCCCCTCGCCCTGGTAGCCCATGATGTAGAGCCGGCCGTTGGCGAGGACGGGCGTGGATTGGCCCGGGTAGCTGGCGGTCCAGAGCACGTTCGAGGTCGAGACGCTGGCGGGCAGTCCCGTTTCGCGCGACACGCCGACTTGTTCCGGGCCGCGCCAGTTCAACCAACCGCGCACGGGAGCGGCCGGAGCCGGAGGGACGGCCAGCCCGAGCCAGAAACCCACGGCGGCCAGGGCGAAAAGATTTGCGCGAGCCAGTCTCGTGGAGAGAGCACGGCGGCGGATGGTGCGCTGAGATTCGGGATGCATGATGCTCAGTTCAAAAATGCCCCTTACCAATAGCCACGATTTGTGATTTCGCAAATGGATTGTACTTATACGTATGGTTTTGGCCGGGGCCAGACGCGACGGCGTCGGGACCTTGGGGGAACCTGAGTCCATGAAAGACCTGATGCACAGACAACAAATGATACGCTCCCGGCGCGAAACGCCGGTGGATGCGCCGGAGCGCCGGCGCCTGCCGCAGTTGCTGCGCCGGGCATGGTTCAACTTGAATCAAGCCTTTCGCCGCCGCAGCCTCACGGCGGGGATCACGCCGGACCAGTTCACCGTGCTGCGCACGCTGCGCGAACAGCGCCGGCGCGGCCTCTCCCAGCGGGAACTGGCGCAAAAGATGACGAGCGATCCCAACACCATCGCGTCGCTGCTCCGCCGCATGGAGCGCAGCGGCCTCGTCGCCCGCCGACCGGACCCCGCGGACCGCCGGGCCTACCGGGTCGTTCTCACGGGCCTGGGGAGGACGAGGTTCGCGCGCGTGCGGCCTCTCGCGGCGCATCTCCAGAGCCAGGTCCTCGCCGCTCTGACGGAAGAACGGCGGGAGCGTTTCCTTGAAGACCTCGAGCGGGTCGCGGCGGCCTGCCAGCAAGCCACCCGCGATGGCCCATGAGCTTCACTGGCGCGCCGGCCCGTCTGGGTCCCTCGGTTCGAACTCCGGCAACGTCAGTTTCCAGCGGATGGCGCCGAGGCGCAGTCCCAGTGTGATGATCGTGGCGAGGATCGTGTTGATGTGCTCGTCGGGCAGCCAGCGGTTCAGGAAGATGAACACGACCGCCCCAATCAACGACGCGGTGGCGTAAAGGTAAATCTGCTGGCGGAACACCAATGGGATTTCGCGCGTCAGCACGTCGCGAATCACCCCGCCCACGACACCGGTGATCACGCCCATCGCCACCGCAATCGACGGCGCCGTGCCCAGCACCAGGCTTTTCTTCACGCCGACCATGGTGAAGAAGGCCAGCGCGAAGGCGTCGGCCACCAGCAGGACCGTGCCAGGAAACTCGCGAACGCGGGCGGCGAAGAAGGTCAGCACGGCCACGCCGACGGCATTGAGCAGATAGCGTGGATTCTCGATCCAGAAAACGGGCGTGTCGCCCAGGCAAAGGTCGCGCACCGTGCCGCCGCCAAAGGCCGTCACTACGGCGAGCACGATCACGCCGAAGAGGTCCACGCGCTTGCCGCGCGCCGCCAGCACCCCGGTGATCGCCGCCACCGCCACTCCGAAATGTTCCAGCCAAGTCTGCATGTCTGACTCGCTTTCGCAGGCGGACTATGGCGTCGAGGCCGGGCGGCGCAAGCCGCGACTGGCCGACGGGAACAGGTCTAAAGTTCAAGGTTCCAAGTTCAAGGTTGGAGCCGGTCACGGCCCAAGGCTGCCTCAAGCTCGGTTCGGGAGCACTCGTAGCGCAGACTTTCCAGTCTGCCGTAGCGCCGGTTTTCCAACCGGCGAGCGTTGGAAGAGGCCAGCCGGCTGGAAGGTTCACGGCCTGGCCGACTGCAAGTCGGCGATACGGCAGGTTGAAAACCTTGTCATTACCCACATCTTTTCGGGCTGACATGAGCGAATCTGCTCGATACCCCGAAAATGCTCTGGAAATGGCCGAAAGCCGCCATCCAGTCACTGGTGGTCCGCCTGGAATTGGGCCGGTGAGGCTCGGAACGAATT
>JACRJZ010000056.1 GCA_016219875.1 Verrucomicrobiota bacterium | reverse complement strand
GCCGTCCAGCGATTATGATCGGAGCCGCTGCGCGCTGGCGATGGTGTGGCTCGGCACCAACCTGACCACCGTGGCTTACAGCAACACGATCCGCTCCGAGAGCATGTACTGGCCCGCTTTCGTGACCAACGAACCGGTGGAGGGGTTGACCGCATTGATGCGGTATCGGCTCAGTAACAACCCTGCGCTGGGGCCGGTGTCGGCGGGCAACAAGGTGCTGATCGCATGGAACTCGGTGAACAAGTTCGGCACGCCAGTCAATGGCACGAGCTACACCACCAACCAAGCCCTGCCCTACACCAACGGCGGGCCGACGTTGACGGCGGCGGTGGTGATCGCGTCGTTTGATCCGGGGACAAATACCTTCACGTTGACGAAGGCCAGTCTTCCGAGCGGCTCGACGAACTTCTATAAGATTTGGGCGGTGGATGCGAATCTGAACTACTCCGCCGGGCCGGTGGCCGGCGTAACGAACGACGGGTTGCCGCGGCTGTTCGTCAATGAGTTCTACGCGGCGGCCGCGGGCACGGTCGGCGACCCGGATTGGATTGAGTTGTACAATCCAGCCTTCGTCCCGGTGAATTTGGGCGGGCTGCAAATCAGGGGTAGGGATACAGAACTGTTCCGTGATCTTCCTGCCGGCACAAACATTCCTGCTCGAGGCTTTCTGCGATTCTTCGCGAACAACACATCAAGCGGTTTGAACCTGCAGCTTGAACTGACGAACAAGTTGGGCAACATCGTGCTTCAACGAGCCTTGGGCGGAATTCCCATTGCCCGCTACCCCTACGCCACGCAGTACGTTAGCTATACCGAGGGTCCGGCTTGGGATGGCGGCCCGCGCGGCTACGTCTCTTCGACCACGCCTGCTCGCGGGGCCATGTTCTACAACGGCACGACTCAGCCGACCACGCCGGGCACGAACAACGACCGCGCCCCGCACCGGTACCTGACCGTGGCGGCCGACGTGACGGGCACGAGCAATTACCTGGCCTGGCAGAATGTCGGCGTGACGCCCGCCACCTGGCGCTACAGCCCCAAGCAGTACGACGGCCACGCCCTGAACGTGGAAGACCTCGCCTTCCGGACCACCAACGAAATGATCATCGCCCTGCGGGCGCCGCTCACCAACCGAACGAGCGGCAACGCGTATTACTTCCGCGTGACGAACGTGTGGGGGTTCGCGACCTCCGCCAATTGGGACTATGGCGCTGCCATGACGGGGATTGCCGGGCCGTATCAAATGAATCTGGGCGGGCTGGGCTTCCGGAGCATCAAGTGGTGCCCGGCGCTGGCTGGCGGAGCCGGCCGCTACCTGATCCTGGCGGGCACCGCCAACGGCGGCCCGCTGCAACGCGAGGAGTTTCGGCAGAAATTCTCGCTCTATAGCTGGACGGGAAACACGAACACGGCGCCCAGCAAGCTCATCGACGACCTGTGGCCGTACGCGATCCGACCCGAAGGGGTGGACTTGATGAACGTGGGCGGGACGTGGCGAGTGCTGTTTGTGGAGGACCGTTTCCTGGGGACCGGCTACGCGACGCGCAACGCCATCCACTGGCCCTTGGACATCTTGGGCACGGTGCCGTGAGCAAGGAGTGCATGAAGCGGATCCTCTTCTTGTGTCTGGCTCTGTGGCCGCTCCTTTCCGGGGCGGAAGTCCGCTACCGGATCATCCAAATCGAGAGCGGCCCCCAGGCTCCAGCGACCTATGGGAGTTCAGCCACTGGGATCAACAATAGCGGCGAGGTCGTAGGTTATTTTGACTCGCCTGACTTGATGTTCTACCACGTTTTCCACTTCACGCTAACCGGCGGGATGGTGGATTTGGGACCCACGAATAGTGACTTTGCCGACCCTGGAGACATCAATGATCTTGGGCAGATCGCAGGCTATACGATCGGTGGCGGCGCGTTCTGCTACACGCCGGGCGTGGGGTTTGAGTATCTGGGGCTGGACGATGCCAATGCCATCAACAACCGGGGGCAGATTGCAGGCGGCACCGGTGGCAGTGCTTGGCGGTTCACGCCCGGTGTGGGAGTGGAAGTCTTCCCTGAGACTGCGGACGGGCGTGGGATCAACGACGCGGGCTGGGTGGTCGGGCAGGCTCCCCCTTGGAATGCGTTTCTCTACCGGGACGATCAAGGCGTGATCAACTTGGGACCAGGAGCGGCAAACGCTATTAACAACCACGGAGTGGTGGTGGGCGAATGGTGGGGCTTGCCATCGGTGGACTACTCGGCGGTGGTGTGGGCCAATGGCCAAGCCCGCCTGCTCGGCACGTTCGGAGGCGACATCAGCAGCGCCTCGGCCATCAACAACAGAAATCAAGTGGTGGGCCTTTCGCAACGCAGCGATGGCAGCCAAGTGGGTTTCATCTGGACGGAAGAAGAAGGCATGTTGGACCTCAACTCCCTCGTGGACACCAACAGCGGCTGGCAATGGATCGGTGCCAACGACATCAACGAGAATGGTTGGATCGCGGGTGACGGCTGGTATCAAAACAAGCGCCAAGCCTGCCTGCTCATCCCCATCCTCCCGAAGCTGGAGATCGCGCGGGCCGGCACCAACGTCGTGATCTCCTGGTCGCCGCACTGGCCGCGGCTGGTCCTGGAAACCGCGCCGTATCATGCCCCCACCAACTGGCTGCCTGTCCCCGGCGGCACGAACGACCCGGTCGTCCTGCCCGCCACCGGCCCCGGCCAAGTCTTCCGCCTCACCCAGTACGACACGCTGGATCCCAAGCTCAGCGTCAGAGCCACGGGTTCCAACCTCGTTGCTTCCTGGACTCCTCCTTGGCCCGACTACGCGCTGGAGTCCACGCCGAGCCTCACTGCGCCGACTTGGCTGCCCGTTTCCGGCGCGACGAACAGCCCGGTCCACTTGCCCCGCGTTGGCACCAGCGATTTCTTCCGCCTGCGCCGATGATGGCTTTTGACTGAAAGAAGAACCTTCGACGCCTACTTCCCCATCAAGTGTTCCAGCACCAACTGGTCGAGCGCGCCGTAGTTGCGGTCGGCGATCAGGGCCTGCGCCTGCGCCTCGGGGAACGTGCGGGCCTTCTCCAGCAGACGCAGGAAGGTGCGGCGGCTGTTCTCCAGGTGCAGCGTCCAGTGCTCCACTTTCGTGGTGCGGAATGGATGCACGTCAAAGGCCACGCACTCGCCCTTGCTGCCATACTTGTTCCGCTCCAGCGCGCGCACCTGGTTGAAGGCAACGCGCAGGTTCGCGCTGCCGAACGGTTTGTCTTGGTCGAACTTGAGGCCGTTCTGGTCGTTGAGGTGGATGGACCAGAGCTTGCCGAACGAGCAGGCGAAGTCGATTTCGTCCGCCGGGTCCAGGTTCGCCAGCAACGCGTGCGCGCTCTCGATCAGGCAGCCGACGCGCTTCGGGTCGGAGGTTTGGCTGGCCAGCGCCAACGCGTGGCCGATGGTCGGGATGTAGGCCAGGTCCATCGGCTCGTTGGGCTTCGGCTCGATGCAGACGCGGACCTTCTTGTCGTAGGCCAGCATCTTGTCGATGGCCGCGACCAGGTAATCGACGCACTTGCGCGCGTTCTTGCTCTCGCGGATGTAGGAGCCTTCGCGCGCCAGCCAGAGCACGATCAAGTCGCAGTCCAGGATGTTCGCCACGTCAATGCACCTCAGCGAGCGGTCGATGGCGTATTGGCGGCACTTGGGATCGTTGCTGGTGTAGGCGCCATCGACGGTGCGCGGGTCGAACCACAGGCGCGGCGCGACGATCTCCGCCACCACGCCGGCGTCCTTGAGCTTCTTGCGCAATTCCTTCGCCTCGGCGGCCAGTTGGCCGCACGACTTGGTGTCGATGTCCGGCACGGCGTCGTCGTCGTGGAACATCATGGCGTCGAAGCCGAGTTTCTTGAGCTGTTCGAGCTTCCAGTCGAAGGACTGCACCGGACGTGTCGGCGGGCCGTAAGGATCCTGGCCTTCGCTGAGGTTCCAGGGACCGAAGCAGAACTTGTAAGTCTGTTGTTTTGGCATAGGTGAGCGCGAGGCTAGCCCGCCCGTCCGCCAAGAAAAGAAGAAACTACTCGTAGCGCAGCGACTCGATCGGGTCGAGGTTCGCCGCCTTGTAGGCCGGGTAGGTGCCGAAGACGATCCCCACTCCCGAGCAAATCACCAGGCCCAGCGCCGCCCAATCCAGCGGAATGGCCACGGGCACCTTCAGCAGATACGCCACCACGTTGCCACCCGCGATGCCGAAGAGGACGCCCGCGACCCCGCCAAACTCGCAGAGCACCACCGCCTCCATGATGAATTGCGTCATGATATTCCGCTTCTTGGCGCCGATGGCGCGGCGGATGCCAATCTCGCGCGTGCGCTCGGTGACGGAGACGAGCATGATGTTCATGATCCCAATCCCGGCGGCCAGCAGCGCGATGGAACTAACGGCGGCGATGCCCAACCGCACTATCTTCGTGACGTTGTTGAACTGGCTGATCATCGAATCGCTGGAGAAAATCTCGAAGTCGTCCTCTTCTCCGGGCGGCACTTTGCGGATGGCGCGAAGGATGCCGCGGACTTGCTCTACGGTGTCGTCGTAGCTCGCCGCGTCGCGGCATTGCACGAAGATGGTGAGGCTGCGCCAGGCGCGCCCGTAGCGGTTGAGGCCGGTGGTCATGGGAATGAGCGCGAAGTTGTCCTGGTTTCCGCCTTCGAGCGCGCCCTTGGGCGCCAGCACGCCCACCACGGTGTAGTTGATGCCGTTCATCTTGATCCGGTCCCCCACCGCGGAGCCGAGAGGAAAAAGCGTCTTCGCGAGGCTGAAGCCCAGCACACAGACGTCGCGGCTGCTGTCGATGTCGGCCTCCAACAAGGCCCGGCCCTGGTCGATGACCAAGTTCAGGGCGGGAAAGCTGCCGGGCAACTCGCCCATCAGCGCCACCCCGGGCGGCGTCTTCTCGTACTGGGATGACGCGTCGCCGCCCCAGAAGTACATCTCGGTGCCGATGTTGAGCGGGAGGGTGGCGCGGTCTTTCAACTGCAGGGCTTGCTGGTAGGTGATGTTCTTGCGCCGCCAATATTTCTCGAAGCCCTTGGGGCCGCCGAAATGGACGCCGGGCCATTTCTGCACCACGAACGTCTGGCTGCCCAACTGGCTCAACTCGCGCTCGATGTTCGCCTGCATGACGCGCATGGCCGTCATGACGACGATGATCGAGAACACGCCCACCATCACGCCGAGGAGCGTGAGGGCCGAGCGCAGTTTGTGCGCGGCGATGGCGCCCACGGCCATGAAGAAGCTCTCCCGGACCTCCGCGAGCAGCACGCGGGAGGACTTCGACCGGAACGTCAGCTTGGAAGAAGGAATCATCACTCGTTCCTCAACGCATCGACTGGGTTCATCCGCGCCGCGCGCCATGCAGGGAAGAAGCCGGAGGCCAGGCCCGTCACCAGCGACACCGCGAGCGCGAGTCCGGCCACGGGCAGCGACAAGGTGGCTGGGAGGAACCGTCCCATCACCAGCGTGAGCGGAAACGCAATCGCCAGCGCGACCAAGCCGCCCAGCAGGCAAATACTGGCCGCTTCGATCAAGAACTGCAGCAGGATGGTGCGGCGTTTCGCGCCGATGGCCTTGCGGATGCCGATCTCGCGCGTCCGCTCTGCCACCGACACGAACATGATGTTCATGATCCCGATGCCGCCGACGAACAACGACAGTCCGGTGATGAACAGCCCCACCGAGCCGATCGTACCGACGACGCGATTGAACATCTTGACGAACATCTCTTGCTGGTTGATCGCGAAGTCGTCCGGGTCGGAAGGCGCCAGCCGGCGAATCTTCCGCATGGCGCCGCGGAGTTCTTCCTTCGTTTCCTCCAGGCGACCGATGTCCAGCGCCTTGACGTGGAGAGTACAGTCCGGGTCGTTCCAGAAGGACGACACCAGGGTCTGGATCGGGATGATGGCTTGGTTGTCGAGGCTGACCATGCCGAGGAAGCTGCCCTGCTTCTCCAGCACGCCCACCACTTCAAAGGTGGAGGAGCCGATGCGCAGCTTCTGGCCCAGCGGCGAGATGTTCGGAAAGAAATTCGTCGCGACTTCGAGGCCAATGACGCAGACGGGCCGGCCTCCCTCGACTTCCCCCGGCGAAAGAAACCGGCCTTGGGCCACCGCCACGCCACTGGTGATCTGGAACTCGTCCGTGGTCCCGATGATATGCACGCCCATCGACTCGCGGTTGCCGACCTTGAGGGTCTGGCCGATATCGACCACCGGCGCGATGGCGCGGGCCGAGGTGAACTGCCGCTTCAACATCCGGGTCTGCGTCAAATTGAGACGCGGCCTTTTCTGGGTGCGAATCCATTCCGCCTCCGAGTCGATGAACCAGCTCCGGCGCGACACGTAGAGCACATCGCCACCAATGGCAGAAATGCTCTTCAGGAAAGCCCGTCGCACGCCGCCAATGGCCGTGCCCATCAGCGTAACCGTGACCACGCCGATGACGATGCCCAGCGTGGCCAGGATGGAGCGCATCTTGTTGGCCCGAACGGCGTCGAGCGAAATCCAGACGCCTTCCTTGAATTCGCTCAAGAGCTTCATGGAAGGAAAGGAGAAATCCGAAAGCCTCCTTCACCCTCGTAGCAGCCGACGTAAGGAGGCTCTGTTTCCATTGGAGTTTGAGCCTCCTTACGTCGGCTGCTACGAGCTGTCGAAATCGCCTCTCGGATTTCGGATTTCACGTCGCGCCTCCTCGCACTTCATCGCTCGCGATCAAGCCGTCGCGGATGCGCAGGATGCGGCGGGCGTGGCGGGCCACGTCTTCCTCGTGCGTGACGATGAGGATCGTGTTGCCCTTCTCCGAAAGCGTCTCGAACAGCGCCATGATTTCCATGCCGGTGGTGGTGTCGAGGTTGCCGGTCGGCTCGTCGGCCAGCACGATGGATGGATCGTTCACCAGCGCGCGGGCGATGGCCACGCGCTGGCGCTGGCCGCCGGACATCTCGTTCGGTTTGTGGTGGACGCGATCTGCCAGGCCAACCGAACCGAGAGCTTTCAAGGCGATGTCCCGCCGCTCCTCCGCGCCGATGCCGGAGTAGATCAACGGCAGTTCGACGTTGCGCAAGGCCGACGCGCGCGGAAGCAGATTGAACGTCTGGAAGACGAAGCCGATTTCCTTGTTCCGCACTTCGGCCAACTCGTTGTCGTCCATCTCGCTCACGTTGATGCCGTTCAACTCGTAGGCGCCGCCGGTCGGCGAGTCCAGGCAGCCGATCAAGTTCATGAGCGTCGATTTGCCGGAACCGGAAGGACCCATGATGGCCACGTACTCGCCGCGCTGAATTTCCAGCGATACCTCGCGCAAGGCGTGGATCGTTTCCGCGCCCATCTGGTACAGGCGCGAAAGCTTCTGCAGGCGGATCAAGCTCACGGCGTCTTCTTTTCTTTGTCCTGGTCGGCGCCCGGGGTGCCGATCTTGATCTTCTTGCCATCCTCCAGGTCCCGATTGATGGCCCGGTAGCCGCCGGACACCACTTCCTGGCCCTCGCTCAGCCCCTCCAGGATTTCGACGTGGGTGTCGTCGCTGATGCCGCGCTTGACCGGCACCATCTTCACGCGCTCGCCCTCGCGGAGGAAGACGACTTCGATGGGCTTGGGGGCGTCGCCGGGCTTTTTGCCAGAGACGGTGTTGGTGGTGTTCGTAGCGGGTGGCGAGTTCGTGGGCACGGAGGCTTTGGCCTTGTTGGTCGAATTGGTGCCGGACACGCTGGATTTCTTGTCCCCTTTGGGCTGCTTGGGCAAGCGGGTGGTCACGCACTGGATGGGCACGGCCAGGACGTTGGTGCGGTAGCGGGTTTCAATCTCCGCGGTGACGGACATGCCCGGACGGAAGGACTCGCGCTCCTTGATGCGGATTTTCACCTCGAACTTCGTTGCCTCTTGCGACGAACTGCCGCCGCCCATCTGGCCAGCGGTCTTGGAGGAGTTGGCAATCTCGGTAACGGTGCCGGCGAACTTGCGGTCGCGGAACGCGTCCACCTCCAGCCGCGCGTTTTCGCCCACCGCCATGAGCACGACATCGACCTCGCCGATATCAACGCGCGCTTCCATGTCATCCAGGTTGGCGATGGTCATGATCTCCGTGCCGGCCATGAGCGAGGTGCCGACCACGCGTTCGCCGCGCTGGGACTTGAGCTTGGTGATGGTGCCGTTGATGGGCGAGCGGATGGTGGTCTTGGCCAAGTCATCGAGCGCGCGGTCGAGCGATGCTTTCGCCTGGTCGGCCAGATGGCCGCTGCTGCGGTGGGAGGCTTGGGCCACGTCGTAGCCGGTCTTGGCTTCGAGGAACTGCGAATCCGAGATCAGCTTGTCCTCGAAGAGCTTCTTGTTCCGTTGGAACTCCAGGCCCGCTTTCTCCAGGTTGGCGGCGGCCAGCGCCATCGACGCGCGGGCGGATTGGAAGGCGGCATGGCTCTGGTTGGTGCTGGCGATGTAATTGTCCGGCTTGATGCGCACGAGCAGGTCGCCCTTCTGCACGACCTGGCCTTCCTTGACCGGCAGGTCAATGATCTCGCCGGCGACCTCGGGGTTGATCACGACTTGCACGACGGGCTGGATTTTCCCGTTGGCCACCACCAATTCCGTGAGGCTGCGCCGCGCCACGGGTTCTGTTTGGACGGTGAAGACGACCTCGCGCTTGCGGAAGTAGGCCGCAGCCCCCAGCCCGCCGAGCACCAAGGCAATGGCGGAGAAGACGATGATCTTCCGCCGCGTTTTCGATTTTGACTGGCCCATGCTTACTCCATTTGAACACTCGCAACCAATTTCGTTCTAAAAAACCCGGACGACCTTGCCGGCTGCGTCTTGAAAAGCGAACTACGAATTTCAGCAGAAATCACAGACGACGCGCCTCAGAAGCCCTGACTGCCCCACCCCAGCAGGATCATGCCAAACTTGAACACCGCCCACGGCACGTAGAGCCACAGGGCTGATTTGAGGAACGAGGCCCCGCTCAGCTTCGCCATGCCGAGGGCGAGCACGGCGATTTGCCAAAACGTCATCAAATTGATCGCAGCCAGCATGAGGTGGGTCTTGTTCGTCGGATCGAAGTTCGACACGAGCAGCCCCGGCCCCGGCGTGGCGTGCAGGTGGCCCATCGTCACCATGAGCAAGCCGGTGACGACCGCGCTCAGCACGCCGATCATCTGCGAGAGCCCGCACACCTCGACCGCTTTGAGGAAGGCGAACCGGCCCTTGAAAAGCTTCGCGCCAATCAGCCACACGTAGAGCGCCAGGCCGAAGAGCCAGCCAGCGGTGCCAACAACTGCGCCAATGCTGCCAGTGATTTTGAGGAAGGCGGGAGACATGAACCTCTCGGTGGTTTCCATGATGGCTTTGGCCTGCTCCGGCGGAATTTTGCCCGCATCCACCTTGGCTTGGATGGCTTTCTCCTGCATCTCGCGAATCTGATGCACCAGGGTCTCCTGCGAAAACATGACGAACACGAACACGACCCCGACCACCGCGGAAATCAAAACGGGTGCGAGCCAGTTGCCGAGGCTGTGGCGACAGTCCCGGACTTCGGTGAAGACCTCGCCGGGGACGACGAAGACGTTGGTCAAGCGCGCCCAGAGCGAAGTTGCGGGCGCCGGTGGCGGCGCAGTCAATGGCGGCGGCAAAGATGGTTCCATATTGATGCAGGTCACTCGGGTTGTTACTGCTGGCGGATGCTGTCGCAGACACGGTCACTCTGAGCAAGCCCAGGTTTGTAAATAAAATCGTTGCGCTTCGCAACGGGACGATGCGACGACAAGGCTGCATCAAGCTCCCGCCCGACGCACCGGGTAGCGCAGGTTTTCAACCTGCCGTAGCGCCGGTTTTCCAACCGGCGACGCGCTCGAATGGAACCGGCCTGAAACCCTCGTGCGCCGTCTTAGAGCTTCGTCGGCTCGCCGGTTGGAAAACCGGCGAAACGGCAGACTGGAAAGCCACTCAGCCGGCGGGGCCGGTGGCGGGCCGGCGGAATAACTTGGCAGAACCGCCTTCGGCCCGCATCGTCGGGGCGCTCGTGCGCGCGGCGGAAGTCCAGACCGGTTTGACCATGGTGCGGGTTTCCAGCCCGATGGAAAGCATGGTTCCTCCGTTCTGGCGAGGTGGACCCTG
>JACRJZ010000060.1 GCA_016219875.1 Verrucomicrobiota bacterium | reverse complement strand
GGTTTTGTGGAGGCCAGGAATCGAGATGAAGCGGCGTTCACCGGGTCAGGGGACCCGGCCTACAGGAAAGGCGTGCCTTGTAGGCCCGGTGCCCTCACCGGGCGGCCCAGGCGCGTTCCACGGCTCAGGATGTCTGAGCCTGGCCAGCCTTCCATGTTGAAATCCCCGAAGCGTTGCCTCACCGTCCGCTCATGCGACTGGAATTGACGATTCTCTTCCTGCTGGCGGCGCTGGCCAGTCTGGCCGGCTGTCAGAAGACGGAGCCAGCGGCGACCGTGCCGCCTCCGCCGATGGAGGTGAACGAGCCTCTGCATTTGAACCGTGCGCAGACGGGATTGCCCGTGATGAAGCTCTGGGTGGGCGCGGAGGAACTGACCGCCGAAGTGTGCCTCACCGCGCAACAGATGGCCACGGGCATGATGTTCCGCACCAACCTCGCTGAGAACGCCGCCATGCTGTTTCCGTTCGCCACGCCGCAGCGGGCGTCGTTCTACATGAGGAACACGACCGTCCCGCTGTCGGCCGCCTACCTCGATGCGGAAGGCGCCATCCTGGAGATCCGCCAGTTGAAACCGCTGGACGAGACGCCGGCCGAGGCGGCGACCGACCAAGTCCAGTATGTGTTGGAAGTGAATCAAGGCTGGTTTGCGCGGCACAACGTCACCACGGGCGCAGTGGTCCGCACGCCGAGCGGTTCATTGAGACAGCATTTTTTCCGGCAGCGGTGAGTGCGGGGGAAACTGAAATGGTTGAAGGGTTGAAGAGTTGAAGAGGCCACGGCACAGGGCAAAGGCCATTGCCTGGAGCCTCTTTAACTCTTCAACCTTTCAACCCTTCAACCCGTCCCATTCCCTCCCTTGCATCTGCCCGTCCCGTTCGCTACCGTCCGCGCCTTGATTTATGTCCGAGAGCTACATTCAGAACCTCTTCGCCGAACGCATCGGCGGGAGCCAGTACGGCAGAGGCACCGCCATCTACAAGTTTGAGAAGATCAAACGCGCCAAGCGCGCCGCCCTCGCCGCCCGTCCCGGCGCGGAGATCATCGACATGGGCGTGGGCGAGCCGGACGAAATGGCCTTCCCCGATGTGGTGGCCAAACTTCACGAGGAAGCCCGCAAGCCGGAAAACCGCGGCTACGCCGACAACGGCGACCAAGTGCTCAAGGACGCCGCGGCCCGCTACCTCGACCGCGTCTGCGGCGTCACGGGCGTGAACCCGGACACCGAAGTCATCCACTCCATCGGCAACAAGGCTGCGCTCGCCATCCTGCCGGCAGCGCTGGTCAACCCCGGCGACGTGGTGCTCATGACCACGCCCGGCTATCCGATCTTCGGCACGCACGCGAAGTACCTCGGCGGCCAGGTCCACAATCTGCCGCTGACTGAGGAACGGGATTTCCTCCCCGATCTCGATACGATCCCCGCCGGCGTGCTTAGCAAGGCGAAGGTGATCGTCATCAATTACCCGAACAATCCCACGGGCGGCTCGGCCACGCCGGAATTCCTCGACCGCGTGGTCCGTTTCGCGAAGAAGAACGACGTGGTTGTCGTCCACGACGCCGCCTACGCCGCGCTGGTCTATGAGGGCGCGCCGCAGAGCTTGCTCGCCACGCCGGGCGGGAAGGACGTGGGTGTGGAACTTCACTCGTGCAGCAAGAGCTTCAACATGACCGGCTGGCGCTGCGGCTTCGTGGCGGGCCACGAACTGCTCGTGAAAGCCTATGGCGACGTGAAGGACAACACCGACAGCGGCCAGTTCCTCGCCATTCAGCACGCGGCGGCGTACTGCTTCGATCACCCGGAGATCACGCAGCAGATCGCCGCCAAGTACAGCCGCCGCATGGATGCGCTGGTCCAAACGCTGCGTGCCGCAGGCTTCAACGCCCGCAAGCCCAAAGGCTCCTTCTTCCTCTACGTGAAGGCCCCGCGGGTCGCCGTGACGAAGGACGGCGCACGCATCGACTTCAAGACCGCTGAAGACGTCTCCCAGTGGCTCATCACCGACCGGCTCATTTCGACCGTCCCGTGGGACGATGCCGGCGCTTACCTGCGCTTCAGCGTGACGTTCCTGGCCAAAGACCAAGCCGATGAGACGCGCGTGCTGGACGAAGTGGCGCGACGGCTCGGGGCGGTGAAGTTCGAGTTCTGAATTCCGTCCTCCCGCCGCTCGAACTCCTGCCATCGCCTCCTGAGTTCAATCGGATTCAGGTAGGAATGGGATTTCCATTCCGGTGGGGCAATCACTCGCGGTGGCCCAGCATCACGGCACGATCACCCGGTAGAAGCAATTCGGCAGCGCGGGGACGGCCCAGGATTTCCACGAGATGGCGTCCGTGGCCACGACATCGCCGGGCACGTTGTTCCAGGTTCCGCTGTGCAGGTTCGTCGTCCACTGCACCCGGTACGTCAGACCCTCGACCGAGTACCACGAGACGGCGATTTGTCCGGCGCGATTCTGCACGCTGCGGACGATCGGCTTGGAAGTCACCACGGGACCGAGCGCGACCCAGTCGCTGCGGAATTTTTTGAACTCGGGCACCGGCAGACGTTTCGCCGGCACGCCGTCGCCGTAATACTCCCAGATGCCGTTGTCGCTGATCAGTTGGACGACGCTGTTGGAGGACCACGGACTGGGCGGCGGCTCGACGAACGCTTCCGGGTTCAATCCCCAGAGGTCCGCCGCGCGTTCCTGCGGCGCGTTGCCGGATCGTCCGCTCCAGGTGAAGAGCTTGAAGTCCGCCGGAGAGACGCCGGTCGCCTGGCCCGCCGGGCCGGCCACGATCAAGACGGCGTTGCTGTTCGCCTCGAACGACCGGATGCCGCGGCGGATGAGGTTCAACTCAATCGGCGGGCCGAACCGCGCCGCGCCCGCGCCCGCGCCGCTGATGGCCAGCGCGCTGAAGTTCGTGACCACGATGATGAGCGCCTTCGCTCGGTTGGTGGCGGGCACATAGGGCGCGCGCAATCCCAGATAGGCGACGTTCGTGCTGCCGGGCGCCATCGTCAGTCCCTCGAGATTGAAGCCGGAGCCGTCTTCCTCTTTGGGATTCACGCCCGGCGCGGCGCCGGCATTGAGGCCGTAGTAGTGGGCGCCTTTGCCATGAAGGTTGTTCGCGTCCCAGGCCAGGATGTCGTCGCGGAGGTGCTCGTAGCGGCCCACATAGACCAGTTGGCTGCCGGTCCCGCTGCCGACGAGGTCGGAGGCGAAGATGCGGTTGCGATTCGGATGCGGCGCGCCGGTATCCGCGTTCGATTCGGAGCCGAGCCAGTAAATGCGGTTCCCGACGCGCGCCGATCCTTCGATGTCCATCTCTTTGGGGAGGCCGTTGTCATACAACTCGGTCAGGTTGAGATGGTACGTGAAGTCGAAGCCCAGCAGCGGCGGTCCGGAGCGGTGGCGTTCGTAAAGCCGGATGACCTGGTTCTCGTCGTCGCCGATGAACATGAGGTTGGTATCGACGGCGAACGCCGCGGAGCCGTCGCTGATCATCGAGTGGAAGTGGCCGCCGGGCCGGTCCATCGCCGACGCCGCGTAGCGGAAAGAAGCTTCCCCCGCCATCGTCCCGTCACTCACCGTGATCGTAATGAGCGTGTACCCCACGCCCGCCGGCGTGATCCTGAGCGTGCGCAAGTCACCCGGGCCGGAGGTGACGACGAGGCCGGCGTCGGGCACGACCGCCTGGTTCGTGCTGTGGGCCGTGACCGCGAGCAGGGCGACCGGCGTCTCGGTGTCGTTCACGGCGAACACCACTTGTGGGTTGGTCGCATCCCCGATCACGCCGGTCTGCGCGGGCAGGGGCTGGATGATGGGGGCGGTATTGTTGGCCGCGCCGGGCGTAAGCCAGGTGCCGCGGGGAAAATCCGGGCTGGTATCGTCGCCGTCATACACGAGCGAGTCTGCGTTCGGGCCGACCAAGTTGGCGAAGAACCAGGCGTCGGCCGATTCGGCGTCGGTGTTGCCCGGCCAGCGTGTGGCCGCGTCCGGCAGACCGCCGGACAATTCCAAGACCGCGGCGCTGTAAAACACGTTGGTGTCGCTTCCGTCCGAGAACGCGACGCCGTCGAGGACCGTAGTGCCGTCTGGCAGGCCCTCCAGCTTGCCGTTGTCGCCGTTGTCGAGGTCCGCATCTTCTGGAATCGGTTTCCAAGCACTGACGAGCAAGAAGGTCTTGGGGCCGTTGCCCAGCGCCCCGTTGGTGGGATTATCGAAGCGCGCGTCGCCGAAGAGGGCCGTCCCCGGCGCGAGACGATAAGGGTTCTGGGTTCCGCCCAGCACGAGCAATCCGTTCGTGCCCAGGCGCGCGCCGCTGAGGTTCACCACGAGGTCCGAGTGGCCGGGGTTCTTCAGGGAACTGCTCTCGAGGGCGACGAAATAGACGTTCGACAACAACGCGCCGGGCGGCCCGATGAGCTCGACAAATTCCCACGGGCCATCGTTCGTGCCGGGCGGGTTGACTTTCAGTTCGCTGAGCCGCAGCCAGTCCCTTTCCAGGATCGCCACGTTGACCAGCGGCGTGAGGGCGTTGGTCGGATAGCGCGTGGCGTCGGCGGTGTTGGTGATGGCGTGACGGAGGCCGGCCCAGTGCGGCGAACTGTCCACCACGGCATCGACCGGCGCGCGCACGAGAACGTTGCTCTTGTTGGTGGCGCTGAACGTGATTGAGCGGACCGCGCCCCAGGTGACGCCGGCATCGGTGCTGATCTGCACCGCGGGCGGCGCGGCGATCTGGATTTTCACGCTGCCAGAGGGGGCGGTGTTGAGGCCGAGCTTGTACGAGTTGGTCGAGGCGCCTTCGCGCACCACCAAGCCGGTGCCTGGATAGACGGCCACGACGCCGTTGCTGGCGGGCGCGCCGAAGTTCGGGCTGCCGAGGTGGTTCAACGGCTGGCCCGCGTAGCCGGACGGCTGCGTGTTGGCGGCACCGCCGAGAAACCAGGCGGGCGCCGAGCCGGTGAGGTTGTCGCTCGCCACCCAATCGGCGCTGTTCGATCCCGTGGAGTTGCCGGTCCGGCCCACGTAGAGCGGCGTGAAGGCCACCGGCACCACGGTCCCAGTGAGGGCCGTGGCCCCGGAGCCAGGCGCGGCGTTGCGGCGATAGTTGATGCGGCCGTAAGCGATGTCTCCGAAGCCGTCGTTGTCCAGAATTCCCACCGAGTCGAGCACGGTCCATCCGCTCCACACGGCGCCGTCGGGCGTGCCGTCGTTGTTGGCGTCAATCTCGTCTCCCGGCTTGGGCGGCGTGGCCGCCCGGAGGAGCAAGTAGGTCACCGAGGAATTTTCCAGGTCGGTCTGGCCCCCGCCGCCGCGATGACCGATGGAACTGGTGGTGCCGCTACCAAAGCCCGGGCCATTCGTGTTGCCGAGCACGGTGGCATTCGAGTTCAAGACCGGCAGGTAAAGGTGGCTTTTCATCAACAGCACCAGAAAGCCGTTGCCGCCGAGGGCGCGGCCGGACAAGTCGAAGACGTTCTGGACCGTGCCTGGGTTGGCGTTGGTGTTGCCGCTCACGGCCACCAAGTAGGTGCCGTTGGACAAAACGAAGTTAGGAAGGCCGCGCAACTCGACGTATTCATTCGTCGTGTCGATGCCGGGCGGATTGAACAGCACCTCGTTGATGAAAACCTGTCCGTGCGCCGCCATCCCTGCCAAGAGAACAAGGAGAAGCCACGCCCCCCGCAACCCGTGCGGAATCCCGGAGTGATGACTGTGTGCGCGGCGGATCAACTGGGGAGAAGATACGCGACTCTCCCAGCGCCTGCAAAACGCTAAATGCGCTGGCGCCGCACCGGCCAAGGCTGCGTCAAGCTCTCGCCCGGCGCACCGGGTAGCGCAGGTTTTCAACCGGCCGTAGCGCCGACTGGCAGTCGGCCAGGCCGTGAACCTTCCAGCCGGCTGGCCTCCTCCAACGCTCGCCGGTTGGAAAACCGGCGCTACGGCAGAGTGGAAAGTCGGCGCTACGAGCGCTCCCAAACCGAGCTTCATGCAGCCTTGGATCCGGCCCGCTCCGCCGAAAATCTTCTTCCGTTCTCTGCCGGGGTTGTGCTTCCGTGAAGAGCCGATGGGTGACTCGCCGATCATGCCGCGCCATGCCTGGCTGCCAATCACGCCCCGCGGCGTGGCCGCCTTCGCGGCGGCCCCGCTGGGCCACTTGGGGCTGGCGCAGTTGATCGTGGCCGCTTTTGTGGCGGCGGTGGCGGCGTGCTTCGTGGAGGCGAACTGGTTCCCCGCGGTGCGCGACGCCGTCAGCCGGCTGCCGGAAACGAATGCCGTCATCCGCGCCGGCGCGTTGCAGTGGACCTTGCCCACGCCCGCGCGCCTGGGCGAGAACCGATTCCTCTCGCTGGTGGTGGACGCGAATGACACGGGCGAACTGGGCCGCGCGGCGGATGTCGAGATCGCGCTGCACCGTACGCACTTCACCGTGTCGTCGTTGCTCGGGTTTGTGGCCTTCCCTTATCCGCGCGCGTGGACCGTGAACCTGGCCCGGCCCGAGGCCATGCCGTGGTGGGGCGCGTGGGAGTGGCCGATCCTCGCGCTGGGGATGGCCACCGTCGTCGTCGTCCTGTTCGTGAGCTGGTTCGTGTTGGCCACGCTCTACTTCCCAGTGGTGAAGGCCTTCGCGTTTTTCGCCAACCGCCAGCTCGGCTGGCGCGGGAGCTGGAAACTCAGCAGTGCGGCGCTCATGCCGGGCGCACTGGTGGTGGCGCTGGGCATCCTCTGTTACGGCTGGTTGGGCATGGATTTGATCCAACTCGGTTTGTTTTACGCCATGCATTTCCTGGCGGGCTGGGTGTTCATCGCGGTAAGCCCGTTCTTTCTCCCGCAAGACCCCGGGGCCAGCGCGCTGCCGGCCAATCCATTCGCCACGCCGGAGGATTCCGGCAAGCCGTCCAAGCGCAAACCGCCGAATCCTTTTTCCGCGTCGCACTGAAGATGAAGTTCCCACTCCGCAAGCCCGTCACCTTGGTGCTCGCGCTCAATCCGTGCATCGACGCGGAGTGGCGCGTCGCTGACGTGCAATGGGAGGAGAAGAACCTTGTCGAGTCCGAGCGGCGCTGGGCCGGCGGCAAAGGCGTGAACGTGGCGCGCTGGCTGCGCTGCCTCGGAGGCCGGCCGCAACTGCTCTTGCCGCTGGGCGGAGCGACGGGGCGCGAATTCGCCGCGCACCTGCGCCGCGAGGGCTTGCCGTGCCAGGTCCTGCCGCTGCGTGACCCGACGCGCGTGAACGTCCTGATCACCACCGCCGCCGGCCGCCAGCTTCGTTTCAACCAGAGTGGTCCGTTGCTTGGCGACGCGGAATGGCGCGCGATCCTCCGGCGGACGCGGGCGGTGTTGCGGCGCGGCGCCCTGCTCATCCTCTCTGGCTCGCTGCCGCGCGGGCTGCCGGCGGATGCTTGCGCGCAATTGACCCGGTTGGCCCACCGTGTCGGCGCGCGGACTTTGGTGGATTGCGACGGCGCGGCCTTTGCGGCGGCGGTGGTGGCGCGGCCATTCCTGGTCAAGCCGAACGAACACGAACTGGCGCAGTGGGCCGGCCGGCCGTTGCGGTCGCGAAAAGCGATTCGCGCAGCGGCGCTGAAGTTGTCCCAAACCACGCGCGGCTGGGTGTTGGTGTCGCGCGGGCCGCGGGGCGCGCTGTTGGTGAATGCGCAGGAGGATTTCTGCGCGGAGGCGCCCGCCGCGCGCGTGAGGGCGGTGAACACGCTGGGCGCCGGCGACGCCATGCTGGCCGCCGTGGCCTGGGCCATCGAGCGGGCGTTGGAACCGGAAGAGTGGTTGCAGCAAGGCGTCCTGGCCGGCTCCGCCGCCACGCAATGTCGGGCCGGCGAACTGCCGGAACGCGGAAGGTAACGCATGACCGCCGCCGAAACCTCTGTGCCGCCGTGGCTCAAGCGCCTCGCCGTGGGCCGCCACCCCAGGCGCACGCTGGCGCGCGCGGCGGCGCTGGCGCTGGCCGCGTGGGTGGTCTTCAAGTTCGTGCTGCTGCCGGTGCGGATCAGCGGCGGGAGCATGGCGCCGACGTACCGCGACGGGCGGGTGAACTTCATCAACCGCCTGGCCTATCGCTGGCGCGCGCCTCGGCGCGGCGACGTGGTGGGGATCATGACCACTGGCCCGCACAATCTTTACCTCAAGCGCATCATCGGCCTGCCGGGCGATACGGTGGCGATCAGGGCGGGCGTGGTGTGGATCAACGGTCGGGCGTTGGACGAGCCGTACGTCGTGGAGCGGGAGCCTTGGCAGATGGAAGCCCGGCAGTTGGGGCCGGACGAGTTTCTGTTCATCGGCGACAACCGCGGCATGGCCAAAGAGTTTCACCTGTTCGGCGTGGCGAAGGCGGACAAAATCGCGGGAAAGGTGCTGTGGTGAAGAACAAGATTCAAACAACGTTGTTGCTGCTGGTGGCGGCGGGGATCCTCTATTTTCTCTACGAGCGGTATTTTCCAAACGAGGAGAAAGTCATCCGCCAGCGGCTGGCGAAGCTGGCGGAAGTGGCGTCCGTTCCAGACCGTCCCACAGTCACGGGCAACCTCGCCGCGGCCGACCGTCTGCGCGATTTCCTCAGCCCGGACATCGAGATCGAGGTGGATGTGCCTGGCGAAGGCCGGCAAACCATGCAAGGCCGCGGCGAGATCGTCCAGGCCGTCGTCGCTGCGCGGACGCAACTCAAGGGACTGAAGGTGGCGTTGTTCGACATCCATGTGACGCTCGACCCCGGCCAGGAAACTGCGACCGCGGAACTCACGCTCCGCGCCACGCATTCCGGCGACAAGGATTTCTTCGTGCAGGAGCTGAAGCTCAAACTCCGGAAGGAAGACCGGCTTTGGCGCGTCTGGCGGGCGGAGACGATGAAGACGCTGAGCCAGTAAGGAAACCCCGCCTACTTCGCCGTTGTGCCGGGCACGGGCAGGGTGTCGCCTGAAGTGCCCGTCTTGGGCTGGTAGAGGCCGGGGCTGATGTCTTTGAGGGGATCGGCGGTCTTGTGCGCGTACCAGAGCCGGTAGCCCACCACGGCGAGGATCACCACCAAGCTGATGGACAGCACGGCGAGCAGGATGCGCCAGTCGATGCGGGAGAGGTAGAGCATCACCAGGTCGAGCCAGCTCTTGGGCTGCTTGGTGAGCGAAGGCGGCTCGGCGAATTTCTCCGTGCGGCCCAGTTCTTGATTCAGGTCGGCCATGATCCGCGCCACGTCGAGTTTGAGGATGCTGGCGTAGGTGCGCACAAAGCCGCGGATATAGACCGGCGCGACGAACTGGTCGTAATCGCCGGCCTCCAGCGCGCGGATGTGGTCGGTGCGAATCTTGGTGATCTCGGCGACCTGATAAACGTCGAGCTTCATGGCCTCGCGACCGTGAGAAAGTTGTTCCGCAACTGACGGCATGTGGCGGTATTTAGGGAGTTCAAAGTTCAAAGTTCAAGGTTCAAAGTTTGGGCGCGCACCGGGCGGGGGCCAACTCCGGTCCCTATCACATCGTTGCGTCGGAACTTGGGTTGAGACCGGCGCTTTGGACTTTGGACTTTGAACTTCGCCCGGCGGGCCGCTATGTTCCGGCCATGCCGATTTACGAGTTCTATTGCGGTGAGTGCAGGAAAGAGAGCGAAGTGCTGGTGCGTTCCACCAAGTGGGAAGGAACGCCCTGTCCGCATTGCGGGTCCAAGAAGCTGAGCAAGAAGCTGTCGGTCTTCGCCTCGAACATGGGCGGAGGCGCGGACCCCATGCCGGCGTGCGGCATGGGCAGCAGCGGCGCCTGTTGCGGCTGCGCTGCGGGCCGGCCGCATCGGCATTGAGGGGTAAGCGTTGAAGGGCTGAAAGGTTGAAGCGTTGAAGAGGCTCCGGCTTCAGGCTGAAGCCATCCCATGAACCCTCTTCAACTCTTTAACCCTTCAACCCTGCCTTCACTCCTATTCCCGCTCGCCCTCGCCTGCCTTTTTCTTCTCCGCCAGCAGGAGGAACCCGCACAACAGCAGGCCGAGGATCACGCAGCCGAACATGAGCCAGAAGCCGTTGGCCGGCGGGGCAAACCGGAAGGTGATGTCGTGCTGGCCGGGCGGCACCTGCACGCCTTGCATGACGAAGTTGCACCGCAGCAGCGGGGCGGGCTTGCCGTCGATGAGCACTTTCCAGTTTGCGTCGTAGCGGTTGTTGAGCAGCAGGACGGAGGGCGCGGCGGCAGTGGCACGCAGTTCGATCCGGCGCGGTGTGTAGCTTTTGAACTCGACCGCGGCGGGCGCGGCGTTCGTCGAGGCGGTGGAGGCAGAGACGTTCTCGGCTACGAGTACCGATTGCTCCGGGTCGAAGGCCGGATCGCCCAGACGCTTGAGCGTGAACTCGTCGTTCGTGCTGACCAGCCATTGCGGATACAGGCTGGCGCGCGGCAGCGTGCCGGTGAACTCGATCAAGGCGTACGGGCCGTTGGCGTTCTCCAGCGCCGTGATGCCGCCACCGGGCCGCTGCCCGATCTCGAACGTGAGCGCGTTGCGGAACCGCTTCTTCACCGGATCGACTTGTGCGTTGAACGCCTCGGCAAAGCCCGACAGCGCGATGATGTAGCGCGTGTTGGTAAGCTGCCAGTGCCGCAACTGCTGCGCGCCCGGCGCCGTGCCGGCGTAGCGCGTGAACTCTGCCGGGAAGGCATCCTCCAACAGCAGGCGGTTGAGGCAGACCAAGTCCCGGCCCGCGGGCTTCAAGCCGAGCAACTCCTCCGTCTTCCGCGAGAGCGGCACGCCGGCGAAGCGTTTCGCGTCGTAGAGGCTCGGCCCCTCGATGAGCCGCGTCAGTTCCTTGGCCAGTTGTGCCTTGAGCACCGCCGGGTCGGCCGGCGATGGAAAATTCTGAAGGGCTTGCCGCGTCGGCTCTGAGAGGCTGCTCAGGACGAACTTGGAGACTTCGTTGGTCTGCTTGAGCTTCGCCACGAAGGGCGCCAGGTCGCCGAACTCGTGCGCGGCGAAGATCGGCGAGCCACCGTAGAACGCCGCGTAGTCCTCCGGCACGCGCGGCATTTGCGCGACCTCGATGGCCTGGATGTTGAAAAGCTGGAAGTGGTGCTGCAGCCATTCGATGTGATAGACCTGCTGCAACATGCCGTCGAACTGCTGCGCCGACGGCGGGAGGCCGGAGATGTTGAACCGGGGCACGGTGACGCGGTGCTGCCACGGTTTCTCCTTCAGCACGTCGAGCACGGGGTTGGTGGCGTATTTCTCTTCGATGGTGAAATACTGGATCCACGGCGTGTCCGCGCGCACCAGGTCGATCACGAGAATCGTGCCCAACAAGATCCCTGCCCAGCGCGACCGGCGGCCCGCCAGCGCGCCGCTCTGAATGACCAGCAGCACCCCCGCCGACACCGTGAGAAAGACCACGAACAGCAGCACCTCCCGCGCGCTGAACGCCGCGATGGCTGTGCTGAGTCGTGCGTCGTCAAAGCCCACGGTGGTGAGATACTTCGCCAAATCCGCCCGCGCGGCGCTATACACCAGGAAGCCCATCAACCCGAGCGCGATGGTCGCCATGCAGCCGTAGTTCCAGGACTTCTCGAAACGCGTGGCCTTGGCCCACCAAGCTTTGATGTGTTCGCCCAGCGAGAGCGACGCGACGGCGTTCTGCAAATACTGCCGCGCCAGCCCGTGCAGTCCGTAGGCGAACAGGATCATCAAGATCATGTGGAACGGGTGCATGAACTTCATCGGATTACGGATGCTGGCGAAATACGGCAGCGCATAGACCAGCCGGTAAAAGGGCGCGTAGCGCCCCCACGACAGCAGCATGGCGATCAGCGCCAGCAGCCCCCAGAACTGGATTGCCCGCCGCTCGCCGACATCGAACGCCGAGGATTTCCTGCTGAAGGAATTCGCCAACCCCCACAACGCCACGAGCACGACCAACACGCCGGCGTATTCGCCCGCGCCGGAGTGGCGGGGGAAGCCTTGATGATGTTGCTCCCAGCCCGGCTGCTGGCCGACCCGGCCCCAGTAGTTCCCGCCATTGGGCGTGTCCAGCCGGTAGCCGTAAAGGCCGGGGATGATGACGCGGAGCGTTTCCGCTTTGGACAAACTCCATTGCGTGGCCCAATCCCAGCGCTGGGCGGCCGTCATGTCCTGCTGCTTGACGTTCGTGACGGCGACGTTTTTGAACAGGACCAGCGACTGGAGGGCCATGATCCCGGCGCACACGGCCATGATGAGGACCTTGCCCGCGCCTTTGGCCGCGTTGACCGGCAACGAGCCGGGCTGAGTCACCGCCAGGAAGAATGCGTAAGCCGCGACGAACAGACTGAAGATCGCGCCGTTGTCGCCGCCCTCGGAGATGGACATGCCGATGCACAAGCCGGCCAGGACCATCTTGATGACCGAGAAGCGCCCCAGGCCGCTCTGCACCGCGGCCAGCGCGAGGAAAGTGCAGGCCAGCGACGTGTTGCGCGTGCCGAGGCCCCAGCAGGCGTTGGAGAAAAAATTCATGTTCAAGGCCGCCGCCAGCCCGCCGAGCACACAAATCCACGGCTTCAACCGAAGCTGGCGAAAGAAGAACCAGGCGCTCAGGCCGACGAGCAAGGAAGTGAGGGGGGTGTAGAAGTTCACGAACATCCGGCGGCCAAGTCCGAAGAGGAGCAACCCCGTGGGATTGGGCGAGAAAGTCCCGCTGTTGGCGCCAAGCCAGAAGAGGTCACTCCAAACTCCCATGAACCCGCCTGGCAGCTTATAGGTATTCGACATCAGCACGCCGTAAGGACCGTCGTTGGCGAAGAGAGCCTGCCCAGGATCGAAGCTGGCGGAGAACAGGAACGAGAGTGTGGCCACGAGGCACGCGAGGAGAAGAAAGAAACCACCGTAGTTCCTGCCGGGCGCTGGAGCACTGCTTTTGGTCATAGGCAAAACATTGGCTGGCGGATCTGACAAACGGGCTTCGGCTGGCGTTCAGCTTTTACCGGAAGCAGCGGCGAGCGCCCCAGCCCACCGCGCTCGTTGTGGCGGGATTGATAAAGACGCCCGCGCCCAGTGTCAAGGAACGAGCAGGCGGTGCGGGGAGCGCCCGCGGCCCGCGGGCGGTTTTCGGCGGCGCGCCGAAAACCTTGTCGCCCAAACTTCCACCCCACCGTTCGGCGCGTAAAAGACGGGTGGCACGCCGTGCTGGCGGCGCGGCCCGAGCTCAGAGAAAAACCCGTGCTGCTGTTCACCGATCGCCCCAAATAAAAGTGTCCTGCTTTGCTAACTACAAAAATGTCCTGCTTTGAAAACTACGCGACAAAGAAGAAATTTTGACTTGCTTTCGGGAGAAGATGAATCCACTCTCGCCGCCGTAAGCTGAAGAAAGGCCATACCATGAAAGCTGTTTCTAAGAAGTCTCTCCAATCGGGTGGGGCACTCCTCGCGCTCGGGATTTCCTTCCTCGTGCCAGTCAGCCTCCACGCTGCCGTCACCAACGACCTCTCTGTGGACTTCTCGTCCACTTCCAATCCCAACGGTGTCTGGAGCTACGGCTACGCCGGCACCGTGGGCGGTCCCTTCAACCTGCTGCTGTCACGGCAGAGTTCAGTTTGCGAGAACGGGGTTCCCATCTCTTCGTGGCAACTCACCCCGACAACCTCTCCCATCGTGGCGCAAAACGGGACCGCCCAGACCGGCAGCATCAGCGGAGGACAGGCGCTTCTGCCGCCCGGAACTGTCTATTTCTGGCCGGGA
This sequence comes from Verrucomicrobiota bacterium, assembly GCA_016219875.1. Lineage (GTDB taxonomy): Bacteria > Verrucomicrobiota > Verrucomicrobiia > Limisphaerales > JACRJZ01 > JACRJZ01. The sequence goes on along the minus strand of JACRJZ010000060.1, from coordinate 95,264 downwards.
CAGGATGGGCGCCCTGAGAATTTCGGCGTGGTCCGTTTCACCGTGCCCACCAACGGCGCGGGCGACTACCAGGTGGAGGCCGCCGTGCAGTGCTTCTACGCCGGCAGTTATTCCGGGGATGCGGATTTTCACATCGCCACGAACGGAGTCGAGGCGTTTGGCGCGGCGATTCCCCCGCGCACAGGCGCCGCGGCCGCAACGAACGTGTTCGCGCTGGTAGCCGGCGACACGATTGATTTCATGATTGGCCGCGGCCAGGACGGCAGTGAGTATGGCTCCGGTCTGAAGATTCAAGCGCGAGTCACCGGCCTGAACGTCGAGCCACCGCCACCGCCGCCACCACCCGGGCCGTGCGTGGCCGCGCCAGACGGGTTGGCGGCGTGGTGGGGCTTCGACGGCAATGCCGATGAGATGGGTGGCTCCGATGGCCCGGCCTTTTCAGGCACATTCCGCTACGCCGCTGGAGAAGTCGGACAGGCGCTGACGCTCGATGGACATTCTGGTTTTGCGCAGGCCAGCGCAGTCCCGGTGCTCAACGTGGGAGCCGGCTCCGGCCTCACGATCGAGGCTTGGATCAACCCGACCGACGCGGCGCGCATGGCGAACCTGATCGAATGGAACGACCGCGGCGGCGGCATTGGCGCCCACTTCTCGATCGCGGTTCCGAATTCCTACGGCGGCGGGCCGGGCAGTCTGTTCGCCAACCTCGTGGACACATCCGGGATCAGCCATCAAGTCACCACGGTGCCGGGCGTGTTGGCCAGCGGGGTGTTCCAGCACGTGGCGGTCACCTATGAGAAGGCCAGCGGCTTGGCGGTGCTTTATCTTAATGGCGTGCAAGTTGCCCTGACCAATCTAGGCACGTTCACGCCTCAGACCGGCTTCGATCTGTTTGTAGGAATCCGTCCCTCGGGACCATTCTCAGGAATCCGGTTCGCCGGTTTGATCGACGAACTCAGCATCTATGGCCGGGCCTTGTCGCTGGCTGAAATCCAAGCTGTCTTCAACGCGACCAACGGAGGCAAGTGCAAGACCGCTCGCCCACCCGTGATTCTTGCCCAGCCCCAAAGTCAGGTGGGATACGAAGGCCGGAGTGTCCTCTTCAGCGTGACAGCGGGGGGCAGCGGACCGTTCGGCTATCAGTGGGTTTTCAACGGCGTGCCGCTGCCCGACGCCACCAACACGACCCTGCTTCTCCCTTCTGTCCAGCCGGCACAGGCAGGAGCCTATTCCGTCGTTGTCACCAACATCGCCGGTTCCGTGACCAGCGACACCGCGACGTTGACCGTGAGCGCCGTGCCAGCGTGTGTGCCATCGCCTGGCGGCATCGTGGCGTGGTGGGGCCTGGACGGCAACAGCGACGACTTGGTTGGCGCAAATGTGCTCGGGCTTTCAGGCAGTCCGCGTTACGGAGAAGGGCAAGTCGGCCAAGCCCTGGAGTTGGAAGGCTCCTATGTGTTTGGACAGGCTTTGGCCGCGCTGGCTCTGAATGTCGGCTCTGGATCCGGTTTCACAATTGAAGCTTGGGTCAATCCTCGCGAGGCCGGAAGGATGGCAAACCTTGTGGAGTGGAACGATCGCTACGGCAACATCGGCGCTCACTTGGCGCTCTCGGTCCCGAACTCCTACGGCGGCGGCCCAGGCTGCCTGTTCGCCAACCTCGTGGACACGGCGGGCGTAAGCCACCAGGTGACGAGTCGTCCGGGGCTATTGGCGAGCGGCGTCTTTCAGCATGTTGCCGCGACCTACGAGAAGTCTGGTGGCTGGGCCGCGCTCTACTTGAATGGCGTCCAGGTGGCCTTGACGAACTTGGGTTCCTTCACTCCGCAGACCAGCTACGACTTGTTTGTTGGCGTGCGCCCTTCGGGGCCGTTCTCGGGAAGCTGGTTCACCGGCTTGATCGACGAACTCAGCCTGTATGGGAGGGCGTTGTCTCCCGCTGAGGTGCTGGCGGTCTTCAACGCGAATGTCGGCGGCAAATGCAAGGCGGCACGCGCGCCGGAAATCCTCACGCAACCGCAACGCAAGGTGGCTTACGAGGGCCAGACCGCCTCGTTCCAAGTCATCGCCGGAGGCACTGCGCCCCTTAGCTTTCAGTGGTTTTTTGAGAGCGCGGCAATTCTGGGTGCGACAAACGCCAGTCTCGTCCTCACGAATGTTCAAAAGGCCCAAGCCGGCGTATATCAGGTTGTCGTCTCGAACGCGGTCGCCACTGTCACCAGTGACAAGGCAGTGTTGACTGTGAGCACGGCGCCGGCATGTGTGCCGGAGCCTGATGGCATTGTGGCTTGGTGGCCTTTGGATGGAGCCGGCGACGACATTATTGGCGGCTCGACGATGCTTTTCCATGGCGCGTCATCGTTTGCTCCAGGCGAGGTCAGGCAAGGCGTGCTTTTGGATGGGGCGACGGGCTACGGAATGGCAGCCGCGTCTCCGGCTCTCGATGTTGGGTCCGGCTCCGGCTTGAGTATCGAAGCATGGATCAATCCTGCTGACGCCGACAAGCTCTCGGACCTCGTCGAGTGGAACAACGGGAGCGGGGCCATCGGCGCGCACGTCTCGCTTTCGGTTCCAAACGCCTATGGAGGCGGTCCCGGTTCGCTCTACGCCAACTTGGTTGATAGCTGGGGAGTGAGCCACCAAGTCACCACCGACCCAGGCGTGCTGGCCAGTCACACCATGCAACACGTCGCTCTGACCTACGACAAAGCCAGCGGGCTTGCGGCCTTGTACGTGAATGGCGCCCAGGTCGCTCTCACCAATCTGGGTAGCTTCACCCCGCAGACACGGTACGACCTCTACTTAGGAATGCGTCCTTCCGGGCCGATTTCAGGCACTTGGTTCGCAGGGATCATCGACGAACTCAGCCTCTACAACCGGAGCCTGACGGCTGAGGACATTCAGGGCATTTACGTGGCCGCTGTGGGCGGAAAGTGCAACGTGCCCCGACCGCCGACCATCCTCACCCCGCCGCAAAGCGTGACGGCGTTTGAGGGAAGCACCGCCCAGTTCACCGTTATCGTGGGCGGAACGGGTCCGTTCAGCTATCAATGGCTGTTCAACGGCACTTCAATTCCTGACGCGACCAACCCAGCCTTGACCCTCACAAACGTCCAGCCCTCGCAAGCGGGTGATTACTCCGTCAGCGTCACCAACGCGCTGGGCGCGGTCACGAGCAGTTCTGCCGCTCTGACTGTCCGACCGCCGCTCCCTCAGCCTCCGGTCATTGTTGTTCAACCGGCTGACGTCACGACTGCAGCCGGTTCTAATGTCGTTCTTGCGGTGACTGCCGCTGGCCCCGGCGTTCTTGCCTACCAGTGGTTCTGGAACGGCGAGGCGCTGGCTGCCGCCACCAACGCTTCTCTCCTCCTGACCAACGTGCAGCCCAGCCAGGCGGGCACCTATCTCGTCGTGGTGGCGAATACCAACGGCTTCGTCGCCAGCAGAGGGGCCGTCGTCAACGTCAACGAGTACCAGGGCGGCGCCGTGAACTTCGCCAACATCTTCGGCCCTGTTCGCGCGCCGGTTTACGATGTGGACGGCACGACGAAACTCGAAGGAGCCGCTTACTTGGCCCAATTGTATGCCGGAACGAATGCCGAGACCCTCGCGCCCGTGGGTGCCGCCGTGCCCTTCCGCACGGGATCGGGTGCGGGCTTGTTTACCGGGGGGATCCGCTTTATCGCCGCGGTCCCGCCGGGCGGGATGGCCACGGTCCAGGTGCGGGCTTGGGAGAGCGTGGCAGGGCCGACGTTTGAGCAGGCTCGCGCCGCGAATGGCAAAGCCGGCGTCTCGGACACCTTCACGGTGCGCACGGGCGGCGGCATTCCGCCGGTGCCTCCGGCTTGGCTGCTGGGTTTGAGCAGCTTCTCGCTTCAACCCGGCGGCACGCCGTTGGTGGTCGTCAGCACGAACGTCATGGAACAAAGCCCAGCCGTGTTGCTCGAACCCAAGCTGGTTCAGTCCGTTTCGGCTGCCAAAGCGCAGGGAACCTCGATGGGAAGCTTCCAGTTCACCGTCATGGGAGAAATTGGTCGCGGCTATGTTGTCGAAGTTTCCACCGACCTGAAGCAATGGGATGCGCTGACGAACGTGTTCAACACCGTGGGGCCGATCCACATCACCGATTCAGAGGCCGCCGCAGTTCCTCACCGCTTCTACCGCGTCAGGACACTGTAGCTGAGCGCCTGCATCAATCGCTTGCCTTCGAGCGGGCCGGTTTCGCAAAACGGAAAAAGCTTCCAGCTTCCGAGAGGGGCCGCCTAGACTCCGCCCCAAGAAAGTATGCTGAAAGCCTCCGTTCAAAAGCTGCTGAACTCGCTGGGTTTTGACGTCATCCGTTTCGCAACCAACTTCTCGCCGGAGGAATTGGAGATCATGCGAAAGGTCAAGCCTCACACCGCGACCAGCCAGGGACGGCTGGTGGGCATGATCGACGCGGTGAAGTACATTGCCGCCAACCGAATCGAAGGGGCCATCGTGGAGTGCGGGGTGTGGATGGGCGGCAGCACGATGGCGGCGCTCTACGCGCTTCAGAGTCTGGGCGACACCTCCCGCGAGATTTACATGTACGACACGTTCGAGGGGATGTCCGCCCCCACGGAAAAGGATGTCATGTTCGACGGCACGCCAGCGAAGGCGGTCTTGATCGAAAGCGAGCGCCAGGATGGGGCCATCAACTACTGGTGCTTCATGGGTGTCGAAGCAGTGCGCCGCAACATCCTCGCCACTGGCTACCCGGAGAAGCGGCTGCATTTCGTCAAAGGCAAAGTCGAGGACACCTTGCCCACGCACTTGCCCGGGAAGATCGCGCTGCTCCGCCTGGACACAGACTGGTACGAGTCCACGAAACACGAGTTGACGCATCTCTATCCGCTCCTGGCCCCGAACGGGGTGCTCATCATTGACGACTACGGTCACTGGCAGGGAGCCAAGCAAGCGGTGGAAGAATACTTCGCCGGCCTCAAGGTCCGCCCGTTCCTGAGCCGCCTCGACTACACCGGAAGGCTGGTCATCAAGCCTGGCACTTGATCTGTCCAGCGTAGGAGTGTTGGACGGTGAAGCCTCCTCCGATCTCGTGGATTGGGTCACCTTCACCCACGTGGTGAACGATCCCGAAACCAGCACGACAGGTAAACGCTTCTACCGGGAGCGGCTGCTGCCGTAGGACTCCCTTCACAACACCAGCCACACGACGCCGTCTATCACTTCCACGGCCAACGCCGTCAGCGTCTCGCCGCCGCACGGGCCGCGCACGCAGTAGCCGGTCGCCGGGTCGTAGAGCGCGCCGTGCGCCTGGCAGACCAGATGATCGCCGTCGGCGCTGAAGAAGCGGTTGTCGTCGAGATCCAGCGACAGCGGCAGGTGGCGACAACGGTTTTCGTAAGCCACGATGCGTCCGTGGTAGCGCACCAGGAAGCCGTCGTGCTGCCGTCCGTCGCGCTGGAAGCGGAACTTGCGGGTCTGGCCCTCTCTCACTTCGCTGACGGCAGCGAGGCGTGTGCGCCGTGGCGCACCGGCGGTTCGCGTCCGGGGCGGGGCTGGCAACGTCGCGCTCATGACAAGGCCGCGAGCACTTCTTCCGCGTGCTCCTCCGGTTTCACCTCGGGCCAGATCCTCTTGATGCGCCCGTCCGGCCCGATCAGGAACGTGACCCGATGCGTGCCCAGGTATTTCCGGCCCATGAAGGTCTTCTCGCCCCACACGCCGTAGGCTTGCACGATTTTCTTTTCCTCGTCGGCCAGGAGGGGGAATGGGAGTTTGAATTTCTCCGCGAACTTGCCGTGCTTCTTCGCGGAGTCAATGCTCACGCCCAGCACCGTGGCGCCCTTCTGCTGGAAGGCGGCAAAGTGATCGCGAAACGCGCACGCTTCCTTGGTGCAGCCGGGGGTGTCGTCTTTGGGATAGAAGTAGAGCACGACGTGCCGGCCCTTGAAGTCCGCCAGCGAGGCCCGGCCACCGCCGTGGGTGGAGGCGCTGAAGTCCGGGGCCGGATCGCCTTCCTTGAGGGTGAGTTCCAGGTTCTTTGCCATGTTCGATTTGGATTCGGGGCCGCACGACACCGCCGCCGTGATTGCTTTGTGGGTGATGGTGCCGGGATCGGGCCGCCGGAGGTAGGTAACACAGGTTGGAGAAACTGCAAATCGCCTCCCGATGTCGGCGGCGACACGTTTGCATGCGGCCCCTGTGTGGGTGGGAAGGACGGAAGCCCAAGGCTGTATCAAGCTCGGTTCGGGAGCACTCGGAGCGCAGGCCTTCCAGCCTGCCGTGAGCCAATTGCAGAACCCCGTAGCAGCCGACGTGAGGAGGCTCCATTCAGAGGGGAAAGGTCAGAAAGCAGAAGAAAGTCAGAGCCTCCTCACGTCGGCTACTACAGTTTTGCACGAGGCTCCCGTATCGCCGGTTTTCCAACCGGCGAGCGTTGGAAGAGACCAGCCGGCTGGGAATTTCACGGCCTGGCCGACTGCAAGTCGGCGCTACGGCAGGTTGAAAACCTGCGCTGCCTAGGGCGTCGGGCGGGAGCTTGATGCAGCCTTGACGGAAGCCTGCCGTCCCAGATCGCGGCTTGACTTGGCGCGGGTGTGATACGTCAATGGCAGCGAACAAAAAACGAGCGGCGTCGGAACGGCAGAAAACTGAGCGGAAAGGTTTCGACTATGAACAAAGTTCTGATCGGCATTTCGCTGGTGCTGGCCGGCTTGGCAGGCTGGCTGAGTTGGGCGGGCTACATGCAGAGAGCGCGACAAGAAGCGTTGAGAGTCGAGTTGGCTGCAACCCGAAAGGCCATCGAGGTTCTCGCGGCAGACCTTCAAGAAAGCCGGCACCGGACGGCTGCTTTCCAAGCGAAGGTCAACCAGTTGACGATGGTGCTTACCAACTCCACCGCGGAACTCAGCGCCGTGCGGCAGCGCCTCCACGACCTTGAATTCCAGCGCAACGCGCCCGCCGCGGTGCTGGCGTCGGCGCCCAAGGACGCCATCACACAGCGCCTCCTGAACGAGTGCGCGCCCACGGTGACGGTCACCACTAACGCGCAGGGTCGCGAAGAGCGCCGGGTCGTCTTCGCGACGCTCTTTGGTCCGGCCAGCCAGGTGCTGGGCCGGGACCTCGAATTCAGTGCCACGTATGGCCGCCGGGTGGCGTTCAAGGAGACGGCCTCGGCGCGGCGGATGGCTTTCGATGTGGACGAAATCCATCCGTTCGCGCTCGCGCACCTGGGCATCGACCCGGACGAACAGAAGCTGCGGCAGATGCAGCAGGACAGCCTTTGGCGTCAGGTGGAGGCAGTGGGACTTCAGCTTGCCGCGGAGGAGCAGCAGAAGCGCGAAGTCCAGCGCGCCGTCGCGGAAGCCGCACGGGCCGAGGAGCGGAAACAACTTGCCGAACAGCAGAAGCGGCAGGACGAGTTGGAACTGGAACGGCAGCGCCTCCAGAACGAAGCCGTGCGCGCCGATGCCGCCATGCGGGCGGCCGATGCCGCTATCCTGCGGGCGCTCAATCCGCCGCCCGTCATCATCGGCGCCCCCGTGAGAGTCTGGGGAAGGGTGCAATGAATTGCGGAATGCAGAGCCTCTTTCAAAACCGTAGCAGCCGACGTGAGGAGGCTCTGTTTCCCTTGAAGTTTGAGCCTCCTCACGTCGGCTGCTACGGAGTTTTGAAATCGCCTCTGCAGATTGCAGAATGCGGATCGGAGGTTGGCCCCTCATTTGTCCCTCATGAGTGAACCCCGTTTCGTTCGCGTCCAGAAAGAAGGCGTGTGCCTCGCCGTGAAACTCCAGCCTCGCGCTTCCAAGAACGAGATCGGCGAAGCGCTGGGCGACGAACTGAAGATCAAAGTCACCGCCCCGCCGGTGGATGCCGCTGCCAATGAGGCGCTGGTGCGTTTATTGGCGGAGACACTCGGCTGTCCGCGGGGCGCGGTCCAGATTGTCCGCGGTCACACCTCCCGGCACAAGACCGTGCTCCTTCAGGGACTCGCCGCCGCCGAAGTCCTGAAGCGTCTGACGGCGGGACGGTGAAAGCGGGTTTTGAAATCCGAGCCATCCCGTAGCCGCCGACGTGAGGAGGCTCAAATTCCTTCCGACCTTTGAATGGAGCCTCCTCACGTCGGCGGCTACGGGCTTTCAGATGCTCACTCGAAGTCGTACACAACCACCTTGACGCAGTTCGGCTTGAAAACCTTCTCGACGAACTCGAGGTGGAGCGGATGCGTCTGGTAATCGTCCTGGGACTTCTTGTCGGGAAACTGGATGTTCAGCGCGACATGGTAGGACTGGTCCACCACCGGACGATGACTGCCCGCCATTCGGCCAACGTGGAAGCTGAGCACGCCTGGAATCGGCTTGAGGTATTTCTCCGCGCCCGCCACCAGTGCGTCGGCGGCCTTCGGTTTCTGCGGGTCGGCCCAGAAAATGACAACGTGTGAAAACATGATTGAGTCTCGGTTCAGTTTCGGGTGGATTGTCGTCGCCGGGCAAGGGCGGGCAAGGAGAATCCCTGACTGGATAATTCCCGATGGCAGGCCGCACGTTGCTTTGAATACCCGGTTCCTGCCACGCTTCAAACACCAACATGAAACGAACCATGCGCATTCGAATCCAATTCTGCCTCGCTCTCCTGGCCGGCGTCACCGCCACCGCCTTGGCCGCTGACTCCTCCAAACCGTTGCGCGGCCTCTACGTCACCGGCGGCTGCTGCCACGATTACACCAGCCAGCAGGACATCTTCCCGCAAGGCGTCCGCGCCCGCACCCCGATCGAGTGGACGGTGGTCAACGAGGGCGGCAACGGCGTCAAACGGAAGGACATCGAGAAGAGCCTTTACCAGAATCCGGACTGGGCCAAGGGCTACGACATCGTGGTCCACAACGAGTGCTTCGCCAGCGACGTGGACCCGCAATTCATCGAGAAGGTGCTGGCCCCGCATCGCGCCGGGGTGGCGGCGGTGGTGGTGCATTGCACCATGCACACGTTTCGGGATTTTCAGGCGGACGCCTTCCGCGAATTCCTGGGCGTCACCTCCAAACGTCACGGCCCGCAGCACCCGCTGGATGTCAAGGTGGTCAACGCCACTCATCCGGTCATGAAAGGGTTCCCCTCCGACTGGAAGACCGGCAACGAAGAACTCTACGCCATCGAGAAAACCTGGCCCACGACGATTCCTCTGGCCACCGCGGCGGACAAGAAGAAGGACGAGTCCGGCAACTGGGCGCCCACGGCCAAGGAGCACACGCTGATCTGGTTGAACACCTACGGCAAGGGCCGGGTTTTTGGGACCACGCTGGCCCACAACAACAAGACCATGAACGAACCGGTGTTCCTCGATCTTGTGACCCGTGGCATCCTCTGGGCTTGCGACAAGCTCGACGAGAACGGTCTGCCGAAGAAGTGAGTTCGGCGGGAACTTGGACCAGCTTCGGTGGCACAGACGAAGATCGGAATCCAAACTCCCTATTGCCCGCGAGGCGGGGCAAGACCTGCGGGGAGATTTCGGCGGACCAACGAACCCCCCACGCGGGCCGCGTGGGTTCCCCATCCTTCCTCAGAAAAGCAGAAGGGCCGGACTTTCGTCCGGCCCTTCCACAACATGAGAACAATTTCAAAATCTGTTTTCGGTATCGCTTCGATGCGGCGCCGCGGACTTACGCCTTGCACACAGAACCGCGATTTGCATCGCCATCGACGGGGAGACGATAGCCGAAGCCGTGATCCCCACCAGTCCCCAGTTCTGGGGACACTGGGGAGGCGATTTCAAAACTCCGTAGCAGTGATCAGCAGCATCCCATTTGTCCAGAAGCTGAATTACCTGGAAACAGCGAGAAAGACCGAGAGATACAGGGACTTACGACGGGTTTCAGTCAGCAAACTTCCTGCTTCCACTTGTCCCGTTTTTCGGAGGCGACTTGTCCAGTTTCAGGGGGAAGCCTTCCTCCTGAAAACAATCGGAAGTGCTTGAGAACGCGGCGACATTGGAAACGAGACGATTTCAAAACTGGACAAGTCGGTTGCTGCTCTGGGGGGTGGAAGGAGGAAGGCGTTTTCAAGCTTCGCGGAGGCGGAGCCGGGGAACGGCGGGGGCGTTGGAACGGGACTGCGGAGGCCTGGCGGATGCGCCGCGCAACCGTCGCGATGGCGCCGCGGGCGCGTTTCCAGAAACGAAAACGCCGGACAGCCTTTCGGCCAGCCGGCGTTTGTGAAAAAAGGAATCTGGTTCAGTTCCCCTTCGCAAAATCAGCCCTGAACGCTGCCGGGACCATGTTTTCCAGGAACCACTTTTTGGCTTCCTCGCGGGAGGCGATGCGAATCATCCCATTGCTGTTGATCTCCCGAAAGAAGAAGCGGTCGTCATTGCTGACGAAGAACTCGTAATCGCCAGCGGTCCAGTTGTCGGAGCGCCACGCCCACACGTCTCTATTCTCGGGGTCGGGCCAGTCTTCATCTTCTGTAAGTATGACGCTCACTCCGGCCGACGGCGGAGGGCAAAGACGACTCGCGGCTTGCCTCCCGGTCTTGACTGTGCCACCATTTCGGCGGCTCTGAGTTTGGGATTTCATTTTTCGATCCTCTTGCTCTGGGTCTTTGGCCCTGGCCGCGCGGCAGCGCTGCCGGGGCTTTGTTGTTGCTGGCGCTCCTGCTGTTCGACCCAGTGTAGCAACCGGAGCGTGGTTTCGCCGGACGGTTCGACACGTCCAGACAACCAATCCGTGACCTTTTGCGGTGACACACCGAGCCAAGCGGCGAGTTTGGTCTTGGAACCACGCGCTGCCGTCGCCTGGCGGAGGCGTTCAAGCAATCTGGGCAGGATTGGTTGCACGGCGACGTTTTTACCCTCTTGAGGGTATTGTGTCAAGCCCTCTTTTTCGCCCATCCGCCTTTCCGCCGTGTGCAGAAACAGGGTGTCGCCCCACTTCCTCATGATGACAGCGAACGGGGCATCAGGCGTTTCCTCGGCAAGAATCAAGGCGAGATGGCCGGGCTGAACGTCGGCGAATGGATGGCGCGCCCCCTGCCCCGTGTGAAGCCAGGAGACGCTGGCATTGAGGACTCGACAGAGACGAAGGCCGTCCAAGAAGCGCAGCACAGTGCGGCCTGATTCGATGTTCGCCAACTGATTTCGGGTGTTGCCGGTCTTGGCCGCGAGCTGATCTTGAGTCAAGCCGGCGATCCGGCGGGCCTCGGCCAGCCGCCGCACTTCTTCACACGCGGAGGGCGGAGTTGTTACCGGGACGCTCACTTATCGCGCAAAATCAAGGTGAGAGCACGGTATCAAAATGTGAGAAAAATTCGAGCAAGTTTTTCTTGCTCGCGGCAGAATTTCGTGTATTGATACACGAATGAAGCGCGCTGCTTTCACTCAACTTCCTCGCCGCCTTGCCGCCCCCGGTCGGCCAGTGAACATTTCCCCGCCATCCCCGCCGTCCCGGCCATCCTCGCTGTTCAGCAAGGGAACAGACCGGTTACGGTCACAACCAGCATGACAGAGAAGTCAGGTCAGCAGAAGCAGCCACGCGCGCCGAAAATAGCGGGACTGTGCGCAGCGGCGAAGCGACTCGGTGTGTCGCGCGGACATCTGAGTTTTGTGCTTCACGGCCACCGGCAGAGCGCTCCTCTGCTGGCGCGTTACCGCGCCGATCAGAACCCTTCGCATGAAAACTGAAACCATCAGCTTGCTCATCGAGCCGCTGAAGAAGGGCGTCGCCCCTGTGACGTTGACCTTCGACGTGCTGCCGGAAGTCGCCGCCCAGTTCAACGGTCTTGCGAGCGGGCGCGCGGCCACGGCGCAAGCGTTCTCAGCGTGTTCGGCAGCGGGCGGCTTTACGGAAACGCTGTGGAATCGCACTCTCCGGTCCAACCTCGGCTAGTCCTTCTTTTATGCAAACCGTCACTCCAGCGCAGGAACGCCAGTCAGTAATCGACCGCCTCACAGCCCCGCTTCGCAAGCTTGTCGAGTCAGCGGAGGCCGCCCTCCAGAAATCCCAAGCCGAGGCCGATTCTCACCGCGAAATCGTGGCGCGGTTTGTTGAGGCCAAAGATCGCCTCGCCGGCGCCCAAGAAAAGCACGCCGCGTTCCTCGCGGATCTTGATCGTTTTATCGCCGGCACAGCGGAGCAGTCCGCCGCGCGCGAAGGCGGATACCGCAAGCAATGTATGTCTTTTGCGCAATGGCAGGTTGGCCCCCTGGCTCGGCTCGCTCAGATTGATGCTGCGCGCCGCAACAGGGACGCGCTGATTGCTGGCCATCGCGCGGCAACCGTCGGCCTTGTCGAGCAAGACCTGGCCGCGATGCGGAAAGAGCACGGCCCGCTCTTGAAGCGGCTTGGCATCGAGGTTGGATGATCTATGCCCGCCGCCGCTCCCACCGCAGGAATCTTGTTTGGGTCTATCTGCGTCCCGCAGGCGGACGGCAGCTACCTCGTCAAGCCTGGCAAGCCGCTCGTGACGCCCGATGAAATTCCGGTGCGCGTGGCGGCGAAAATTCTGGGCCTCTCCACGCGGCGCGTGATCGCGCTGATCGAGGAGGGCGTTTTCCGCAGCGCCAATCAACCCGCCGGTCACAAGCGAAGGTGGCTCCTCTCGCGCGCAGAAGTGATCGCGCGCAAGGAAAACGGTTTTCTCGTATCCCGGGACGCATTCACGACCGCCTCCAACCCGGCGGCGGCGCGCAACATGTAAACGCATGATCGTTTTTTTTAATGTCGGCCGACTCTGCTCGCTGGTAACGGGCGCGCTCACTGTTTGGGCGGAGAGTTCGGCGTTCTTCACCGGTGCGCCGGTGATCGGCATTGCGACGAATGTGGGCCGTCAACTGCCGCCCAGCGTTCGGTCTGCATTCGTCGAAAATTCTCCCGGGTTTCGGTGGCACGATACCCTCGGCGGAGAGCAAGCGGCGGGGGAGGCCAAACCTCCTCCGCCGCCCTTCGGATAATTTCTGAGAAGGCGCCGCCGATGAAAAAAGCCACCGACACCAAGCGACTCCGAAGCCTCCCGCCCGATCTAAGGCTTCTATTTTCGGACCTGCTTTGGGCCTTCCACTACCACAGCCGCTTTCAACGCCGCCTGGCCGTTGTGACCGTGGTTTCCCGCCTGATGGCTTGCAGGGCTTTTTCTCAAAATCAATGCGCCCGCTTGCTGGGCGTCAGCGCTGCCACGCTCTGCCGCTACGGCGCCGCGTATCGGACTGAAGGTGAAGCCGGTCTTTTGCCGAAATTTCCACGGCGCGCCAGAAGGCCGCTGGGCGCGTCGGGGCTGGCGGGGGGATTCCAAGTCTCTCCAGTCACATTGAAGCGATTCTACCCCGTCGCGGCGCGCGGCGGTGGCCATTCTCACAAGCGATGACCGAAACCCAAAATCCGGCGTTTACCGCCCGCCAGTTCGCACGGGTTCTGGACGTCAGTCCACAGGCAGTGCGTCAACAGTTGTGCGATACTCCCGCGGCCCCGTCGCCGGATGGCAGCAAACGCGCCGCCGCGAAGTGGGCTTTGAAGGATGTGCCGGCTGGATTTCTGGAAAACCTAAAGGCGGCTTGGAAGACGGCGGAAAAACGGGGCGGACACTGGCGCAACCTGGCTCACTACATCAGCGATCCGCCTTTGGTTGAAAAGCCGCGCCGACCACGGGCCAAAGACCTGCCCATTGGCCGGGCCATGTTCGACGGCTTGCGGGCGTGCCTGGCCACGTTTAACGACTCGACCTGTCGGACGCCGGCGGAATTGGCTTGGCTGTGGCACGAAGCGTTCACCGCATTGGAAGGGGCCACGGTCGCCGGGCGGAAGGAAAAGAAAGCCAAGCGTGCGTTGCTCCATTGGTTGAAAGAACGGCCTTTCCTCGCTGGCCGCTTGGACAATCTCCGCCGTGACTTCAACCGCAAGCTGGCGCAGTGGCGGGCGAACGGACGCACAGCGACGTCGCTGGTGGACAAGCGCCCGGAAGCGAACGCCGAGCGGCGCGTCGAGCTGGCCCCGGAAGATCGGCGAGTGCTGCTTGCGACCGGCCTGTTCAAATACGGCGGCGAGCGCGCGGGGGCGCCCGCATGGCGAGAGTGCAGGGAAAACGGCATGCTGTCGAACCGCCTTTGCGCCGGCCACGTGATGAACCCAGCGCGGAAATCCTACGTGCCCAAAAGCGTGATGCGCGAAATCGGCCCCGACCTGAAAGCCCTTACGCCCTGGCGGCGCGGGCCGCGCCAGGCCAAGCTCAACGGCGCTTACATTGATACGTTTCACGACGAAGCCGCCGGGGACGTGTTCACGTCGGACGATTTCACCCTGGAAGTCTATTTCTACGTCCCGAACAATAAAGGCTGGTTTGACCTCACGCGCGGCCAATGGCTGCCGCTGGTGGACTGCCGGTCCAAGAAGATTCTGGATTTCATCCTCATTCCCGAAAGAGATTACACCGGGCGACACATTTACACCTTGTTCAACCGGGCCTTCACCGAGATCGGCCATCCACGCGAGGAGATAGTTTTGGAGCGCGGCAAATGGAAGTCTTCCAAGCTTGTGGGGGGACCCCTTCCGTGGGGAGATGTGAATCTAAACCTTTTCGAGCGGCTGGGAATCAAGTTGACATTCGCCAATCCCGGCAACGCGAGGGCGAAGATCGCCGAGAATATCGGGAATCTTTTTCAGGCCTCGATGCGCGACCAGCCCGGATGGGTGGGGCCAAACGAGCAAGTCATCAAGATTGAATCCGTTCAGGCGGCCAAGCGCGAGGTGGAAGCACGGCGCAAACACCCAGCCGATGCGGGTTTCCTTTCCTTTGAAGAATTTTTCCGCGCCCTCAATTCCAAAGTGGACCGTTACAACGCCACGGAGCAAGAGTCGGAAGTGATGGGAGGTAGAAAGGAAGTGACGATGGCACCAGATGAAGCGTGGAGACTCCACCAGCCGCGAGACGCCGCTGGCGGGGTAATTGGCCTTACAAAGCTGCCGCCTGAGTGTCGGCATCTGCTTATGCCGGCGATGAAAGTTCGCGTTGGGCGCAACGGGATTTCCTTCACCTTAAGCGGCGAGCGTTTCACCTTTCGCACCGGTTTGGCGCCGTTGCATGAACATGAAGTCATTGCCTACTTCGACCCACATTTGCCGGATTTTCTTGTCGTTGTAACGGACAAGAAGCAGGTAATCATAGTCCCGCGTGAACCCCGGATTTCCCGATTCCATGCCACGCCGGAACAGTTGGCAGCGGCGTCCGCCAGTGTGGCGGATTGGAACCGAAACCATAGCGGGCGGCTGGCGGAGTTGAAGCATGACTTTATGCCGCCCGCGCGGGCCAACGTGGTTTCTCCCGCCACGGCGGCTGAGGGGCAGGAGATAGCCGCGCAACGGAAAGCGATCTCCGCCAAGACTGAAGCCCGCAAACAGACCGCAGTGAAAGCGCAACGCCTGGCCAGGGATCTCGGACTTACGCCCCCGGCAACTGACCGCATGGCGAACGCCTTGAACGATATTTTCAGCGTGGAACCTGAACCCGAAGAGCGCGCGGAGGAAACAGCCCAAAGTCCGCCTTCAAAGGAATACCAACTGAAGAGCAACGGCAACTGGGAATTATTGCACCAAGCCATCCGCGAGAAGGTCACATTGGTTTTCTTGTATGCGAAGCCCGGCGAAAAAGGGGAGTGGCGCGCGACGCGTCCCTTCGCCGCTCAACAAGGCGCGGACGGGCAGATTCTCGTCAAAGCTTACGATTTGAAACGCCAGGAGAATCGCACTTTCCTCTTTGCACGCATGCTCAAGTTCCGCTTGTGCAAGAAGAATGGTTCGCCCCTTCACCCGGAGAATGTCCATGAACATGAATGAGCCAGAGAACCAAACTCACGAGCGCGGGCCGCTGAACGCGCGGGACGTTTGCCGGCGGCTGCCGGCGCTGGCGGCGGAGGAAAAGCGCCTGGCGTGGTTTGTCCACGCGCTGAGTCAGACGGCAGACGGTTTGCACGATGCCGCGCAAGAGATCGCAGAAATCCTCAATCGGAAAGGTGAGACGCGCTTTGAGGAAGAGATCCTCAGAGACGATGAAGCTTTTCTACGTCGAGGGTTTGTCAGAGTTCCGGTTAAAGCAGCGCATGTCGAACGGGAGTTGAGGGAATGGATCGTCTGCTACGACCGTTCTCTGGCCAACTCTACGCGTGAAGCGATGGCAGAATATGAACGTCAGGAGAGCGCGAGGGTTGCCGCGGACTTCTACCAAACCAACATCGGGCGAGAAGTTTGGCAGACGTTGGATTGGTGCCTTGAGACGCGCCGCCCTGTCTGTCTATGGGGCGAGGCGGGACGGGGCAAGACCGCGGCTCTGCGTGCCTGGTGTCACGCGCACAGAGGCGAGGCGCGTTTCTTCACCGCCCCGAGCTACGGTTCGCAACATGAGTTCTTTCACGCTTTTGCAGAGGCCCAAGGGCATCCCTGCGGCGACGGAAAAGCCGCGACCGAAATCCGTTATCGAACCCAACATCTTGCGCGGCATTCGGGCTTGGTGGTCATCATCGATGAAAGCCACTACTTGCTTAACACGGATGGTGCAGGCCGGCCGCCGCTGGTCGATTGGATTGATTCGGCCTTGGTGGATAAGGGCGTTGCCGTTGCGCTGGTGGGGACGCCCCAGTTTGCTGCGCGCCTGGCTGAAATCGAGCGCAAGACTGGATACAACGCAGATCAATTCCGGCGGCGCTTTGCGGGCCGATGGGTGACGTTGCCGGCGGCCACTGCCGAGGAAGACTTGGCGGCGCTGGCCGCGCGCTACCTGCCCAGGATCGGGGAGCGCGGCCAACGGCAGGCCGTGAAATACGCCCAACACTTGCGCGACGTGTCGGGCTTGTTCGACCTGGTGAGAGATGCGCAAGATGTTGCCCGCCGCGCCGGTCGGGATGAACCTGACGCGAAAGATTTTCAGACCGCTCTGGAGGTGCGCCTGTCGAATGACAGCGCAATGGACGGGGCTTTTGCCGTCATCCCCAAGCGCGCTGGCGCATCGCGTCGGCAACCCGTTTGCGAACCTCCCGCAGCCGAAGTGCAACCGCTCCACAGGAACATTGCACCTGCCCCGCAGCCGATGGAATCCGCGGCGCTGACTGCCCGTTCGCGCCCGGCTCTGGCGGAGGTGACGGTTTAGCGCTGGCTCTGTTCGATGGTTCGAGCAAAGCCCGCGCTCTTTCCATGCCCACGCCCCGCTCGGGTTCTTACCGCAAAAACTGGACAACTCGGTTGCCGCTTTACATCACCCTGGACCTCAAGCAAGCCGGGAACACCGTCACGGGCTTGTTTGACCAAACGACTTTCTGGAGCATGGCTCAAATCCGCCAGGGCAGCCTGCGGGGAACGAATCTCCAGTTGGAGGTCACAGCGGAGAACCGGCTTTACGCGGTGATCGCCGGACTGCAAAGCAACCGGTTCACGGGCACGTATCGAATGGTCGAAGGGGAAGAACACGGCGCCGTGGAGGGCCGGCGCGTCAATCTGCTGCCGCCGGAGACGGCCACGACATGGCTGGCGCCGCTTTGGGAATACCGCCGGACCAACGGCGCGGGCGTGCTCTACTCGTTTGACCCGGGATTGACGAACGCCGCGCTCAAACGCACCGAGGAGCCGGTCTGCCGCGTCTGGCGGGAACCCGTGAAATGAAGTCGCCCGGCTGGTCGCGAACCAACCGGGCGTTTGCGCCACGGCAATGGGGAAAGGCGGCGATTATTGAGGCGCTTGCAGGTTCTCGTAGCAGCCGACGTGAGGAGGCTCTGTCTGAGGGTTGAGAGTGAATGGTTGAGAGTTGAGAGTCGGCAGATTTGAGCCTGCCCAGGAACAACGGAGCACGGCTGTGTCCGCCGGACCAGTCGCCGCACCAACCCAGGCGCGGGGCGTGGGAGCCTGTCCGAGTTTCGTCCTCTGGAGCGTGCTGCGGCTGGGTCTTCGACCACAGCCGCGCTCCGTTCCTTAGCCCGATGCAGCCACCGTCGGCGGTGGCTCCGACTCTCCTCACGTCGTCGGCTACAGCTTTGCGCGAAGCTCTACTGAGGAGTCACTTCCACCGTGCGGACTGTGGCCACCCAGGAGGTCCACTCCGTGGTGCTGGAGCCGCGGACCTGGAGGTCGAGCGAGTCGGTGGTGTTGTTGGCCTGGGCAAGCACGTTCCAGGTCGAAGCCGCGGCATCGACGCCCAGCGCCGTGGTGGTCGGAGTGCCGACGAAGCTGGTGGTGCCGATATTGTTCTTGATCACGCCACGGATTTGCCAGGCCGCGGTGGTGCCACTCGGCTGGCTGCCGATGAGCAGGATGTCGAAAGCCCAGCGCGAACCGTTGGGCACGGTCAACGGTTTGGTTTCCGAACTGCCGTCCAGGAACAGCGTGTAGTAGCCCGCGGCGCCCAGGCTCTGATTGCGCAGCACGTAAATGGAGGTCTGGGCGTCGCCGGCGGCGGAGAAGGAGCCGCTGGCATAGGCGAATTGGCCGTGATGCGTGGCTTTGGCCCGCGAGCCGCCGGGGATGGTGGCAAAGGAGGCGTTGGAGATGGTGTTGGCGTCGCCGCCGCCGATGGTGCCGTAGGTGGTGTTGGTACCGACGCTGTTGCCCCAGCCGCCAACGATCGTGCCGTACTGTGCGCCAGCCTGGATGCGTTGATTGCCACCCGCCGCGATGATGGAATTGCGTGCGCCCGGCTCCACCGTGTTGCCGGAACTGCCGGCGATGAAGTTGTTGGCCGACTCGATGCGCAACGCTCGCGCGCCGTCCAGCAACACCTGGAAAGCGTTCGTGCCATGCGTGGCAAAGGCATCGGCCTGCACCGTGCCGATCACGTCGAGCCTGTTGGAAGGCGTGGTGGTGCCGATGCCGACGCTGCCGCTTTGCGTGATGGTCATGCGGTTCTGGTAGAACGTGTAGAAGTCGAGGCCGTATTGGTTTCCGCCTGCGGTTCGTTTGGAGGAGATGCCTTCGCCGCTGTTGAACCCGAAGGCCAGCCCAGGAACGAGGGTGCCGTTGTTCACGTTGCTGGCATCAAGCCATGCCTTGCCGGAACTGTCCCACTGCAGGGCGAGGCGCTGACCTCCGCCGACGGTGGCGAGCGCGCCGCCGCTCCAACCGTAGAGCACCGGGCCGTCCACATTGGCGCCGGCGAAATACTTGTTGGTGCCCGGCAGCATGCCGTACCAGCCCAAGCCGTGATTGCGGTCGGTGCCGCTGCGGAGGAAAAGCTCGTAGTTGTTGAGGCGCAGGTCGCCTTCGACATCCAACAGTGAGTCCTGCGGCGTGGCCGTGCCGATGCCCACGCCGGCGGTAGAAAGAAAACTGACCGCGTTGGTCACACTGCCACTGGTCAGGTTTGCTGGACTGAGCGTGACACCGGTCAAGCCTGCGCCCGACCCGACGAAGTTGTTCGCCGTCACGGTGCCGTTGACGTCGAGGGCCGAGGCCGGATTGATCTTGCCGATGCCCACGCCGCCGCCGGCGCGAATGAGGAACTGGTTGGCCGCGGTGGAGGCGAAGTCGGCCGCAGTGGAGTCGGCCCACACGAAGCTGCCTTGGTGGTTGGCCTTGGCGCGCCGGCCGGCGGCAAAGGCGTAACTTTGTCCAGCCACGTTGTTGGCCCCGCCCGGGATAGTGGCGTACTGCGCTGCGTTCGAGATGAGGTTGAGATTCCCGCCCCCGACGGCCGCGTAGTCGGCGTTGGTGCCGATCAAGTTCTGTTTGCCTCCGACAATGACTGAGTTGTCTGCATCGTATTGAATGCGGTTCAGGTAGCCGCCTCCAAGGACAGGCCAATAGGCGTAGGTTTCAATCACGTTGCCGCTGCCGCCGCCCAGAAAGGCAAACTTGGCGCCACGGTCGTTGGTGGCGGAGCCTTGGATTTGGTTGTACTCGCCGCCGACAAGGATGGCGTAGTGGCTGTTGGTTTGGATGACGTTATTGCCACCTCCGCCGATGATTGCAAGATCGCCTTGCACGAGGTTACTGAAGCCACCGACGATGGTCACCCCTTGGCCCACGGCGGCATTGTCGGGATGCCCACCGATGACGTTGGGCTTGCCAGTCGCGGTCGGCTCCAAACGGAGCGCGCGTCCGCCGTTCACCTTGAATTCCAGCGGCTGGTTGTCCGCGGTTCCGATGAAGTCGGCACCAGCGGTCGTGCCGGTGTTGCCGCCGACATGCCAGTCGGTCGGCGACGCCAGCGTGAGCGTCTGCCCGCTGGGCGTGAGCGTGACGTTGGCGCCGGGGGCCAGGGCCACGGCGTCGCGCAGGCCGTTAAGCGACTTGACGACCTGGCCGGACGCGATGCCGGGCGCTGTGACGGCGTTGTTGGCCACGCTGGTGGTGGTGAGGGCCGTGCCCGCGCTGGTAGCCACGCTTGCGCTGGTGGCCACGCTTGCGCTGGTGGCCACGCCCGCTTGGGACGCGAAAAGGGCGTGCGGCGCGGGCGTGAGCGGCTGGCGCGGGTGCAGCATGTTCAAAACCGGGGCCCCGTTGGTGCCCACGATGACGACGAGCCAGCGGGCGTCGCCGCCGAAAATGCCGGCTCCAAAATCGAGCGTGACGGTGAACAGGCCGCTGCTGACCGCGACGCCGTTGGTGACCAGCGTCGGGCCGGCTTGCGTGCCGCCACTGGCGGCGTTGAAGAGCGCGAAGTTAAAATCGTAAAGCCCGTTGGCTGGAGCGCCGCCGTCATTCAAGCGGCCCTGGTAGGTGAAGGCTGTGCCGAGCGGGGCGGCGAAGCTGGTTGAGAGTTGAGGGTTGAGAGTTGAGAGCAAGACGCACGCAATGACGAATGACGAATGACGAATGGGCAGGTTCATGGTTCGAGTTTTGAGTTTTGGATTTCGAGTTTGGTCCAGATTTCGGGTTTCGGGTTTTTCATCGGTCCTCTCCACTTCGTTGCAGGAGCAGGGATTCGAGTTTGTCCAGCCGGTGCTGCAAATCCGCGTTCTCCACTTCGCGACGTTTCAATTCGCCGCTCAGGTGTTCCACCTTTTGATTGAGTTCCTGCACCGCTGCCGCCGAGTAGATCGTCAACGGATACGTGTCCACTTGCAGAATCTCGCTGCCGTCTGCCAGCCGCTCGCCGCTGCCTTGGACGGCGTCGGGGAAAACCTGCCGGAACTCCTGCGCAATGACGTTGACGTAGGCGCGGTCTTTAACGCTCGGATGGGCCGCCCGGTAATCGTCAGTGTAGCGGAAGCTCACCAAGCGCACCTTGGCGAGCGTGTCAACCGCGTTCGTGACGGTGGCCACCTCCGTCTTGATGCGCGCGTCGGAGTTGGCCAGCCAATCGCCGGCGGTGGTCTTGGAGGCGTTGCCCTCGACTTCCAGGCGGTTGGCGACGGGCACGCGGCCCGCGCCCACACGGCCGGACTGGCTCCAATGGAGCGCGATGTTCTGGCCGGCGCCGGTCGTGCCCAGCGCGCCGCCCGCGTAGCCAAACAGCACCGGGCCGTCCAGGTTGGTGCCGGCGAAACTCCCGGCGCTATACCAGCCCAAGCCATGGAACTGATCGGTACCGTCGCGAAAGAAGATGGGGTTGTCGTTGAGCCGAGTCGGGCCGTCCAGGAAAGAAAACTCCCCCGCGCGCAGTTCCATGCGGTCGTCGGCTGCGCTTTCCCCGATCCTCACGTAATCGCTGTCGCCAAAATAGACAAACTTCGGCTCCCCGCCCAAGGCATCGGCCCCCACGCGCAGGCTGCCGCCATTGTCACTCGGATTGCGGAAGGTCTTCACGCCGGTGAAGGTCTGGGCGTTATTGAGCCGGGCTACAGTGGCGGAGAGCCTTGCGTCGGAAACGGTGCCGCTGGCCAGTTGGGAGGCGTTCAGGCTCGTCAGTCCGCTGCCGTTGCCGGTGAAGCTGTTGGCGGGACTGTTAAACGTCTTCGCGCCCGTAACGGTCTGGCTGTTGTTGAGCAAAGCCACGTTTGCACTCAAGACGGAATCCGCCAGCCTGCCTGCGGAAAGCAGGGGAACATTAGCGGACAGCCGGGCATCAGGAACCAAGCCGCTGGTGAGCTGAGCAGCATTCAAGCCGCTGGTGGCGTACAGGAGGGGTTGCCCATCGAGCGTCAGGCCCGCGCCGGCGGTTTCGAAGCGAACGCCACCGTAGGCTCGAACGCTGAATTGGTTGTTCGAGGTGGAGACGAAATCCAGGTCCTGAGAGTCGGCCCAGACAAAGGCGCCGGTGTGATTGGCCTTGGCCCGGCGTCCCGCCGCGAATGCATAATTCGTGGCGCGGTTGTTATAACCGCCCGGGATGGTGGCCGACCTCGAATGGTCCCCGATGTAGTTGCCGAATCCCCCGCCAATCGCGCTGTATTCGGTGTTGATGCCGATGCTATTGTGCATGCCCCCTCCAATGGTGGCATACGCAGAGCTGTCCGCGACGTCGTTGTTGTAACCTCCGCCAATCGCGCTGTTATTGGCGTCGGTGCCGATGTCATTGTTCTGGCCCCCTCCGATGGTGGCGGCATCCGAACCTGCCAGAATCCCATTTCCCGAGCCGCCGCCCAGGGCGCCAAAGTCGGCCAGAATGGTGTTCGGGGCCATGGCGCCCCAGTGGTTCGTGGCGCCGCCTCCGCTAATCGTTGCTCCCACCACACCCGTGCCCACGGCGTTCCATGGCGAACCGGCTACCACGTTGGGCGCGCCATCCGGGATTGATCCGATGTCGCTGCTGTCGCCGTTGTTTTCCAATCGCAGCGCGCGCAGGCCGTTGACCTTGAACTCCAGCGGCTGGTTGTCCGTGGTGCCGAGGAACTGCGCGCCCGGTGTCGTGCCGCCGTTGCCGCCGAGCAGCCAGACTTGATTGGTTCGCGCCACGTTGCTGGCCAGCCGCGCGTCGGCCAGTGTGCCGGCGGTGATGTTGGCAGCGTTCAGGCCGGTCAGAGCGGAACCAGTTCCACTGAACGTCCCGCTCAAGGTCACGCCGGTCTGGTTGTTCGTGAGCACTGCGCCCGGCAATTGCGCCAGCGCCATCGTGCCGGTGAGGTTCGCCGCGGACACCGAATTCGCGCTGCCCGCGGTGGCAGCCGTGGCGGCCGTGCCCGCGGCACCCGCGTAAAGCGCGTGCGGCGCGGGCGTGAGCGGCTGACGCGGGCTGAGCGGAACGAAACCCCCGCCGCCGCTGGTCCTCACGGCGACTTCCAGCCAGCGGGCCTCGCCGGTGAACACGCCCGCGCCGAAGTCGAGCGTGGCAGTGAACAGCCCGTTGGTCACTCCCGTGGCTGCGTTCGTCAGAACGCGGCTGACCACCGTTCCTCCAGCCGCCAGGTCGTAAATCGTCAACCGTAAATCGTAGGTCCCGTTGGCCGGCGCACCGCCCTCGTTCAGGCGTCCCTGATAGGTGAATGCCGTGCCGAGCGGCGCAGCGCCCAAGGTGCCGGCCAGGGCCAGCAGCGCGGAAACGTGTTGGATCAGGGCTTTGTTCTTCATGGTGATGCCGTCGGCTTTGGTTGTTGTTGAAAAGGGAGCAGCCCGCGAGAACTCACGGTTTGTGCAGGCGATAGAACTTGTTGCCTACCGGCGCTGGCTCGATGAACAGGAGATTCGTGCTGGCGGTGGCATACGGTGGCGGCAACTCCGTCCACAGGATGGGCGTGGTGGAAAAGCTGGGGGTCGCGTGCAGTTTCCAACCGGTGTCGGGCAGCGGCCAGGAGACGACGACGGTGTTGGTCGCAGTGCGCGTGACGGTGAGGAACGGCGCACCGGGCGTTGGCACTGCGGCGACGATGCCCCAGAAGCCGCCTTCAAGGGTGAAATTGCCGCCCGCCAGTCTTCCGGCGTCAGGCTGGCCGAGGGTGCCGCTGAGAGCATACTGGCCGTTCGTGCTGGTGCCGCCGCCCCCGTCGATCGTGAACCAGTCGAGGGCCAACTGAGCGGGCAGGTGCGGCGCGGCGAGGAGTATTGCGGCCAGCGTGAGCGTTCGATGAAGCGAGGAGGTCATGGGGCGCGGTGGTGTGGGTTTTCGAGTCTGGGAAAAGGCAAAAAGCAGAAGGCAAGAAGATCAAAGCCTTCGCAACTGATCGAATCGGCTGCGGGCCGTCGAGGCTGGCGCGGGCTTCCGTCAATTCGGTTCGTCTGCACGGTTCGTTGCTTTGGGTGACTCCGTGCCGTCCGGTCCAGGCACGCCGCCACCGTTCCTGGTTAATTCAGCCGGGGAAGGCGGGTTCTTTCAAAAAAGATCAACTTTCTTGAAAGAAGCGGCCGCGCGTCGTGGAATTACAGGCAAGCGATTTGACATGGCGACCGACGACGATGCCTCCCGGAGCCAACCCGGCACCGATGATCTCCTGCCCACCCGTCAAAGCCTGCTGGTCCGGTTGCAGGACTGGCAGGACCACCGGAGTTGGCAGGAGTTCTTCGACACCTACTGGCGGCTCATCTACCACGTCGCGCTCAAGGCCGGCCTCAAGCCGGTCGAGGCCGAAGAGGTAGTGCAGGAAACCGTCTTGAGCGTGGCCAAGAAGATGAAAGCGTTTCAGTACGACCCGGCGCGCGGCTCGTTCAAAGGCTGGTTGCTGCAACTCACCGGCTGGCGGATCACCAACCAGTTTAACAAACGGCTGGCCTCCGCTGGCGTGGCGGAACCGCTGGCAGACGAGGCTTCGGAAACCGCCGCGGCGGAGCAAGTCCCTGATCCCGAAGCCCACCTCCATCTCGAAAGGATCTGGGACGAAGAATGGGAGCAGAATCTCATTCGCACCGCAACGGAGCGCGTGCGGCGCCAGGTGAATCCCCGGCATTACCAGATTTTCGATCTCTACGTGATGAAGCAGAAACCGGTGAAGGAGATCCGGCGCTTCCTGGGGGTCAGCGCGATGGAGGTTTATCTCGCGCGCCATCGCGTGGGCAAGATGGTCCGGCGCGAAGTGGCCCGGTTGAAGAAGGACGCGGGGTAAAGGCGCGCCGGCCGGCGCCGTCTCCCGCCGCGCGGAATAACGGTGATCTCCGATCGCCGGGTCGGGGGACCCGGCCTGCCACTCTCGCGCGACCCTGTAGGCCCGGTGCCCTCACCGGGCGGGCCAAGTCATTTTCACGGGAACAGGAGTTCAGAACCTTGCTCTCGCCCGACGTAACGCCTCAGCCGGAACGATTCAGTTGAACCACGAAATACACGAAACACACGAAAGGAACGCCCAAGAGAATCGCTCGCCGCGCCGCGGCCGGACGAGGACTTCGTCCCGTCACCGTTTGGTGACGCCGGTACACCAGCCAAGAACCGCACGGCGGCCTTTGCTTTCGTGTGTTTCGTGTATTTCGTGGTTCCCTCGTCTGCATCGGTGCGGCTCAGTAAAGTCAGGGCCGAGGCAGAAATCCGAAAATCGAAATCCGAGTGAGCAAATCCGAAACCCTGTCGGCCCGTGAGGGTTTCGGATTTGGCGAACCGCCAGAGCCGGACTCTACTGAAACCTTACCGTCCAACGCCTTTTCGGTGTTGCATCCAACCCCGCGGAGGGGTTAACCAGTGACCCACAACACAGCATCGAAAGGAACACGACATGAAACAGAACGCAGCACTCATCATCGGCCTGCTGGTCCTCGGAGCGTCGGCGGCATTCGTCACAGCTCAAGATCCCGGACGGCGCGGCGGCCCGCCCAGCGGCCCAGCTTCGGGCACGAGCTTCGACTCGGCCCCGCTGGCCAAGGACGAAGCGGAAAAAAAGATGCTCGCGGTCTTGGACGACATGAACAGCCGGTCGCGGGGCATGTTGAGCGTGCCGCGCGACGACGGCCGGTTCCTGCGGATGCTGGTCGAGGCCACTGGGGCGAAGAACGTCGTCGAGGTGGGCACGTCGCACGGCTATTCCGCCACTTGGATCGGCCTGGCCCTGCAAACCACGGGCGGGAAGCTGACGACGTTCGAGATTGACCCGGAACGGGCGAAGCTGGCGCGGGCCAACTTCAAGCGCGCCGGCCTCGAGGGCGTCATCACGCTGGTGGAAGGCGACGCGCACACTGAAGTGCCCAAGCTGAAGGAAACCATCGACCTGCTCTTCCTGGACGCCGACAAGGAGGGCTACCTCGACTACTTGGAAAAACTGTTGCCGTTGGTGCGGCTGGGCGGCTTGGTGGTGGCGCATAACATGAGCGCACGCCAGGCCGACCCGCGTTACGTGAAGGCGATCACGACCAACCCGCAACTCGAAACCCTCTTCGTCAACCTGCGCGACTCCGGCATCGGCGTGACCATGAAGAAGCGGTAGGGCCGAATGTGTCACACGCCACCAACCGCCGGAGGCTGTAGCGCAGATTTTCAATCTGCCGTATCGCCGACTTGCAGTCGGCTGGGCGCGACAGATTCGGAGGCGTGCCGACGTTCGAGTGGCTCGCCGGTTGGAAAACCGGCGATACGGCAGATTGAAAATCTGCGCCACGAGCCGGCGGTGCCGGGACGCTGGGGAGAAACCTATCCGCGATGTGGGCTGTCCCAGCCAGGCCGGCGCTCATGAATTCCCTCCCTCGCCGTGAACTCACGCTCCTGGATTCCACCTGCCTGATCGTCGGCATCATCGTGGGGGCAGGCATCTACCAGGTGGCGCCGGACGTGGCGAAGAGCACGGCCTCGAACAGCGGCTTCCTCGCGCTGTGGCTGGCGGGCGGCCTGCTCTCGTGGTGCGGCGCGATGAGCTACGCCGAACTGGCCACCGCGTATCCGCAGTCGGGAGGCGACTACGTCTATCTCAGCCGCGCCTATGGGCCGTGGGCTGGGTTCCTGTTCGGCTGGATTCAAACGGTCATCGTGCGTCCAGGCGACATCGCGGTGATGGCGTTCGCGTTCGCGACCTACGCCCGGGCCATTCACGATCCGCTGGCCGGGGCCTCGCTTGTTTCCAGCCAGCAACTTTATGCGGCCCTGGCGGTGCTGGTCTTGACCCTCGTGAACGTCGCGGGCGTGCGCCAGGGGAAATGGACGCAAAACGTGCTGACCCTGGCGAAAATCGCGGGCCTGGCCGTCATCGTCGGCGTGGCCTGCCTTGCCCCGCGACCGGTGACGGCCGTCCAGACCGTGGAGGCTCTGCCCGTGAGCCTGGCGTTGATCCTGGTCCTGTTCACCTTCGGCGGCTGGAACGAGATGGCCTACGTGGCGGCGGAAGTGCTGAATCCAAACCGGAACATCGTCCGCGCCCTCGCCTTGGGAACTGGCGCGGTGACGGCCCTGTATCTGTTGGTCAACGTGGCCTTCCTCCACGCCCTCGGGCACAACGGCGTGGCGGCCTCGTCAGCCGTCGCCGCCGATGCGGTGCGGTCCTGGTTCGGGCAGGGTGCGCCGGTCTTCATCAGCCTGTTGATCTGCTTGTCGGCGCTTGGGGCGGTGAACGGGTTGATTTTCGCCGGCGCGCGGATTTCCTACGCGGTGGGGCGGGACCACCGCATCTTCCGCTTGGTCAGCCAATGGAACGCAAAGCAGGGCACGCCGGTACGGGCGCTGGTGCTTCAGGGGCTGATCGCCCTGGCGCTGATTTTCGCGCTCGGCGGGTTTGTCGATACGCTGCTCTACACGGCCGCGCCGGTGTACCTCTTCTACCTGGGCACCAGCCTGGCCCTGATGGTCCTCCGCTTCAAGGAACCGGCGGCAGCGCGTCCGTATCGCGTGTGGGGCTATCCGGTCACGCCGCTCGTTTTCGCGGGGACTTGCAGCTTCCTCGCCTACAGCGCGGTGCTCTACAAGCCCCGGATCGCCCTGGCGGCGCTGGGGTTGCTCCTGACCGGGCTGCCCGCTTACTGGATTAGTCAACGACGAGTCCGAAAAGCGGCGCGATTGGCGAAAGTCGGTTAAACCTAGAGGCCGCAGTTGACCTGCTTTCGCCGGCGCAAACTCGCCCGCCAAACACAGCAAACACGCCAAAACCACCGGATCAAACCAAGGTTTCCGTGACGACGCCTTTCACCTGTTGGGGGAAGCCGACGTTTCATCATTGGCTTGGATCCCGCCCTTTGCTTTCGTGTGTTTCGTGGTTCCCTCGTCTGCATCGATGCGGCTCAGCTTCCCGCCTTCATCTCTTTTGCCCGGCCTTGGACGGCCTCCAGCAGGGCGTCGATCACGGGCGTGGCCTTGCCGCGCCAGAGCGCGCCGAAGGTGACCGGCTCGAAATCCGGCAGCGGCAGCGAGCGCAGACCCGGCCCCAGCGTGGTCTTGGGAATGTCCAGGAACAATCCGATGCCGTACCCGCTGGCCACGTAGGTTTCGATCAGCTTGAGCGAACTGACTTCGATGCTCGGGAACCAATCGAGGCCTTTCCTGCTCAACCCTGCCTGGAAGTTGCGGCACATGGATTCGTAGGCCGGCAGTGTGATGAGCGATTCCTCGATCCGGTCCAGCTTCCACAGATCTTCCGCTGACTTGAACTGGCTCTTGCGCGGCACGATCAGCATGAGCGGCAGCCGGAGCAGCGGGAGCGACGAGAAACCTGCCTGCATTCGCTCGCCCAGCAGCGTGAGGCCGAGATCGATTTCCTGTTTGTCGAGCCACGCCTCGATCTGGGGCTGGTAACCCTCGCGCAGCGTGAACGTCAGTTGCGGGAACTTCTTCCGCACCCGCTGGCCCAGTTCGGGCATGTGGTCCCGCAGCACGATCTCCGACGCGCCGATGCGGATGTGATGCGCCGTCCCGCCCTGGAGCTTGCGCGTCATGGTGTCGAGGTTGCTGAAGAACGGCTCGATGAACTGGAACAACTCGTGCCCCGACGGCGTCAGTTCAAACGGCCGGCGATGAAACAGGGTCAAGCCGAGGAATTGCTCCAGTTGGATGATCTGTCCGCTGATGGCCGGCTGCTGGATGCCGTAGGGCATGTTGCGTGCGGCCTCGCTGATGCCGCCGTGCTTGGCCACGTAATAGAAAAGCTCCAGGTGGTGAATGTTCATGGGTCAACCGGGTGGATACAGTCCTGCGCTCGAGGCGCCCCCCGACTGAACTCTTGCTTGTGAAGATTGTCTGCCGCAAAGTCCATCGCGGCGAGGATAGGCGGGGCGCGCGGGTTGGCCAGCGTTCTTTTGCCGTCTGCCGCCGGTCGGCATGCGCATTGAGGCGTTCAATAAGCTCGTAAAAGTTTCGATTCCCGCGCGCGGCGCGGGATGACCTAGCCTACCGCCCATGCAAACCCAGCAGCATCCTGGCGGGCGCGAGCGGTTCCTCGGCATCGACGCCGGGGCCGAGACGATCAAGGTGGTCGAGGTCCGGCGCGAGAAGGCTAAACTGCGCTGGACGCGCCGCGAGATCGTGGAGCACGGCAAGGCGCCGGGGCTTGCGCTCCAGCGGCTCCTGCGCGAGTGGGAATGGGACGCCGTGCAAGCCGCCGCGGTCAGCGGCCGTTTCGGCAAGCAAGTCCAACTCCCCCGCGTCCCGGCCAAGCAGGCCCAGGCCCGCGCCTTCCGTTTCCTC
Source organism: Verrucomicrobiota bacterium (assembly GCA_016219875.1). Taxonomy (GTDB): domain Bacteria; phylum Verrucomicrobiota; class Verrucomicrobiia; order Limisphaerales; family JACRJZ01; genus JACRJZ01. The sequence goes on along the minus strand of JACRJZ010000060.1, from coordinate 65,928 downwards.
TGCGGCGAGGCGGCGGCGACCATTGTCTCCATCGGCGGGCACGGGTTTTCCGTGCTCGAACTGCGCGACAACGGCCTCGAAGTGTTCCGGGAAAACAGCCGTTGCTCCCAGGGCACGGGCAACTTCCTGCGCCAACTCGTCGAGCGGTTCTCGCTCACCATCGAAGAAGCCAGCGAACTGGCGGCATCCGTCGAGAAACCCGCGCCGCTCTCAGGCCGCTGCCCGGTCATCCTCAAGAGCGACATGACGCATCTCGCCAACAAAGGCGAGGACCGCGGGCGCATCCTGGCCGGGCTGTTCGATGCCGTCTGCGAAAACGTCCAGGGGCTGATCAAGCCGGACCTCTCTCCCGCCCGCGTCGTGCTCATCGGCGGCGTGGGCCGCTCGCCGCGTGTGCAGGCTGCCTTCCGCGAGTTCCTGGGCCGGCACCGCATGACGCTGCTGCCGCTGGAGAACGACGACGGCCTTTTCTTTGAAGCGCTGGGTTGCGCGTTGGTGGCCGCGGAAACCACGGCAGTCCTTCCAACGCTGGATTCCCTGCTGGCCCCGCCGAACGGCACGAAGCTCGACCGCGTCCCCGCTCTGGCCGCCTCGCTCCACAAGGTCCGACGCATGGTGTCGCCGCCGCCGGCCCTCATCAACGGCGAGACGCGCGAACTGGTCCTCGGCTTCGACATTGGCTCCACCGGATCCAAATGCGTCGCCCTCGACGCCGGTTCGCGCGCGATCGTCTGGCAAGGCTACCGCCAGACGCTCGGCGATCCCGTGGGCGCGGCGCAGGAGTTGGCGACGCAGTTTCTTCGCAGCCCGGCGGGCCGATGTCCGGTGCTCGCGCTGGGCGTGACCGGCAGCGGACGGGAAATTGTCGGCTCGCTGATGACGACGTGCTACGGGAAAGACGCCGTCTTCGTCCTCAACGAAATCGCCGCCCACGCGGAGGGTGCGCTGCATTACGATCCGCGCGTCGATACCATCTTCGAGATCGGCGGCCAGGACGCGAAGTACATCCGCCTCGCCGCCGGCCGCGTGATGGACTCGGCGATGAACGAAGCGTGCAGCGCCGGCACCGGCTCGTTCATTGAAGAGCAGGGCCGCAAGTTCGCCGGCATTCGTGGCGTGGCGCAACTGGGCCAGGAAGCCCTCGCCGCCGGCGAAGGCGTGTCGCTCGGCCAGCATTGCTCCGTGTTCATGGCGGAGATCATCGACGAAGCCATCGCCGCCGGAGTCGATCACCGCAGCGTCATCGCGGGCCTCTACGACTCGGTCATCCAGAACTATCTCAATCGCGTCAAAGGCAGCCGCTCCGTGGGTCAGGTGATTTTCTGCCAGGGCATGCCGTTCGCTTCCGACGCCCTGGCCGCCGCCGTGGTGCGGCAGACCGGCTGCGAAGTCGTGGTCCCGCCGGACCCTGGAACGGTGGGCGCGCTCGGCATCGCATTGCTGACCCTGCGCAGCCGCCGCGAAGCAGTCGTCCCGCCTGCCGGTGTCGGTAGTAGGGCGGGCGACTCGTTTGCCGGTGTCCGACAGGCGCCCCGCCTGTCAGTCCTCGCGCTCGACCGTTTCCTGAGCGCCAAGGTCGAGAGCAAAGACCACTTCACCTGCCATTCCGCTGTGGGCTGCGGCGGTCAAGGCAGCCGCTGCCGCATTGACCGCTTGCACACCGTCGTGGAAAACCGCCGCCAGAAGTTCACCTGGGGCGGCGGCTGCGCGCTGCACGACAAAGCCACGCGCAAAAAGAAATTGCCCGACCTCGCGCCGGACCCGTTCCGCGAGCGGGAAGCGTTGATCAAGGACCTGGTCGCCGGTCTGACTGGGAACCCGGCGGGAGATGAGCCGTTGCAGGTTGCGGGATGCGGGTTGCAGGTTTCGCCGGCGCGTGCCTTGCCGAACCTTCAACCTTCAACCTTCAACCTCTCACCCCGCCCTACCGTCGCCCTGAGCGACGAGTTCATGCTCAAGGGCCTCTTCCCCTTCTTCGCCACCTTCCTGCGCGCGTTGGGGTTGGACTTGCTGATCGTGGGCGGCAGCGATCACGCGATGCTCAAGCGCGGCATCCGCGAGGCCAACGTCCCGTTCTGCGCGCCGCTGCAACAGTTCCACGGCCTGGCCAGCCGCATGGCCGAGACGGGCGCCGATTACCTCTTCGTGCCGATGGTGCGCAGCCTGCCGCGCGTGAACGGCGAGCCGCACGCCGTGACGTGTCCGCTCGTGCAGGCCAGTCCTGACATGCTGGGCTGGGACTTGCGGCGCAAGATTCCCGGCCAGCTTCTTTCGCCTTTGATCGACGCGGGCGAAGGCAACCTGCGCTCGCCGGAGTTCCTCGAAAGCTGCCGCCGGCTCGCGGAGCAACTTGGTTTACCGGAAGACAACTGGCAGCGGGCGCACGCGCTCGCCCTGGAAGCGCAAACCAAGTTTGAGGCAGCCCGCTTGGACATTGGCCGCCGCGCGTTGGCGTTCGCCCGCGAGCACGGCCTCACGGCGGTCGTAGTCCTCGGCCGGCCCTACACGATCTACAACACGGTCCTGAACTCGAACGTCCCCGCCATCTTGCGCGAGCAAGGCGCGCTGGCCATCCCGGTGGACTGCTACCCCGTGGCCGAGGAAGTGCCGACGTTCCGCGACATGTATTGGAGCTACGGCCAGCACATCCTGCGCGCGGCCCACCAAGTCCGCCGCACCCCGGGCTGCTACGCGGTGTATTGCAGCAATTACTCGTGTGGCCCGGACAGCTTCAACCTCCACTTCTTCGCCCACATCATGGAGGGCAAGCCGTTCGCGCTGATCGAAACCGACGGTCACTCCGGCGACGCCGGCACCAAGACGCGCCTCGAAGCGTTCCTGCATTGCGTGGCGCAGGACTTGGCCGCTGGCCGGCGCGAAGAACCGAACGAGTTCGCCGCGCTTCAGCAACGCACCACGCCGATGGGGGAAATCCGTCGGCGCGGCGAGACGTTGCTCGTCCCGTGGATCAGCGAAGGCGCGCAATTCGTCGCCGCCTGTTTCCGCGGCGCGGGTCTGAAAGCGGAATGCCTGCCGCAGCCCGATGCCGAATCCTTGCGCCTGGGCCGGCGGCACACGTCCGGCAAGGAGTGCCTGCCGATGTGCCTCACGCTGGGCAATCTCCTTAAGCGCCTGGCCCGCGAGCCGCACTCGGACGCGCGGTTCGCCGTGCTCATGCCCAGCACCCACGGTCCCTGCCGCGAGGGCACCTACAATCTCCTGAATCAAATCGTCCTCCAGCGTCTCGGTTGGGCGGATCGCGTCCGCATCTGGACGTTGCAGGATGCGGGTTACTTTGACGACATGCCGGCGGGCTTCTCCACGCTTTTGTTCACCGCCGTTATGGCGGCGGACCTGCTTCTCGACGCGCTGCACGATGTGCGCCCGGTTGAAACCCGCGCTGGCGCGGCCAACGCCATTTACCGGCGTCACTTCGAGTGCGTTCTTCAGCACCTGGAGCGCGCGGCCTCCGGAGACTTGTCCCTGGCCAACTCGCTGTGGCAGGTTGCCAGCGGACGGCTCTTCGGCGTGCGCAAGATTCTGGATGAAGCCGCGGCCGAGTTCGCCGCGGTGCGGGGAGCGAAGCGCGTTCCGACCGTGCTTGTGGTGGGCGAGATTTACGTGCGCTGCGATGCCTTCGCCAACAACTTCATCATCGAGGAACTGGAGCGCCGTGGCTTGCGCGCGAAGCTCGCCCCGTTCAACGAATGGCTGGAATACTCCGATGCCATCACGCGGCGCGCGGAGAGCAAGGTCAGCCTGGGCGACCGTCTTACCAGTCTGGTGCAACGGCGCATCCAGCATCTCACGCACGCCCGCCTGGCGCGGCATCTGAATTGGCCGGAGCGCGCCACCGTGACGGCGGGCTTGGACGCTGTGGGGCCGTATCTCCGTCCGGACCTGCGCGGCGAAGCGGCCCTCACCCTGGGCGTGCCGATCCACGAATGGCGCGCGGGCCACATCGACGCCGTGGTCAGCGTCGGCCCGCTGGAGTGTATGCCGAACAAGATTGCCGAGGCGCAGTTCTTCCACGTGGCCGAACAGGAGCGGCTCCTCAGTCTCACGCTTTCTTTGAACGGCGATCCGGTGGAGGCCGAGGTGCTGGACAACTTCGCCTTCGAGGTCCACGCGCGTTTCGAGCGCCCGCGCCCCACCGTGCCTGGGCGACGCTCCTCTGAGGCAGTCTCCCCCGTCCACTTTGAGCGCTCCTCCAGCGGCCACTGTTCCAGTCTGCCGAAAGGGTGTTGAACCTGGAGTGGGCCACAGATGGCACAGATGACACTGATAGAAGGAATAGAAGGGCGATACCTTTTCACCCAGCAGGGGAACGGCTTGTCTCCGTTCCAGCCTCTCTGTTTCTGTGCCATCCGTGCCATCTGTGGCCCCAACTGCTGGACTTAGCTTGAACGAAAGCGGGCGCCGCTGCGGGGTTTTGGGAATAGTTCTTGAACGTCTCTGGCGCCTCCGTCTTAATGCGCCGCGCCAGGGGCCATGGAATGCGGACTGACGAACCCCGCCAGGGCCGGAAGGCAGCAACGGCAGTCTGTTCTGCATCTGCCGTGGTTTCCCTGGCATTCAGTCTTTGAACGAACCGGCAATGAAATGGCTCAACCCAACTCTGTCGTTCTTGCTCGTGACGCTCGGCGTTTATTTCGTCGTCGGCTGGTGCCTCTTGCCCCAGCCGGAGTTTGAGATTTCGGAGCACTCCCGCCTGGATCGCTTCCACCTTCTTTGGAGCATGGACTGGGGGAGCAACACTTGGGGCTTTGCGCTCGGCCCGGCCTGCGGCGCGTTCTCTGGCTGGTTGACATTCCGCAAGGGCAACCGAAACTCCGCTTCCTGATGTCGTCGTACCAAGTCATCGCCCGCAAGTACCGCCCGCAACGGTTCAGCGATGTGGTGGGCCAGGAGCATGTCACCCAGACGCTCGGCCACGCCATCGAACAAAGCCGCATTGCCCACGCCTACCTCTTCTGCGGCCCGCGCGGCACCGGCAAGACCACCATCGCTCGCATCTTCGCCAAGTGTCTGAACGCCACCGACGGCCCCAGGGTGGATTTCAAAGACGACGACCCGCGCTGCCAGGAGATCACCGAGGGCCGCTCCCTGGACGTGATGGAGATCGACGGCGCCAGCAACAACGGCGTCGAACAAGTGCGCGACCTCCGCGACACCTGCCGCTACGCTCCGTCCGCCTCGCGCTTCAAGATCTACATCATCGACGAAGTCCACATGCTGTCCACGGCGGCCTTCAACGCGCTGCTCAAGACCCTGGAAGAGCCGCCGGCGCACGTGAAGTTCATGTTCGCCACGACCGACCCGGAGAAGGTCCTGCCCACGATTCTTTCCCGCTGTCAGCGGTTCGATCTGCGCCGCATCCCGGTCAAGCTCATCGTCACCCACCTCGCCGGCATCGCGAAGAAAGAAGGCGTGGCCATCGACGATGCCGCGCTGCACGCCATTGCCCGCGGGGCGGACGGCGGCATGCGCGACGCGGAATCGGCGCTGGACCAGCTCATCAGCTTTTGCGGCAGCAAGATTGTCGAGGCGGACGTGCTTTCCATGTTCGGCCTGACCGCGCAAGGGCAAATCCTCTCTATGACGGAAGCGGTCCTCCAAGGCGACATCGCGTCCGTGCTGCGTGAATTGAACGACCTCTGCAAGCACGGCAAAGACCTGGGCCGGCTCATTGCGGACCTGCTGGCGCACTTCCGCAATTTGCTCATCCACCAGGTGTCGAAGGGCGACACGCGCTTGCTCGAAGCCTCGGAGGCCGAGCTCGCGGCGGTGGCCACGCAGGCGGCGCTGGTCGGCACCGACACGCTCATGCGCATCATGGAAGTGCTGACGGAATCGGAAGGCCAGTTCCGCAACGCAGCCTCGAAAAAGATTTTCGTCGAAGTCGCGCTCATCAAGGCCATCGACGCCCGCCACGCCGTCAGCATCGACTCGGTCCTCAAGCAACTGGCGACTCTACGCAGCGGTGGCGGCCCCGCGCCGGCCCCGGCCCGCCCGGTCGCGGCTTCGGTGCCCACGCCCTCGCCGCCGCGTGCGGTCGCGGCCGTGCCCGCGCCGCAGCCGGCCCCGACGATGGCCCTGCGCGAAAGCGCCCCGGTGGCCGCGCCCGCGTTAGCTCCCGCGGCCAATTCCGGCGGCGGACTGGATCCGCTGTGGCGCGACCTTGTGGAAGCCATCGGGCGGGTGAGTCCGTTTGCCCGAAGCTACTTTCTGGAAGCGTTCCCGGTGTCGCTGACGAACAAGGTCCTGACCATCGGCTTCGATCCTGAATTCGCCGATCACGTGGCGCTCGTCGATAACACCAAGAACCACGCGCTGATTTCCACCAAGCTCGGTGAGTTGGGGCACCACGGGGTGCAGGTGAAATTCATCGTGGCCGAAGCGCCCGCCCGAGGGCCGGCGCCGGCCGAACCGCCGTCGCCCGCGCCTGTGCCGGTTGCGGCTGCGGCGCCCGCTGCCGCACTGGTGCCAGACGAAGCTCCCGCCGCGGCGCGTGCGCCGGCCAAGTCCGCCGCCAGAACTTTCGACCCGAAGGATTTCAAGAACGATCCGCTCATCGCGAAGGCCCTCGAAATCTTCAAAGGCCAGATCGTGGAGGTGCGGGCCTGACCGGCCGCACCTGCCCTCAACTTTCAACCACCAACTCTCAACCACTCATGTCCAGCATCGGCAAACTCATGAAACAGGCTGCGCGAATGCAGCAGCAGATGGAACAAGTCCAGGCCCTCCTCGCGGCCCGCACGGTGGAAGCCACCAGCGGCGGCGGCGCGGTCAAGATCGTCGCCCGCTGCGAAGGCACCATCGCTTCGATCAAGATCGATCCCGCGGCGCTGAACCCGTCCGACGCCCAGCTTCTCGAAGACATGCTCCTGACCGCCGTGAACAAAGCCCTCGGCGAGGCGAAGCAGATTTACAACGAAGAGATGGGGAAGGTGACAGCGGGGTTCAACATGCCGGGACTCATGTGAAGGGCAGAAGGGAGCATGAAGAAGCGATTTCCAAACCCCGTAGCAGCCGACGTGAGGAGGCTCAAACTTCAATGAAAACAGAGCCTCCTCACGTCGGCTGCTACTGTTTTGAAAGAAGCTCTGAAGAATGAAGAAACCACTCGTTGGTGTGCGGGAACGGCAGACAATTCTTCATTCTTAATTCTTCCTTCTGCCTTGCTCCAATGGCTTCCCTCCCCGAACCCCTTTCCGCCCTCATCGCCGCGCTGAACAAGCTACCCGGCATCGGGCCGCGTTCGGCGGAGCGGCTGGCCCTGCACCTCGTGCAAAGCGAGAGCGGCGCGGTGAAGCAACTGGCGGAAACCCTCGTCCACGCGCGCGAGCGCATCCGACTCTGCCCGGTGTGCGGCGCGCTGACCGAGCAGGTTCCTTGCGCCATCTGTTCCGATCCGCGGCGCGAATCCTCCCTCCTCTGCGTGGTGGAGCGGCCGGTCGATATTCTCTCGGTGGAAAAGGCCCACACCTATCGCGGCCGGTTCCATGTGTTGGGCGGGAAGATTTCTCCGCTCAACGGCGTTGGGCCGGAAGACCTGCGCATCACGGAACTGGAGCAGCGCCTGGCCGCCGAAGCCGTGCGCGAAGTCATCATCGCTCTGCCGACGGACGTGGAAGGCGACGCCACGAGTTACTACCTGGCCAAACGCCTGGCCGCGAAAGGCGCGAAAGTCACCCGCATCGCGCATGGTCTGCCGGCGGGCAGCGGCCTGGAGTTCGCCGATGAACTCACCTTGAGCCGCGCGCTCGAGGGCCGCCGGGAGATTTCCCACACATGAACCTCCTGCAAGACTGGTGCCGCCGACGCGAGGAGGCTCTGATTCCCTTGAAGTTTGAGCCTTCTCACGTCGGCTGCTACGGATTTTGAAATCGCCTCACATGACCCGACCCAAAGTTGTTTTGTTCGACCTTGGCAAAGTGCTCGTCGATTTCGACTGGCGCGTGGCCGCCGGCCGGATTGCCGCGCAGGCCCGCGCGACGCCGGAGGATCTGTTCCGGTTCATCCAGACCTCCGACGTAATGGTCCGCTACGAACTGGGCCGGATCACGAGCGAGCAGTTCTTCCGCGAGGTCCAGCAAGCCATAGGCTATCGCGCCACGATGCAGGACTTCCGTTCGGCTTTCAGCGACATCTTCTCGGAAATCCCGGAGATGGTCCGCCTCCAGGCTCGCCTCCGCGCGGCGAGCGTCCCGACATGGATTTTCTCCAACACGAATGACTTCGCCGTGACCCACATTCGCGAGCGGTTCCCTTTCTTCGCGAATTTCGACGGCTATTTCCTCTCCTACGAATTGGGCGTGATGAAGCCGCACGCGGGCATTTACGAGGCCGCCGAGCGCACCACCGGCTGCCACGGCGCGGAGATTCTCTACCTTGATGACTTCCCGGAAAACGTTGCGGGCGGCGTCGCGCGCGGCTGGCAGGCGCTCCAGCATGTCACGCCGGAGCAAACGGTGCCACTGGTGGAGCGGTTGGTGTGGGGCGAGTAGCGGTCTGTTCTCCCAGCAAGGGTGGAAGACGAACGGTCAAAGGGTGAAAGAGTTGAAGAGTTGAAGGGTTGAAAAGGACTCGGAGGATGGCTTTAGCCCAATGCCGGAGCCGCTTTACCTCTTCAACCCTTCAACCTTTCAACCCTTCAACCCTCTTCCTTCCGTTCCCTACAGACTGGTTTCTGCCGAGCGGGCCGACGAGCCGAGCACTTCGGAATCGAACCGCCGGACGAGGTTCTTCCACCAGCGCCGCCAGGTGAAGAGGGTCCACCGGCGCAGCAGGAGGGCGTTGCCGATCACGATCAAGTCGCTCGCGCCCATCGCCAGCGCGCAGAAGATCGGACTGAAGAATCCCAGCGCCGCGAGCGGGATGCCGAGGGCGTTGTAGAAGAAAGCCCAGAACAGGTTCTGCTTGATGGTGCGCAAGGTGGCCCGGGCCAGACCGAGGCTTTCTGGTACGGACTGAATATCGGAGCGCAGCAGGATAATGTCAGCCGCCTCCAGGGCCACGTCGCTGGCGCGGCTCACGGCGATGCCGAGGTCCGCCTGCTCCAGCGCCGGGGCGTCGTTGATGCCGTCGCCCACGAACGCGACGCGCTCGCCGCGTTCCTGAAGCTGCTTCACGATTTGGGCCTTCTGTTCGGGGCGCACTTGGGAGAACACGTTCTCCGGCGGCACTTGCACGCGGCGCGCAATGGTTTTGGCCGTGCGGTCGTGGTCGCCGGTGAGCAGGTAGAGGCGGTAGCCGTCGGCGCGGAGTTCTTCGATCATCTCTAGCGCGGCGGGTTTGACAATGTCTTCCAAGGCGATCAGCCCCATGAGATGCCGGTCCACGGCCACGCCAATGATTGTGGCGCCCTGGCCGGTCCACTCCTCGATGAAGTCGCTGCCGCCGGCCAGTTCCACGCCGGATTCCTTGAGCCAAGCCAGCGAACCCAGTCTGGCCACCGCGAGGCGCGTCGCAGCGCCGGGTAAATGCAGAAAGCATTGCAGTCCGCTGCCGCGCACTTCTTCCCAGTTGAACAACGGGACGTCGTCGGCGTGCATCTCCGCGATGGCTTGGCTGAGCGGGTGGTTGGAATGCCGGGCCAGGGCCGCGGCCAGTTTCATCTCGTGGAGTTTGGGCCGCTCGCCGCCGGCGTAGGTGCAAAACTGGGTGACTTTGGGCTTGCCGGAAGTGAGCGTGCCGGTTTTGTCGAAGACGACGCTCGTGATCTGGCCGGCCTTCTCCAGCGCCACGCCATCGCGCACGAGGATGCCGCGCTCCGCCGCCGCATTGGTGCCGGCCATGATGGCCACCGGCGTGGCCAGGCCCATCGCGCACGGGCAGGCGATGATTAGCACCGCCGCCGCCTGGATGAAGGCCGCCGCCAGGCCCGCCGCGGGCAGATGCGCGTTCCAGAGGAAAGGCGCCAGTCCGTCGAAGACCTGGCGCGCCTTCGCCGGCGCCAAGCCCCACCACAGCGCCGTGGCGACCGCCGCCAGCACCACGATCGGCACGAAGACGCTGCTGATCCGGTCCCCCAAGCGTTGGATGGAGGCGCGGCTGTTCTGCGCGCGCTGGACGGCGGTGATGATGTGGGCCAAGGCGGTGGTTTCCCCCGAGGCGGTGACTTGCAGGACCAGCCGTCCGTTCAAATTCACCGTGCCGGCATAAACGGTGTCGCCGGCTTTCTTGTCCACCGGGAGCGATTCGCCCGTGAGCATGGATTCGTCGAGCGCGGAGTCGCCCTCAAGCACGCGGCCGTCCACCGGCACACGGTCGCCGGGCCGCAGCACGACGCGGTCTTCGAGTTGGATGTCGGCCACCGGGACGACGTTCTCCACGCCGTCGGCACTGCGGCGACGGGCTTGCGGCGGGGCCAGCGTGAGCAACTTCCTGAACGAACCGGCCGCGCGCCGGCTCATCCGTTCTTCCATCCAATGGCCGGCGCTGATCAACGTAATGATGGCTGCGGCCTCCATGAAATAGAGGTGGTGGGCGCCGCCATCCAGGAGCAGGACGAGGCTGAAGAGAAACGCCGTGGTGGACCCCAGCGCGACGAGGGTGTCCATGTTGGCGCTGCGGGCCTGGAGCTGAATCCACGCGCCGCGATAGAACCGCGCGCCCGCGAGCCCTTGCACGAGAGCGGCGAGGCCGAAGGAAACCCAGTGGAACCAGCGCGCCGCGGCCACGGGTGGCACCCACTCGCCGACGACCAGCGGGGCGGTGCAGAGGCCGCCGATCCAGAGGTTGCGCCGCCAACTGCTGCCGGCGTCCGCCGTGGAGACGGCAGCGGGCGCGGCTTCGGCGAGCAGCCTGGCCCGGAAGCCGGCCTGGGTCACGGCTTCGATCACCGCGGCGGGTTGGGGCGACGCGTTCGAGGACCAGCGCACGGAGGCTTGTTGTTTCTCCAGGGAGACTTCCACGCCGGCGACGCTTGGCACCGCTTGGATGGCTTGGGTGGTGTGCCGCACGCAATTGCTGCACGACATGCCTTCGACGGCGAACACACTGCGCGAGGCAGCGTGGGCGGGGTCGCGCGGGGCCGGCCCGCAGTTGGAACAGCATGATTCCATAACGCAGAGAATCCAAGCCGTGTTCCCGGGCAGATCAGGAACGATTCAGATGCGGGGAAAGAAAGCACCAAATGGCAGCCAGGCCAACTGAATTCTGCGCACAGGGCTGCATCAAGCTCGGTCTGGGCCGCCCGGAGCGCGGCTGTCCCAGCCGCAGCCACGCTCGGAACCCGCCGGCTCAAGCCTCGTCACGAGGCGCTCGGTCGTTCGTGGTCGCTGCGGCTGGGACAGCCGCGCTCCGGAACGAGCTTGATGCAGCCTTGTTCTGCGCATTGCCAACCGCGCGGCGTTGCGACAAGGTTTCCCCGGAAAGATCAGACTATGCTCATCGTTCATGTCCAAGTCCGCGTGAAGCCGGAATCCGTCGAGGCCTTTCGGCAAGCGACTATCGAAAACGCCCGCCGCAGCATCCAGGAGCCGGGGATCGCCCGCTTCGATGTCGTGCAGCAACAGGACGACCCGACGCGCTTCGTGCTGGTGGAGGCCTACCGCAGCGTGGAAGCGACCGTGGCGCACAAGGAAACCGCGCACTACGCCAAGTGGCGCGAGGCCGTGGCCCCGATGATGGCGGAGCCGCGGAGCAGCGTGAAATTTAGCAACGTCTTCCCGCCGGACACGGGCTGGTGAGGCGTGGCCATGAACCCGACCGCCGGGATGCACTTTGAGTTCGTCACCGCGCCGCGGATTGTGTTCGGCGTCGGCGCGGTTCGTGAGCTGGGCGGGATTGTCCGGTCCCTCGGTCAGCGCGTGCTGGTCGTCACCGGCCGCAACGGCGAGCGCGCCCGGCCCGCCCTGGAGCAACTCGCGCAGCAAGACCTCGCCGCGACACCGTTTCAGGTTCCGGGCGAGCCGACCACGCATCGCGTAACTGCCGGCGTGGAGGTCGCCCGGAGTGAACGATGTGACGTGGTGGTGGCCTTCGGTGGTGGCAGCGCGATCGACGCAGGCAAGGCCATCGCGGCCTTGCTGACCAACGGCGGCGAGGTCTTGGACTATCTGGAAGTCATCGGCCAAGCCCGGCCGCTGACGCAGCCCGCCGCGCCGGTGATCGCGATTCCCACGACCGCAGGCACCGGCTGCGAGGTCACGCGCAATGCCGTGCTGCTTTCGCCCGAACACCATTTCAAGGCGAGCCTGCGCAGTTCTTTCCTCATGCCGCGTGTGGCGGTGGTCGATCCGGAACTCGCCCGTAACCTTCCCAGGGAACTGACCGCTTGCACGGGGTTGGACGCGCTGACGCAACTCATCGAACCGTTCGTCGGCCTCCGCGCCAACCCGATGACCGACGCTGTGTGCCGGGAAGGCCTCCGCCGGGCCGCGCGCTCGCTGGGCCGCGCGTGCGAGGAGCCGGACGATCTCGTCGCCCGCGAAGACATGGCGGTGGCGAGCCTGTTCAGCGGCATGGCGCTGGCGAACGCCGGCTTGGGCGCGGTGCATGGGTTCGCCGCGCCGCTGGGCTGGATGTTTCCGGCGCCGCACGGCGCCGTCTGTGCCGCGCTGCTTCCGCACGTCATGGAGATGAACGTGCGGGCGCTGGCGGCGCGATCACCGCGAAGCGAGTCCCTGCGCCGCTACGACGAAGTGGCCCGCTTGCTGACGGGCCACGCCGCCGCCACCGCCGCGGAGGGAATCCGCTGGGTCGCCAAACTCTGCGCGAAGCTGGCCATTCCCAAGTTGGGCCGATGGGGAATCCGGGCGGCCGACCTTCCCGCCATCGTGGACAAAGCCACCCAGGCCAGCAGCATGAAGGCGAACCCGATCGTGTTGACAAAGGAAGAACTGGCCGAGGTCCTGGTTAGAGCGATTTGAGCCGCGGCGTGGTTCTGCATTTACCATTTGTGAAATGGCCGCGTTTGGGCAAGCTCCCCGCAGCGATGTCATGTATTTGAACGTCGTCCAACTGGCCGAGTCATTCGGCGTCGAGGAAAACGTGGTCGAAGGCTGGATTCGCAACGAAAGCCTGCCCTGCATTCACGACCGCGGCCGCCTGCTCTTCGACCGCGCCGAAGTGGTGGCGTGGGCGGCGGCCCGTGGGCTGGCGGCGAAGGCGGGTTTCCTGGCGCCGCCCAGGGCTTCCGCGACCGCCGGCCGCCTCGAACGTCTCCTGCGGGCCGGCGGTATTTGGCGCGATGTGCCGTCGGCGGAAATCCTGCTGATCGTGGAACGCGCCTTGGCGGCTTTGCCGGGCGTCGCGCCGCCCGTTCGCCAGATCTTGATGCAACGGCTCCGGGCGCCCGGAGGCGTCACCTGGGCGCCCGTGGGCGACGGATTTGCGCTGCCCCACCTGCGCGCCCACGTCGCGCTGGGCCGCGATTCCGGACTGTTGGCGGCCTTGTTTCTGCGCGAGGCGCTGGCGCTGGAAGAACCGCCGGCCGACGGCGTGCCGGTCACGCGGTTGCTGTTCTTCATGGCGCCGTCGCCGCGGGCGCATCTTGAGTTGCTGGCTCAACTCAGTTCGGCCCTCATGCGCGGGCCGTTGAGCGAACTGCTCCGGCGCGGCGCGCCCGACGCGGACATCTTTGCGGCGCTCGCTGCCGCCGATGCGAGGCCCACGCGCTCAGGAGCCACGGAGGGCGCGGGATGATTCCGGGCAGACTGCTCCTGTTGGCTTTCCTCAGTCTGATCGTCGGCCTCGTCACAGCGCGACGCGCTCCCCGTCTCTGGTTGGCGGCCACACTCACCGGGGCCGGCGCTGCCTTGGCGGCGGCGACCGGGGTGCTGGCGGGAGGAGAAGTCTGGGAGTGGCGGCCGACGCTCGCGGTCGGCGGCGAGGCGGTGCATCTGCGTCTCGACGCAGTGAGCGCTTTCTTTCTCGCGCTGCTGGCGGTGCTGGGCGGCGCGGGCGGCGCGTACTCGCGCGCCTATTGGACGGACGCGGCGCATCCTCGCTCTGCGCCCTCGGGGCGCGCGTGGTGGAACGCGCTTCTGGCCTTCATGGGCCTCGTCTTGCTCTCGGCCAACGGGCTTCACTTCCTCATCGCCTGGGAACTCTTCGCCGTCAGCGGCTATTTCCTCATCACGCGCGAAAGACATCGCCGCGAAGTGCGCCAGGCGGGCTGGCTCTATCTGGCGGCGTCGCACGCCGGGACGCTGTGCCTGTTTGCTTTCTTTGCCCTGTTGGCGGCGCGCACCGGAAGCTGGGAACTCGGCCCGATGCGCGGGCGTGCTGAGCTTGCGCCGTTATTCTGGCTCGCGCTGGCGGGCTTCGGCTTGAAGGCCGGCCTCTTTCCGCTGCACATCTGGCTGCCTTCCGCTCACGCGAATGCCCCCAGCCATGTCTCCGCGATCCTCTCCGGCGTCGCCATCAAAATGGGCATCTACGGTCTCGTGCGGTTCAGCGGCTGGCTGCCCGTGCCGGAAGCGGCGGCTTGGACCATCGCTGCGCTGGGCGTCGTGAGCGCGGTATTGGGAGTCGCCTTCGCGTTGGGCCAGCACGATCTCAAGCGCCTGCTCGCCTATCACAGCGTTGAGAACATCGGCATCATCCTCATCGGACTCGGCTTCGCACTCGTGGCGGCGGCGCACGGGAATCCGGTTTGGGCGCAACTGGCTTTTGCCGGCGGACTGCTGCACGTGTGGAATCACGGCTTGTTCAAGGCACTGCTGTTCCTCGGCGCAGGCTCGGTCCTGCACGCCACCGGCACACGCGAAATGAGCAAGCTGGGCGGACTCTGGCGCGCCATGCCGTGGACGGCGGGCTGCTTCACGCTCGGCGCGGCGGCCATCTCCGGGCTGCCGCCGCTGAACGGCTTCGTGAGCGAATGGCTTGTCTATCTCGGCCTGTTCGATGCCGTCGGCTCGCGCAGCTCCGCGGCTTGGGTGGCTGTGCCGGCAGTCGTGTTGCTCGCCATGACGGGTGCGCTGGCGCTGGCCTGCTTCGTGAAGGTTGTGGGCGTCGTCTTCCTCGGATTGCCGCGCACGGAAACCGCGAAGCACGCGCACGAATCCGGCTGGTTCATGCGCGTGCCGATGCTCGTGCTCGCGTCCGCCTGCGTAGCGATAGGCTTGTTCCCGATGTTCTTCTGGCCGGCGGTGGCGCGTGCCGCAGCGGCGTGGCAACCCGCCTGGGCCGACGCGCCCGTTCCCGAACCGCTCTACGCACTCAGCGCGTGCAACATCACCTTCGCGTTGCTCGGTCTGCTCGCCGCGGCGCTCCTCTGGCGACGCGTCCGCCGCAACGGCCTGAGCCGCGCCGTGACTTGGGATTGCGGTTACGCCGCGCCCAGCGCGCGGATGCAATACACCGCTGGTTCGTTCGCCGGCATCATCACCGGCTGGTTCGCGTGGATTCTGCGGCCTGAGCGGCACGCCAAATTGCCGGAAGGAAATTTCCCGGCCCACGCCCATTTCGCCGAACACACGCCCGAGACGGTGCTGGAGAAGATCGTCGAGCCGACGGGCCGCCTGGTGATGGCCGTGTCCACCGCGGTGCGCCGGCTGCAACATGGGCGGCTGCAATCCTACATTCTCTATCTGCTGCTGGGCCTGATCGCGCTGGCCTTGCTGGCGTTTGCGGGAGGTGGACGATGATGGCGAGACTTGTAGGACAGGCTTCCAGCCTGTCTCTGACTTCTTGGGTAAAGCGTCGTCGCCGGACCGGGAGGAGTCTGGGCCTGCGACCGCCAGACGTTCTTACTGCACGACAATATGGAGACAGGCTGGAAGCCTGTCCTACGAGCGGAGCGTTGTCATGACCACCGTCCTCGACATCCTCCTGCGCCTCGCCGTCTGGCTGCTGCTTGCGCCGCTTTTGCCGGGCGTGATCAACAAAGTCAAGGCGTGGATTGCCGGACGCCGCGGTCCTCCCGTGCTCCAGCTCTACTACGACCTCGCGAAGCTCTGGCGCAAAGGCGTTGTCCTCAGCACCGCCGTTTCGCCAGGACACGTCGCTGGACCAGCGGTGGCGTGGGTGGCGGTGCTCAGCGCGGCGCTGCTCCTGCCGCTCGGACCTGCCGGCACGGCCCTGAGCTTCCGGGGCGACGCGCTGCTGTTCGTCTATTTGCTCGCGGTGGCGCGCTTCTGCACCAGTTGCGCCGCGCTCGACACCGCTTCCGCCTTCGAGGGCATGGGCGTGGCGCGCGAAGTCAGCTACGCCGTCCTGGCCGAGGCCGCCGTCATCACCGCGTTGCTGACGCTCGCCCTGCAAAGCAACAGCGTCTCGCTCGGCACGATGCTCGTGCCCTCCGCCGGCGCGGGCGCGGGTTTGCTGGCGGCCGGACTTTTCCTCGTGCTGCTGGCCGAGAATTGCCGCGTGCCGTTCGACGACCCCAACACGCACCTCGAACTCACGATGATCCACGAAGTCATGGTGCTCGATCACAGCGGGCCGCCGCTGGCGGCGATCCTGCATGGTGCGTCGGTGAAGCTGTTGCTCTTCGCGGTGCTGTTGGCCGAGACCGTGTTGCCCATCGGCAAGCTGTCACCGCTGATGGCCACCGCTGCACTGGCGGGTTCGGTGCTGGTCGTCGCCGTCGGCGTGGGCTTGGTGGAATCGCTCTTCGCGCGCTTGGCCTTTCGCCGCGTGCCGATGCTGCTGACGACGGCCTTCTTGCTCAGCCTGTTCGCCTTGCTCGCGGCGTGGAAAGGAGCGGGCGCATGACGGGCGCGCTGAATTTACTGGTCGCACTGGCGATGGGATTGAACCTGCTGGCGTTGGGGAGCAGCCGGCTGCCGTCGCTGATCCGCGCGGCGGCGGTGCAAGGCATGGTGCTGGGGGTGTTGCCGTTGTTGCTCGAACACGAGTTCCACGGGCTGGTTTGGGTCGTAGCGGCCGCCACGATTGCCATCAAGGGCTTCGTCATCCCCGGCTTGCTGCGCCGGGCGCTGCGCACGGCGCACATTGATCGCGAGGTCGAACCGCTGCTTGGGTTCATTCCCTCGCTGCTGCTCGGGGCGATGGCGGCCATTGGCGCGGTGGCCTTCGCGGGCGCGCTGCCGTTGCGACCAGAACACGCCGGCACGCTGCTAGTCCCGGGCGCGTTCGCGACGCTGGTCGGCGGACTGCTTTTGTTGATGGGTCGCAGCAAAGCCATCGCGCAGGTCTGCGGCTACCTCATTCTGGAGAACGGCATTTATCTCTTCGGCCTGCTGCTTATTCATGCGACGCCGCTGATTGTGGAAGCCGGCATTCTGCTCGACTTGACGGTAGGCGTGTTCGTTATCGGCATCATCGTGGACCGCATCCAACGTGAATTCGACACGCTGGACACGCGGAAATTGACCTCGTTGCGGGAATGAAAGAACTCGCCCTCATCGCAGTGCCTTTCGTGGCGGCCATCGCAGCACTCCTCTGGCCGAAGGATGAAACGCGACCGTGGCTGCTGCCGGCGACAGGCGTGGTGCATGTCGCGCTGACGATGTGGCTGTTGATCGCACCGCCGCCGGTCGAGCCGATGGCTTGGGTGGCGTTCGATCCGCTCGCGCGGGCGGTGTTACCGGCGGTGTCGGTGTTGTTCCTCGCGTGCGCGGCTTACGCGGTGTCCTACCTGCGCTTGCGTTCGGAGCGTCCGAATCGGGTGTTTGTCGCCTGCCTGCTGGCGGTGCTGGGGTTGTTGAGCGCCGGACATCAGGCGCGGCATTTGGGCTTGCTGTGGATCGCCACCGAGGCGGTCACGCTCGCGGCAGTGCCGCTGTTGCACTTCAACAACACGGGCCGCGCCTTCGAGGCGACCTGGAAATACCTGCTGGTCGGCGGCACGGGCATCGCGCTGTCGCTGCTGGGTTCATTTTGCCTCGGCTACGCGTCGCTGCACGGCGGCGGCGGCGGCGATCTCACTTTCGTGGCGCTCACAGCCCAGGGCGCCGGCCTGTCCCGCCCGTGGGTTCTGACGGCATGGGTTTTGTTGCTCGTTGGCTACGGAACGAAAATGGGCCTGGCCCCGATGCACACGTGGAAGCCCGACGCCTACGGCGAAGCCCCCGGCATCGTGGGCGCACTGCTGGCGGGCGCGGTGACGACGGTGGCCTTCACGGCCGTGTTGAGAGTGCGCGCGGTGGTGGATGCGGCCGGAGCCGGCGTGGTTGCAGGCCGAACGCTCATCGTCATCGGGCTGTTCTCGATGCTGGTGGCTGCTTTGTTTTTGCTGGGCACGCGCGACTTCAAACGGATGCTGGCCTATTCGAGCGTCGAGCACATGGGCATCCTGAGCCTCGGCGCGGGTCTGGGCGGCGCGGGCGTCTGGGCGGCGCTGTTTCACGTGTGGACCAACGCCCTGACCAAGGGCGCGGTGTTCCTGAGCGCGGGCAACATTCGTCGCGCCGGCGGCGGGCGCACCCAGGATGAGGTCGCCGGCATGGCGATTCTCACGCCCGTGTCCGCGCGAATCTTTGTCGTCTGCATGCTGGCGATTACAGCCTGTCCGCCGTTCGGGCCGTTCTTCAGCGAACTGCGCATTCTGCGCGCGGCGTTTGCCGATGGGCAGGGTGCGGTGGCGGCGGTGTTTCTGGCCGCTCTCCTGTTTGCATTTCTAGGATTGAGCCGGCTGGTGTTCGCCATTGTGGACGGGCGTCCGCGCGCGGCGGCGAAAAAAACGGACCGCCGGTTTCGTGAGACGGCCGGAGTCATCGTGCCACCTCTCGTGCTGCTGGGTTTGTCGTTGTGGCTGGGTGTCGCGACGCCGTCGGTTCTGCAGGAGGCATGGACGGCTGCCGTGCAAGCTCTTTTCCCGCTCCCATGAACCTCACCCCCGCAATGCTGCTGCTTGTGTCGCTCTGCGGTTATGCGATCGGGGCTGCGGGCGGAATGTTGCTCTTGCGGCGCGAAAGGCCGGCGAACGTCTGGTGCTTCGGCGTGGCGGCGCTCTCGGGCTTGAGTGGATTGCTGGCAGCCCTGCTGATGCTGGCTGGCGGCACGGGCACGGGCATCCCGCAATTCGAGCTGTTCCGTCCGCTTCTTCCCTACATCCACTTCTCCGTCCGGCTGGACGCTCTCAGCGCGTTCTTCCTGCTGATCGTCTCGCTGCTCGGGCTGGCGATTTCGCTCTTCTCGCTCGGTTATGCGAAAGGTTTCTTCGGCCGCAAGAACGTCGGCGTGCTGGGCGCGCTCTTCAACGCTCTGCTGCTGGCCACAACCACGATGTTCGTGGCGGGCGACCTCTGGCTCTTTCTCATCGCCTGGGAACTTATGGCGTTGACGGCCTTCTGCCTGGTGAGCTTCGAGCATGAGAAGGCGGAGACGCGCAAGGCGGGCGTGCTTTACTTCATCATGTCGCACATTGACGCCGGCTGCATCATCCTCGGCTTCCTGCTGCTGTTTCAGGCGTCGGGCGATTACAGCTTCACCAGCCTCCATGACATCGGCGCGAAGATGTCGCCCGGCAAACGCGACGCGGCCTTCCTGCTTTTCCTGGTGGGCTTCGGCATCAAGGCGGGCATCGTGCCGTTGCACATCTGGCTGCCGGCGGCGCATCCGGTCGCGCCCAGCAACGTGTCGGCGCTCATGTCCGGCGTGATCATCAAGACCGGCATCTACGGTTTCACGCGCGTGTGCTTTGATTTCCTCGGCACGCCGCCGCTCTGGTGGGGCGTGACCGTCCTCACGGTCGGCACGATTTCCGCCGTGCTCGGCGTGCTCTACGCGCTGATGGAGCACGACCTCAAGCGACTGCTCGCCTATCACAGCATCGAGAACATCGGCATCATTCTCATGGGCCTCGGCGCGGCGCTGATGTTCCTGCACACGGGCCATCCGCTGCTGGCCACGCTGGGCCTCATTGCCGGGCTATATCACACCATCAATCACGCCACCTTCAAAGGGCTGCTGTTTCTGGGCGCGGGCGCGGTCCTGCACGCCACCCACACGCGGAACATGGAGGAAATGGGCGGGCTGATTAAGCGGATGCCGCAGACCGCCTTCTTCTTCCTCGTCGGCGCGGTGGCGATTTCGGCGCTGCCGCCGCTCAACGGTTTCGTCAGCGAATGGCTCACCTATCAGGCGCTGCTTCAGGGCTTCGGCACGACCGAGAGTCTGATGCGGCTGATTTTCCCGTTGAGCGGCGCGATGCTAGCGCTGACCGGCGCGCTGGCGGCGGCGTGTTTCGTGAAGGCGTTCGGCATCACCTTCCTCGCGCAACCGCGCAGCGCGCACGCTGAACACGCGCACGAAGTCTCGCTCACCATGCGGCTCGGCATGGGCCTGCTGGCCGCCGTGTGCGTGGTGCTCGGATTGTTCCCGACGCAGTTCGTCCGTTTGCTCGACCCGCTGACGCAGCAGATCATCGGACAGCAACTCAGCGCGCAACTCAGCCTGGCCAACGGCCTGGTGCTCGGGTCGCTGACCGCGAAGGGCGGCACGGTCTCCACGCTCGGCCTGGCGTCGATGGCGCTGTGCCTGTTGCCGATTCCGTTCGGGCTGTGGTGGGTTTTCGCGCGCAAGACAAAAGTGCGGCGCGGCCCGACGTGGGACTGCGGCCAGCGCGGGCTGACGCCGCGGATGGAGTACACGGCGACCGGTTTCTCGAAGCCGATTCGCATGGTGTTCAAAGCGCTGTTCCAACCGCACCGCGAAGTGCAGCGTGAATACGACTTCTCGCCCTACTTCGCGAAGAACCTCCGGTTTGAGAGCCACGTCGAGGAAGTGTTCGAGCGGCGCATCTACCGGCCGGCGCGGATTCTGATCCTGCGGGCCTCGCGGCGCATTCGCACGCTGCAAGCGGGCAGCGTCCACGCCTACCTGCTCTACATCTTCGTCACATTGCTGGCGCTGCTGCTGTTCGCGTCATGAAGCTCGACCTTCCAGCCATCGTTGCGCAAACGGCGCTGCTCCTGTTGCTGTCGCCGCTGCTGAGCGGTCTCATCAAGAACTGGAAGGCCAAGCTTCAGAACCGCCGCGGCGCGCGCGTCTGGCAGCCGTATTTCGATCTCGCGAAGTTCCTGCGCAAGGACATGGTCGTCTCGGAACACGCGTCGTGGATCTTCAATTTCACGCCTTACGTTCTCCTGCTCACGGCGCTGACCGCCGGGCTGATGGTGCCGATGGTCACGGCGCAAGCGCCGCTGGGCTTGTTCGGCGGCGTGCTGGCGCTGGTGGGCATGCTGGCCTTGGGCCGGTTCTTCATGGCGCTGGCCGGCCTCGATCCCGCGACCACGTTCGGCGGCATGGGCAGCAGCCGCGAGATGACGATCGCGGCCATTGCCGAGCCGGCGATGATGATGGCCATCTTCACCGTCGCCATCACGGCAGGTTCGACGAACCTCGGCCAGATCGTTCTGGCCAGCCAGCGACCCGGCTGGGAGTTCTTCGACCCGGCCCACGCGCTGGCGTTCGCCGCGATGTTCATCGTCCTGCTCGCGGAAACCGGACGCATCCCCGTGGACAATCCGGCGACGCACCTGGAGTTGACGATGATTCACGAGGCGATGCTTCTGGAATACTCCGGTCGCTACCTCGCGTTCATGGAATGGGGCGCGGCCATCAAGCAACTCGTGCTGATGGCGCTGCTGGCGAATCTGTTTTTCCCGCTCGGGCTGGCGGCAGACGCCACGCCGGCCGCCCTGGGGCTGGGGCTGCTCTGGTTCGCAGGCAAGCTGCTGGCGCTGGCCGCCGCGGTGGTGCTGGTCGAGTTCACCAACGCCAAGCTGCGGCTGTTCCGCGTGCCGGACCTGTTGAGCGCGGCGTTCATCCTCGCCACGCTGGCGCTGGTTTCAACCTTCCTCTTCCGCTGACCATGCCTGCCAACGCCTCCGAAACCGGCTCAAGACTGATCACGCTCCTCGCGTCGCTCATGCTGGTGCTGCAGCTCCTGGTGGTTGTGCAGCGGATGCTCATCACCAACATCCGGCTGTTCGCCCTCCAGTCCTTGCTGCTCGCCAGCATCGCCACGGTCGTCGCCTTCGCCTACGGCGCGTGGCATGTCCTGGTCATCGCGGTGCTGACCCTCATCGGTAAAGTCCTCTTCCTGCCCTGGCTGCTGGAGCGGCTGGTGCGCCGCATCAAGATCGAACAGGAATTGCGCCCGTTCGTGAACATGCCCGCGTCGATGCTCATCTGCGGCGCGCTGACCGTGCTGTCGTACGTGGTGGCGCGCCCCTTCACCGCGCTGGAGCGTCTCGGCAGCAACACGCTCGGCGTGGCCATCACGCTCCTGCTCACCGGCTTTTTCCTGATGATCAATCGCCGCAAGGCCCTCACCCAGGTGCTCGCGCTACTCACGACAGAGAATGGCGTCATCCTCGCCGCCATTGCGCTCACGACCTACGGGATACCGCTGATCGTCGAACTGGCCATCTTCTTCGACGTGGTCGTCGCGGTGATGGTGCTGGGCATTCTCGTCTTCCGCATCCGCGAGTCGTTCGACTCGATGGACGTGAGCAAACTGAACGAACTGAAATGGTGAACCGATGCTGCTGACCTCCATTCTTTGCGTGCCGCTGATCGTCGGGCTGCTCTGCCTGTTCGCCCGGCCGCACGTGCTGATGGAGGCGCTCAACATCGCCGGCTTCGCAACCGTGCTTGTGCTCGGCGTGAAGTTGTTTCAGGCCGTGCTCGCGAAGAATGGCGGCGCGGTGACGGAGTGGAGCGAATTCCTGCGCGCGGATGCCCTCAGCGCCTGGATGGTGCTGCTCATCTCCGTAGTGTCGCTGGCGACCTCGCTCTACGCCGTGCGCTACTTCCGGCGTGATCTGGCGGAAGGCGTTTTGACCGCGCGTCGCGCCCGCGAGTTCTACGTGCTCACACCCACTTTTGCGACGGGCATGCTGCTGGTGGTGCTGGCTAACAACCTTGGCGTGATGTGGGCGGCCGTCGAGGTGATGGCGCTGTCGTCCGTGTTTCTCGTGGCGCTTTACAATCGCAGGACGTCACTCGAAGCTGCGTGGAAATACGTCATGCTGGGCAGCCTGGGCCTGGTGTTGGCGCTGTTCGGTACAATCTTCGCCTACGCCTCGGCCATCCGCCCGGCCGGCGGCGAGACGATGCCGAGCTTCAACTGGTCGAGCCTGCTGGCGCTTGCGCCGAAGCTCAATCCCCAGCTCATCACGCTGGCGTTCATCTTCGCGCTGGTCGGCTACGGCACGAAGGCCGGCCTCGCCCCGATGCACACCTGGCTGCCTGACGCGCACAGCGAAGCCCCGTCGCCCACCAGCGCGATGCTGTCCGGCGTGTCGCTCAAGATCGCTGTCTATGCGCTGTTGCGCTTTCACATTCTCACCACGGCGTGTTTGGGCACGGGGTTCAGCGGCCGGCTGATCCTCGGCTTCGGACTGTTCTCGATGCTGCTGGCCGGGCCGTTCATCCTCACGCAGAAAAACCTCAAGCGGATGCTGGCCTATTCGAGTCTCGAGCACGTCGGCCTGATCTGCGTGGCGGTGGGACTGAATTCGCCGCTGACGGTCTTCGGCGCGTTGCTGCACATGGGGTATCACGCGCTCACGAAACCGGTGCTGTTCTTCGCCGCCGGCAACATCCATCAGCATCATCACACCCTCGATTTCCGTCGGCTTGGCGGTGGGTTGGGGCGCACCATGCCGGCGACGGCTCTGGTGTTGGGCGTGGCTGCTGTCGCGGTGAGCGGCCTGCCGCCGTTCGGCTTGTTCGTGAGCGAGTTGACGATCGTGGCCGGCGGCGTCACGACGCAACGTGCCTGGGTGAGCGCGGTGATTCTGGCGACGCTCATCGTCGTGTTCTGCGGCGTGCTGATCAAGCTCGCCGGGTTGATCCTGGGCAAAGCGCGCGCGGACCAGCCGCGCGAGCAGTTGCCCGCCAGTCACGTCGCGGCGATGTGCCTGCCTTTGGCCGCGCTGCTGGTGTTCTCCCTCTGGCTGCCGCCTTCGCTCCGCCAGTTGCTGGAATTGGCGGCCAACATCATTCGAGGAATGCCATGAACCTGCTTCCCTCCTTGCGCCCCATCCTCGATGAACTGACGCAGCGGTTCGGCGCGCAAATCGAACACGCCCACGCGCCGCAACCCAACGAGCTTTACCTGCACGCGAAGCTCGAACTCGCAGGCGCGCTTTGCTCCACGCTTTACAGGAAGCACCAGGGCCGACTCGCCGGCGTGTTTGCCGAAGACGCCCGTGCCGGGCAAAACGTGTTCTTTGTCTATTACCTGCTCGCGCTCGACGCCGCGCACGGTTTCGTGCTGGTGCGCGTGCCGATTCCGGCAGACCAGCCGGAGTTGAACTCGGTGACGAATGCCATCCCCGCCGCCAACTGGCAGGAGCGCGAAATCCAGGACCTGTTCGGCATCCGGCTTGTCGGCCATCCCAACCCGCGCCGCTGCGCGCTGCACGACGACTGGCCGGAAGTTTATCCGCTGCGCAAGGACTTTGATCTGCACTCGCAACTCCCGCCGTTCATGGGCGAGCGCCACAAGTTCCGCGAAGTCGAGGGCGAAGGCGTGTTTCAAGTGCCGGTCGGACCGGTCCACGCGGGCATCATCGAGCCGGGCCACTTCCTCTTCAGTGTGGCGGGCGAGCCGGTGCTCTATTTGCAACTCCGAATGTTCTACGTCCACAAGGGCATCGAGAAGCTGTTCGAGAGCCTGCCCATTCCCCACTGCGTCCGGCTGGCGGAAAGCATCTCGGGCGATTCGAGTGTTGCGCACGCGACGGCGTTTTGTCATGCCGTCGAACGCGCCGCTGGGGTGGAACCGCCGCCGCGCGCCCGCGCGCTTCGGACCATCTGCCTCGAACTGGAGCGGCTCTACAATCACATCGCCGACATCGGCGCGATTTGCACCGACGTGGCGTTCGTGACGGCGCACATGCACGCCATGCGGCTCAAGGAGCGCATCCTGCGCGTGAACGAGGAGTTGACCGGCAACCGGCTGCTGCGCGGCATGGCCTGTCCGGGCGGCGTGCGCTTTGATTTTGATGCTGGACAACTTCGCGCGCTCGCTCAACTCGTTGACGAATTGGAGCGCCAGTTCAACGACCTGAGCGAACTGACCCGCGGCAATTCCGGCTTGCGCGACCGTCTGGAAACCACCGGCGTGCTTACGCCGAAGGTTGCCCGCGATCTCGGCGTGGTGGGCATTGCGGGCCGAGCTTCGGGCTTCGATCACGATCTGCGCCGTGACGTGCCGCACGATTTTTACGACCAGGTGCAGTTCACCGTGCCGGTCCTCACGGGGGGCGATGTGCAGTGCCGGTTCGACGTGCGCCGCGACGAGGTCGTCCAGTCCTTCGCCATCCTCCGGCAGGTGATGGCGAAATTGCCCGCCGGCCCGATCGCGGTCCCGTTGGGCGAGGTGCCGGCGGATCGGGTGGCGCTGGGCTACGTCGAAGGCTGGCGCGGCGAAATCTTCCACTGGATTCACACTGCGCCCGGCAACCGACTGGCGCGGTGCAAGGTCAAAGACCCGTCGCTGCAAAACTGGCCGGCGCTCAGCGAGGCCATCCTTGGCAACATCATCCCCGATTTTCCGGTGGTGAACAAGAGCTTCAACCTGTCGTATTCGGGCACGGACCGCTGACCATGTTTGAAACCCTGCGTCAAAGTCTGAAGACCGGCGTTGTCACGACGAGCTATCCGCTGACGCCGCCGGAGGTTTCCCTCCGCGCGCGGGGCAAACCGGAGATTGACTGGGTCAACTGGAGGGACGCGCGACCCGCCGCCGCGGTTTGCCCCACTGGCGCGATCGAGTGTGGCGACGAATCCGCGCCGAACGCAGCCCGCACGACCACGCTCGACCTCGGCAAATGCGTCTTCTGCGGCTTGTGCGCCGAAGCGGACATGGCCATCCGCATGACCAACCAATGCGAGCTTGCGTCTGTTACTCGCGAAGGTCTGCGGCTGACTGCGCCGGCCAACAGCTCCGCCGCAATCGCCAATCGCCAATCGCCAATCGCCGATAGACAATCCGCAATCCGCAACCCGCAATCCGCAATAAATCAGAGCCTCCTCACGTCGGCTGCTACAGGTAGAACAGGCTCCGTTGAAGCCGTCGGACGGCAACTCCAAGATCGCATCCAATCGGTGCTGGGCCGCTCGCTGCATATTCGCGAGGTGGATGCCGGTTCCTGCAACGGGTGCGAAGTTGAAATCCACGGCTTGAACAGCCCGGTCTATGACATTGAGCGCTTTGGCATTCATTTCGTTGCGTCACCACGCCACGCGGACATGCTGCTGGTGACCGGCCCGGTGACGCGCAACATGGAGCTGGCCCTGCGCAAGACCTACGACGCCACACCCAATCCACGCCTCGTGGTGGCGGTGGGCGCGTGTGGTTGCAGCGGCGGCATCTTTGGACGCAACTACGCCACGTGTGGCGCGGTGAACACCGTGATTCCGGTGGACGTTTACATCCCCGGCTGCCCGCCCATTCCGCACGCCCTGTTGCACGGGATTCTTCTCGCCATCGGGCGGTTGAAGCAGGTAACCGTGATCAAGTCATGAACGCGACGCTGGAATTCGCCAAGCTGGGGAACGCGACGAGCCTTCCGTGGGCGGACGTGCCGGAATGGCGGGCGGACGAGTTTGTGGCTGCCACCGCCACTGAATTGGATCGCGGCGGTCGGCTTTGCGCGTGGTTCGGCGTACCGGAGGGCGACGGCACGCGGTTGGTTGCCGTGCTGGCCTACGACACCGACAACACGCTTGCCGTGGGCCGCAGTGCGCCGGTGAAAGGCCGCTATCCCGCGCTCACACCGCGTTGTGCGCAGGCGCATCTGTTCGAGCGCGAAGTCTGGGAGCAACACGGCCTCGTGCCGGAAGGGCATCCGTGGCTCAAGCCGGTACGCCGCGATCATGGCGCTGGGCCGGCGGTGGGCGAGTTCTTCCGCGTCGAGGGCCGCGAGATTCACGAAGTCGCCGTCGGGCCGGTTCACGCGGGGATCATCGAGCCCGGCCATTTTCGTTTTCAATGCAACGGCGAGGAGGTCTTGCACCTCGAAATCGCGCTCGGCTACCAGCATCGCGGCATCGAGGAAGCCCTCGCCGGCGGACCGCATCGCGCCACGTTGAGCCAGATGGAAACCGTGGCAGGCGACACGAGCATCGCGCACGCGACGGCTTACGTCACGGTGCTCGAAGCCCTGGCCGGAACAGAAGTGCCATTGCGGGCGCAATGGCTGCGAGCGCTTGCCCTCGAACTCGAACGTCTCGCCAACCACACTGGTGATCTGGGTGCGCTCGCGAACGACGTCGCCTTCCTGCCTACCTCCGCGGCATGCGGCAAAATTCGCGGCGATTTCCTGAACCTCACCGCGCTGATCTGCGGCAACCGCTTTGGGCGCGATCTCGTCCGGCCCGGCGGCTGCCGTCATGATCTGGAATCGGTGCGCGCGGTGCAGTTGCTCAAGAAACTCCGCGGCGCGGTGGCCGAAGTGGACGAGGCCGCCGCGTGGCTCTGGGACGCGAACTCGGTACGTGCCCGATTCGAGGCCACGGGCGCGGTGTCCGCGGAGCAGGCGGTGGAGATGGGGCTGGTGGGACCGGCGGCGCGGGCTTCCGGCTTGGTGCGCGACGTGCGGTTCGATCATCCGGCGGGCTGGCATCGCTTCGCGCAGATTCCCGTGGCGGTGTGGCCGGACGGCGACGTGTTGGCCCGCGCCCGCGTGCGTTGGCTGGAGATTCAACGCTCGGGCAAGTTTCTGGAGGAACACCTGGCCGCTCCGCCCGAAGGAGAGATCCGCGCTGGCGCGGGACAGCCTGCTGCCGACACACTGGCGGTCGCGCTGGTCGAAGGCTGGCGCGGCGAAGTCTGTCACGTCGCGCTCACTGGCGGTGCGGGGCGGTTCCGTCGCTACAAGATCGTGGACCCGTCGTTCCACAACTGGACCGGGCTGGCGCTGGCCTTACGCGGGCAGGCCATCTCGGATTTTCCGCTCTGCAACAAGAGCTTCAACCTTTCGTACTGCGGCTTTGATCTTTGAACCATGTTTGCCCTCGAAACCATTGCGCATCGGTTGCGGCAAGGCTGCCAGACGATGAGCTATCCCGACGGCCCGGCGCCGGCGCTGCCGGACCGGCATGGCGGGGCGCTGCGTGTGGATTCGGCCAGATGCGCCGCGGGCTGCGACGCCTGCGTGCCCGTTTGTCCGACGCGGGCCATTACGCGCCTGCCCGGCCAACCGGTCGCGCTGGACCTGGGCCGGTGCATTTTCTGTTCCGCCTGCGTTGAAGCGTGTCCGCCTCACGCCATTACCCAAACCAACGATCATCGCATGGCGGTGCGCGGGCGCGGCGACCTGGTGCTCGGCAAACCAGGGGAAGAGGAAGTGCGCCTCGCCGCGGCACTGGATGAGAAGTTGCGCAAGCTGTTCGGGCGATCGTTGCGGCTGCGCCAGGTAAGCGCCGGCGGGTGCAACGCCTGCGAAGCCGACACCAACGTGCTGGGGACGATCGGCTGGGACCTGGGCCGGTTTGGCATTCAATTCGTGGCTTCGCCGCGTCACGCCGACGGGTTGTTAATCACGGGCGCAGTGAGCCGCAACATGGAACTGGCGCTCAAGAAGTCTTACGACGCGGTGCCGCCGCCGAAGATCGTGATCGCGGTGGGCGCGTGTGCGATTGCGGGCGGGCCGTTCGTGGATCACCCGCAAGTCTGCAACGGCGCGGCCGCGGTGGTGCCGGTGGATTTATTCATCCCCGGCTGCCCGCCGCATCCGCTGACGATTCTGGACGGGCTG
Organism: Verrucomicrobiota bacterium; assembly: GCA_016219875.1. Classification (GTDB taxonomy): domain Bacteria; phylum Verrucomicrobiota; class Verrucomicrobiia; order Limisphaerales; family JACRJZ01; genus JACRJZ01. The sequence continues at coordinate 37,291 of JACRJZ010000060.1, read as the reverse complement.
TTGCGGTTGCTGGGGCGGGTAGAAAGAAGACTGCCGCCGTAGCGGTCTGCAACGCGCCAGCACGCCGAACGCGAGGCCCTCATTGGTGGCCCGCAGTCCGGGAGGCAAGCAGTCCAGCATGACCGAAGAGTCAGGCCGCGCCTTCTTCGGGTTTCTTCTTGGGCTTGCGACCGCGTTTGGACTTGGCGGGGGACTCGACTCGCGTCGTTGCTGGAGCCGCGGTCACGGGCGGTTTGTCTTCCACGTAGAGGTAGCGCCCGCAACTACCGCAGAGTTGGATGTCTTCCCCCTTCATGATGGTAATGACCGTGCCGATGGGGATGCCCATGTGGCATTCGGCGCAGACATTGTTTTCGCGGACCAGAGCGAGGCCCTTTTTGCCGCGGGAGCGCAGGCGGTCGTAGTGTCCGAGGACTTGTTGCGGAACTTGGGCGCGAAGCTTTTCAGCCTCGGCCTTGGAGAACGAAGATTCAGGATCGGGGCCGAACTCGATTTTTTGGAGTTCGACCAAAGCGTGCATCACAACGTGCATGGTTGGGAAAATGGCAAAACCGATTTGCGAACGCAAGGAACGGGTTGGGGAATCGCACGATGCCCGCAAATACTGGCGCCGCCGGCGGGCACAACCCAACCTGCTCTTCGCGGAATTTCACGCGCCGCCTTCAATGTCTTCCCCTGAAGAACCATCGGCCTCGATGAACATTTCGAACTCCCGCCGCAGGTGCGGCGGGATGCGCGCCTTGAACCGGGCGACCGCGCCGCCGTAATCGCGTTCGAGCACCTGGGCATTGGCGTGGAGGCGCGAGATCACCGCCGCCTCGTGATGCGGAATGGCCAGCGCGACCAGTTCGCGCACCGGCCGGAGCATCGCGCCGAGTTCGGCCAAGAGGGCCGTCACGCCGTCGCCGGTTTTGGCCGAGACACCCACGCTGCCGGGGAAGCGGTCGTGGTACAGGTTCAGCGCCTCGGCTGAGCCGAGGCGGTCGGTCTTGTTGAAGACCATGAGGGTGGGCTTGCCGGTGGCACCGATCTCTTCCAGCACCTTGTTCACGGCGACGATCTGCTCGCCGGCCTGCGGGTGGCTGACGTCCGCGACGTGGATGAGCAATTCCGCTTCCACGACTTCCTCCAGCGTGGCCTTGAAGGCTTCCACCAGCGTGTGCGGCAACTTGCGGATGAAACCTACCGTATCGCTGAGCAGCACGTTTTGGTTGGTCGGCAGGCGCAGGCGGCGCGTGGTCGGATCGAGCGTGGCGAACAGTTTGTCCTCGGCCAGGACGGAGGCACCGGTGAGGCTGTTGAGCAGCGTCGATTTGCCGGCGTTGGTGTAACCGACGATGGAGGCCAGCGGCCAGAGGCTGCGGCGGCGGCCCGCGCGCTGGGTTTCACGCTGCTGGCGGACTTCTTCGAGGAGCCGCCGGATGGTCGCAATGCGGTCCTGGACGCGACGGCGGTCGGTTTCCAACTGGGATTCGCCTTCGCCACCTCTCATGCCGATGCCGCCTTTCTGGCGCGAGAGGTGGGTCCAGAACCGCGTCAACCGCGGCAGCAGGTACTGCATCTGGGCCAGTTCGATCTGGAGCTTGCCTTCGCGGGTGCGGGCGCGGCGGGCAAAGATGTCGAGGATGAGCGTGGTGCGGTCGAGGATTTTGCAGTTGAACACCCGTTCCAGATTGCGGCTTTGGGCGGGGCTGAGTTCGTCGTCAAAGATGACCGTGTCGATGTCTTGTTTGCGGCAGAGCGCCGCGAATTCGTCCGCCTTGCCCGTGCCGATGAACGTCGCCGAAACCGGCGACTCCAGCCGCTGGGTGCCGTTCCCGATCACCTCGCCGCCGGCGGTCGTGGTCAACTGCGCCAACTCGTCGAGGTGGTCCTTCACCTCCCAAGGCTCGCGCGATTTGAGTTCCACCCCGACGAGGAAAACTCGTTCAGGGCGCTTGTCCGTGGTTTCGATGAGGGCTTTCAAGGGTTACAGGGGAGGGACGGGATGACTGGAAAACGTAAAACGTAAAACGTCATGCGGCATCCGGCGTTGGAGGAGTCTGGCGTCAAAGCATGTTTTACGTTTTACGCATTACGTTTTGCCCCGCATCCCGCCTTCATCTCCAACTCGCCCCTTTCGGCGACACCGCGGGCCGGACGGGCGGCGCATTGGTCGGCTTGGGCTTGAAGGCCGAACGCAAGAGCCAGTGGCGCTTGAGTCCCTGGATGAAGTCGTCCGTGTGGACCACCGCGTCGGAGATGCTGCTCAGGATGTTCGTGTTCATCTGGACCTGCGCGTGGAGGTTGCTGGTGATGCCGGCCAGGTTTTCCAGCGACTTGTTCAAGTTGCTGACGACGCTGACCAAGTTGGTGTTCACGTTCGTGATGGTGGTGTTCACGTTGGGCAGCAGGAGGACGAGTTCCTGCTGGATGTTCGTGGGCAAGAGCCATTCGCCGAGCGCGCCCTTGGTGTCGCGCAGCGTGCCGGTGATGGCGTTGAGGTTGGTCGTGACGGCGCCCAGGTTGGCCACGACGGGGCTGGCGCCGACGAGCAGACCGTCCAGGTGAAGCGTGATCTCGTTGGCGTTGCTCAGGATGCGGTTCAACTGGTTGGTCAGGCCCAGGATGTTCGGCAGCGCGGCCTCGGCCGTGTTCACAACTCCTTCGAGCCGCTCGCTCAGGCTCGGCGCGGTGTCCGGCTCCAGCCAGTAAACCGAATTCGGAGTGAGAATGGCGTAGTAGGCGGCGGTGTTGGTGGCGACGGCCTGCTTGATGGCGTCCTGGGCTTTGTCGCCGGACTCGCCCGCCGCGAGGAGTTGCTTTTTCAGCTTGTCCACTTGCGCGTGAATCAAGATTCGCCTCGGCACTTTCCGGCCGGACGGGGTCTTGTCCTCCTCCACGGTGGGCGCGCCGTAGCGGCCCTTGAGGACCTCGAGACTGCGTCCGCCCAGGAACGGCAGTCCGGCGACGCGCACCCTGGAATCGCTCCAGAGATACCCGTGGTAGGGGGCGCGGATCACGAAATCGACCGTGACGTTGTAATAGTCGTACGGCCCGTTGGCTTCGATGCGGGTGATCTCGCCAACCTCGAAGCCCATCAGCATGACGGGCTGGCCGATCTTCAAGCCGCTGGCGTCGGCCAGGGACGTCTGGTAACGCACTTTGGGCACGAACCATCCCTTCCGCTGGGCGGTGTTGTGGAGGTAGTAAGCCAGACCGGTGAGCAAGAGCAGCGTGGCGAAGGTGACGAACACGCCGACCCATTTTTCCAGCCGGCTGAGGCGGGTGCGCAGTTGGGGAGTGAGGTCCTGGACAGCCATGGTTAGAGCAAATCCGTGCCGTGCGGTGGGGCGGGACTCTCAAGCACGTTGAATTCTTGAACGTCGTTCAGCAGCGTGAAGCGGGTTTCGTGCAACAGGGCGAAACGGTTCCCGGGCTGTTGCCAGGGACGCGGATCATCGACGGCCACCACGATCGTCATCGTCTGCCCGTCCATCACGGCATGTCCCGCCGAGAGTTGGAACAGGAAATCAATCCACCAGCGCGCGTGGCGGGGATCAAGGCCGGCGAGCGGATTGTCCAGCAAGAGCACTTCCGGCTTCAGCGTCAAGGCCCGTGCCAACGCCGTGCGCTGCCGCCACCCCAGGCCCAGCGAAGACGGCGCGTGGTGGGCGTGGTCGGAGAGGTCCAGCGTTTCCAGAAGTGCCGCGATCCGTTCGTCCATTTCGCCCTCGGCCCCAGTCGTGGCCTGATGATACTGGAGCGGCAGCGCGACGTTCCCCCAAATGGTCAGTTGGTTGAACAGCCGCCCGCCTTCGCCAAAGACCAGCCCCACGCGCAACCGTTCGGTCAGGCACTCGTTGTCGTAAGTCGGTGAGATGTCCTGGCCGAAAAGCCGGTAGGTGCCGCGGGTCGGCTTGGTCAGCGCGGCCGCCGTGGCGAGCAAATCGCTCTTGCCGGAGCCGAGCAACCCGCCGATCACCCAGAAGTCTTCTTCCTCCACGGTCCAGTCCACCCCCTCCACCGCGACGGTGCCCGGCGCGCGGCGTGACGCGATCGTGGCATCGATCAATTCGATCACGGCGCGGCGGTTCGAGTTGCGGGCGCTTTCCATGTCAGCCGACCAAGTAGATGACGATGAACAACGCGTCCAGCATCACACAAAGGATGACGCATTGGGCCACAGCGCGGATGGTGGCGGCCGAGACTTCCTCCAACCGCAGCGGCTGCGCCAAGCCGTGGTAGCACGTCACGGTGGCGATGATGACGCCGAAGAAACAGGTCTTGAGCGCGATGAGCACGAAGTCCAGCCCCTCGAGCGCCCCGGCGATTTGCTGGACGTACTCGCCGGGTTTCAACGGGACATCCTGGAGGAACGCCCACAGATAACCGCTGGCCAGCGCGCACAGATTCAAGTAGATCGTCAGCGCAAACACGCTTAGTGCCATGCCGATGACCCGCGGCACCACCAAGTAATGGATCGGATCGATGCCCAGTGCCTCGAGGGCCTCGACTTCGCCGAGTGCGCGCGCCGTGGCCAGTTCAATCACATTGGCCGCCCCGACCCGCGAGAGCACCAGCAAGGCTGTGAGCAGCGGGCCGAGTTCGCGCAGCACCGCCGTCACCATGACCGTGCCGAGATATTCATTGGCGCCGACGCGCGAGAGGAGCGACACCGTCTGGCCGATCACCACCAAGCCCAGGGCGAAGGAAAGAAAGAGGACCATCGGTAGGAGCCGCACTCCGGCGTGGGCGAGCTGCGAGCGAATCAGCGGGCGCAACACGCTTCGGGCCGTGCCGAGCTTGGAGAACATCACGCCCAGCGTAATCAGCGCGAACGCGCCCAACCCCTGGACCGTGAGGATCAACCGGAGCAGTTTGCAGCCGAAGAACCCGACAAACGACGGCGGCAGCGGCCCGCGCAAGACGAGGGCCTTGATCGACTCGGCGGATGGTTTGGTCAGGACCTTTTGCACCGCGCCGAACTTAGGGCGCGTGCGCCAGGGGGTCAAAGGGGTTTTTAGGAGCGCTCGCGCTGCGCAGAGCTGCATCAAGCTCGGTTCGGGAGCACTCGTAGCGCAGACTTTCGAGTCTGCCGTAGCGCCGGTTTTCCAACCGGCGAGCGTAGGAAGAGGCCAGCCGGCTGGAAGGTTCACGGCCTGGCCGACTGCAAGTCGGCGCTACGGCAGGTTGAAAACCTGCGCTACCCGGTGCGCCGGGCGGGAGCTGGATGCAGCCTTGCGCGCCGCGCCGATCTGAACCGGACCTCAGGGCTGGTTGACTCGGAAGAACTTCGCCGGGCCGGTCGCGGGCACGGTGTACGGGCTGGTGGCGCCGGACACCTCAACCCACGATCCATCCACGGCCTGGGCCTCGAGCAGCGTGCCGCCGCCCGGCCACATCAGGATGACGTTCCCCGCGCCATCCGAGCGGATCGTCATCATGGGCCGGCTGGCGCCAAAGCCGAAATGGGTGACGAGCGCCTCCAACTCGAGGCCCAGGGTCACGTCCGAACTGGTCGGGCTGGTCTGATGCACTTCCACGGCGAGGACGTTGTCGCCGGCCAGGAGGCTGTCGGCCGGAAGCAGGAGGGCGGGCTGGTCGCGCGGCGGTTCGAGCGTGGCATCGCCTACCGAGCGCGAGGCCAGGTTCGTGTAAGCAGGCGGCTGGTCGGGCGGCTCGTTCGTCATGCCGATCCGCACGAGTTCCAGGCCGTTCAGGAAAAAGGCCGCGCCGTCGTCGAGCACGTGCCGGAGCCGCAGCACCGTGCCTTGCGCGTTCGGAGGAAAGTCGAAGTGCGTGCGGAAGTAGAACGTGAGCACCTGCTCCGTGCCGGCGGCGTTGGTCAGGTTCATGATCGTGCGGACCACTTCGCCCGCGTAGAGATTGGTGTCGCGCGGCGGACGCTTGGCGTCGAACAGGGCTTGGCCTGTGGACCAAAGGCCGTCGTCGTATCCCGGATCGTGCCAAGCGGCCCCCAAGTCCGTGCCGAGGTCGTTGTAGCGCCAGGTCTGAGTGTCGTTGATGCCGATCAATTGCACCAGGGACGGGAGGGCCACGGTGGCCACGGTCACATTGCCTGCCTCGGCCTGATCTTTCACGCCGTCGATGTGCAGCGTGTAGTTGGAGCCAAGCGTGAGCGGGGCGGTGGTGAGAAGGACACTCATAGGGTTGACCGCAGCCGCGCCCAGCACCGGCAGGCTGCCGCCGTCCAGGACGTAATGATTAGTGTCTTGCGCCGAGGGCGCGTCCAACGCTTCCGAGAAACTCACGAGAATGTTCGTTCCTGGTCCTCCGCCGAACACGGCGGCAGCCGTCGTGACGCTCGCCGGCGTGACATCGGCGATCACCGTGAGATTGGCCACGTCGCTGAAGGCCGCCCCTTGCGGATTCCTCACCAGCACGACGTACGCCCCGAAGTGGCTCGGCTTCACCCGACTGAGGATCAACGTGGCGTTGGTCGCGTCAGGCAGGGGCGCGGCGCCATAGTACCACTGGTAGGTCAGCGGCAAGGCCCCTTCGGCGGACACGGTGAAGACGGCTGAGGCCCCTTCGACAACGGTGGCGCTCTGGGGCTGGACGACAATGTTCGGCGGGCCGGTGATGAACCGTGGCACCACGGCCGTCAACTCGATCCCAATCTGGATGTCCGAACTGTTCGCGCCGGCTTGATGCACTTCCACCGCCAGCAGATTGTCGCCCGCCACGAGATTGCTGGCCGGAAACTCGAAGGGGCCTTCGTAGGCGCCGTCGCCGACCGTCCGACTCGCTTCCGTGGAAAAGACCTGCCCGACCGGCACGCCAATGCGATAGGCTTCCTGGCCGTTCAAATACACGACCATGCCGTCATCCACGATGTGCCTCATCGTCACTCGCACGCCCGCCGTCGGCGAGGGCAGCAGAAAGTGCGTTCTGAAATAAGTCGTCCGCGGCCCGCCTTCCTGGATGGATTGCAGGTCTGTGCGGATGGGTTCCGGTGTGGCCGCTGTCTCCTGGCCCAGCACCGCGGCTCCCAAGGGCCAGGCGGTGTCATCAAAGGTTGGCGTCTCCCATCCTGTGCCGTCCAGGGGCGTGCCCGACTCGTCGTAGCGCCAGAGGTGGAAGTCGTCGATGGCCAGGAGCCGCGTTTCCGTGGCCACGAGGACTTCGGCGGGCACGACGGCAAAATTCGGTGCCTCGGCGATGTCGGCGACCGCTTCCACCAGCGTCAGTGTGTAATTCTCGTTTGGCGTGGCTGGATCGACCGTGAGCACGAGGTTGGTTTCGTCTTGCGGCACCACTTCATAGATCGACAAGTCGCCCCCGCCGCTCGTCAAGGCCACGCTGAACCGGAGCGGATCGCTGGCCACAATCGGATCCAACGGCTCCGAGAAGTTGACGACGATGTGGTTCTGGTCCAACAGGAGGAGCGCCCCCAACATCACAGGCGGCGTCACGTCTGGCGCGACGGTGAGCGTGGCCGGATCGCTGGACAAGCTGTTGACGTCATTGCGGACCTCCACGTGATACGTGCCGGCCAGCGCAGGATGGGCGTGCGGGATCGCATAGCTGGAGTCCGTGGCGCCCGGGAGGGCCACGCCGTCGCGAAACCACTGATAGAAGTAAGGCGGCGTTCCCCGCGCGACCACCGAGAAGACCACTGGCTGCGGCTCCACCACGTCGGCCGCGGCGGGTTGCTGCTCGATGACGACCGGCTGGCCCGGTACGATGGTGCTCAGAGCCGAGCCGAAGACGATGTCGGAGCTGGTGGCGCTCTCCGTGAGCAGGACCACCGCCAACGTGTTGTCGCCCTCGACGAGCAGGCTCGCGTCATTGGTCCAGGAAAAGACATCCCACCCCGTCGCCTCGCCGCTCGGCGGCAACCCGGACGCGAAGCTGGTGAACGTGACCGGATTCGCGGTCACGCGCACCCGTCCGATCTCGGCGCCGTTGAGGTAGAACACCGCGCCGTCGTCCACCCGATTGGACAACGTCAGGATCGCGCCGGTCGTGATCCCGCTGTAGGTGAAGTGAGTTCGGAAGTAGGTGGCGTGGCCGCGCGGGTTGTAGGCATTGTAGCGCAGTGTCGTGTGGATGAGCGGCACGAGGGCGCCGTTGTTCTCGAAAGCCAGCAGCGCCAGCCCCGCCGGCCACGCGGTGTCATCGAAGGCCGGGAACGCCCAGTCCGGGCCGGGATCGGAATCCTGGTCCCAGTACTTCCAGGTCTGGTTCGTCAGGCCGAAGGCGAAGTCGGCCACGCACGCTCCGGGGCCAGCCAGGAACACGCCCGCGGCCAGCAGCGAACACCAAGGGGTCAGGCAACTCTTACGCATAATGGTCCTTTGATTTTCAAGTTCACTCGCGGAGTCCTCCGTGGGCTGGGAAGGGCCGGAGGCCGACGCTCACAGGACTCGTTCTCATGGAGAAGCAGTGCTCTCACGCTCCTGTTCTCCGGCGAAAATCTCCAAAGGTTACAGACTTTGTGCGGGCCGCCGCGTCACGCCCCTGTCCCCTTTCCATGAACCAGCAACCTCGGCGTGCAACCTTTCGTTGCACCTGCAACAAAAGGTTGATACGCCTCGGTTCAGGGTTCCGATGCGCGTTTCGCGAGACGTGGCGGCCCTGAAAGGGGCTCAGGGTGCTGCCCGTTCGGCGCAGGCCCGGAGATGCTGCGCCTCTCCGTGCCGTCCGGCACGTTCCAGCACCTCGACACGGGTGCGCCAGACTTCCTTCGTCTCGGGAGAGAATTGGCTGGCCAGCCGGCTCAGAAGCTCCGCCTCCGCCAGGGAATTGGTTTTCGGGGCCGGGGCTTGGGCGAGAAGGCTCCGGGCCAGCCGGGCCAGCGCCAGGCCATTGGTCGGGCACAAGATCACAGCCTGGCGCAGGCCCGCGGTCGTGTCGGAGGCGATGAGCCGTTGCACGTATTCAGGCACCGTGACGCTGGCGCCGGGCGAAATCGCGCGCGTGGCGCGGTCGGCAAAAAACCACTTGCCCCAGGCGCTGGCAACGTCACCCGCGGCGCTGGCCAGGACTTCCTGCCGGAGCGCCCGGACCTCGGCCACCGGCACGTGTTCGAGCACGCCTTCGGCATTGAGGCGCTGCCCGCCCAAGGCCTCGGCCAGCGGCGCCAGCCAGCCGGGCACGGCCCCGCGCACGACCGGCACTTCCCAAAGCCGGGCTTGTCCGTCTTCGCAAGCCGTCACGAGCCAGTGCCCATCGGGACTGAACTCCACGGAGAAGACCGTGCCGCCGTGCGGCAGCGGCTCGCTCAACGGTTCTCCGCGCTGCGCGTCCCACACTTGCACCGTGCCGTCCGTCACGACGGTGACGACCCGCCCGCCATCCGGGCTGAACCGCGCCGACTTCACCGCGCGAAGATGCCGCAACGGCTCCGTCAGTGGTCGTCCTGAAGCCGCGTCCCAGAGGCGCGCCGTGCGGTCCTCGGACGCCGTGAGCAGCCGGCGTCCGGCCGGATCGAACTGCACGCTGTTCAGCCGGCCATTATGTTCCAGCGCGTTGACCAGGCGCTTGCCGGTGCGCGTGTCCCAAACGCAGAGGAGCTTGTCACGGCCGCCGGTGGCCCATCTCGTTCCGTCCGGGCTGAGGTGGGCGCACGCCATCGCGCACGTGGGCGGCCCCAGAACGAAGGACGATTGACCGGTGCGCAGGTCCCACCAGCGCGCTGTCCGATCTTCACCGACCGTGGCGAGCCACCCGCCATCCGGACTGAATTCAACGCCGTTCACGGCCTGGGTGTGCCCCGTCAGCACGGTCGTGCGCTCTCCGGTCTTGACGCGCCAGATCGCCGCCATGCCGTCGGCCGACGCGGTCGCCAGGCGAAGTCCGTCCGGGCTGAACCGCACCGCGACCACCTCGCTCCGATGCCGAAGCGGCGGCGAAACCGGCTGGCCCGTGGCCGCCTCCCAGACTCGCGCGGTCTGGTCCGTCGAAGCCGTGGCGACCCGCGTTCCGTCCGGACTCCACACCGCGTCCAACACGGCGCCCGTGTGCGAGAGCGGCGGCGAGCGCGGCTGGCCCGAACGGGCGCGCCATACGCGGGCTTGGCCGTGGCGGTCGCCCGTGAGCACGTGCCGGCCATCCGGACTGAATCGCGCGCCCAGGACCGCGCCGTCGTGCGGGATCGCCACCGCGAGGGCCGCGCCGGGCCGGGTGTCCCAGCTCAGAGTCGTGCCGTCCTCGGAATCCGTGACCACCCGCTGCCCATCCGCGCTGAAACGGGCGCTCCGCACACCGCTGCGATGTCGCAACGGCTCCGTCAGCGGCACGCCGGAAGCCACGTCCCAGAGCCGCGCGGTGTTGTCCCAGGAAGCGGTCAACACGCGCAGGCCATCCGGACTGAAGCTCGCTTCGGAAAGGCGGTCATCGTGGCGGAAAGCGGCGGAGAGCAGCCGGCCTTCGCTCCAATCCCAGAGCCGCGCGGCTTTGTCGCGCCCGACGGTGAGCACCCGTTGTCCGTCGGGGCTGAAGCGGGCACTCCGCACGCCTGGCTCATGCCGCAGCGTCCCGGCCGCTTCTTGCCTCAGGCACGCGACCGAGATGGGCGCATCCGATACCGACGCGGCGACCACTCCAGCGCTCTCGGGACTGAACTGGGCCGTGCCCGCGATGTTTTGGCGTGGCACTGGCACACCTTCAAGAATTGGGAAGCTGCGCTGGCTCAGCGCCGACCACAGGCGCTCGGCGGCCAGCCGATTGGAAGGATCCTGCCGCAACACCCGCGCCAAGTAGGCCAGGGCGGATCGTGTTCTGCCGTCACCGAACAACTCTTCCGCTTTCTGCAACCGCATCTGGGCGAGGGCGGCTTCGGCCCGATGGTGCTGGAGTTGTTCCTCCTGCCGGGCCACGGCAATCTGCCACGCGGCCACGACGGCGCCGCCGGCCAGCACTCCCAGGAGGAGGAGCACCGTGCTGATCGTGACCGCGAGCGCGGGCTGGCGACGGCACCATCGCCACAGCCGGCCCAGCGGCGTGACGCGGCGGGCGCGGATGGGCTTGCCTTCCAGGAACCGTTTCAAGTCGTCAGCCAGCGCCTGCGCGGAGTCGTAGCGGCCCCGCGGATTTTTCTCCAGACACTTCAAGCAGATGGTTTCCACGTCGCGCGGCACACTGCGGTTGAGCAACCGTGGCGCCACCGGGTCCTTGCGGCGCACTTGCTCCAACGTGTCTTCAAGACGCTCGCTCAGAAACGGAGGCCGGCCCGTCAGCAGATGATAGAGGACCGCGCCCAAGGAGTACACATCGCAAGCCGGGCCGAGCACTGGGTCCGGCGCGCCGGCTTGCTCTGGCGGGAGGTAGCCGGGCGACCCCAGCACCTGTCCGCTTTCCGTGGGGCGCTCGTCGGCCGGGAAGAGACATTCCGGTTTGGCCGCTGGTGCCGACTCCGGTGGCACGCGGTCGGGGTCGCGTTGGTTCTCGGCGAGCCGCTTGGCCAGGCCGAAGTCCGTGATGCGCGGCTGATCCAACGGGTCGATCAGGATGTTCGACGGTTTAAGGTCGCGATGCAGCACTCCGCGCTCGTGGGCGTAATGGACGGCTTCGGCGACCAGTTGAGCGTAGCGGGTGGCGCGCCGTGTCGGCAGCGGACGGTCGCGCGCCAGTTCGGCCAGCGTGGCGCCCTCCACGTAGTCCATGGAGAAGTACGGCTGTCCGCGGTGTTCGCCCACTTCATGGATGGCCACGATGTTCGGATGCTGCAGCCGGGCCGCGGCCTGCGCTTCGGTGCGGAAGCGTTGCAGCGCTGCCGGGCTGGCCAGTTGCTCGGCCAGGATCATCTTCACGGCGACAAGCCGGTCCAGCCCAAGCTGGCGGGCTCTATAGACCACGCCCATGCCGCCGCGGCCAATCGGTTCGAGCAACTCGTAATCGCCGAACCGCAACCGCGTCTGGCCTTGGAGTGCGGGAGCGCCGTCCGTCGGTTCGGCTGGCGCTGAAGCCGGCGGAAGCTGGCCGTCGGGAGAAACGTCTTCGGGTTCTTCTGCGGCACCGACGAAGTTCCGCGCCAGCCGCACCAGGCAACGGGGACAGAACCCACGGGGGGCGTCGTCGGGCACGGCGGCGCCGCACTGCGGGCATGTGGGCGCGAGATTCACAACAGACACTTCAGCCACTGCTTGCATGGTTCATGCGGCAAATCCGGTGGAAAGTTACAGCCGGCCGGCGCGGCCACCGGTTCATCGCGTCGCGGGCCGCCGCCTCAACCGCTGCACAAGACGGCGAACAAGTGATTGATCTCGTCGTCGATTTCCGTTGGGCTGGCCACGGTGTGAGCGATCTCGGCGCGGAAGAGTTGCACGTACCGCTTGCGCATCCGGTGGACGGCCACTTTCACGGCTCCTTCCGACATGCCCAGCCGCCGGCCCAGTTCGACGTAGGACACAGAACCTTTGTCGCCCAGCAGAACCACCTGCAACTGGGCGAAAAGCTCAGTCTTGCCGGCTTGGGCATGTTCGGCCTCCAGTTGCGTGAGGACGCGCTCCAGGAGCGTCAACGCCCAGCGACGCTCGTAGATCTTCGCCGCATCGAGCGCCTCGACCGGCTCGAGGCGATAGCGGCCCTCGGCGTCGGCATCGTCCAGCGACACCACGGGGCGACCGCCGCCGCGCTTGAGACGCCGGACCCGGTCCCATTCGTCCGCCAGGAAATGCGTCAGCGCGTTCAGGAGAAACGAGCGGAACCGTCCCTTTTGCGGATCGGCTTTGTCGAAGTAATGCTTGGCCAGCAGGCGCGCGAAAAACTCCTGCGTCAAGTCCTGCGCCTCCGCCGGCCCGTGGCCTTTGCGGCGGATGAAGGCGTAGAGCGGATACCAATAACTCTTGCAGAGGGTGGCCAGGGCACTGTCGGCGGTAGGCGACTCGCTCCCGCGCGCCGACAACACGACCGTCCACCGCGTCGTCGGGAAGTGTGCCGTCGGACACGAGGGCCGCCAGTCGTCGTCCACAATTGGAGCCATACGCCCATCCTCCCTATAACCCCGGTCCAGGAATCCGCAAGCGGCAATCCGCGGGGGGCTGGGGCGGTGTTCGCGATCAGGACGCCGGAGGTCGCGGTCTGGTTGGTTGACCGCGAAGGGGCCAGCCCGTAAAACCTTCCCGGCAATAACGACCTTAAGAAACTATCGACGCGCGTGAGTTCCATCGAATCAGGAATGCGGGTGGGCTGGCTGGCCCTGGCGGCCAACGTGGCGCTGGCGGTGTTGAAGATCACCGTCGGCGTGCTGGGGCGGGCTTACGTCCTGGTGGCGGACGGCATCGAGTCCACGGCGGACATCTTCAGCACGATCATCGTGATGGGCAGTCTCCGCTATTCGGCCAAGCCGGCGGACGACGACCATCCTTTCGGGCACGGCAAAGCTGAATCCATCGCCAGCGTGCTGGTGTCGGTGGTCTTGCTGGGCGCGGCGGTGCTCATCGCCGTGCAGAGCGTGCGCGAGATCATGGCGCCGGCACCGCTGGGACCGGCGTGGTTCACGTTACCCGTGCTGCTGGCCGTGATCGTCACCAAGGAATTCCTGTATCGCAAAGTGTGGCACACCAGCGGGGAGATCGGCAGCACGGCCCTGCAGAGCGACGCCTGGCATCATCGTTCGGACGCGCTGACCTCGGCGGCGGCTTTCGTGGGCATCGTCATTGCCCTTGTCGGCGGCGCTGGCTACGAGACGGCCGACGACTGGGCCGCGCTGGCGGCATGCGCGGTCATCGTTTGGAACGGCCTGCGGATGCTCGGCACCGGCATCAACGAAGTCATGGACGCTTCTCCGCCGCCCGAAGTGGTCGCCCGCGTCAAGACCATCGCGCGCCAGGTGCAGGACGTACTGGACGTGGAGAAATGCCGCGTGCGCAAGTCCGGGACCTATCTCACGCTCGACATTCACGTGGTGGTGAAGGGCGATCTCTCCGTGCGGCGCGGACACGAGATCGCCCATCTGGTCAAAGACCACCTCGTCGAATCGCCGTTGCGGATCAGGGATGTGACGGTCCACGTCGAACCGGATTCGCTGGGGTAAGCTTCCATCCGGAGCCTCCCCCACCGGCTGCTCCGATTTACTCGATTCGTGAATCCGGCTTGGTCAAACCACAGGGCTGCATCAAGCTTCGTCTCATGGCGTCCGTAGCGCAGACTTTCGAGTCTGGCGTAGCGCCGGTTTTCCAACCGGCGAGTGTCGGACAGGCCAGCAGGCTGGGAGTTTCACGGCCCTGCCGACTGCAAGTCGGCGATACGGCAGGTTGAAAACCTGCGCTACCCGGTGCGCCGGGCGGGAGCTTGATGCAACCTTGGTCAAACCTCGCCGTTCCAACTGCTCCTTGATTCAGCGGGGTTTGGTGCAATGGTTCTGCCCTGGCGCACGGAAACATGGGCAAACTTACGGGCAAGTCGTTGGTCGTGGTCGGCGGAACCACCGGAATGGGGTGGGCGTCCGCGCTCGCCTTTGTGCGCGAGGGCGCGCGGATCGTGGCGGTGGGCCGCGACGGCGAATCGGTTGCCGACACCGCAAAGGCACTGGGCGATTCCGGTGTAGCGTTCGCTGGCGACGCGGCCCAACCGCAAACGGCGGCGCAGGCCATTCAGGTTTGTTGCGAGAAATTCGGCGGCTTCCACGGGCTGTTCCACGTCGCAGGCGGCAGCGGGCGCAAGTTCGGCGATGGGCCGTTGCACGAAGTCACAGACGAAGCCATCCAGGCGACGCTCGACCTGAACCTCAAGCCCGTGATCCTCTCGAATCGCGCCGCCATCCGATCGTGGCTGGAGAAGAATCAGGGCGGCGTCATTCTCAACATGGGCTCGGTGCTGGCGGACTCGCCGTCGCCCGCGTTCTTCTCAACCCACATCTACGCCACCGCCAAGGCCGCCATCGCTGGCCTTAGCCGGTCGCTGGCGGCCTGCTACGCCCGACACAACATCCGCGTGAACGTGCTCGCGCCCGGCCTCATCGACACGCCGATGGCCCGCCGCGCAGCCACGGACCCAGCCATCCAACAATTCATCGCCACCAAGCAACCGCTCGACGGCGGGCGCATGGGACGGATCGAGGACATCGAAGCCGCAGCGGTGTTCCTCATGTCCGACGGCGCACGGTTCGTGACCGGCCAGGTGCTCGCCGTGGACGGCGGCTGGGGCGTGAGCGAAGGCCAGATTCCATGAGCTACACCATCGGCATCGACCTCGGGGCCACGAACACGAAAGTCGCAGCGTTCGCGCCCGACGGACGGCTGATCGCGAAACGCACGCGGTCCACGGCCACGGGTGGCGCGGGCGTCTCGCCTGCGTGCGTCCCGGCGAGCGTCTCGCTCGCCGATCCTCTCGGCCACCAGGACGGACTGCCCCACTACGCCGGCGATCAGACTCCACCCGCATTCGCCCTCGGCGTGCGGGAAGTCATCCGGGAAATCGAGTCGGCCCAAGGTGCGCCGGCCAGCCACGTCGGTCTGGCCGCACCTGGCTTGGCCGCGCGGGACGGGCGATCAATTGCCTTCATGCCGGGCCGGTTCGTGGGGCTGGAAGGTTTCGACTGGCCCGCTTTTCTGGGAAGACCGGCTCCCGTGCTCAACGACGCGCACGCCGCGTTGCTCGGCGAAGTTTGGCAAGGCGCGGCGGCGGGCTTGCAGAACGTCATCATGCTCACCCTGGGCACCGGCGTGGGCGGTGCAATCCTCGCCGACGGACGCTTGCTGCGCGGGCACATCGGGCGCGCGGGGCACTTGGGGCACGTCTGTCTCGACCCGAATGGCGCGCCGGACATCACGCGCATTCCCGGCAGCATCGAGGACGCGATTGGCAACCACAACATCCGCGAGCGCACCAGCGGGCGCTTCGCCACGACGCATGACTTGCTCGCGGCCTACGGCGCCGGCGATCCTGCCGCCGCGCAGGTCTGGCTCCAGAGCGTCCGCGCGCTCGGTTGCGCCATCGCGAGCTATGTCAACGTGCTCGACTGCGAGGCGGTGGTCCTCGGCGGCGGCATCGCGCTGGCGGGGCAGGCGTTGTTCGAGCCGTTGCAGCAGGTGCTCGACGAAGTGGAATGGCAGCCCGCCGGTCATCGCGTGCGGCTGCTGCCCGCGAAGCTCGACGACTGGGCGGGCGCGTACGGCGCAGCATGGCAGGCGATGAACGCGATCCCACAAGCGACCGCATGACCTCACGCGAGCGCATCCTGGCAGCGATTTCGCACGAGCCGGTGGACCGGGTGCCGATCGATCTCGGCGGCACGCGGCAGAGCGGCGTGTCGGTGTTTGCTTACGCGAAGTTGCGGGAGCATCTCGCTCGTAGCAGCCGACGTGAGGAGGCTCCAATCAGAGGTCAGGGGTCGAAAGTCAGAGACCAGACAGGAAATCAGAGCCTCTTTACGTCGGCTGCTACGGTGCCGCGCGTCTTCGACTTGTTCCAGATGCTTGCGGAAATCGAGCCTGACGTCGCTTCCCGTTTCGGCAGCGATTGCGTGGCGCTCAATCGCCGCGCCGTCGCGTTCGGCATCCCGAATGAGAGTTGGAAACCGTGGCGCTTGCACGACGGCACGGCCGTCGAAGTGCCCGGCAGCTTTTTTCCTGAACGGCTTCCCAGCGGCGACCTTGTCTTGCGTCGCAACGGCGCGATCATCGCGCAGATGCCGGAGGGCGGCTTCTACTTCGACCGCTCGGAGAAGTACCCCGGCGCGCTGCACCCGGACCTCGCATCGTGGGAGCCGCCGCGGTTGTCGGCCGCGGACCTCGAACATTTTCGCGCCGAAGCCGAGCGGCTTCATCGCACGACGGACCAAGCCGTAATCGCCGCGCTCGGCCCGCCTTACGAGTTGTTCAACGGCCTTGGCCAGGGCGGGTTTGAGGATTGGATGGTCACGTTCGCCAGCGAGCCGGACTACGTGCGCCAGCTCTACCGCAAGCTCACCGACGCCTGGCTGGAGAACCTCGAAGCGTTCCAGGCCACGGTGGGCGACCGCGTTCAGATTCTCCAAATCGCCGATGACTTCGGCACCCAGAACGCGCCGTTCCTCTCCACGCGTGCGTTTCGCGAACTCGTCCTCCCCGCTTACCGGCGCGGCCTGGACTGGGTCCACCAGCGCACGCCCTGGAAGGTGATGCTCCACTCCGACGGCGCGCTGGTGCCGCTGCTGCCGTCGATCATCGAAATGGGCGTGGACATCTTGAACCCGGTGCAAACCACCGCCGCCGGCATGGACCCGCGCCGGCTCAAGGCCGAGTTTGGCGAGCGGCTCGTGTTTTGGGGCGGGAGCTGCGATTGCCAGGGTACGCTCACGCGCGGCACACCGGAGCAAGTTGTGGCGGAAGTGTGCGCGCACCTGGACGCCTTCATGCCGGGCAGCGGCTACGTCTTCGCCTCTGTTCACAACATTCAGGCCAACGTGCCTCCGGAAAACATCATGGCGCTGTTCGACACGGCTTTGAACTACCGATGAAGACCTCCTGCGTAGCGCAGGTTTTCAACCTGCCGTATCGCCGGTTTTCCAACCGGCGACGCGCTCGAATGGAACCGGCCTGGGACCCGTTTGGCAGCCCTGGAACTTTGCCGGCCTCGCCGACTGGAAAGTCGGCGACACGGCAGGCTGGAAAGCCGGCGCTACGGGCGCGACGCGTGGGCGGCTTTTCCACCTCGTCTTCGTGTTTGAAATCATGAAACCCTCCGAGGCTTATCTGACAAAAGCGCGCGAGCTGATCGACGCCGTCGCGGCGCAGCAAGCGGCCATCGAGCAAGCCGCCGACTGGTTCGCCCAAACCATTCTGGCCGGACGCATGGTGCATCTGTTCGGCTCCGGCCACTCGCGGATCATGGTCGAGGAAATGTGGCCACGCTACGGCTCGTTTCCCGGCTTCAATCCGATCGTGGAGTTGTCCCTCAGCTTTCACAACCCGGTCGTCGGTCCCAACGGCCAGCGGCAGGCGATGTTCCTGGAAAATGTTCCCGGCCTCGCCGAGCGCATCCTGCGCAACTTCGATTTCTCGCCGCTGGACTCCGCGCTGGTCGTCTCCAGCAGCGGCTGCAACACCGTGCCGGTCGAAATGGCGGCGGGCTTTCAGCGGCGCGGGCTGAAGGTGGTCGCGATCATCAGCCGCCGGCACGCCGAGGCCAGCCGCAGCCAACATCCGCAAGGGAAGAAGCTCCAGGACTGCGCGGACCTCGTGCTCGACACCGGCGCGCCCGTCGGCGACGCGATGGTGAAGATCGACGGCCTTGACGCGCTCGTCGCGCCCGGCTCGACCATCGGCGGCTGCCTGCTGGTCAACTCAATCAAGGCCGAAGTCGCCGCACGTCTGACCAAGGCCGGTCAGCCGCCCACCGTCCTCGCCGCCGGAGCGGTGGTCGGATCGGCCAAGGCCGCCGAACTCTTCGAGGCCGCGTATGACGAACACGGCCGCCGGCTCGCGCGACTTTATCAGAACCTCGGCACGCCCCAGCCATGAAGGAACACCCGCTTCGCACCACGGTCATCGGCAGCTACCCGTTTCCGGGCTGGCTGGAATTCGCGTGCCAGCATCTGGACCAATTCGGCGCGGCGGACCGCGCGGAGTTACAGGAAGACGCCGTCATCACAGTGGTCCACGATCAATTGGCCGCCGGCCTGGATGTCATCACCGACGGCGAGCCAACGCGGCTCGACTTCAACCTCTCGTTCTACGGCTGCCTCGAAGGGATCGAGTTGGAAGGCGCGCCGCCGCGGCGCTTCGGTCCGCCGGCGCACGACCAGCGCGGCCGGCACAAGGTCATCGGCGAGTTGCGCGCGCCGCGCGGCTTGGGCGCGGTGGAGGAATTCCAGCGCCTGCAGCGTGTTGCTGCTCCTCAACACTCAACTCTCAACCCTCAACCCACACTCAAAGCCAGCGTTCCCGGCCCCTACACGCTCAGCGGTCGGCTGGCGCCCAGCGAACGCTACCCCGACCGGTATGCGCTCACCGAGGCGCTCGTGCCCATCGTGCAGAGCGAGCTTTGTGATCTCGTCGCTGCGGGCTGCCGGGAGATCACGGTCGATGAACCGTCAATGAGCTGCTACGCGCACCACGAAGACCCGCGGCGGTTCGTGGACATCTTCAATCGCACCGTCGCGCCAGTCGTCGGCCAGTGCCGGCTTTCGACGCATCTGTGTTTCGGCAACTACAAGGCCCGCGCCGTCGGCCCGCGCCGCTATGCGCCGATGTTCCCGGCGTTTCTCGACTTCACGGTGGAGGAAATCCACGTCGAGATGGCCAGCCGCGAGTTCGCCGAGATCGAGTTGATCCGCCATATCTCCGAGCGCCACGACGTAGCGGTTGGCGTCATCGACGTGAAGAGTTACTACGTGGAAACGCCGCAGGACGTGGCCGACCGCGTGCGCCTCTGCCTGAAGCACGCGCCTGCTGAGCGGCTCTCGCTCGCGCCGGACTGCGGGCTGAGCCAGACCGCGCGATGGGCGGCGCGGCAGAAACTGAACAACCTGGTCGAAGGCGTGAGGATCGTGCGGAGAGAACTGGGATGCGAGTGACCTCATAAAGCCTGCTTTTCAGAAAGACGAAACCTTCCTGGCGGACATCCGCGCGGCGGAGCAGTCGGCGGAGGCGCTGCATGTCTGGTGGCTGGGCCAGAGCGGATTTCTCGTGGCCTGGAACGGACATCGGCTGCTTTTCGATCCATACCTCTCCGACTCGCTCACCAAGAAATACGCGGACACCTACAAGCCCCACGTCCGCCTGACCGAGCGCGTGATCGCGCCGGAGCGGCTGGAGGGCATTGCGGTCGTGACCTCCAGCCACAATCACACCGACCACTTCGACGCGGAAACGCTGCTGCCTTTGATCAAGTCGAACCCGCGGATCAACTTGGTCATTGCGGAAGCGAACCGCGACTTCGTGGTTGAGCGGCTCGGCGTGGCGCGTGATTGGCCACACGGCCTGAACGGCGGCGACTGGCTGCGCCTCGGCGAGTTCACGTTCCGGGGCGTTCCGTCCGCTCACGATCTGGTCGAAACGGACGCCGCGGGCCGGCACAAGTTCCTCGGCTTCGTCGTGCAGTTCGGGCCGTGGACGCTGTATCACAGCGGCGACACGCGCTGGTACGACGGGCTGGAGGCGCGGCTGAAACGGTTCCGCATCGACGTTGGCTTGCTGCCGATCAACGGCTGGGCGCCCGAGCGGCGCGTGGCCGGGAATCTGAACATTCAGGAGGCCGTCTCCGTGGGCCTGAACACCGGCATGGCCTTGGTGGTGCCGCACCACTTCGACATGTTCGCGTTCAACACGGCCGACCCAGAAGCGTTCCGCGCGGATGCCCAGCGACGCGGCCTTATTTTCCGCATCCTGCGCAACGGTGAGCGGCTCACTCTGCGCCACGACGAAAGGAAACCAGCATGAGCGAATCTCGAAATCTCGTAGCGGCGTCTCGGCAGAGCGCCGCCATTATTTGCCGTTTGCGTTCGGCTCTGCCAATGGCCAAGGCTGCATCAAGCTCCCGCCCGGCGCACTGGGTAGCGCAGGTTTTCAACCTGCCGTATCGCCGACTTGCAGTCGGCAAGGCCGTGAAACTTCCAGCCGGCTGGCCTCTTTCAACGCTCGCCGGTTGGAAAACCGGCGCTACGGCAGACTGGAAAGTCCGCGCTACGAGTGCTCCCGAACCGAGCGTGATGCAGCCTTGGCAAATGGCGGCGCTCTACCGAGACGCCGCTACGCTGCAACCGTTTTGAATTCCCTTCCATGAACGAACGAACCTACCGCGTGGCCGGACTCAGCTTCGACCACATGCACATGGGCGACCTGCTGCGCATGGTGTTCGAACACCCGCGCGCCCGCATCGTTGGAGTCTGCGACGCGCAGCCAGAGCGGATGTGGGACGCTGTGGAGCGTTTTTCGATCCCGTCTGAAGCCGTGTTCACCGATCCGCGGCGCTGCCTGGAGACGGTGAAGCCCGACCTCGTGATTCTCTGTCCGAGCACCCTGCAGCACGCGGAGTGGGTGGAGCGCGTCGCGCCGTTCGGGCCGCACGTGCTGGTCGAGAAGCCCTTCGCCGCGAGCCTGGCCGACGCCGACCGCATGATCGCCGCAATGAAGCCCGGCCAGCGCCTCGCCATCAACTGGCCGTTGCGCTGGGTGCCGTCGCACATCACGGCAAAGCAGTTGATCGACGACGGCGTGATCGGCGACGTCATCGAGGTGCATTACTACGACGGCAACCGCGGCCCGCTGTTCCACGCGGCCGACAAGGTCGAAGTCAGAAACCCCGCCGAGAAGACCCAGACTTGGTGGTATCAGCACGCACGCGGCGGCGGCTCGTTGCTCGACTATCTGGGCTACGGCGTGACGTTGGGCGCGTGGTTCGACGGTGGCCGGGCGCCGGTGGAAGTCACGTGCCTGACCGGCGGCGATCCGGCGCTCGAAGTTGATGAACACAGCGTGACGGTGTGCCGCTACGCCGATGGCCGGCTCTCCAAGTTCGAGACGCGCTGGGGCACGTTCACCGATCCGTGGGTGCATCAGCCCACGCCGCGCTGTGGATTCAACCTCGTCGGCACGCGCGGGACCATCGCCACCCAGGATTACGCGCCGACGATCTGGGTGCAAACGGCGGAGCGGCCAGGCGGCTACGAGGTGCCGTCCGTCCAGCCCAAGCCGCCGTTTCAGAATCCGGTGCAGTATCTCATCCACTGCCTGGATCACGGGCTGGAGATTGAAGGCCCGCTCTCCCCGCGCCTGGCGCGCCTCGGCCAGCAGATCGTCGATGCCGCCTGCCGCAGCGCGCGGGAGAAGCGAGCGGTGAAACTGGCGGAGGGAATGTGAAATTCGAGAGCCTCTTTCAAAACCGTAGCAGCCGACGTGAGGAGGCTCTGTTTCTCTTAAAGTCTGAGCCTCCTCACGTCGGCTACTACGGAGTTTTAGAATCGCCTCTCGAAATCCGAATTTCAGATTGGCGCTGCTCCCAGCGCACGCTGACATGGCTGACCAGGATTTGAATTACTCGTTGCAGGCCGTCGCCACCGACAAACGGTTGCCGGTGCCGGACTTGAACTATCGTCCGCCGAAGCCGCGACGCTATCGGCCCCATATTGCGCTCATCGGTTGCGGCGGCATTTCGGCCGATCATCTCCGGGCTTGTCGCGCGGCAGGCTACGACGTCTTGGCGCTCTGCGACGCGTTCATTGAGCGCGCGGAGAAACGGCGGGCGGAATTCTTCCCGGCCGCCGCGGTCTGCGCAGACTACCGGCAGGTCTTGGACCGGAAGGACGTTGAAGTAGTCGATCTCGCGCTGCATCCCGAAGCGCGCGCGCCGATCCTCCGGGCCGCGCTGGAGGCGGGCAAACACGTCTTGAGCCAGAAGCCATTCGTGGCCGACCTCGCGCTCGGGCGTGAACTCGTCGAGTTGGCGGCGCGGCGTGGCCTGAAACTCGCCGTCAACCAAAACGGCCGCTGGGCGCCGTATCTGGCGTTCATCCGCGAGACGATTGCCCACGGGTTGATCGGGGAAACGGCGACGGCGGAAGTGTCCATCAACTGGGACCACACTTGGACGAGGGGCACACCGTTCGAGGACCTCCGCCACTTGATCCTCCACGATTTCGGCATCCATTGGTTCGATGCGGTGGCGTCGTTCTTCCCCGGTCGCACGGCCCTGCGGGTTTCGGCGGCCACGCAACTTTGTCCCGGCCAGCAGATGAAGCCGGCGATGCTGGCGCAGGCGCTGATCGAGTTTGAGAACGGCCTGGCGACGCTTTCCTTCAACGGCCACTGCCGCCACGACCAGCGCGAACGCATCACCGTCGCCGGAACGAGCGGCGTGGTCCGCAGCCACGGCGCGGTGTGCGCGAACGACTTCATCCGCCTGGAAACGGCGGACGGAGCGTGTGAGCCGAAGCTGGAGGGGCGGTGGTTCGACGAGGGTTTCCAGGGAACCATCGGTGAACTGCTCTGCGCCATCGAAGAAGATCGCGAGCCGCTGAACGGCGCGAAAGAAAACCTGCGCAGTCTGGAACTGTGCTTCGCCGCCTGCCACGCGGCCGACACCGGCAGTCCGCAGACGCCGGGAGCCGTAGCGCGAGTGGAATGAACTTCGATCCCGTAGCGGCGGGCATCCTGCTTGCCGTGGAGGGCGCGCTTCCAGCCGCCCTGTGGAAGCCACGTATTCCCGCACCGTCTCGACAAGTCATCGGCGCTGGGAAGCCCTCAAGGCTGCATCGAGCTCGGTTCGGGAGCACTGGTAGCGCAGACTTTCCAGTCTGCCGTAGCGCCGGTTTTCCAACCGGCGAGCGTGGGAAGAGGCCAGCTGGCTGGAAGTTTCACGGCCTGGCCGACTGCAAGTCGGCGATACGGCAGGTTGAAAACCTGCGCTACCCGGTGTGCCGGGCGGGAGCTTAATGCAGCCTTGGGAAGCCCTGGCTCCACGACAGGCAGGATGCCCGCCACTACGGGGTCAAGCACGCATTACGGCTGGCCGGGCGTCACCAGCCGATAGAAACGCGTGTCGGTCTCGGGCAGAGCGTTGGTGACGGCGATCCACCGGCTCGTCGAAGCCGCGGTGACATCGGTGAGTTTCTGCCAAGGCCCGGCTTGGAGGGTCTCCTGGAATTGCACCGTGTAACTCACGTTCGAGACGGCGAAGAAGCGGAGGACCGCGCCGTGGCCGCCGTCGGCGGGCGAAATGGCTTCAACCCGCAGCACGCTGGCCGGGTCCAGCGGGTCCGTGCCGGCGACAAACTCCTGCCCATTGTTCAAGCCGTCGCGATCTGGGTCACCGCTGGCCAGGGAGTTGTCCGAGGCCTGGCCGGTGGCGTGCCCGAAGTGCCTCATCATCCACTCGTCGGGAATGCCATCGCCGTCCGTGTCCGGGATCGCTGGGTCGCGCCCTGGCGTCGGCGGCGCGGCCAGCCAGTTCGTCGGGTCGTCACCGTAGGCCGCGGCGTCGCGGCGTTGCAGCGATGCGCCGCCGCCGTCCGCCGCGGACGGCCACGGCGCCTTGTCGTTGTAGCGCACTTCATCGACGGCGATGTAAGGCACGCCGTTGGTCGTGGGCGCGTCGGGCCGCTCCAGTTTCAGACGTTCGCCGCTGTCCTGCAGCGCGCCGGCAAACGGGCCTAGGACGGGCACGTTCGTCGGCACAGAATATTTGGCCTGGAAGTCCGCAGGGTTCGTGGCCACCAGCAAGAGGAGGCCGCCGGGCGCGAGCGTAATGCCGCTCGGGAGAGTGTAGGCCAGGCCGGCGAGTTTCCAAACATTCGTCGGATTGGTCGGATCAAACAACGGCACCAGCCCCGCGCTCACGTTGCGCAGTTCCACGAACTCATCGCCGCCGGCGTCCGGGTGGTAATGGATTTCATTGATGACCACCGGGCCGACGCGCGGGCCGGAGTTGGCATTGCTGAAAGTCTGCGAAAGCTGCGCCGGGAACTGTTCCTCGCCGACGCTGTTCACGTAACGCCCGAAACTCACGCCCGCCGCCGCCGCGCCAAAGCCGAAGCCGTGGCTGTAGCCGGTCAGGTTGGTCGTGGCGTCGCCGCTGAAGAGATACACGTCGTCGCCACTGGAACTCAGGGCGAAGCTGCTGTTCGTGCCCGGCGTGGCATTGAACTGCGTTTCGTCGAAGACGACAAACCCGTCCGCCGGAATGATCGTGCCGGCCGGGATGCGGAACTTCATCGGCGCATTCGGGTCGTCGGTCAGGAACCAGCCGCCGAGGTCCACGTTGCTGGCCGTCGGGTTGAAGAGTTCGATCGTGTCCACGGCCGGCGGCACGCTGGCGCTCAGGACTTCGTTGAGGACGACGGGCGCGATGATCGGCGCCGGATCGTCCGCGCCGGGCGAGCCGCCGGGGTTCGTGCTGGCGCGCCATTTCGCGCCGTCGTCGGGCGCTTGCGCCGCGACGCCGCTCTTCGGCACGAGCGAGAAGCCATAGTTGTCCGGCGTCACGGGCCACGGCGCGGCGTCGTCATAGGCCACGGAGAACACGTTTCCGCCGAACGGATACGAGAGCGTGAGGCGCTCGCCGCCGTTGTCGAGCCTGCCGCCGTAAACCCCGTGGACCGCGACGCCCGGATACTTCGCGGCGAAGGCGTTCGTGTTGCGCGCCAGCACGAAGAATTGCCCCGGCGCGAGCACCGTGCCGTTGGGGAAGGTGAAGCTGAGGCCGGCGGCGAACGTGAGCACGGAAAGATCGAGCGCGTTCGTGCCGGTGTTCTTCAATTCAAGGAACTCGAACTCGTCGCCGTTGGTCGCGCCGACGGCGCGCGGGTTGAACATGATTTCGGTGAGCGCCAGCGCGGTCAGGTCCTGCGGCGGATAGAAGAGCGCCTCGACCAGCGCGCTCCAGTTCGTGCCGGCCAACACGCGGCCGCGGACCACCGTGGGCGCGTTCAGCGTGATCGGCTGGTCGTAGGCTTGCGCGGTGGGCGCCACGAGGCCGGTGCCGTACGCGCGAGGGTCGCTGCCGTCCAGGGTGCAGAAGATCGTTCCGGTCGGGTTGGGGTGGCTGAGGGTGAGGGCGAAGCCGTTGGAGACGGCGCCGCCGAACTGGTTGAACTCCGGCGCGCCGAGCGCCGGATACAAATTGCCGGCCTGGAAACGGGCCACGTTGTCGGCGGTGAGCTTCTGGAAAAAGTTCGTCGCCAGCTTGTCGATCTCCGGCTGCCACCATTCGTCGCGGGTGAACGTCTTGCCGGTGCCATTCGGGCCGCCGGGCGTGGGAAATTTTCGCGCGTCGCCCCAGCGCGCCGATTCGCCGACGAGCGCATCGTGGATGATCGCCGCCGGTCCGAGCAACCGCGCGACGTTGTTGCTCGGCGTGAGCGCGCCGCCGTTGAAGAGATGTTTGTGGACGCGGTCGCCAAAGCGCACGCGGAACTCCGCGTTGGTGCGGAGCTGCTGATAGACGCGCGCCGGGCTGTAGATTTCGCCCGCGGCGCCGCCGACTTCGAGGCGGTTGCGGCGCACGAGCCGATCGAGCGTCAGTTCCTGGTCCCAGACCGAGCAGATAAATTTCGTTCCCGGCACGCCATTGGTCGCGCGGCGATGGGCGACGTACCAATTGTGCCGCGGCCAGTCCTCCGACTCGGCGAAGACGTGGAGGATCATGTAGTCAATCAGATTGTCCAGATCGACGCGTTCGGCGACGGCTTGGTAGGCCGCTTCGTTGGTGATGCCGGCGTTGACGAGGTTCAGCACGTTTTGCCAATCCGCGAGCGAGCCATCCACCAACACGGGCGGGCCGTTGTTGTCCTCGCCCACCACCACGTCCCAGGCGCCTTCCTGCCCGCCGAGGTGCAAGCTGAAGTAAGACGCATCGAGGCGCTCGGACGGCTCGTAGAGTCCCCAGTAGAGGCCGTTCAAGTAGAGATGCACGTACTGGCTGCGGCTCGAAGTCCAGCCCATCGCGCGGAACGAGTCCTTCACCCAGGCATCGCGCAGGTAGCAGGTGTTCTCCGGGCGGTAACGCAGACCGCGGAAGGTTTCGCCGGTTTCCGCGCTCGTGTAAATCCCCTCATCGGCGTAGCGGCCGGGCCAGCCATCGACGAAGCCGCATTGACGCAACACGAGGTTGTCATGCACGTCCACGCCGCCGCCGAACCAGTCGTAGTGCAGTTTGGCCGGGCCGTAGTCGCTGTTGAAGGCAACACCGAAGGCGTGCTTGGGCGTGCGGTTGTTGTCGCGGCTGGCGTTGCCGTGAATCTGAATCTTGCAGGTCGTGGCGAATTCCGTTTTGCCGTCGCCGCGGATCAACTCCAGCGCCGTGGCGCGCTCCCACGCCACGCCAATGCTCGTCGGGTTCGGATAAATGCCGGTCGAAGAATTCCACAGGCCGCTATGGTCCGACACGATGCACAGGCTCGGAAGGCTGCGCAGATCGTTGCTGAGGGTCGCGCCATAGACGGGATGGTTCACGATGTTCGAGTCCATCGCGTAGTCGCCGGGGTAGCTGGCCTGCCAGCTCGTCGGATAGCCGGGGATGTTGTTCGACTGCCGCAACACGTCGCGCAGGAAGAGGTAGCTGTGCGTGTCGATGTCGCTCGGCACGTAGCCGGGCAGGAACGCCGCGGCGCGGATGAAGCTTTGCCCCCTGATGCTGATGGGCGCGGTGAAGAGAAACCCGTTCGTCGGCGACGGGGGACCGCCGTTCGTCGTGAAATAGATTGTCGCGCCGGCGGTCGCGCAGGTGATCGAGAGCGAGAAGGGCGCGTCGTAGAAACCGCGGTCGTGATCGAACTTGGTGTCGGCGACGAGGCCAAGGTAGCCGGCGTTGTTGGGAGCGCCGGGCGTGGGCGGCCGGAAGTACCGCTCCGACAACTCCGTGCTGAACGTGGCGACCAGTTGCGGCTCGAGCAGGAACGTGGCGTCGCCCGCCGCGGCGTTCAGTCCCTGGATGGCCAGGATGTTCGTGCCGGCGACGAGCGCGGCCGGCGCGCCCGGCAGCGGCACGTCCTCGAAATCCGTCACGAGGTGCGGGGCCGGCGCGGTCGAGTCCCAGGCCAACGTCTCCGGCGCGTTGCGACGGGCCACCTCCACGCCGTTCAGATACGCCACGAAGCCGTCGTCGTATTTGAGACGCAGGGTGAGTTGGTTGAACGCCGTCGGGTTCGCGACCGTGAAGGCTTGGCGCACGAACACGGAAGTGTTTTGCCCGGCCATCGCGGCGAGATTGCCGTTGGTCGTGGTGGCGCTGGTCACCGGCGTCAGTTGCAGCGCGTTGAGAAACACCGCCGGGCTGTTGGCCAGACTGGCCGTGTCGCGCCGGCCTGAGATGAGCAGTCCGCCGCTGGGGGTCGCCGCGGCCTGAAAGCTGAAACGGTAGGCCGCGTCGTTCGCCGGGAGGGTGGCCCCGTTGAACGTGTAGTTGTTCGTCACCAGCGCGCCGTTGGCGAACCAATCGGAAATGCGGGGGCTGGGGCTGCTGCTGTCGAAGGACCAGAGGGTCGCGCCGTAAAGCTGGCCCGGCGCCAGGCCGGCGATGAATAGGTCCAGGCCGCTCGTGCCGGTGAGTTCGCGCGAGAACACGAAATCGAGGAAGAGGTCTTCGAGCGTGAAGGCGCCGCTGTTGACGGGCGTGGTGCGAAAGCGGTCGTCGTAACCGATGCCGGCGGCGGAGTTGGAGAGCGTGACGGTGAGCGCGCCGAACGAGCGGGTGGTGGGCGTGGTCTGGATGCCGCTGGCGGCGCTCATGGTGAAACTGGTGAAGCCGGTCTGCGTATTGGCGGGCGTGTTCGCCGAGCGCGCGTTGAAATCGAGGCTGAGCACGGGCGCGCCGGCCACCGTGACGTCATAACGCAACGGCGTCGCGGCGGCGTTCCAGGTCGAGACATCGAAGTCCCGCGCGAGCCAGGCGTCGCCCAGCGCACTGTTCGTGGGCACGAGCCAGCGCGCCGCCGCCCCGGACGCCAGCAGCGTGGCCGGGGGCGCGTTGGAACTGCCGAAACCGAAGGAGACGTTCGCGCGTTGCGGGGGGAACCGCGGGGCAAAGGCGCTGACCACGGTGCCGTCGGGCGCGACCAACGCCAGGTACTCGCCGGACTGCTCAAGCTGGAAGTTGGCATGCAGTTCCGCACCCACCACTGCGCGGTCTTTGCCGGAGGCGAAGACAAGCACGTAGCCGCCCGGCGGCAGGTTGGTGGCGGGGAAGGTCCACTTGGTCAAGTTGGTGGCCTCGTCCGTCAGATGCCAGCCGGCCAAGTTGACGGCGGTGGGCGCATCGTTCTGGAGTTCGATCCAGTCGGGCGAGTCGCCGTCGCTGTCGTGGAGAAGCCCGTCGTTCCCCGTCAGGAACTCGCTGATGCGGACGGCCGCCAGGGCCGCCGGCGCCAAGCACAGCAGCAAGGCCAGCAGGCAGAGCGCGCGGCCGGTCACAAGGCCTGGGCTTGGCGCGGTCGCGGCAGGCAAGAGGCCCGCCGCTTCTTTCGAGAGGCCGGCACGCGGCGTGTTCACTTCGATCATAGTGTCAGTGTCGGATGGCTGGTGCATTTCTCAAGATTTTGCAGGCGAGCGGCAAGGCTGCCTCAAGCTCGGCTCGGGAGCACTCGTAGCGCAGACTTCCAGTCTGCCGTAGCGCCGGTTTTCCAACCGGCGAGCGTTGGAAAAGGCCCGCCGGCTGGGAGTTTCACGGCTTGGCCGACTGCAAGTCGGCGCTACGGCAGGTTGAAAACCTGTACCCGGTGTGCCGGGCGGGAGCTTGATGCAGCCTTGGGTGATCGGCCTTCCCGCCAGTCGGGCGCCTCTTCCAGAACAAGACGCCGCTACGGGGACAAGGTTTCTGGACAGGCTCCGGCTCCCTTGGAGTTGGAGCCTCCTTCCGTCGGCTGCTGCGAGGCCGCTGGAGGCCGGCTTCCCGACGCCAGGTCGCGGGCCGGCCATGAGTTCATCGGGCTTCCGGGACGGCACCGTCAAGGCCCCTCCACGATCCGATAAAACCGCGTCGAGGCGGCGGGCATGCTGAACACGGCGCTCATGATGTTGCCGCTGGGCGGCAAGAACGTCACGTCGGGCACTTCCCTCCACTCGGGATCGGCGAGGCTGGCCTTCTCCACGACGCGATGCGGGGCGGCCGGGTTCAAGACCTGGAAGGTCAGCTTCAGCGCGCCCGGCGTGGGCACCTCGATGCCCAACACCCGCATTTCGTGGCGGGTCACTTGAAGCGCATTGAGGAAGACGTTGATGCCTCCAGCGGCCGTGCTGTTCCGCCGGCCCTGGATGAGGATGGTGCCGTCCGCGTCGGCGGTCGCATCGAAGCTGATGCGGTAGCGGCCGTTATTAACGGGCGGGTCGCTGCCGATGAACGTGTAGCCGCCTTCCACCAGCGTGCCGTTGGCCGACCAATCGGAGACGCGGTTGTTCCCGAGGCTGCTGCTGTCGAACGACCAGAACGTGACCGTGTACGGCACGTTGGGTTCGAGGAACTCCACGCTGATGTCCATGCCGTCGCTGTTGGTGACGTCGTAAGAGAAGATGAAGTCCCGGAGCAGCTTCTCCTCGGTGAAGTCCACCGCGTTGCTGGGCGTGGTGCGGAGGCGGCTCTCGAGCCGCACGTTGACCCCCGACACCACGACTTCCGCGCCGCCAAACACTTTGCGGAACGGCCCCGGACCAAACGCCGGCAGGGCGAAGGAGGTGAAGCCCGGCTCCGTGTCGGCCGGCGATTCCGAACCTAGGTTGTTGAAGTCGATTTTCAACTCGGTCGGCGAGGGCGGACGCACCGCGACGGTGAGCGTGGCGACCTGGCTGGTGGCGCGGCCGGCGGAGTTGGCGACCACCACGTCGTAATCGCCGGCGTCGCCGAGCGTGACGCGATTCAAGAACAAGGTGGCGTTGGTTTGGCCCTCCAGGTCGGCGCCGCCCTTGCGCCATTGGGATAACAATGGGCTGGTGCCCGTGGCCGTGAAGGTGAACGTGACCTTCGAACTGGTCAGCACCGACTGGCTGGCCGGGGACTGCGTGATCGTGGGCGGAATGTCCCCGATCGGAGCCGGGACGCCGGTGGACTGAAGTTGCTGGATTTCGGTCAGGGTCAAGACGCGGCTCCAGATCGCCACCTCGTCCAGCGTGCCCGCGAAATAGGAATCCACAGTCGCGCGGCGGAGGGCGCCCAGGGCGGTTTGGTCCAAGGTCAAGTTCGTACGCGTGAAGCTGAAGTCCGTTTCGTCCAGCGCGCCGTCGATGTAGAGGCGGCCCAGGCCGTTGGTTTCGCTCCACACCACGTGATGCCACACCCCGTCCAGCACGGAGCGGGTCGAGGTGCGGTCCAGGACGACGGCGTTGGCATCGCCCCGGACAAAGACCCGGAGGGAGGTGTTGGTGCCCGTGACGTGCGTGCCGAGGGCAAAGACCGGCGTGGGGCTGTTGGTTGAGCTTTCGGCGAAGACTGTCCGGTTGCTCTGGCCGACGCCGTTCGCGTTCACCCAGAACGAAACGCTGTAACCGGGATTGTTGAAGACGGGAAAGCCGGCGCGCCGATACAGGTGCTCGTTGACGCCATCGAAGGTGTAGCTGATGCCGCTCACCAGCCCGGGCACTTCGTTGTTGATGTCCATGTTCACCATGTCCATGTCGTTGTGGCTGTATAGATCGGGGGTCAGGATCCCGCCTTGGCCGTTGTCGTCCATCGTTTCAAAAGGCCAGTGCGACACCAAGCTCTGCCGCAAGTCGGGCGTCGGGTCCGGCAAGACGGTCAAGACGGTCGTGGCCGTCGCCTCCCCGTCGATGTTCTGGGCGCTGATCGTGTAATTGCCCGAATCAGCCGCCGCCAGATTGCTCAGAGTCAAGCTCGGCCCGATCGCTCCCTCAATGGGCTGGCCGCCGCGGGACCACTGGTAATTCAGGGGCCGGTTCCCCACCGCGCGCGCGACGAGAGTGATGCGGTCGCCCACCATGCGGGTGAGGTTGGCCGGCGGGGTGCGATCCAGGTACGGTGGCAGTTCGGGCACGGGGGCGACCAAGCTGTTGTTCATCACCTGCTGGACTTCGGTCTGAGTCAAGGCTCGCTCCCAGAGGGCCAGGTCGTCGATCTGGCCGTTAAAAATGGCGCCGGTGGAAACTCCTCCTCGCACCAGCGTGCCGATGGCCGTGGTGTTCAGGGTAAACGTGCCCGCAGGCGTGTAGTTGAAATTGGCCGTGTCCAGGTTGCCGTCCACGTAGAGTCGGGCACGCCCCCGGTCGTCCACCCAGGCGATGTGGTGCCAGGTGTTGTCGAAAACCACGCTGGCGGACACCATGTGGTTGAGCAACGTCGTGTTGCCGTCGTTCCGCATGATAACGTCGAACTTGGAATTGTTCCCGGCCGCCTGGCCCGTCTGCAGAATGAAGATGGGGGTCTGGCCCGCGGTGCTGCCCGCGGTGTTGGTGTTGCCTTCGCTGAACAGGTACTTGGCCGTCTGGGCCGCGCCTTTGACCCACATCGCGATCGTGTAGGTGCCGGCCCGGTAGATCGGCAATCCCTTGATCGGAAAATCCTCCGGCGTGTGAAGGTTCGTCAGGTAGGTGGAGCTGCCATTCAACGTCACGGCATTGGCGAACCGGCCCGCCGTGAAATTGCCGGCGCTCAGGTTCACCACGTTGAGGTGGTTGGCAAACGGTGTGGCATCCAGCGTGGTCGCACCGTCCGTGCTCTCGAAAGGCCAATAGGCGACCAGGCCCTGGCGAATGTCGGCAGGCTGGGCCGCGGCCGTGATCGCCAGTCCGAGCAGGACGAAGCACGCACCAAGGCCGTGTCCGGTCTTCGGAGCACGAACTCCCGAAACAGGGTTTCGTTGCCAGAGAACTCCCGCACCAACGCGGCGCAGGGTGGTTTGGATTTTTCTCATAGGATTTTGGTTTTTTCTCGGTTGCACACTGGAGCGAGGCGCGGTGGGCCAAGTGGCCGCAGACATAGGCCTGCCTTCCACACCATCGAGGATCGGTGGGGCCGTCTGAGCGCGTCAGCGGCGGTTCGCATTGGTGCCGTCATGCCAGTGTTTCGTTGCTGTGGGCGGAGGTTGTCACAAGTCGCGCTTGCGACCAAGAGCCTTTTTGCGCTAGACATGGGCCGTTTTACGACGCCTCGCTTTTTGGCCGGCGGGCGTCCCCAACGCCGTGAAATCGAAACCGAAAGCCCGGATCGCGCTCGCCTTCCCGCTGGGATTGGCGTTCATCGAGCGCCTCCAGCAGGGCATCCTCGACTACGCCCAACAGCGCGGCGGGTGGACGCTGACCCGCGTGCCCGAGATGCTCAGCCCTTCCATCGGCTGGTTGCGCCACTGGCCGGGCGACGGCGCCATCGTGCTCGTCACCACTCGGGCCGACGCGCGCATCGCCCGCGCGCTGCGGATTCCCGCCGTCAACCTCGCCGGACACCTGGCCGATGCCAGCGTGCCGACGGTGATGGTGGACCATCTCGCCACCGGCAAGCTGGCTGCCCAACATTTTCTGGAACGCCGTTTCCAGCGGTTCGGCTTTTACGGCACGCGTGGCAAATGGTACAGCGAACAACGCCGCGAAGGGTTTGCCGCCGTCGTCCAGCAGGCGGGCGGGCAATGCTCCGATCTCGAAACCCTCGACATCACCGGGCATCGCTTCCGCTGGACCAACCAGCAGGAGGAGTTGGAGCGCTGGCTGCGCACGCTGCAACCGCCCGTCGGCATCCTGGCCAGCACCGACCTGCGGGCCGGCATGGTGCTCGATGCCTGCGCCCGGCTGGGCTTGCGCGTGCCCGAGGACGTGGCGGTCATGGGCGTCGATAACGACCCCGTGGCCTGCGAGTTCTGCCACCCGGCGCTCACGAGCGTCTCGCGCAACGACCGCGAAGTGGGCTATCAGGCGGCGGCGCTGCTCGACCGCCTGATGCGCGGCGGGCGTCCGCCGGAGCAGCCGGTCTTGATCGCGCCCGATGGCGTGGTGCGGCGGCGTTCCACGGAAACACTGGCCATTGAAGACCCGCACGTGGCGGCGGCGGTGCGGCATATTCGCGACAACCTTCACGAGCAGTTCGGGGTCGAACGCATCGCCGGACGCACGCCGCTTTCGCGCCGCCGGCTGGAGCATCGGTTCAAGAAGACCCTGGGCAGCACGCCCTACGCGCTCATCAATGAATTGCGCGTGGAGCGGGCCAGACAACTGCTGGCCCAGCCGGAGAAGCGTTCGCTGACCCAGGTGGCGGCGGAATGTGGCTTCACCGAACTGCGACGGCTGCGGCTGGTGTTCCTGCGGCTGACCGGCCTGACGCCGGCCAAGTATCGACAGCAAGCGCGCGACACCGGCGCGGCCTCCGTGAAGCCGGCCCCGACCGTTCGCGGCTGAACTGCGCCGCGGGATTCGCACGGAGCGCGGAGGTTCCAGGGCTGATCCAAGAAAGCGTAGCAGCCGACGTGAGGAGGCTCTGTTTTGATTTCGGATTTGAAAACAGAGCCTCCTCACGTCGGCTGCTACGATCCAAGAATTCTTGAATCCATCGTGGCGGAGGTTCCCCTTGGAGAATCCCCCTGAAGAATCACCTTGCGTCGGCCAGCCGATTTCGTTTCCATTCGCGCGACTCGATGACCCGCGACTGCCCCAGTCCGTTGAGAGGGCAAGGATTCCTTGGAACCGGCTTTTGAGTGAAAGCCACCTTGGGCAGCCGCGTCGAGCAGTGAACCCAGGTCGGGTCTGGGACTCGGTGGTCGCGGGCGTGTCGGTTTTTGTGTGAGCAACGGTTTTCAACAGTGGCGGCGGGCAGCAATTCTTTGCTGCCTCGCGGTGGTCTTGTGGACGGCGGGCAACTGCTCCGCCGCGTCCGCCGTGCAAGCCCGCAAGGTGACTCTCCCCGTTTACACGGCCGGCCAGTCCAATGCCGTGGCCGCGCTCAAGGTGGACCGCCTCTTCACCGAACAGCGCCGGCTGGGTTTCTTCCGCATCAAGCTCCTGCAAGTCCTCGTTGCGGACGGCGCGCGCCTGGAAGTCCGGGAGACGGCCCCGCGCACCCACTGGCTCGCGCGCCTGCCTTCGAGCCTCGAATCCTTCGCCGGGAAGGTCCCGGTCGAGTTCCGCAACTTCGAACTGCGCCTGCCGGGCGAAACCACGCCGCGACTTCGGGCCAGCCGCGTGAATCTCAACTCCGGCCCAGGCGCGGCCTGGCTGCAGTTCCGTGACGTGGTCGTGCAAACGCCGGGTCCGCCGCTCAAAGTTTCTCACGCGCGGCTGCCCCTCGATGGCGGCCCCGCCGAACTGGCTTGGGAAAGCCACGGCGCGGTCATCCGCTGCGATTTCCTGACCGGCCACTGCCGGACCAATCAATTGAACCTCACAGCAAAATCACCATGAAGATCCACCACCTGTTTGTCCTCGCGGGATGGCTTGCGGCCTCGAGCTTGTCGGCCCAGACCGCCGAGCAGTTCTACTCGCAAGGAACGAACTTCCTCGCGCAGCACGAGCTGGCCCACGCCAACGCCAGCTTCAGCAACGCGCTCGTGCTGTCGCCGAATCACCAGCGCGCCAACGCCCTCACCGCGGCCACGCGCCTGGCGTTGCTCTTCGACCGTCCGTCCGCGCAAAAACTCATGGACCGCCTCGGCCTGAGCGCCTTTGGGCGGGACCTCTTCGCTTGGAGTTCCGACTTCAAGCGCGACCCCGTCAGCGACTCCATCCTCATGGCGCCGGACCTCTCCTCCGACGAGGGCCTGGCGCTCGCGCGCAATGAAGTCCTGCCGGAGGTCGTCGCCGCCCTCAACAACCTTGCCCGCGTCACCGACACCAACCTCACGATTGCCCTTTCTGAAGACCAGACCGGCGCGGACGCGGTCACGGTGGACTACGGCGACATGATGCTCTGCCGTGCCTGGCTGCACGCGCTGGAGTTCGCCCTGCACACCTTGCAGGCGCACAACTTCAGCGTCTGGATCGCGCAACTCAAGGACGCGATCGAAGCGGAGAACTTCTCCCTCGAGAAGCTCCTGGCTGATTATCCCGCCCTGCTCGCGCCGGCGAACACGCCCAGCCGCGCCGCCTCGCGCACGGCCTTCACCAATGCCATCGCGCGCTACCTGACGGCGTCGGACTTTGTGCGCCACGTCCGCCCGGCGAACGCGGAGCGGCTGTTCAATCTCGACACCAACGACCTGCCCAAGGAGGAGGACTTCCGCTTCAACCTCGGCAAACTGCGCGACTCGGTGAATGCCCCGACGAAGTGGGAGCCGGACGACACCACCTCTTTGTATCTCGGCGCGTATTTCAACGGTGCGTCCTCGTTGCGCGGGATGCTGCCGAAGTTCCAGGGCAACCATTACGTTCCCGCCTCCGCGCCGGACTACACGTTCGGCGGCGTGCTGGGCAATCCGCAGGCCGACACGGAAAAGATGCTGGTGGACCAGTTCGGGAAGGAGGCTTTTCGGATCAACAGCTTCTCCGAGAACTTCACCGGCACCTTCTGGTACGATGCCGGGAGCGGCGATCTGAACAGCGTGGAGTTTGACGCCTACAGCGCAGCCTTCAACGCGACCGCGACGCTCTCCGGGGTGGATGTCGATGACTTCAACACCAACACGTTCATCGAACTGCTCCTCGGGCGCTTCACCCTGCAGGGCAACTTGAGCGACGACCTCAGCTACACCAAGGGCAAGACCAGCGCCACGTTGGCCTTCGGTTACTTCGACTGGGGATCCTTAACCTGGGTCAACGTCGGCCGCCTCAACCTGTCGTGGACGCCCACCACCATGACGCTCTCCTGCACCGCCTCGCAAGTCCCCCTCAACGGGGATGACACTTACGGCTTCGCGTGGTGGGACCATGTGGAGTCGCCAGGCGCCTTCAAGACGAACCTGACTGCGGGCCTCCATTTGTGGTGGGACGATCACGACGGCGGAGAGCATTGGACGGCTTACACCGAAGTTCCCAGCTCCGGCACCACTACCTTCAGCACCAACAGCAGCAACCACGAGGTCACAGGCACCATCCGCACCACCGGCCAGACCGACGCCACTCTGCCCACCGTCACGATCACGACTCCGGCGGCCAACGCCCGCTGGAGCAACCACGTCATCACCGTTACTGGCACGGCAGCGGACAACAACATCCTCGACGACGTCGTGGTCTGGGTCAACGGCGGGCCGTTCCTTGAGGCGACACCCGGCAACAACTTCTCCAACTGGACCGCCCAGGTGTCACTCTGGCCCGGCTCCAACGTCATCTCCGCGCAAAGCCGCGACTGGTTCGGCAACCGTTCGGCGATTGCCAGCGTCAAGGTCAGCTACGTCATCACTGGCACGCTCACGCTCTTGACCAACGGCCCCGGCACGATCACGCGAAACAACTTCACCGGCAACACGCTCGAGGTCGGGCAGAACTACACCGTGACTGCCGTGCCCGCCGCCGGCAACCGGCTCGTGAACTGGACCGACGGCAGCGACGCCGTCGTCAGCGCGACGGCAGCTTACACCTTCACCATGATTTCGAACCTCACCTTGCGCGCGAACTTCGCCGATGGTGTGGCCCCCACCTTGACCATCACCAACCCAGTTGCCAACCAGCGGGTGAGCAGTGCATTGGCCATGATTCAAGGCACAGCGAGCGACAATGCCGGTGTGACAGAAGTGTGGCTCAAGCTGAACAATGAACCGTGGGAACTGGGCCACGGCACCATGAATTGGCATCGTCCCACGACGCTCACGCCGGGGTTGAACACGGTCTGGGCCTACGCTCAGGATGCTGCCGGCAACCGCAGCGTTACCCAACAAGTGGCCTTCACCTACGTGGTGAGCGGGACGCTGGTGGTGCAGACCAACGGCGTGGGGAGCGTGACGCCGAACCTGAACGGGCAATTGCTGGAAATCGGCAAGCCGTATCAGATGACGGCGGCGGGTTTGAACGGCTTCACCTTCACGAACTGGGCGAGCAACCAAGGCCCCGGCACGAACCGGCCGGCGCTG
>JACRJZ010000055.1 GCA_016219875.1 Verrucomicrobiota bacterium | reverse complement strand
AAGTTTGAGCCTCCTCACGTCGGCTGCTACGGAGTTTTGAAATCGCCTCAAAGAACGCAAGGAAACGCAAAGAGGGACCACGGGAGTGCCAACAGCGGAGTCGCCTGAAAACGGATTCGGCCCAGGCGGCCTGAAGCCCTTGGTTTTTGTGATCTTTGAGTTCTTTGCGGCGATTCAACTTCGGCGGTCGGGTTGAAGCGGATTCACTGGGCGGCTTCTGCTCCGATTCCGGAACCGCTTCAACCCTTCAACCTCGCTGCATGTCACTCCGTCTTCAGACTGCTCCCTCCCGCCGATCGGAGCGTCACCGGCGGCACGCTCAACGCCTTCGTCTCCGGATCTTTGTTCATCACGTTCTTCTGCAGGCGCTCCTTGGTGAGGTTGTAGAGGGCATTCGTCACCAAATTGAGATGCGTGCGCGCCTCCTCGAATCGCCCGGCCTGGATGTTCACGCGGGCCAAGTGGACGATGACGCCTTCGCGTTCGATGTCATCGCGGGCGAGCTTGAGCGCGATCTGCCAGGCGGCGAGGGCCTCGTTGAAGTGCGCCTGGCGCGCGCGCTCCGTGACTTCCGGAGTTCGTCCCGGCGGCGACTGGAAGCCGTAGTAGGTTTGCGCGAGTTCGGTGGCGAGTTGGAAGTTCTCCGGGTCGAACGCCAGCGCCTTCCGATAAAGCGCCATGACCTTGTTCATCACCTGCACCTCATTCATCCCAAAGAACTCCTCCGCGTCCTTGCGAAACATGTAGGCGCAGACAGCCAGGTTCTGGTGATAGACCGACTCCCGCGGGGACAGCCCGATCGCGTTGGTGTAGCACGCCATTGCTTTCTTCGGCTCTCCGTTGTGGCCGTAGAAGTTGCCCAGGTTGTTCCAGGCGGCTGGGTTCTTCGGATCGGTATCGCAGGCCTTCTCCCATTGCTTGCCGGCCGCCTCTTCCTCGCCGAGGTCGTTGAGAAAACTGCCGAAGGCGATACGGGCGTTGACGTGGTCCGGGTGCAGCCGAAGGAACTCCTCGTAAGCCTTGCGCACCGGTTCCAGCCGCTGCTTGAGGCGCGGGCGCAGCGTCATTTCGCTCGATCCCAGGCCCTGCTCGCTGGACTTGCGGTGCTCCTGGATGATCCGGTCGGCGTCGGCCTGCGCCGCGTCGTCGTCCGCCATCAATTTGCGATACGCCTTCTCGACGGGATCGTTCGGGTCCGGGACGGACACCGCGGGGCCGGCCGGGGAGGCGGCCCGATGGGGCAGCGCCGCCGGCTGGTTGGTCACCAGCAGCACACCCACCGCGGCGGCAAGAAGACTGCTCACACGCGAAAGCTAGCAGCGCCGCGGATTTGGCCCAGCGATTTTTTGCTTCATTACGGCGTTCCGGTGAAGAAAACGGGAGAGGAAAGTGGGGCTTTCGGCAAGCTCCAAAGCCGCGCCTCCCCGGACCCTCACCCTGACCCTCTCCCGTCCGACGGGAGAGGGAACCCACGGCACGCGCTCGTCAAAAACGAACGCTTGCTTCGTCAAGGCGCGTGCCTGGCTCCTCTCTCTCCCATCGGATGGGAGAGGGCTGGGATGAGGGAGCCGGGGAGTTCTTGAAGGACCACTTCGTCCCGACATCGGGCCTTGACGCTCCGGGACTCAGACCGTTCTATTGCGGCCAGACAGCCTTGATTTGTATGAACGCAAAACTCAACCGCCGTAACTTCATTTCCCGCTCCGTACTCGCCTCCGCGGGCGTCAGCGTCGTGGCGCAACCGGCCCCATCGCCGGCGGCCGAAACCGCCGCTGCCAGGAAGGTGGCCACGAACTCCAAAGCCACGATGCCCACCGGCAAGATCGGCAAGCTTACCGTCAGCCGCTTGATCTCCGGCGGCAACCTCATCAGCGGCTGGGCCCACTCGCGCGACCTGCACTATGTGGCGTCCCTCATGCGCGCCTACAACACCGAGGAGAAAGTGCTCGACACGCTGCAGTTGCTGGAGGAGCACGGCGTGAACGCCATCATTGCCGACCCGCGCAAGAAGCCGATGGAGATCTTTGCCCGCTACTGGAAGGAGCGCGGCGGCAAGATGCAGTGGATCGCCGAAGGTCACCCGGAGATGGACGACTGGAAAACCGATCTCAAGAAATCGATCGATTTCGGCGCGGCGGCGGTCTATGTGCAAGGCGTAAAGGCCGACCGCTTCCTCAAGGACGGCCGGCTCGACCTCCTGCCCAAGTGCGTGGACTTCGTGAAGTCGCAGGGCGTCCCCGCTGGCATCGGCGCGCACAAGCTCGAAGTCATCATCGAGTCGGAGAAGCAGAAGTTCGGCGCGGAGTTCTACATGAAGACGCTCCACCACCAGAAATACTGGTCCACCCGCCGCCCCGACCAGAAGGCCGACGTGATCGACAACAACACCGACAACTACTGGGACCTGGAGCCGGACAAGACCATCGCCTTCATGCAGGAAGTCAAGAAGCCGTGGATCGCTTTCAAGACGCTGGCCGCAGGAGCCATCCGGCCGGAGAGCGGCTTCCGCTACGCGCTCGAAAACGGCGCCGACTTCCTCTGCGTGGGCATGTTCGACTTCCAGGTGGAAGCCAACGTGGCGATGGTGAAGAAGTTCGTGGCCGAAACGCAGAACCGCGACCGTGCCTGGATGGCCTAGCCCATCCGAGGCGATTTCAAAACTCCCGTAGTAGCCGACGTGAGGAGGCTCAAACTTCAATAAAAAACAGAGCCTCCTCACGTCGGCTGCTACGGGTTTGAAATTGCCTCATCTGACATACAAATTTCGCGGGGTCGGTGTCTATCGTGGTGAAAAGACAACGCACCGACAATTATGGACATGCCAACCCCGCGACCTTCCGCCTCCGATCAAGAATCCAGCAGCCGCTCCCACTGGCCCTGGGGCCTCGCTATTGGCTCCGTGTTGATCGTCCTTGTGGTTCTGCTCTTGCCTCGCCAGGGAACCTCCCCCACCGCGCCGCGGGCAACCAATGGCGTCGAACCAAGCGCGGTTGCCGACGGAACCGGTGCAGAGCGTGCCCGTTGGTCGCGCAGCCGTGCGGGGGCTGCTCTGACGCCCGAAGAAATCGTCGCCGGCAAAGTCACGCAGTTCGCCCACGACCGGCTCAGGATTACCCGGTCTATGGCCAGCCGCTTCAAGGTCAGTGTGGCGCCAGACGTGGAGCGGTTTTTTGCGGCCGTTGCGGCGGGGCGGTGGGAAGAGTTGAACGCGGCTTTTGAAGCGCTCAAGCAGCGTCGGGAAAGCGGCCATGCCGAAGACCTGGGTGTGCTCTGGGGACCCATTCTCGAAACCTTGCTCATTGCGGAATGTGGCCACGACTGGCCAGCCCAGAAGCTTCTTGATTACGGCCAGGCCACCCTCGGATCGCTGCGGCCGGGGATGGTCTATGTCGGCGGCACCGATCCCGGTCGCGGCATCCCCACTTTGCTCAATGAAACCGGTGATGGCGAGCGGCACGTGGTGATCACGCAAAACGCCCTGGCCGACGGGAGTTATCTTCGGTATCTCGATTTCCTCTATGGCGACCGCGTGAAAACGCTCACCACGGAAGAATCCCAGCGCGCCTTTCAGGACTACCTCAGCGAGGCCCAGAAACGCCTGGCTCATGACCAGCAATTCCCCGACGAACCGAAACAGATCCGACCCGGTGAAGACGTTCGTGTGGTGGACGGCCGAGTCCAAGTCACCGGCCAGATCGCAGTCATGGCGATCAACGAAATCCTGTTGCGAACCTTCATGACGAAGAACCCCGACCTCGCCTTCGCTCTGGAAGAATCTTTCCCGCTCAAATCCACCTATCCCAATGCTGTGCCTCTGGGGCCACTCATGGAACTGGGTGTCCAAGACGTGCAGAACTCATTCACCCGCGACTCGGCGGCCCAGGCGGTCAATTATTGGCGCGATACCGCCCAGCAATTCCTTTCGGATACCGCTGCCTCTGCCGACTCAGCCCCTCGCTTGTCCTACGCCAAAATGGCTGCGGCCCAGGCGGCGTTGCTCGCCGATCACCAGTATGGCGCCGAAGCCGAGCAGGCCTACCGCGTAGCGGTCCAGATTTCACCGGCCAGTCCTGAAGCTGCTTACGGCTTGGCTCGACTCCTGGCCACCACCGGCCGGGCTGAAGAGGCCCGCCAACTCGTCGCTGATTTTGAGCGCGCCCATCCGAGCAAGGATCCCGCCCCGGTCTGGAAGTTCATCTACAGCGGCGGGCGCGGCGAAGAGGCAGCGCGTCGGTAATCTTGCCGGCCAAGTGGCGTGTCGGCTTGGCGCCCACGGCGGCGCCACTCAGTCTTCACTCACAAAGAACTGCTCGATCTTCCCGTCCGGCGCGCGGTACATGAGCACCTTCAGCGCACCACTCTTGAAGGTCAGGCGGGTCGTGGTGACTTCCATCCCGCCGCGTTCGTGGGTGCTGAGGACTTCCGCGCTCGTCGGCGCGCCGAAACGCTTCAGCCGCTTGGCCGCGGCCGCGATCTTGGTGTTGGTCAGGAAGTGGTTGAACTCCTCGGCAAATTCCTTCCGGTCAGTCTTCCCCTTTTGCAGTTTCGCGAAGACGGCCTTGACTGCCTCCGCCGCCGGCGGGCCGCTGATGGTCGGGATCGCTGTGGGTTCCTTCAGGAGCAGTGGGAAGATCTGGTCCGGCAACGAACCCACGCCGCCGTCCACGTTGCAGGTCACGATGAGCGCGGACCGCGTGGAGGGAATTATGCCGTTCCACGCGTTGAACCCGCTCACTGCGCCGCTATGGATCAGCGTCAGCCGGCCTTCCTGGAGTTTCACCGCCAGCCCGCAGCCGTAGTCCATCAAGCGTCCGTCGGCGAGCTTGCGGCGCGCGGTCATCAACTCGTACGACGCCGGCTTGAGCACTTTGCCGTCGATCAAGGCGAGGTCCCACTTGGCGAGGTCGCCCGGCGTGGAGTAGATGCCGCCGGCCGCGCCGAGCCAGCCATTTCCTTCAGGACCGATGGCCTCCGGCTCGCTCAACGCGAACGTGGTGTAGCCCTGCGCGAGGCGGCCGTCCGCCGGGCCGGGTTCATAGACGGTGTGGTCCATGCCGAGCGGCTGGAAGATGCGCCGGGTGAGAAACGCGCCGAACGGTTCGCCGCTGACTTTCTCCACCACGCGGCCCAGCAGGATGTAGCCGGTGTTGCTGTAGGACCGCTTGGAGCCTGGCTCGAAGTCGAGCTTGCCGCCCGCGTAGCGGCGCAAGAGGTCGTCCTCCTGGATCGGCTGCGCCATGCGGCGATCCACGAAGTCGAGCGGGTAGTAATCCGGGTAGCCGGCGACGTGGTTCATCAGGTCGAGCAGCGTGATGTCCTTGGCCCGGCTGAGATCGGGAAAGAATTTCGCCACCGGGTCCTGGACGGAAAGCTTGCCGTCTTCCGCGAGCAACAAGATGCAGGCGCACGTGAACTGCTTGCTCACCGAGCCGATGGCGAACAGCGTGTTGGTGTCCGCGAGCCGCCCGTCTTCGCGCGAGCGTGCGCCGTAGGCTTTGGCGAGGACCACTTGGCCGTCTTTCACGATGGCCACGGAAAGGCCGACGCGGCCCGCGCGCTGCGCCTGAGCGGCGAAGAAGGCGTCGATCGCCGGCACGTCAAACTTGTCCGGGGCTTTCGGAGGGCCGGCGGCAGCGGTCGTGAATTGGCTCGCGAAGCAGAGGGTGGGGAAGAGCAGCGCCTTGCTGATTGAGTTCATGCGGCGATCCCTGTTGAAGAAAAGTTCAAAGTTCAAGGTTCAAAGTTCTCCGGGGGCTGGTCCTGTGGTCCGTGGTCCTTTTTGCCTTTGGCCTTCTGCCTTTCATTCCGCCAGCAGCTTCTCCACCTTGCGGGCCAGGTTCTCGCGGGCGATCAACTCGCGCAAATTTCCCTTGCGGTCGATGAGCCACATCGTGGGAATGGAGGTGATCTCGAACTCCCGTCCAAATTTGTTCTCCCAGCCGCGCCCATCGAAGTACTGCGGCCAGGTTATGCCCTGGTCGGCGGCGAACTTTTGCAGCCGCTCCTTGCTCTCGTCAAAGCTGAGGCCGACGATCTCGAAGCCTTTCGCGCGGCAGTTCTTATAGACCGTCTTCACTTCCGGCAAGGCCGCGCGGCACGGGGCGCACCACGTCGCCCAAAAATCCACCAGCACCACTTTGCCGCGCAGCTTCTGCAAGTCGATGTCGTCGCCATCGACCGAGGTGAACTTCAGCTTCAGCGGCTTGCCCAGCCGGTCGAGCTTGCGCAGGAGCGCGGCGGCGTTCTCCTTG
Source organism: Verrucomicrobiota bacterium (assembly GCA_016219875.1). Classification (GTDB taxonomy): domain Bacteria; phylum Verrucomicrobiota; class Verrucomicrobiia; order Limisphaerales; family JACRJZ01; genus JACRJZ01. The sequence continues at coordinate 68,118 of JACRJZ010000055.1, read as the reverse complement.
AACTCGCCGCTGGCGGTGTCGGCCACTTCCTTTGCGAGCACGCGGGACTTGTCCGCAGCACTGTTTTCGAGCTGGGCCTGCGCGAGAGTCAGCAGGATTTCAAACACCTCCTGCCGCTTGGGAAATTCCTTTTGCAGGACGCGGACGCTCTTCTCCATTTCGGCCAGGACCGCGTCCTTGTTGCCGTCGGCTGGGCGCAGAAAGGGCCGCATGGTCTGTCTCATGCGCACGTCGAACCGCTCGTCCTCGGTGGTCTTCGGGTCCTGGAGCCGGGCTTCCTCCAGCGCGGCCAGTTGCGCGGCGCGCGTCTTGTCGCCGAGTTGGGCGGCTTGGTTCAACAACTGGTACTCGATGTCGCGCGCCTGTTTGGCTTTGGCGTGGGCGGGGAAGTTGGTGGAGAAGGCCCGTGCCTGGTCGGCGGCCTGGCCGGCCATCTCGGCGTTGCGTTTGGTGAACTCGGCGAGTTGCTCCGGCGTCGGCTCCTTGGTTCGCCACTCGTCGGGCGGCTGAGGGGGCCGGGCCGCGAGCATGAGTTCCTCCCACGCTTGGCCGGCGTCCGGGGGCGGCGCGGCGGGCGGAGTCTGGGCGAGGAGGACGTGGCCCAGCACGCCCAGGAGCCAGAAGCCGCAGAGCCACTTCCCCACGGCGGATGCAGTCGTGAGTTTCATAATTCGCTTCGTCGAAGCCGGGCCAAAGTCTAGAGCAACCGGACGCGCTTTCAACCAATTCCACGGGGCGCATTTGGACCGCCGGCCTGATTTCGCTTTGGCAGCCGCGCGACAGTTTTGTGCCGCGGGAGCCTTGATCCTGCGAGGCGGCATTGGCGCGGGCTTCATTCCTGCCGCTCCGCTCACGGCCTGGGCGAACTGCAATTACAAAAAATCGTGACCCGGTTTGGGATTTTGAACTTGAGAAAAACCGCGATGAGGCCGATAACCACATCAGAAATGAGCGCCGCAAAGGGCGCGCTGATCTTTGAGAGAACAACCAGATTTACCCTGCCCTAGCTCGTGATTACGAAACAAAGTCCTTGAACCGTAATTGATCCAAATAGCGGGGCCGAACGTCCCTTGACCGCCGACAGGCCTTGACTGGAAGTCGAACGTCACCGACAGGCTCCATTTGTTTCTTCCGCAAGTTCAAAGGAACCGTTGCACACGGCCCATGGGCGGGGTTTTTTATTTCTCTCAGCGGGAGCGCACCCCATGACCCTGCACGTTGGATTGAACACTCTCCGCCTGCGGGCTGTCGTCTAGACTGAGCATCATGAAGATCTTCCAGAGACACTTCGCACTGACAGCGGCCCTGGCGGCTGCGCCCTTCTTCACTCTCGGCGGGGAACTTGATCCCCGCCGTGACTCCGTGGTGGAGGCCGTCCAGCGCGCCATGCCCAGCGTCGTGAACATCCGCACCGAGACGCTCGTGGAGCGGCACGATCCTTACGAACGGCTGCTGCGCGAATTCTGGGGGCCGATGTTCGGCCGGCCCTGGATGGAGAAGAACATCAGCCTCGGTTCCGGCGTGATCATCGACGAGGAGGGTTGGGTCCTCACGAACTTCCACGTCGCCTGGCGGGCCACGAGCATTTTCGTGAAGCTGTCGGACGGACGGGAGTTCGAGGCCGAGGCCGTCGTCGGCACCAGTTTCACCGACATCGCCTTGCTCAAAATCAAAACCACCAAGCCGGAGAAGTTCAGCGCGATCAAGTTCGCCGCCGATGACGATCTCTTGCTGGGCGAAACGGTGCTGGCGCTGGGCAACCCCTTCGGCCTGGGTGGCTCCGTCACTCGCGGCATCCTCAGTTCCAAGACCCGCCGGCCGCCGCGCGAGAACCAGGCGCTTGAGGTAGAGGACTGGCTCCAGACGGACGCCGCCATCAATCCCGGCAACAGCGGCGGGCCGCTCATCAACCTGCGCGGCGAGTTGATCGGCGTGAACGTGGCGGTGTACCAGGAAGGACAGGGCATCGGGTTCGCCATTCCGGCCAAGCGCGTCTCGTCGGCCTTGGCGGAGATGTACTCGCCGGAGAACCCGCCTGCGGGAGGGGAGCCGATGTGGTTTGGGGCGCGGGTGCGGCCCGGCGCGCTGCCGCTGATCGTGGCCTCGGTGCAGGCGGAAAGCCCGGCGGCCAAAGCGGGCTTGCGCGCCGGCGACCAAGTCCTGCACATCAACCACCGCGCGCCGCGCAGCTTCATCGACTTCAGCAACGAACTGATTCGAAGGGCGAAGGAGTCGCCGCCGCTGTGCTCCTTGACGGTCCAACGCGGAACCGAGAAGCAGAACCTCACGGTGCGGCTGATCCCGGAGAAGGATTATTTCAACTCGGACATGGTCCGCCAAAGGATCGGGGCTTCGGTCCAAACACTGACCCCGGAGTTGGCGGAAGCGTTCGGGCTGGCGGCGACGGCGATCAAAGGCGTGCTGATCTCCGACGTGGACCCCGACAGCCCGGCGGACAAGGCGGGGCTGAAGCGCGGCATGATCATCACGTCCATCGACAACCAGGACACGCGCCGTTTTCCCATGCTGGCCAAGGCGCTCGTCGGGAAAAAGAAAGGCGACAAAGTCGTGCTCGACATGGTGATCCCCCGGCAGCGCGGCTACTTCATCCAGGTGCAGCAAGCGAAAGTGGAACTGCCGGTGCGGTGAGACGCGGCGGTTTGGGGCTTGTTTTTCTTCATCGTGCGGCTTACCTAGAACGCGCGGTAAAATCCGCGAACGAAAACCGATCGAGAACAGGAACTGCCATGATCGCCACCCAGATTCGCCAGAAGGACGCCGTCTTCTACTTCGCTTCGTATCCCTCGGAGCAACTCTTGACCAAAGTGCGGTTCATCAGCCGCTTCTACGATGAGGAGGGTGGCGAGATCAAGCCAGAGCCGGTCGAGGAGGAAGACGACGTGGCGCAGTTCATCGCCCGCATCGAGCGGAGCGACCAAGCGTTTCAGCGGCAACTCTCCCGCGCCAAGGTGCGCTCCATCCGCAACTTCTACGAAACCGCCATTTCGCAGCCGCCCATCCCCGGGACGGTTCTGCTCTTCACGCCGCAAAAGCTGCACTTCGAGGCTTGGACTGACGGCAGCGGCGTGGGCCGGTTGCAGGAACCGGAGGAACGGTTCCTCATCATCGACGGGCAACATCGCTTGGCCGCGCTCCAGTTCTACGAACGCACGCATCCCGACGACACCAAGAACATCCAGGTGCCCTGCGTGATCTTCGATGGCCGGAGCGAAGATTTCGCCACCGAGATGTTCGTCATCATCAACTCGACGCCCACGCGCATCAACAAGAGCCACTTGGTGGACCTTTACGAGCGGGTGTCGTGGGCGGAGCCGGACCGCCGGTTCTCCGCCTATGTCGCGGAGATGCTCTACCGCGAGGCGGACAGCCCGTTGCGCTACCGGATCAACCGCCTGGGTGGCCGCAGCAAGCAGGAGAAATGGATTCTCCAGGCCGAGCTGTTCAACGAAGTCCACCGCTGGGCCAACCAGGAATGGGCGAAGATCGAATCCGCGGGCGCGGACCGGCGCACCGCGGCGCGCTACTACGCGGTACTGCGTGACTTCCTCAAAGCGGGCGCGCAAGTGTGGGGCGAAGCGTGGGGCAGCGGCGACTACATGGTCACCAAGCCCGTCACGCTCAAGGCCATGATCCGCGTCTGCGCCGACCTGGCCGCGCAGGAGGCCGACCCGGAGGACGGTCGCGTCCAGCGCTGGCGCGAGCGCCTGGCTCCGTGGACGGAACAGACGCCGGCCTTCCGCAACGACGGCTTCTACGAACGCTTTCCCGCCAAGGGCCAGGTCGAACGCGTGGCCCGCATCCACCGCGAACTGTCGCGCACCGCCGGCATTCCGCCGCGGCGCCGCCAGTGAACGCCGGCACCGCAGCCAAGCGCGCTCACGTTCCAGCCGCCCAGCGCCCACTTGAGCCGGGAGCCGCATGGGGGGAGCAAGCGGGCACCGCCGTTGAATCAAGGCCAGCGGCACAGCCAAGCCGACAGGTTCCTGCTCTTAATCTTGATCGTAATCTTAATCTCCCCAGCACTTCAGCGAGTAAGAGTGAGATTATGATTACGATGAAGAGCCTACCGCCGCTGCTTAATTCAACGGCAGTGGAGCAAGCGGGTGGGAACGATCTCTTCGGGCAGAATTGGTTTTGGCATGAATCCCTTGCCAACCCCGCATTTGTCAGCAGAGCGCGACCGGGGACCGGCCGCGATCCGACACAGTGCGGCCGCGTTGGGCAAAGTGTGAAACAGTGGCAGGCGACGTTCCAGCCCCGCCAACTTGTTGATGCACGGGACAATGGCGGTCGCTGAGAGTCTTGCCGTCCTGTTGTCCGTGGTCCGTGGTCTGTGGTCCTGTTGTCAGTGGTCCCGTGGTCCCGCGGCCAGTGGTCCTTCCCCGACTTCCTTCTCGTAAATCCGGTACCTCTTGTACACACGCCCGGCATACACCTCCATCAGCCGGTTCATCATCGTGTTGTCTTCCAGCACCCACGAGGCTTCCGCGTCGGTCAGGCCGTGGCGGAAGCCCTCCTTCAGCCCCTCGAAGAGCATCACGGACTCCAAACCCTTGCCGCGGTAGCTGGCCTTCACGCCCAGCGTGATCACGCGGGCCAGCGTCGGATACTTCCAACCCAGCAAGTAGGGCAAAGCCCCAAGAAGCTTCGGCGTGGCCAGGTGTCCCCGCAGCGGCTTGAAGGCGACGTTGTAATCCGGCAGCGCCAGCAGGAAGCCGATCGGCTCCGTGGCCGTCTCGACCAGCCAGGAAATCGGCATGTGCAACAGCGGCTTGAGGCGGCCGGCCATGAAGTCGATCTCGGCGTTGGTCATGGGCACGAAGCCCCAATTGGCCTCCCAGGCCGCGTTGTAGATTTCTTTGAGGCTGACAAGATCGGCGTCGAGCGTCTGGCGCCGGATGGGACGGAAACTCAGTTCCGGCCACTTCTTCTTCACCCGCCCGGCCAGTTTCTCCAACCGGTCCATCGGCGTGTCCCGGAGATTGAGATGATACGCCAGCAGATCCTTGGCTTTGCGGAATCCCTGCGCCTCCACCAGGTCGGCGTAGCGCCGCGGGTTGTAAGGCATCATCAGCGCGGGCGAGGCGTCGAAGCCCTCGACGAGCAGCCCGCACTCGTCGTTCGTCGTGGGGTTCATCGGGCCGAGCAGACGGCGCGCGCTTTTCTGCCGCGCCCAATCGGACACGGCGGCGAAGAGCCGGCTGCTCACCGCGGGGTCGTTCACACACTCGAAGAAGCCGAAAAACGCCGCCGGGTCGTTCTGCACGCGGACATAATTGTGGTCGAGGATCCCCGCGATGCGGCCCACATCCTGGCCGTCCTTCACCGCCACCCACAACTGCATCTCCGCGTGCTCGAACAACGGGTTCGCATCGGTGAACACCTTCTTCGCGTCCAGCAACAGGGGCGCGACCCAGAGCGGGTCATCGCGGTAGATCTCCTCGCTCACCCGGAGAAAGCGCAACACGTCCCGCGGACGGCAGGACAACGGCAGGATGCGAACGTCGTGGCTCATGTCAGACGCCGGCGGAGCAGCTTGTGAAGTCCGCCCGGTGCCGGAACGCGGAGAGTGTGGCGAAGGTTGCCTGTGGGAGTCAACGGCGGGCACGGCCGGGGTGGCGAAGGATTCGGAGTGCGTCGGCGGAGCGGAGCGGCGTAACACGGACCAACCTCCTCCATTCCTGCCTGAATCCGCTGGACCCGCGCTTCCGTGGACCCGCTCCCAGATTCACCGCCGCCGCGTCAGCGGAGTCAACTTAAGGGGCGTTTCCGCCCATTGACTTGCCTCCGGCTTTCCGCTTTGATGCGCCGAACGAAACAAATTCAAAGGCTATGACTGACCTGAAGCAACTTCACGAAGCCGTCGTCACCGGCGACGCCAAGACCGCCCGCGCCATCACCGAGCAAGCCCTCAAAGACGGCGTCGATCCTCTCAAGCTCGTCACCGACTACATGGCCCCCGCGATGGGCGAGGTCGGCCGCCGGTTCGAGTGCAACGAATACTTCGTGCCGGAGCTGCTCTTGTCCGCCCGCGCCATGAAAGCGGCCATGGAACTCATCCGCCCGCTGCTGACGGCGCAAGGCGCGGAGCCGGTGGGCCGCGTCGCCATCGGCACGGTCAAGGGCGACCTCCACGACATCGGCAAGAACCTCGTCGCCGCCATGCTGGAAGGCGGCGGCTTCGAGATCATCGACCTCGGCGTCAACGTCACGCCGGAGCAATTCATCGCCACGGTGAAGGAGAAGCGGGCCAACATCGTCGCCATGTCCGCGCTGCTCACCACCACCATGCCGTCCATGAAAACGACCATCGACGCCCTCAAGACAGCCGGCGTGCGGGAACAGGTCAAGGTGCTCATCGGCGGTGCGCCCATCACTCAGAAATACGCGGACGAAATCGGCGCCGACGGCTACAGCGACAACGCGGCCGAAGCCGTCACCATCGCTCGCAAGGCCCTCGGCAAGTAAACCGGACAACACTCTTTCACGGCATGCACCCGCTCTTGGAGAAACAACTCGCCGCGGGACCGGTGGTCACTGACGGCGCCTGGGGCACACAGCTTCAGGAGCGCGGCCTGGGAAGCGGCGAGTTCCCGGACCAGTGGAATCTCACGCACCCGGACAAGGTCGGCGAAGTGGCCGCCGCTTACGTCCAGGCCGGCAGCCAGGTCATTCTTGCCAACACCTTCGGCGCGAATCGTCCCCGACTCGCGGCACACCATCTCGAAGCCAAGGCCGTCGAGATCAACCGTGCGGGCGTGCAAATCTCCAAGCAGGCGGCGGGCGGCAAAGCCCTCGTCTTTGCCAGCATCGGCCCCAGCGGCAAGATGCTGCTGGCCGGGGAAGTTACCGCCGACGAACTCACCGCCGCGTTCTCAGAACAAGCGCAAGCCCTCGCCGCCGCGGGCGCCGACGCGCTGGTCGTGGAAACGATGGCCGACCTCGAAGAAGCCAAGCTCGCGGTGGTTGCCGCCAAGCTCACCGGATTGCCCGTGGTGGCCTGCATGGTGTTCGACTCCGGCAAAAACAAGGACCGCACCATGACGGGCGTGACGCCAGAGCAGGCCGTGGCAGGCCTCAGCGCGGTCGGCGCGGATGTCATCGGCGCCAACTGTGGCCAGGGCATCGAAGGCTTCGTGCCGATCTGCCAGCGGATGCGCGCCGTCACCACCCAGCCGCTTTGGATGAAATCCAACGCCGGCCTGCCCGAGATGGAAAACGGCCGGGTCGTCTATCGCACCACGCCGGAGGCGTTCGCCGCCGTCATTCCCCAACTGGTCGCCGCCGGGGCGAACTTCGTCGGCGGCTGCTGCGGGACCAGCCCGGCTTACATCCGCGCGGTAGTGAAGACGCTTGGTCGCGGCTGAATGCCTTGTTTACGATTTACGCTTCACGTTTCACGCTCCTCGCGAAAGACGTGAACCGTAAAACGTAAAACGTAAAAACATGACCAGGCATCCCAACCATCCCATCGACCTCCGCTCCGACACCATCACCCAGCCTACGCCCGCCATGCGCGAGGCGATGGCCCGCGCGGAGGTGGGCGATGACGTCTTCGGCGACGATCCAACCGTGCTGCGCCTGGAAGCGCGCGTAGCGGAAATCCTCGGCAAGGACACCGCCGTGTTCACGCCCTCCGGCACGATGGCCAACCAGATGGCTGTCCGCGCCCACACCGAGCCGGGTGACGAAATTCTCGTCGAGGCCAACGCGCACGTTTATTTCTATGAGGCCGGAGGCCCGGCGGCCCTCGCCGGTGTGATGTGCCGATGCTTGCCGGGCGTGCGCGGCATTTTCACCGCGACCGACGTCGAAGCCGCGTTGCGTCCGCCCAACCAACATTTTCCGCCAACGAAGCTGGTCTGCGTCGAGAACACGCACAATCGCGGCGGCGGCAGCGTGTGGCCGTTGGAGCGCATCCAGGACGTCGCTGCCGTGGCCCGTCAGCACGGCCTGCGGCTGCACCTCGACGGCGCACGGCTGTGGAACGCCAGCGTCGCGACCGGCATTCCGGAACGCGACTACGCGGCGAACTTTGATTCTGTGAGCGTCTGCTTCTCCAAGGGCCTCGGCGCGCCCATCGGCTCGGCGCTGTGTGGCTCGCGCGAGTGCATCCAGCGCGCGCGCCGCTTCCGCAAGATGTTCGGCGGCGGCATGAGGCAGGTGGGGATCATCGCCGCCGGGGCGCTTCACGCCCTGGAACATCATCGCGCCCGGCTCGCGGAAGACCACGCGAACGCCCGCGCCCTCGCCGAAGGTTTGTCCAAGCTGCCCGGCGTTGAACTCGATCCAGCGACGGTGCAGACGAACATTGTCGTACTCAAAGTGAAGGGAACTCCCACGGCCGCGCTGGCCCACCGGCTCGACGCGCAAGGCGTGCGAGTGCTGGCCACCGGCCTGGACACCCTTCGCGCCGTGACGAACCTGATGGTGAAGCCGGAGGATGTTCCCGCCGCTTTGGAGATCTTCGGCCAAGTCTTGAGAACTTTGGTCTGAGAGCTTCCTGCAAAACTGTAGCAGCCGGCGTGAGGAGGCTCTGATTCCCTTGAAGTTTGAGCCTCCTCACGTCGGCTGCTACAGAGTTTTGAAATCGCCTCCTGATTGAACCATCAACCCTCACCCTGACCCTCTCCCGTCCTACGAGAGAGGGAACGCGCGGCACGCCATCGTCGTGAACCAACGCCTTCTTTGTCAAAACGCCGGATCGGCTCCTCCCTCTCCCCTCGGAGGGGAGAGGGCCGGGGTGAGGGGAAATCGCCCACGCTCGCACCGGCGTCCTCGAGTCTCAGACTTCGCCGGGCCAGGGGACCCGGCCTACAGGAAAGGCGTGCCGTATAGGCCCGGTGCCCTCACCGGGCGGCCCGGGCGCGTTCCACAGTTCAGGATATTTGAGTCCAGAGCGGCCGCGGAATTCCTGCTGGCCACGCCATTCCCGGCTTGAGGTTCTCGCCGCTTTCCGCCAGACAGTTCCCCCATGAACACGGTTTCACGACTCGTCAGCCTTTTCGTAATCACCGCGGCAGCCTGTGAAGTGACAGGCGCGGCGGAACTTCAATCCATTCAGCTCCCGCCCCCGCAGACCACCGGTGGCAAGCCGTTCATGCAGGTGCTCAGCGAACGCAAGAGCCTCCGCGACTTCAGCACCCGGCCGCTGCCGCCGCAGACGCTCGCCAACTTGCTTTGGGCTGGCTTCGGCATCAACCGCGCCACCAACGCGCACCGCACTGCGCCCTCCGCCATGAACTCGCAGGAGATCGACCTCTACGTGGCGACCGCGGATGGCGTGTTCCTCTACGACGCGAAGATGAACCAGTTGCAGCCGGTCGCGGCGGGCGACATCCGCGCCCGCACGGGCAGTCAGCCGTTTGTGAAAGACGCGCCTGTGGCGGTGATCTTCGTGGCCGATCACGCGCGTCTGACCAAGGCCAAGCCGGAAGAAAAAGACCGTTACGCGAACATCGACACCGGCTTCATCAGTCAGAACCTCTACCTGTTCTGCGCTTCGGAAGGACTGGCCACCGTGGTCCACGAAGTCGATCGCGTGAAGTTGAAGGACGCGCTCAGGCTGAAGCCGGACCAGCGCGTGGTCATTGCCCAGTCGGTCGGTTTTCCGAAGGAGCCATCGCCAACCAGCGGAGGCGCGCAATGACGCCGGCGGAAGACGCGGTGGCTTTGTTCAAACAAGGCTTCAATTGTTCCCAGGCAGTGTTGGCTGCCTTCGCGGGAAGACTCGGCCTGGATCGCGAGGCCGCGCTGAAGATCGCGGCCGGGTTCGGCGGCGGCATCGGCCGGATGGCGGCGACTTGTGGAGCCGTCAGCGGGGCGGTCATGGTGTTGGGGCTGCGCCACGGCGGCGTTGACGCTGGCAATCGCGAAGCGAAGGAACAGCTCTACGCGCTGGTCCGGGAATTCACCGTCCAATTCCAAGCCCGCCACGGCGCCACGCAATGCCGTGACCTGCTCGGTTATGACCTCAGCACCGCAGAAGGGGCCCAGCAGGTGAAAGAGCAGAAACTCACGGCCACCGTCTGCCCTGAGTTCGTCCGCACCGCGGCGGAGATCGTCGAGGGAATGCTGTGACGTGGGGGCGATTTCAATAGCTCGTAGCAGCCGACGTAAGGAGGCTCAAACTTCAACGGAATCAGAGCCTTCTTTCGTCGGCTGCCACAGCGTCGAAAAAGGCCCTCACTTCCAAGCCACGATCGCTCTCAGTTCCGCCATCCCCTCTTCGATCCGCCGGCGCTCCGGGTCGCGGAAGCGGTGAAACGGTTCCGCCATGAAATCGCTGCACAGGCCAAGACAAGAGGCCGCGCACTTGATGCCCTTGATCACCGCCGACGGGTGTTGGCCCACGCGGTAGAGCTTGTCCACCACCGACTGAATGCGCCGCTGCAGTTCGCGGGCGCGAATCAAATCTCCGCTCCGCGCCGCCTCAAACGTGGCCACATACAGCGCAGGAAAAATGTTGGCTCCGCCGTTCACTCCGCCGTGGCCGCCCATCAGGACGGACTCGGCGAGCAATTCCTCCGGCCCGGTCAAGAGGGTCCAATCAGGCCGCTGCCGAGCCAGTCCGAGCGCCTGGTTGAAGTAGGTCATGTTCCCCGAGCTGTCCTTCATGCCCGCGATGCGCGGCTGGTCCAGCGCCCAGCGGACGGTTTCGAGTTCGAACGGCACCTTGGTGAGCGGCGGCATGTTGTAGAGGAACAGCGGCCGCGGCAGTTCGGGCAGCAAGTGCGCCAGATACTCGCGCAACTCCGGCTGTCCCTCCGGCATGTAGTACGGCGGCGCCAGCACGACGGCGTCCGCGCCAGCGTCGGCGGCTTGACGGGCCAGCGCCACCGATTCCACGAACGCCGTGTCCGTAATGCCGACGAGCACCGGCACGCGGCCTTGGACCTGGCGGCAGACGCGCTCGATCAACTCGCGGCGCAGACGGTAGCCGAGGCTGGGGCCTTCGCCCGTGGTGCCCAAGATGAACAGACCATGCACGCCGCCGGCGAGGATGTGCTCGGTCAGCTTCGCCAAGCCGTCGCCGTCGAGTTCGTCGATGCCACGCAACGGCGTGAGCATGGGCGGAATGATGCCGGTGAGGGGTTGTTTCATGATTTTCCTGAAAGCACTTCCCGCAGGATCGGCAGGTTCGCATCCACCCACTCGATGAGTTTGCGCACGCCGGCTTCGCAATCGTGCCGCGGCGTCCAGCCGAAGTCCGCGCAAGCCGTGCGGATGTCAGCGACAAAAACCTTCTGGTCGCCTTGACGCCAATCCGCGAAGCGCGTCTCCATCTTGCACTGGCGGGCGGCTTCAACGATGCGAATGAGCGCCAGAAGGGACAAATGGTTCTGCGGCCCACCGCCGAGGTTGTAGAGGCGGCCCGCGATTTTGTCGCGTTGGGCAAAGGCCATTTGGTAAGCGTCGATCAGGTCTTCGATGAACAAAACGTCGCGCGTCTGTTTGCCGTTGCCGTAAATGGTGACGGGCCGGCCCAGCGCCTGAGCGATGACGAACCACGCCAGCCAGCCTTGGTCTTCCAGCCCGAACTGGCGGCAGCCGTAGATGCAGGACTGGCGGAAGCAGACCGTGCGCAACCCGTAGATGCGGGCATAGTCGCGGACGTATTGATCGGCGGCGCCCTTCGAGCAGCCGTAGGGGGAATGGAAATCAAGCGGCTGGGTCTCGGGGATGCCGTGCGGCAAGTCCGCATACTCGTAGCGGTCGTGGCGCTCGGCGACCGCCACGGTTTCCAGGCCGCCATAGACTTTGTTGGTCGAGGCGTAGAGCAGACAGGCCTCGCGGTCGAATTGGCGGATGGCCTCCAGCAGATTGAATGTGCCCAGAGCGTTGCTTTCGAAATCGTCGCGCGGGTTGGCGATCGACGTGGTCACGGCCACCTGACCGGCGCAGTGCAGGACGAGGTCAAACTGCCGGCCTCGGTAGTGCTCCGCCACCGCGGCCTCGTGGCGCAGGTCGAACTTCGCGAAATCAAAACGGCCAAAGCCGCGCAGCCACTCCAGGTTGTGCTGGGCGCCACGCCGCGAAAGGTTGTCCCAGACCGTGACGTCCCAGCCTTCCTTGAGGAAGCGCTGGGCCGCGTTGGCGCCGATGAAGCCAGCGCCGCCCGTCACCAACAGTCGTTGTTTTCTCATGTCCCCGAAACCGTTCGTCGAAGCCGCCCGCAGTCTTGAGCGTGTTTGAAACCGTAGCCGCCGACGTGAGAAGGCTCTGGTCTTCTTCGGATCGCTAACCGCTCAGTTTGAGCCTCCTCACGTCGGCTGCTACGCAAGGCCCGAATCTCGAGGCACGCTCTTAGCCTGCCGCCGTCAATCCGTCAACGATGCGGCGCGTCACGGCGGGCCAGTTATGGCGCGCCAGCAGTTCGCGCGACCAGCCAGCGATGGTCTCCGGCGGCGTGGACAACGCGCGATCCATAGCCGCAACGAAAGAGTCGGCGGAGTCGTTGGAGAAGGCCTGGCCGGCGTCCCCCATGACTTCGCGGAGAGGAGGCAGGTTCGAGTACAGCGGGCAGGTTCCCTCCATCACGGCCTCGACGGGCGGCATGCCGAAGCCTTCATACTCGGAGGCATAAACCACCACGCGCGCGCGGCGGATCAACTCACGGCTTCGCGCCGGAGGCACGCGGCCAATCCAGTTCCAGGCGGGCGACGTCGGCCGCTCCATGTCGGGGGAAAGAATTCCGATGCAGTCAATCTGTCCATCAAACCGGCGCGTCTCAAGCCAGTGGCTCAGAAAGCGGAGGGCCAAGCCCGTCAGCTTGTGGGGCACCTTGCTGGCAAAGAGCAAGACCCGGTTCTCCTTGGCCGCCGGGTCGCGCAAGCCGGGGGCGTCGAAGCCGTAGCCGGCGGTGACCACGCGGGGCACAGGAAGGTTCCAGTGACGGGCCAGGTTCTCCACATCCCGGCGTGTGCAATCGGTGTTCGTGAAAACGACCGTCGCGTGCTGAAGCGTCGCGGCCAGGCAGCGCGCGAAGTATTCGTATTCGAGGCGAGGCTCGTAACCTCGATGATGCCGGTGGTAGTGCTCGCCCATCAGATCGTGAACGTAGGCGGCCAGCTTGACCGGCGGACGACGCAAGAACGGGCTGAATCCTTTGGGGAGAAACAGCCATTCGTGGCCCGCCCGTCTCGCTGCCCGACACACGCCCCATTGATCCCACAGAATCCGGCCTGCCTTGCTGCGCACGGGCGAGGAGAAGTCTCGGATCGCGATGTGTTGTGCCAGGTCCAGAGTCCGCGTAACGGTTGGATTGCTGAACACTGTCATCCGCCGAATCTCTTCCGCGCGGGCCAGGTGGCGAACGAGGTTGGTGGCGAAATTGTAGATCCCAATCGACTTCCCGTGGGCCGCGTCCTGGTCGGCGAGCGAGTAGCTCAAGTCAAACCTGCGGACGGCCCCTGCGAGGCTTTGCGGGTTCATGCCAGACTCCCGAGTTTGCGCAGCCGCAACATTGGCTCGCCGCGCGCGCGCGAGGCCGCCAGATCGATCTCGAACTCCGCCACCCAGTCGTTGTGGCCTTCGGGATCCACAAGCATCTGCTGCACGCGCCAAGTCTTCTTGTCGTCTGACGGCGCGACGTAGGTGTGGCGAAGGTTGCGCGCTTCAGGCGTGAGCAGGAGTTGCTCGTGATCGGCGAGGTAATCATCCACTGCTTGCTGGAGCCGCTCGGCCGACCAAGGCTGGTTGCTATTCTCCCTCTCCCCCTCCGAGGGGGAGAGGGCCGGGGTGAGGGGGCCTTCGCCCAGCGTCGCTAGTGCCGCCTCAAAATCTCCAATCACCAGCCCGCGCAGGAAGGTGAAAATGCGGTTGCGGATCACCGCCGTGAACGCCTTCGGGTCGCGCGTGATATCCGCCGCCGCTTCCTCCGCGCCGGGCGGGCGCATATCCACGCCGGCCTCTTTCGCTCGTTCAGCGGCAATACGCCGTTCGTAATTCGGGTCGCGCATTTTCTCCCACTCGTCGATGAGGCTGGAGTCCACCGCGCGGATCATGGTGCCGAGATACAGTTCCATCTCGCGCACCTGATCATTCTTGGCCGCATCGGGGACGGTTTGCTTGAGCACCTTATAGACGCTGTTCAGGTGACGAAGCAGCAAGCCCTCGGCGCGCTGGAGTTCGTAGTCGCGGATGTAGTCGGCGAACGAGCGGAAGTTCTCAAACATCTCTCGCGCGATGCTCTTGGGCCGGATGTTCTCCTGGCCTACCCACGGATGCTTGTCGGCGAAGGCGTTGAAGGTGAAATAGATGAACTCGCGGTTCGGCTTTGGATACTCGAGTTCCTCCAGCTTGGCCATGCGCTCGTCGTACTCAATCCCCTCGGCCTTCATCGCCGCGACGGCTTGCCCTTTCACCTTGTCGAGTTGCTTGCGCAGGATGAGGTCCGGGTCTTCGAGGATGGACTCGACGAGCGTGAGCAGCACCAGCGCGTAGTCCTCCTGCTCTGGGTTCACGAGCGGGAGCGTCTCCAACAAGTAAAGCGAAAGGGTCTGGTCCATCGAGAAATCGTCCTGCAGCTCGACGTTGACGCGAAGTTTGCGCCTCGCCACCTGCCCTGCAACCTTTTGTTGCACCTGCAACAAAAGGTTGTTATCGCGTTTGGATGGGTGTTGGCCCGGGGGAAGGATTTCAATAATCTTCCGCTCCACCAGCGACCGGAACAACTGCCACGCCCGCTTCGTGTGCTCTTTCTTTTGCCGCGGCGTGTCGTGGCAATCGCGGATCAGTTTCTGCATGGCTCGGCAGCCATCGCCCTCCCGGCTCAGCACGTTGAGCAGCATTGCGTGCGACACCTGAAACCGCGACACCAGCCGTTCCGGCGGCGACACCATGAGCCTCTGAAACGTCTTCACATCCCAGTTCACGAAGTTGTGGTCCGGCTGTTTGCGCTTCACGAATTTCTTCCCGTCCCGCGCCGATTTTTCCTCCAGCTTGAGATTCTCGACCACGTGTTCCGGCGCTTGCGCCACCACCCAGCCTTTGTCGTCGAATCCCTTTCGCCCCGCGCGCCCGCTGATCTGGTGAAAGTCCCGCGCGCTCAGGATGCCGGTCTTCTGCCCGTCGAACTTGCACAGCCGCGTGAACAGCACCGTGCGGATCGGCACGTTGACGCCCACGCCCAGCGTGTCCGTGCCACAGATGATCTTGAGCAGGCCCTTCTGCGCGAGTTGCTCGATCAGCACGCGATACTTGGGCAGCAGCCCGGCGTGATGAACCCCGATGCCGTGCTTGAGCCACTTGCGGATTTCCGGCCCGTAGGGACTGGTGAACTTGAAGCCCGTGATCTCGTTCGCAATCTGGTTCTTCTCCTCGCGCGTGCAGACATTGATACTCGTGAAATCCTGCGCGCTCTGCGCCGCGTCCGCTTGCGTGAAATGCACCACATACACCGGCGCCTTCCGTTCCGCCGCCAGCTTCTCCAGCGTTTGCGCCAGCGGAATTTCCGAGTAAGCAAATTCCAGCGGCACCGGACGCGTTTCCGACTTCACCGTGGCCGTCGCGCGCCCGGTCAGCTTCGTCAACTCCTGCTCGAAGAACTCCGTCTCGCCCAGGGTCGCCGACATGAGCAGGAAGCGGGCTTGCGGCAGCGTCAGCAACGGCACCTGCCACGCCACGCCGCGGTCGCGGTCGGCGTACCAATGGAACTCGTCCATGACCACGTCGTCCACGTCCGCCTCTTCGCCGTCGCGCAGCGCGATGTTCTCCAGAATCTCGGCGGTGCAGCACAAGATGGGCGCGTCGCGATTCACCGAGGCGTCGCCGGTGGACAGGCCCACGTTGTCGGGACCGAACTCGCGGCACAGGTCGCGCCACTTCTCATTCACCAGCGCCTTGATCGGGCACGTATAGACCGAGCGCCGCCCGCGCGCCAGCGACGCGAAGTGCAGGGCCATCGCCACGAGCGATTTGCCCGACCCGGTGGGCGTGTTTAGGATGACGTTCTTCTCCTCGAACAACTCCAGCACCGCCTCCTCCTGCGCCGGATAAAGCGTGAGCCGCCGGCCCTCGACGTAATCGAGGAACTTCCCCAAGAGCAGATCACTGGTGATCCGATCCTCGCGCGGCAGCAATTCATAAAGCGTCGTCGCCATTTCGGGCGGTCAGGCTACGCGTTTTGCCTTTGGGCTGCCAGCAATCTCAAATCTGAAATCCGCCATCTGCAATCAAGCGTAGCGTGGCGTCGCTGCTGAAGTTTTCATCGCGCGGCAAAAGATCGTAAAGCGTCGTGGCCACAGAGCGAGGACTCTACTCGCGAACCGCGAGGGGGAGAAGGATGATGAAGAGCGTCGCCTCCAACCCGCGATTGACGGGCCGCGTTGAACGACTCACCATCTGTCCATGCCTCTGCGCGCCGTCATGGATACGAATGTCCTCTACGCCGGGCTTCGTTCCCGACGCGGCGCCTCGTTTCAAATTCTTGAAGCCCTGTGGCAACGGAAGTGGACGTTGGTTCTCAGCAACACCGTGCTCACAGAATACGAGGAAATCGTCAAGCGCGAGGCGACCACGCTCGGCCTGACCTTTGAGCGCATCCACAAGACCCTTGATGCTCTCTGCACGTTGGCCGAGCGGCGATACCCGTCGGACGTCTGGCTGCCCGTGCTGAGCGACCCGGACGACGAAGCGCTCGTCCACCTCGCCGTCGAGAGCAAAGCCGACCACCTCATCAGCCACAACCTCCGGCATCTGGAGCCCGCCCGAAAGCTGGGCGTGAACCTCCTTGAACCCCGCGATTTTCTGGCGATACTACGGACATGACGACGATCGAGGCCCAAGTGCCGGACTACCTCGCCGCGTTGGCGGCGGAGGCGGCGGCAAGAGAGAAGACGACGCTCGACCAGATCATCGCGCTGGCCCTCTCCGCGCAACTGAGCGCCTGGAAGGTGCGCGACGACATGGAGACGCGCGCCAAGCGTGGCCGCCTTGAGGACCTTCGCGACGTTCTCGCCCAAGTTCCCGACGGGCTGCCGCTGCCGGGCGACGAACTGTGAACTGTGAACTGCGGGAAGCGGCGTGCGACAGGTGTCCAAGTGCGGGCGCCAAGAGCGATTACCCGACACAGCGACGTGATATGACCCTGCAAGTGAACATTCCGGATTCCCTCTTGCGGCAGGCCACGGAGTTGGCGGCGCGGCAACAAGTCACCGTGGACCAGGTTGTCGCGGCAGCGCTCTCCGCCCAAGTCTCCGCCGCCGCCACGCGCCCCAGCATCGCGGAGCGCGCCCAGCGTGTGAACTGGCAGAAGGTGGACGAAATCCTCGCCCGCGTCCCCGCCAATCTGCCGGTGCCGGGGGACGAACGATAGGCGCCATCGCCACGAGCGATTTGCCCGACCGGTGGGCGTGTTCAGGATGACATTCTTCTCCTCGAACAACTCCAGCACCGCTTCCTCCTGCGCCGGATAAAGCGTGAGCCGCCGCCCCTCGACGTAATTCAGAAACTGCCCCAGCAGGTTGTCGCTGCTGAGGTTCTCATCGCGCGGCAAAAGGTCGTAAAGCGTTTTGGCCACTGGGTGGGAACACTGCCTAAGCTTCCGGGTTGCCAGCAGCTTTATTTCGATAGAGGACTGGCTTGTTCCGCATATCCTTGCCGGCTCGCTCCTCGCGCAGGATGTGTCGCATTGGCTCCGTCTGATAGACCGTCGTCTTGATGGCCGCGTTGCTGAGACCGCCGTACTTTGCCACGACCTCCGTCAGGATTTCGAGAACCGCATCATCCAACTCCGGCCCAAAACGAGGGCTAGGTCCGCGCGCCACCATGGGCAGCTTGTGGGCGAAGAACCGACGCACCTCAAAGCCGTCCATCGGCTTCAGCTCTTTGTCCAGATGAGGGAGCCAGGGGCCGTCAACCTGCCGGAGATAAACGTTCCCAGCGAACGTATGCCCCAACGCTATCAGAGCCTGGAGGTCGGCGAGATAAAGGAGCTTGGTGAGCTTGAAGAACGTCAATTTGCCCTGCATCTCCAGGATCGCCCTGACCGCTTGTTGCAGGGCGGTCGGCTGCTCCACAGCGAGTCGAGCCGGGCGCGCCTCCGGCCTCTTCCGCTCTAACAACCCTTTGACTGGATCAACCTGCTTGGCCAGCAGCATGAAATCGGCGCGCTGCTTGGCCACGGAGCGGTGGATGAGTGCCCTGGGTCCGGGATGGTACAGTGGGAACAGTTTTCGGTCCCACCACGGAACCATCCGTGCAACGCCCGATTGGAGTTCAATTCCGTGAGGCGAAATCAGATCGAGGGCTTCCAACGCAGTCTTGCCCAGTGTCGCCACTACGTCGGGCTTGACCATCGCGATCACCATCTCCAGGTACGACGAGCAGTTGGCAATTTCCTCCGGGGTCGGGGTGCCGTTGTTCCCGTTGTCTTCCTGCGGATTGCAGAGGATGGCGTTGGTGATGAATACCTGCTCCCGTTTCCATCCCACATTGCCCAGAAGCATTTCGAAATTGTCGCCCGTCCGGTCTCCGTGGAGCGGCACGCCAGTCCGGTCGGCACCAAGACGCCCTGGCGCCTCCGCCACGAACAGCACCTTGGCTTCGATGTTGCCGTTGGCGGGCGAAAGCACCTTCCGCCGCGAACAGAGGCGCGGGCACAGATTGCAGTGTTGCACCGACTGAACGAGATCATCAAACCGCGCGGGTTTCGTGAATGAATCAAAGGTACTGAGCATGTTAATTCTTTCTGGCCTTCAGGCATTCCGGGTCTGAACGCTTGTTCAGGTTCCCGGACGCGATGACCTTCTGGGCCAAGCACCCGGAAAGGCATTTCTCCAGGTTTTGGCAATCGTCACATCCGTCTGGAAACGGTGTCGTGAGGTAGGTTCTGATTGCCTCCAGGAAGGGGGACTTCTCCCAGCACTCCTGGAGTGAAGTGTTCCGGAGGCATGAAAAATTCAAGGTGCCCACGACCTGCTCCGCTCTCACCTGCTTGAAGGCGTCGCAGGGATAAACGCGGAGGTCGGGGCCCAAGATCAAGCGGTCAATGCCAGCGCAGCAAGCCGGGCTCTCGTTCAACATCAGGAAATTGTAGGGCGAGCCGGTGCGGATCTTGAATCCCGCCTTGCGCAGTTCCACGATCTGTCGGCGCATTTCCAGGTTCTGCACCCGTGTCAGCGCCCGGCCTTGAATCAGAGTTGCGCGCCCTTGCGGCACCAGACGCAGCACGCTCACCTGATCTGCGTCAAGCTGCTTGCCCAGTTCCGCCACGTCGCGAAGCTCGCGGTAGTTCGTGGACAACGGAACGAAGTGCAGTTCCGTCGCCGCGCCAACCTGCTTTGCCGCCTTAACGGCGTCGCAGGTCCGCTCAAAGCTGCTGAAGACCCTCGTGATGCGCTCATGGCTCGTCGCGTTGCCGCCGAAGATGCTGAAGATGAAACGCTCCGCACCGCGCTTGAACAGCGTGCGTGCCTTCGCTTTGAAATCGTCAACAACGCCCGCTGTGTAAACAGTCACCTTAAGTCCGCCTTTGCTGGCCACCTCAACCGATTCGGCAAGATGTGTCCACAGCAGCGGCTCGCCGCCGGAGAAGGCTACCTCTTTTGCGCCCATCTGAACCGCTTGCGCCAGGATGCGCAGACAATCCTCTCGCTGCATCTCCAGCGTGTTCGACGGCCGGGCGTCGCTGGAGCAATGGACGCAGTTCAACTCGCAGCGGTGGGTGACTTCGATCTTGAACTCCCGCAGGCGGAATGGGCGCTGGTGATATTGAATCATAGCGCCTCCACGAACGCCTTGAGCGCCAGCTTGTGATTTTCCACGTAGGCGTGTGACGAAATGCAGGTCACTGGGCCAGCGACAGTCCCCGTCTCGTTCGCCAGGAACCCAAGCAGGTTGCAGAGTCCCCAATAATTGCCGTACGCCTTCTGCAGGAAATCGTGGTTCCGGTACACCGCCAGCAACCCCAACGTCGTCTGTCCATCCCGCTCCGCTTGGACGGCAAGGTAATTCAGGCAAGGCCCGCCCAGCGGACGGATCGTCTCGCCGCCTGGCCTCTGAATGACGATCGTCAAGGCTGCCTTGTTGACGTTCGCGCGCGTGTTGAGCGCCTTGATGATATTCTCCAACTGATTGACCGGCTTTCCTCCGCCATCGTACTGCGTCATCCGACGGAAATACGTGCCCCAGCTTGAATGGTTGCGGTAGCGCCTCTGCAGCCGTTCGTAGAGCCCATTGCTCCGGTTGTATGCTCTGAATAGGCGCTCTGCCGTCTTCGCCTTCGCGTACGCCTCGTGCGGAAAGATGGTGTAGGCGACATGCCGAGGTCCGAGAATCTCGACTCGCCGGCAGAAGCCGTCGAACCTCACGTGCAAGCCATCATCGAACGTCTGCGTATTCTTGATCTGGACCATCAAGTTCCGCGTTTCCCAATCCTTTTGGGCGAGCAGCTTCACCACCTTCGCCCAGGCCTGCTGGAAGGAATCGCTGACGACTGGTGTTGGTTCGTCAATCATCTGTTCGATGCTGGATGCGCTGGGTCATTTCACATTGTAAGTTCATCGACCAAGTGGTTCCAGAAGTGCGATTGCTGGGCACAGCCTTACACCAACCACTGGATTCGAATCTCCTTCTCCACCGCCTTGAACTCCAGGTCGCCGGTGATGAGTTCCGCGTTCTTCTGTTTGGCCAGCGCGGCGGCGAAGCAGTCGGCGTAGGACATTTTGTGCGTCGCCTTGAAGATCGCCGCCTGCTTGGCTAGCGTCAGGTCGTCGCTCACCCCGATGATGTCAATGGGCAGCGCGGCGATTTCCTGGGCCTTCTGCTCAGCGGCCTCCTGGGACACCTCCCGCATCGTGCTGTAATAGACCTCGCCCCAGTTCACCACACTCATCAGGAGCTTGTGCTTCTCGTCGGCGGCCTGCTGGAGCAGCTTCTCCACGCCGTCCGCCGCCGGCTCGTCTTCAAAAAAGGCGATCAGCGCCCAGCTATCCAGAACCTTGGTGGCCATGTCAAAGCTCCTGTTCGCGTTTGCGGTCCTCCAGGAGCGCCTTCATCACGCCGCTGCCCTTGAGCGAGCCGCGCAGGCTCTTGATGTAGGTGCGGGTGACGGGCTTGATGAGGATGCCCTGCGGGGTGGATTGCACGTAGGCGCGGGTGCCTTCCTCGATCTCAAACTCCCGGCGGAGCCAGCGCGGAATGACCACCTGGCCCTTTACCGAGAAGTAAACCGTGCCTGACTTGGTTGCCGTTGTCATGGAACTAGCATACGAAATGGCTCAGGTAAGTCAATAGCACACTTGTAGGAAGTGATCGGCAGCGAAAGCAATAGCGTCTGCACGCCACGCCGCATTCGCGACCGGCGTGCCGATGGAACTTGTCCATTTCCACAACGTCCATGTCCCGCGTGGGCACACGAGCGAAGGCGATGTTCGCCAAGATTTCACGCCGTGCCGCACAGGATGGACGCGTCGCGATTCACCGAGGCGTTGCCGGCGACCAGTCCCGCGTTGTCCGTCGCGAATTCGCGGCACAGGTGCCACGAGCGATTTGCCCGACCCGGTGGGCGTGTTTAGGATGACGTTCTTCTCCTCGAACAACTCCAGCACCGCCTCCTCCTGCGCCGGATAAAGCGTGAGCCGCCGGCCCTCGACGTACTCCAGGAACTTCCCCAGCAGGTGATCGCTGCTGGCCTCGCCGTCGCGCGGCAAAAGCCTGTAAAGCGTGTTTGTCACAACGGGGCGACTCTACCGGCCAGCGAAGGAACCTCCAAGCTTTGAGGCGCGGCCAGGTGCGGCGTTCCCCTTCTCCAGGCGTGAAGATCACGCGCAATGCGTGAGGCTCACGCCTTCGTTGCGTCGCGTCCTTTGGTTTTGGGCCGTTTTCCGCGGTTTCCTCCCTGGCACCGTTCTTGCGAGCGTCACGGGCCGAAGCCCAAACGGAATAAGGGACCAAGTTCAAGCATCTGGAGAATGGGCCTATGAAGACACGAGGCATGGTGACGGAACACGGGCGGGGCGCGGAAGGCGGCAGCCCTCGGCAGGATCGCGACGCGAGCGGGCAGGAAGTCCTGGCGCGGCCAACGTGCGGGTCGGAGTCGCCGGGGGCGCGGAGGCGGCTGCCGGTGTGGTGGTTTGGGCCCAGCTTTTTCCTCCCGCGGATCGTGCGGAAGAACAACGCCAGCGGTGGAGAACTCCGGCCAACCTGTGCGGGCGAAGGCCCCGGATCAGCCTCGCCCGCACAGCGCGGCCAGAGCGAGCCAGCAAGACCTCTACCCTCTCAAGAGGCGATTTCAAAACCCGGTAGCAGCCGAGGTAACGAGGCTCAAACTTCATTGGGATCGGAGCGGATTCAGGAACCGTTCGGTGGGGCGAGCGTCCTCGCGAGCTGCGCTGGTACCGCCCCAACGGCTCGCGAGGACGCTCGCCCCACCTGTCGATCCTTGGCTGCGACGCTTGGTCGCCGACCATGGAGTTCTCTTCACGCCGACGGCTACGGTTTTGAAACCGGTTCTCAACAAATCCAACTATGAAAACCAACCTACAACTCAAGTCTCGGACCCGCGCCTTCACGCGGGTGGAAGCCCTGGCCTGCCTGGGCGCAGTCACCATCCTGGCGGCGGTGGCCTGGCCGACCGTGGCCGGCACCCGCGGGCGCAGCGACCGCGTGGCCTGCGTGAACAACCTGCGGCTGATCGGCCGCGCCATTCAGACCTACTCCGGCGATCACGGAGGAATGAACCACTGGGGGGTAAACGCCCCGCAGGGAACCCGGTACTCTCCCTACGCCGGCAACGTGTCTTTCCAGTTCGGTTTTCTGTCGAACGAACTGGCCACGCCGAACATCCTGGCTTGTCCAAGCGACACGCAGAGACGAGCCGCTCACACGTGGGGCACAGGGCCTCGGGGCTTCCTTAACCCTGCCTATCGGTACAACGCGGTGAGTTACTTCCTTGGGCTTGACGTGACCCAAAACGCTCCAAACTCAGTCCTTGCGGGCGATAGAGACATTCCACTTGCAGGATACGGAAGTTGCAGTCTTCCGCTGGCCAATATTGGCTATGTAAAGCCAGGCCAAAGCAACTTGGCGTGGACAAATGGCGTTCATGTTTTTGCCGGCAACCTCCTCCTGAGCGACGGGCGAGTGCGGCAAACCTCCTCGGAGGGCCTTCGCCAGAGCTTCAGCTCACCACTCTACAGCGACAATGGATTGCTTCACTTGCTGGGGTGGTGATCGTCGCGACCCACAACAACCAACCCCAAGGACCGACCTATGAAAACCTCCTTCTCCTCTCAACGCCATTCTTCCATGAACCGTTGCCCCGTCGCGGCGTCTCGAAAGCGCGCCGCCATCCCCTATTGCCTATTGCCTTTTGCTTTCTGCCTTGCACGGCGGCGCTCTGCCGCGACACCGCGGCGCCGAGGTTCAGGGCAAGCCTCTTGGGCGTTGCGACCCCGCATGGGGGCCATGAACCAGGATGGCAGCGCGCTTGGAGTCCCGGCTTTCACCGGTTGGGGAGGCGCAGACCGGCTCAAGCCGGAACTCCGAACCAAGGCCGGTTCATGGAGAGCACGGCTCTACTTCAGCGCCATCGGCATTCTGGCTCTGCTCTTGTTCGCCGCGGCTGGCGGCTCCCGCGCCGGTGAGGCGATTCGCGTCGGCTCCGTCGCGGCCCAGGTGGGCGTGACGGGCGCGCACGGCTCGTTTGCGCCCACGTTCAGCGCGGATGGCCGCTTTCTGGTCTTCCTCAGCCAGGCCAACAATTTGGTGACCAACGACGACCGGTTCCCCAACCAGGACGTGTTCGTCTGCGAATTGGCGACGGGCACGATCACGTTGGTGAGCGTCGCCAGCAACGGCCTCGGTGGCGCGTGCCTCAGTGCCGGCCAGCCCAGCATCTCGTCCAACGGACAAGTCGTGGTTTTCTCCAGCTTCTCGGATCGTTTGGCGCTCTTCGACACGAACGAAGTCAGCGACATCTTCATCCGGGACCTGGTGAATGGCTCGACCCAAATGGGAAGCGTGGACACCAGCGGCTTGCCCTCTTTCGCCTGGTATTCTGGATCGAGCTGTCCGCTGCTTTCAGCCGACGGCCAATGGGTCTTCTTTGAGAGCAGAGCGACCAACCTCACCGCGTTGGTTCCTTCACCCCACCTCCACCTTTTCGGGCGCAACCTCCAATCCAATCAGACCGTGATGATCGACATGGTCGTCTCAGGGACGAACTTTGGCATTCGTGCGGGGCATGTCTCTGTCTCCGCCGACGGCCGCCGGGCAGCGTTCGTGGGCGGCGCCGTGGGCGACTTGTGTGTGTGGGACCAGAACACCGGCGTCACCCTCTGGGCCAGCACCAACATGACGGCCTACCTCGGCACCAACGGCTACGCCTGTTCCTCGCCCGTCCTCAGCGCGAACGGCAGCGCGGTGGTGTTCCTGGCTGCGGGGTTTTCCAATTCACCGACCTTCCTGTTCCGGCATGAACTTGACGCCGGCACCACCGCGTTGCTCGCCAGCAACCTCACCGCCGCGACTTCTTGCTCACTCAGCGCCGATGGCCGGTTCACCGCCTACGATGACGGCACGAACGTCTTCCTCTGGGATGCGCAGACCGCGAGCAACGTTCTAGTGAGCATGAGCTACGACGGCACTGGCCCGGCCAACGGCCCCTCCAAGACGCCGGTCCTGACGCCGGATGGGCGTCACCTGGCGTTCGTGAGCGCCGCCACCGACCTGGTCGCGGCAGACACGGGCGGGAAGTTTCAGGTCTATGTCCGCGACCTCACCGCCGGAATCACCCGCTTGTCCACCGTGAATCGCTTCGGCGCGCCGAGCGCGGTGGATCACGAATTCGTGGAGCCGTCCCTGACCGCCGACGGCCAACGGGTGGCCTTCGACAGCGAAGACGACGAGTTGGTGGCCGACGATTTCAATCACGCGAGCGACGTGTTTGTGCGGGACGTGGCGACCGGTACCACCCGGCTGATTTCACAACGTCACGCCGCCCGGCCCGCGCTGACCGGGTTTCAGTCCGTGGATTTGCCCACGGCCAATTGCCTGAGCGCCGACGGACGCTGGCTGGCGTTCGTCTCGTACGACAACAACCTGGCCGCCGGCGACACGAACGGCTGGTCGGACCTTTACGTGTGTGATCGGTTCACAGGGACGAACCGGCTGGTGACCTCCGGCGTCAGCAACATCGTCAATCCCATTCTGAGCGCGCGCAGCCCTTTCGTGTTGTTCACCGAACTGGCGCTGCCAAGTTCCCCCCGATATTTTTACAGCAGCGACGGCACAATTTACTGCCATAACTTCCTGGCCAACACGACCGCGGTGGTGACAGTCCGCTGGGACGGCAGCGGTCCGGCCAGCGGCGGCGGCGCCCCAGTGGATATTTCCCCAGACGGACGCTACGTGCTGTTCTCCAGCACTTCACCGGACTTGGTCCGAATTGGCGGAAACGACCACCGCCAACTCTTCGTCAGAGACATGGCTTTGGGAACGAACTATCTGATCACCGCAACGGTGTGGGGTGGGCCTGCGTACGACTACTGCTTCTACGGTCCACAATTCGCCAGCTTGGCGGGGCAATGGGTGTTCTTTGCCATCTGCGCTGGGGACCTCACCACCAATGCTGTTGTGGATTTCAATTCTCCGCGGCTCTACGTGCATGATCTCGTCACGCACACGACCCACCTCGCCTCGTGGGATGGTTCGAAGGACGTGGGTTTGGTGGGGGTCCCGTCGGTCGCGCCTGACGCCACCACCGTCTTCTTTGCCAGCCCAACCGCCTCCAGCCAGGTGGGGATTTTCGCCCACAACTACGTCACCGGCGCGTCGGCGCTGGTGGTCGATTCTGCATTGTATCCTGCGGCCAGCCGGGATGGCTCCGTCCTCGCCTACCGGACTTACCCGCTAGCGCCAGCGTACGCTGAAATCCGCGTCATCGACTCCCGCGCTGGCACCACCAACCTTGTCGGCGTGCCCCGCTACGCCACCTCGTCCGAGGCTTCATCCCGAGCGGCTCCCATCGTCACCGCCGATGGCCGCTACGTCGTGTTCACGAGCAGCGGCGGCGACTTGGTGAGCAACGACACCAACGGCGTGATGGACATCTTTGTCTATGACCGGGCCACCAGCAACACCGTCGCCCTCACCCACTCTCCGCTCACTGGCTTCACCGCCAATGGCCTGTCCAGCCGGCCCATGCTTGCCGCCGACGGACGCACGATCCTCTTCCACAGCATGGCCGGCGACTTGGTTGAGGGCGACTTCAACGACGTGCGCGACGTGTTCCTGCTCCGCCTCGGCGGCGGCGACAGCGACGGCGACGGCGTGGACGACGACTGGGAAATGGCCTTCTTCGGCACGCTGACCCGCGACGGCGCGAGCGACATCGACGGCGATGGCGCGAGCGATGGGCAGGAGTTCCGCGCCGGCACCGATCCCACGAATCAAGGCTCGGTCCTGCGCGCCTTCACGCTGGTGTCGGTGGGCACGGGCAGCACCACGCTGATCTGGCCCGCGGTGCCGGGCCGCAGCTACCGCGTGCAATTCAAGACCGACCTCAATGACTCGGACTGGACAGACCTCCTGGCGCCCGTGGTGGTGAACGGTGCGAGCGCCTCATGTGTGGACCCCGGCGCCGCGGGACAAGGCCGCCGCTTCTATCGTGTGGTGATGCAGCCGTGACCCAGGAGCCAACGAAAGGACCAACCATGGAGCCACTCTTAACAACGTAGCAGCCGACGTGAGGAGGCTCTGTTCTTGAAGTTTGAGCCTCGTTACCTCGGCTGCTACGTCGTTTTGAAATCATCTCTATGAAAACCAGCACCCAACTCAAGTCTTGGACCTGCGCCTTCACGCGGGTGGAAGCCCTGGTCTGCCTGGGCGTGATAACCATCCTGGCGGCGGTGGCCTGGCCGACGGTGGCCGGCACCCGCGGGCGCAGCGACCGCGTCGCCTGCGTGAACAACCTGCGGCTGATTGGCCGCGCCTTCCAGGCGTACTCGGGAGAGCACGACGGCAGGAACATGCTGTGGGTGGACCAGCCAGAGGGAACTCGGCTTCATGGCGCCAGCGGCAACGCGTTCTTCCAATACAGCTTTCTCTCCAACGAACTGGCCACGCCGAACGTTCTAGTCTGTCCGAGCGACCGATTGAAACGAGTGGCTCAATCGTGGGGCCTTGGGCCGGGGGGCTTCATGAACTCCGCCTATCGGAACAGCGCGGTGAGTTATTTCCTGGCGATCCACGCCTCTCCCAGGATGCCGAACTCTGTCCTGGCAGGTGACAGAGACATTCAAGCAGCGGGCTTTGGAAACTGCAGTCTTCCGGCGGCCAATGTCGTGTACGTGGTCCGAGGCCAAAGCAACTTGGCGTGGACAAATGACGTCCATGTTTTTTCCGGCAATCTCCTCTTGAGCGACGGACGAGTCCTTCAAACCTCCTCGGAGGGCCTGCGCCAGAGTTTCAGCACGCCACCTTACGACGCGACGGTGCATCACCTGCTAACGCCATGATCGTTGCGAGATACAACAGCCAACCCCAAGGACCGAACTAGGAAAACCTCCGTCTCCTGAGCTTCATGCAAAACTGTAGCAGCCGACGTGAGGACGCTCTGTTTTCATTGAAGTTTGAGCCTCCTCACGTCGGCTGCTACGGGGTTTTGCACGAAGCTCCAGAGCCGCCGCTTTTTTGCGCCCACTTCACTTCAAGGCTACTGTCCGCCGTGCTATGGACAGGCCGAGTCAGCATCCTGGGGTTGCCCGCCGTGGTCGCGGCGGGAGTGTCGTCGTGTGCTGACCGCGCTCCGCAACTGCCCTTCGCTCCAACCGTGACTTCCCATTCCGCCGCTACCCGCTCCCACACCAACCGCCTGGCCCGCGAGAAATCCCCGTACCTCCTCCAGCACCAGCACAATCCCGTGGACTGGTTTGCGTGGGGCGAGGAGGCCTTCCGCAAAGCGCGCAAGGAGAACAAGCCCATCTTCCTCAGCATCGGCTACTCGACCTGCCACTGGTGCCACGTCATGGAGCGCGAGTCGTTCGAGAGCGAGGAAGTGGCGCGGTTCCTGAACGCGCATTTCGTCAGCATCAAGGTGGACCGCGAGGAGCGGCCCGACGTGGACAAGATCTACATGACGTTCGTCCAGGCCTCGTCCGGGCAGGGCGGCTGGCCGCTGAATTGTTTTCTCACGCCGGAACTGAAGCCGTTTTACGGCGGCACCTACTTCGGCCCGGACGACCGCCACGGGCGCCCCAGCTTCCTGCAAGTCCTCCAGAGCGTGGAACGCGCCTGGGCCACGCGCCATGGAGAGATCGTGGAATCCGCGGAGCAGGTGCGGAAGCAACTGGAGCAGTTCACCGCGCGCGAAGCCAGCAGCGCCCTCGTGCTCACCCGCCGCGTCGTGCAGGACGCCGGACGCAAGCTGATGGAAGGCTACGATCCGCGCCACGGCGGTTTCGGGCGGGCGCCGAAGTTTCCGCAACCCAGCCAGCCGCAGTTCCTGCTGCGCTACGCCCGGCGCTGCCACGACGACGAAGCCACGCGCGGGGTGCTGCACACTTGCGAGCGCATGGCAGCGGGCGGCATTTACGATCATCTCGGCGGCGGCTTCGCGCGGTACTCCGTCGATGAACGCTGGCTGGTGCCGCACTTTGAGAAAATGCTCTACGACAACGCGCAGCTCACGCAGCTCTACCTCGACGCCTTCCTCGTGAGCGGCGAGCGGCGGTTTGCCGACGTGGCCCGCGGCATCCTGCGCTACGTGCTCCGCGACATGACGCATCCCGACGGTGGCTTCTACTCCGCGGAAGACGCCGACAGCGAGGGCAAGGAAGGGAAGTTCTATTGCTGGACGCGCACGGAGATGGCGGGGCTGCTGTCGCCGGAGGAATTCAACGTGGCGGTGAGCTACTTCGGCGTGACGGAAGCAGGCAACTTCGTCGATCACAGCGATCCGGAACCGTTGCCGAACCAGAACGTGCTCAGCATCGTGAATCCCAACGTGCCGTCCGCCGAAGGGCCACTGCTCCAGTCCGCGATGGAGAAAATGTCCGCCGCCCGCGCCCAGCGGGTCCGCCCGCACCTCGATGACAAAGTACTGGCTTCGTGGAACGGCCTCATGCTGGGCGCGCTGGCGCGGGCGTCGGTGGTGTTGGGCGAGGAGTCGTATCGCGCGGCGGCGGAGAAGAACCTCGCCTTCCTACGGCAGAATTTGTGGGAGTCCGATCCGCAATCCGCAATCCGCAATCCGCAATCCGCATTTCCCCAAGGCACGCTCTACCACCGCTGGCGCGACGGCGGGCGCGATGCGGTGCAGTTGCTCGAGGCCTACGCGTTCCTGCTGGGCGGCGTGATCGATCTCTACGAAGCCACGCTGGAGCCGGCGCATCTGGAGTTCGCGGTGGCGCTGGCGGAGTCGATGCTCGCCAAGTTCTACGATCCGCAGGACGGCGGGTTTTGGCAAAGCGCGGCGGGCGCGACGGACTTGATCCTGCGGGTGAAGGAGGATTACGACGGCGCGGAACCGTCGGGCAACTCCGTGGCGACGCTCTCGCTGTTGCGCCTGGCAGCGATCACGGAGCGGAAGGACTTCCGGCAAGCAGCCGAGAAGACCTTGCGCTTGTTCGCGGAACGCTTGCAGCAACTGCCGCAAGCCGTGCCGTGCCTGCTGCAGGCGCTGGACTTCTCGCTGGAAGAACCGCGGCGCGTGGTGATCGCGGGCGATCCAAAATCCGGTCTGGCCTGCGATCTCTTGCGAGCCGCACACCGCGTGTTCCAGCCGAACAAGGTGGTGCTGGGAACGTCGGGCGCGGTCGAGCCGTTCGCACGCAGTTTGAAGGAGAGAGAGGGCCAGCCCACCGCCTACGTTTGCCTCGGCACTTCCTGCCTGGAGCCGACCAGCGACGCGGCCAAGCTGGCAGAACTCCTGAAGTGAGAGGTTTTCGCGGATTTCCGCGGAACCCAAACGGGGAAGGAAGGTGAAGGCCTTGGCAAGCTCCGAAGCCGCCCCCCGAACCCTCACCCTAACCCTCTCCCGTCCGACGGGAGAGGGAACGCATTCCACGCGCCTGATGCAAGACAGCACCCCCCTCGTCACATCGCGTGATTGGTTCCTCCCTCTCCCATCGGATGGGAGAGGGCCGGGGTGAGGGGCTTCAGCGACGGGCCAGTCGGTTCTTCGGATTGATGACCAAGTCCACCCGTTCGCCGGGCATCAAGTTCATGCCTTTCGGTATGGACACCAGAAACGGCAACCCCAACTCCGGCACGGGCTTGGTGCCACTGATGGCGGAGAGGAGAGGGAGATCAATCATCTCCAACTGCGTTCCGACCTGAGTCACGCGGCCAAACCCGATCTCGCGCGTGAAGGTCGGCCGACGGATTAGCACCAGATCGTTCACCTTCGGCGGCGTGTTCAGGGGCTGGCGGGCGTAGCCGATGATGTTGCTGCTCTCCAAGGCAGTGATGAGCACGATGGGCCGGCCGCGGTAGGCCGTCTCGCCGACCACGTTGCTGATGCCGCTGATGGTGCCGTCGATCGGGGAACGCAGAACCACCCGCTGCATGGCCTCCAGTTGCCCAAGCTGGGCGCGAATGTTTTGAGCAGCGGCCTCCGCTACGGCGGTGGAATTGGTGCCGCGCAGTTGGGGCAGGATCTTCTCCTTTTCCACCAGACGTTTCTCGTTTTGCTCCACCGTCGTCTTTAGTCCTTCGTAATCGAATCGGGCCACATCGTACAATTCGTCTGAGATGGGACGGCTGATATTCGTGGTGAAGAAGAGATTGCTGGCACGCAGGTAAACAGACAGAGCTTTGTCAAGGTCCACACGGTCGCGCTCAAGCTGCGCTTGTTCGGCTTGGAATGCCAGCAACTCCCGCAGGTAGTTCTGTTCAACGCGCGTCTGGTCGATCTTCTCGCGGGCCAAAACCATGTTGATGTCGGCTTCCGCGGCGGCCAGCGCCGCCAAGTGGGCGTTGGTGTCCTGCACTTCGATGACCCCGAGGATCTGGCCGTTGGTGACGCGCTGGAATCGCTCCACCGAAAGACCGACCAAGGTGCCTGAGACCGGACTCATGACCCGCACCGTGACCGGCTCGACTTCGGCCAGCACGTTCGGCGGGGTGACGTAGGTTCGCCACATCACCACCACGGCGGTGACAATGACGCAGAAGGTGACGAAGGGCATCGTCTGGTAGCGGAACTCACGCCACTTCGTCTCCAACGGGGTCGGAATGGGGGGTAGCTTTTGCATGATGCTCACATTTCAGATTCTTCTTCCGCCTGGATGCTGGTCACGCGGGACACACCCTGCGTGGCCCGCAGTTCCGTGATCAGGTCGTCCGAGCGGCGCGCGTCGCGCAGCAGCAGACGATAGGAAATGTCCGTGCCCTCGTAGCCCTCATGGGAGCGCTGGCTGGCGCAGTGCTTCTTGCGGCTGTGCCGGTCCAGCACCATCTCCAAGTCGGCCAGTTCGGCCAAGGCCCGCGCCCAATGCAGGTTCACGATCACGTCATAACGGTGGCGGCTGCCGAACATGGTGGCCCGCAAATAGAGCATGCCCAACGCGCAGGCGGCGCAGCCCAGCACCGCAGTGGTGAACTTCTGCGTGCCGCAGGCCATGCCGATGACCAGCACGGTCAGGATGTAGGTCGTGTCGAGGGTGTCGCGGAGGATGTTGCGGAAGCGGACCACGGCGAACACCGCCATCAGGCCGAAGGCCGTGATGAGGTTGTTGGCCAGGACGTTCATCACCAGCGTGACGATGGTCGGCATCACGATGAGCGAGTTGACGAACGACCGCGAGTAGGACAGCCCGGAGTGGGTGATCATGTAAACCCACGCCATGACGTGGCCGGCGGCAAAGGCCAGGAGCAGACCAAGGATGACGGCCGGCAGGTTCGTGGGCTGCAAACCGTAATCTCCGTGTAACAATGATTCGAGCATAGGGTGGGTCCGTCGTGGCGGGCTGACTAAGGAGAGGAAACTTCCGCGGGGCGCGGGGCGGGGACAGGATCGTCGCCGACGACACGCCTGCGACCGGGCGACGCCTCCCGTTTCAGAGGGAGGTTTCGCCCGCAGCGCCGCTGTTTCAACCTGTCATGCGCCATAAGAGCAATGCCGAACCACCAGTCTGCGGTGTCGGGGCCCCGACCCCGCGGCCTTCCAGCGGTTCAGTAATCGGCATTTTTCCTCAAAACCGAAGTCCCTTGTCAAGAATTCCGGCATGAAAGTTTGGGCTGGGTCGTCCGCGGTCAAGGTTTCCTGACGCCAGGAAAGCGGCGGTTTCCCCGGCACGGCGGGGTTAGCCGTCGAATAGCGGTGGCCGGTTCGGCGTCCAGTCTCCGCTCTGCGCCTCCGTTGCCTCGGCATCGGAACGGGCAGGCACACGTGATGTCTGAAACGAGCAACCGGATTCTCTTGCTGGGCCTGGGCAACGACATTCTGACCGACGACGCCGTCGGATTGAACGTCGTGCGCGAGGTCCGCCAGCGGCTGGGCGGCGCGCCGGGCCTCGACATCCAGGAGACGATGGAGATGGGGCTGACGCTGTTGGACTTCATCGTGGGTTATCGCGCTTTGGTCCTGGTGGATTCCATCCAGACCGGCACGGCGTCGCCCGGCCACCTGCACGAGATCGACGCGGCCAGCCTCAAGTTGCTGCCGACGAACACGCCGCATTTCCTGGGCATCGGCGAAACGCTGGCGCTGGGTCGCAAACTCGGCCTGCCCATGCCGGAAGAGGTCCGGGTCTTCGCCATCGAGGTTGGAGACCCGTTCACGTTGGGCACCAGCCTGACCCCGGCGTTGCAGGAAGCTTTCCCCAACGTTGTGGAACGCGTGGTGGCGGTGCTGGAAGAGATGCTGAGGGCGCTGCCAACTCAACTTTGAACTTTGAACCTTGAACCTCCCGCGCTACCACCGCCGCTTCACCCGTCCCCAAAGCCAGACCGCCGCCAAACCCAGCATGGCGCCGCCACTGTCGATCACGACATCCCA
Source organism: Verrucomicrobiota bacterium (assembly GCA_016219875.1). Taxonomy (GTDB): domain Bacteria; phylum Verrucomicrobiota; class Verrucomicrobiia; order Limisphaerales; family JACRJZ01; genus JACRJZ01. The sequence continues at coordinate 35,153 of JACRJZ010000055.1, read as the reverse complement.
CACGGTGCCGGTGCGGGTCGGAACGAACGACTGATGGAACTCGTCGCTCGCGGCGTAGCCCACCGTCAAGAGCAGCGCGAAGAAGGCATGCGACCATCGCCAAGGCCGTGGGTCATCGCGCACGGGACGGCGCATTGCCCGCCACGATAGCGCGGCCAGAACGGCGTATTCCGTGCTGTGCGCCAGCTTGCGAATGGCGAAGACGACGGGGCCCACCTGTTCGGGCGTCAGCTTCGGAAACAACCAGCGCAGCAGCGGCTCCAGGATTCGCGAGGAATGCTGCGCTGATTCCTGATCGGCCGACACCACGAAGATCATTGTCATCCAGGTCACCAGCGGCAGCCAATAACGGGCGAATGTTTTCAGGACCAACACGCCGCGTAGGAAACCAGCCGCGGAGCGGACGCGCAAGGCATTCGGAGGCGCATTTTGACCTTGCCAGGGCTGCATCAAGCTCGGTTCTGGAACACTCGTAGCGCAGACTTTCCAGTCTGCCGTATCGCAGGTTTTCTAACCTGCAGACGTTGGAAACGGCAAGCGGGCCGGGAGTTGCAGCGCCCTGCCGACTAGAAAGTCGGCGCTACGGCAGGTTGGAAAACCTGCGCTACCCGGGGCGCCGGGCGGGAGCTTGATGCAGCCCTGTGACCCTGCGACCGTCAGCGCGAAGCGCGTCTTGGCGAGCGCAAGGATCGGGTCTTGAAGTCCCGCCAATCTTTCTCGTTTTCCTCCGGTCTTGGCTTCGCTAAGGTCGCGGCATGTCGTTTCGAGTCAGCGCCGGGTTGGCCATGTATCGCTTCCGTGGAGGCGCGCTGGAGGTGTTTCTCGCGCATCCGGGCGGGCCGGAAGCGGACCTGAAGGATGACGGATGCTGGACGATTCCCAAGGGCCGGCAGAAGCCCTACGAGACGTTGCTCCAAGCCGCCCAGCGAGAGTTCCAGGAGGAAGTCGGCATCGTGCCGCACGGCCCTTACTTCGGCCTGGGCTCCATCCGCCAGCGCAGCGGCAAGGTGGTCCATGCCTGGGCCTTCGAAGGCCAGTGGGACGGTTCCCAACCCATCCGCAGCCACACTTTTCAGATGCCCTGGCCGCCGTGTTCAGGGCAGATGCAGCGGTTTGTCGAGGTGGACCGCGCGCAATTCTTCTCCTTGACCGAAGCGCGGCGGAAACTCAAGAGCGCCCAGCACCCGTTCCTGGACCGCTTGGAAGCTCTGATCGGCGTTCGAGCGTCCACGCCCGATCAAGTGATCCCGGAAATACAACCGCCTCTTCCCGCCTCTCACTAGCATGAAGATCGAGCCGCCAACTGAAAACCGCGCCACGCCCGCCGACGATGTCGTCGTCGCCGTGCGCGGGCTGACCAAGGTCTTCAAGGATTTCTGGGGCCGTCCCAAGGCCCGCGCGGTGGACGGCGTGGACTTCGAAGTGCGCCGCGGCGAAGTCTTCGGGCTGCTCGGCCCGAACGGCTCCGGCAAATCGACGACCGTCAAGATGCTGCTCGGGCTGTTGAACGTGACCAAGGGCCATATCGAAGTCTTCGGCCACTCGCCGCGTCACGTGGCGACCAAGGCGCGCATCGGTTACCTGCCGGAGGAATCGTATCTCTACCGTTATCTGGATTCGCGCGAGACACTCCAGTTCTTTGGCAACCTCTTCGCGCTGCCCAAGGCGGAGCGCCAGCAGCGCGCCGACCAGTTGCTCGACATGGTCGGGCTGAGCCAGACGCGGACACGCGCCGTCGGTGAATTCTCCAAGGGCATGCAGCGCCGCATCGGCCTGGCGCAGGCGCTCATCAACGATCCGGACCTCGTCATTCTGGACGAGCCGACCTCCGGCCTCGACCCCATCGGTTGCCGCGAGGTCAAGGACCTCATCATCGCGCTGGCCCGGCGCGGCAAGACGGTCATCCTGAGCAGCCATCTGCTCGCCGACGTGGAAGACGTGTGCGACCGCGTGGTGATTTACTACGGAGGCCGAGTGCAAGCGATGGGCACGTTGCGCGAACTGCTCGCCACGCCGGACGCCATCCGCATCACGTCGCCGATCCTGCGACGGGAGACTATGGAGCGGGTGCTGGAAACGATTCGCCGCGACGTGGCCGAAGACAAGGTCCGCATCGACACCCCGACGCAAAACCTGGAGAGCTACTTCCTGGACGTGGTCCGCAAGGCCAAGCAGCAAGCCGCCGACACGTCCGGCGCGACCTCCGGCGGCCGGGTGGCCGCCTATCTGCGCGGCGACGCTGAAGCCACGCCGTCCGCGGACAAGATGCTGGAACGCCTCACGGTGTCGGCCACGGCGAAAGAACCGGTGGCGCCGCCGGAGCCGGTGGCGTCCGTTGGCACCGCCGACGAGAAAAAACTGGCCGCGCTGGCGAAACCGGCGGAGCCGGCGCCCGCCGCCGTTCCCCAATCTCCGGTCCCGGAGCCGGCCAAGTCCGCCGATCTCAGCAAGGCGAACGAGAAGCTGTCGGGGTTGTTGGGAAAGAAGTGAGGTTTCACCGGCTTGACGCCCTGGCCTGGGCACAAGACTCTAAACGTATGACCGCGACATTGTCACTGAACGAGAAAGGGCAGTGGGTGCTGCCAAAAAAAGTATTCCAACAAGCCCATCTGCGCCCTGGTTCCAAGGTGCGGATTTCGCACGTCGAGGAGGGCGTGTTGCTCTCACCGGTGGAGCAGTCCTGGGAAGAGGAACTTCAAGCGGTGATCAAGGCGACGGGCTATCCGTCGGGACCGGAGCCAAAGAACGCGGCGAAACGGATCAAACAGATCATCCAACGAGTGCGACGCGGAGCATGAGGGCTGTACTGGACACCGGCGTGGTGGTGGCAGGCATCTTCTGGCGCCGCGAATCGCACCTGTGTCTGGTGGCATTCGGCTGGAGGCAATTTGCAGTTTTCAATTTGCAGTTTTCAATTTCCAATTCCGCTTCCTGACTCATGCAACGCCTCCTTGCCATCGTCTGGCTGACTTGGAAAGCCGCCTTCCGCTACCGGCTGTTCTGGGTGCTGGCCGTGCTCTTGATGGCCTCGGTCGTCCTGCTGCCGTTGCTGCTTCAGGACGACGGCACGGCGCGCGGGTTCACACAAATCCTGCTCACTTACACGCTGGCAGTCATCACGGCGCTGCTGGGCTTGGCGACGTTGTGGTTGTCGTGCGGCACGCTGGCGCGCGACATCGAGGATTGCCAGATGCAGATGGTGGCGGTGAAGCCCATCGCGCGCTGGCAAATCTGGCTCGGCAAGTGGCTCGGCATCGTCACGCTCGACGCCGTGATGCTGGCCTTGTCGGGAGCCTGTGTGGCGGGGCTGCTGCAGTGGCGCGCCCAGAAGCTGCCGCCCGCGCAGCAGCACATCCTGCGCAACGAAGTCCTCGTCGCGCGCGGCTCGTTGCGCGAGACGCCGCCGGACATCGAAGGTGACACCGAGCGCCTCCTGAAAGAACGCCTCAAGGACACGACTCCCGGCTCGGTGAATGTCGCGTCCGTCCGGGAGAAGGTCCGTTTTCAGGTCCTGGCCATGAACCAGGTCGTTCCGCCGAACAACCTTCGCCGTTGGCAAATCGACCTCGGCCTGCGGCGCTTCTTTCTGCAGGACCGGCCCCTGTATCTGCGCGTCAAGTTCTACGCCGCCCTGACCAACTCCAGTGGCACCTACGACGGTCTCTGGGAGATCGGCCCGCCGGATTCGCCCCGGCGCACCAACATGGTCCAGAGCCTCGCTCCCGCGACCACGCACGAGTTCGAGATTCCGGCCAATCTGTTCGATGACAAAGGCGTGCTGACGATCGACTTCGTGAACCGCAACCCGGTGGCCCTGCTGTTTGAAGTGCAGGACGGCCTGGAGGTGCTGTATCGGGAGGGCGGCTTTGCGCTGAACTTCGCGCGTGGGCTGTTCATGATCCTGTGCTGGCTGGCGCTCCTGGCGTCGCTGGGTTTGGCGTGCGCGAGCGTGTTGTCGTTCCCGGTGGCGACCTTCGTTTCGGCCAGTGTCCTGCTGATCGGTTTTTCCTCCGGCACGATTTCCGGCGCCGTGGAGGCGGGGTCCATCACGGGCATGAACGAAGAAACCGGCGAGGTGGGACGCTCGCCGCTCGACATCATCCTGATCCCGCTGTTCAAGGCCATGCTCAAGGTGCTGACGCTCGTCCAGAGCTTCTCGCCCATCGACGCTCTGAGCACCGGCCGGAGCATCACTTGGGAGCAGCTCGGCCTAGCGGTCCTGCAAATCGTGGTGTTGCTCGGCGGTTTGTTGGCCGTGCTCGGCATCGTCACTTTCACTCGGCGCGAGCTGGCGGCTGCCCAAGGCAACTCATGAAACCGCGCCTCTACAAGTTTCTCCTCGTGCTCTGCGCCGTGGTGCTCCTCAGCGGCGCCGGACAGCTCCAGAACCACCTCAACCGGGAACGCGTCCGGCTCGGCTTCACACCGCTGCCCAATGATCCGACCATGCCGCCCATGCTCGCCCTCACCACCCAGGCGCTGGGTGGCTTCCGCGGCCTCATCGCCAACGCGCTTTGGATTCGGGCCAACGACCTCCAGCTTGAAGACAAGTTCTTCGAGCTGGTGCAGCTTTCGCGCTGGATCACCATGCTGGAGCCGCGGTTCGTCCAGGTCTGGGTCGTGGCGTCGTGGAACATGTCCTACAACATCTCGGTGAAGTTCAGCGAACCCGCCGACCGTTGGCGCTGGGTCCGCCACGGCATCGAACTGCTGCGGGACGACGCCCTGCGCTACAATCCCGACGAGGCGCTCATCTACCGCGAACTGGCCTGGCACTTCCAGCACAAGATGGGCATGAACCTCGACGACGCCCACTTCTACTACAAGGGCGCCTGGGCCGGCGAAATGGGCTTGGTCCTTGCCCGCGACGCCCGCAAGTTCGACGGCCACCCGGACTTCAACGAATTGCTCAATCCGCAGACCGACGAAGCCAAGGCCCGCGTCCAGGCGCTGCGCGAGCAATACAAGCTCGACCCGCAGAAGATGAAAGAGGTCGATGACCGCTACGGCCCGTTGGACTGGCGCCTCCCGGAAGCGCACGCGATCTACTGGGCCTACCTGGGCCTGGCCAAGTCCAAGCCCGCGGACCTCATCACTCTGCGCCGCGTGATCTACCAGTCGATGCAACTCTCCGCGCAGCGAGGACAGCTCCGCATTGCTCCGGACGGCTCGCCCTACCTGGAGCCGAACCTCGACATCATCCCGCGGGCCAGCGAAGCGTACGAAGAAATGGGGCGGCTGGAACAGGACTCCGGGAAGCGCGATGGCATCTGGAGGGCCCACAAGAACTTCCTGAAACAGGCCGTGTTTGAGCTCTACATCCACAACCGCGTAACGGAAGCGGACAAGTGGCTGAAAATTCTCCGCGAGAAGTACCCTGACGCCGTGGCGCCAAGCACGACGCTCACCGATTACGCGATCGAGCGCGCCGTCGGCGAGGTAAAGGACGGCACGCAAACGCGCATCACCTCCCTCGTCCGCGCGTTCGTCGAGCAATCCTACCTCCGCCTCGTGGGAGGCGAAGAGGACGAGGCGGCGGCCTACATGCAGCGCGCCCAGGAATTGTGCGACGGCTACACGCGGAAGACCGGCGGCAGCGAACGCCTCCGCATCACGCCGTTGGCCGAAATCAAGAAGCAGGTCGTGGACGCGATGCTCGACACGACGACCGGTCTGCCGTTTGAAGCGCGCGCGCGCCTCCGCACCGCCCTGCGTCTGCCGGCGGAAGGGAAGCCGTAGAAAGCGCGGTCAGGCTGCCTCGCCCTCGGAGGTCGCGACCGGCACCCCAGCGCGTTTGGCCATGATGGCCTCGACAATCTTTTGCGCGATCTCGGGCTTCTCCGCGAGCGTCCGTTGCGCGGCTTCCTTGCCCTGGCCAATCAGTTCGCCGTTGAACTGGAGCCACGCGCCCTTCTTGTCCACCACGCCGTGGTCGATGCCGACATCGAGGATGCAGCCTTCCTGGTTGATGCCGTGGTTGAACATGATGTCGAACTCGGCTTCGGCGAACGGCGGCGCGACTTTGTTTTTCACAATCTTCACCTTCACGTGGCTGCCGATGGCCACGCCGGTGGCGTCCTTGATGGCGTCCTTGCGGCGAATGTCGATGCGGACGCTGGCGTAGAACTTGAGGGCCTTGCCGCCGGGTGTCGTCTCCGGATTGCCGAACATGACGCCGACCTTTTCGCGAAGCTGGTTGGTGAAGATACACGTGGTCTTGGACTTGGCGAGCAAGGCGGTGAGCTTGCGCAGCGCCTGGCTCATGAGCCGCGCCTGCATGCCCATCGTGGCCATGCCCATCTCGCCTTCGAGTTCGGCCTTGGGCACCAGCGCGGCCACGGAGTCGATCACGATCACGTCGAGCGCGTTCGAGCGGGCCAGGGTTTCGCAGATGGTGAGGGCTTCTTCGCCGCTGTCCGGTTGCGAAACGAGCAAGTCGTCGAGCTTCACGCCCAACTTCTTGGCGTAGGCCGGGTCGAGCGCGTGCTCGGCGTCGATGAACGCCGCCAGCCCGCCGGTCTTCTGCGCGTTGGCGATGACGTGGAGCATGAGCGTGGTCTTGCCGGAGGATTCCGGGCCGAAGATTTCCACCACGCGTCCTCGGGGAATGCCCCCGACGCCGAGGGCGAGGTCCATGGCCAGCGCACCCGTGGGGATGACTTCGATCTTGATCAAGGCGCGCTGGTCGCCCAGGCGCATGATGCTGCCTTCACCGTAGGTCTTGGTGATGGACGAGATGGCGGCATCCAGGTCGCGGGCGCGGGCGGCGCTGAGTTTGGCGGCTTCGGCGGCTTTGGTGTCGGCGACGGGTTTTTCGGCGGCTTTGGGCGGCATAGAATCTCTTGGTGTTGCTGGTTTGTTGTTCGGAAAAAGTGACCGGGCCACTTAATAGAGGACGGACGGGCGATAGTCAATCCGTGGTTTGGGCGAAGTACCCCCCTTCCGTCGCTTCCTCACTGGACGAACTGCTCCCAGAACCGCGCGTTGAACTCGCCGTGGAGGATTTGCACGGCAAGAAAGTGGGCTAGGCCGGACAGCACGAGCAGCACCACCGCCCCCAGCAGGTAGATGCCCATGGCTTTGGCCGGATCGGGCCGGAGGACGTGAGGCACGCCCAGGTAGAGCACCACGATGGTGAGCGCAATCCCGAGGCCGAAGCAGACCCAGGTGTTGATGCTCGGCAAAGCGTCCAGCAAGTGCGCCAGCAACAGCGGGCTGACGCCATAGCCGATGACCCGCAAGCATTGCAGGTAGGAGAGCGAGTTGTGGAAGCTCCGGCCCACGCGCTGAAGGATTCGCGCCGCGGACACCACGACGGCCAGGATCAGGGCCGCCGACACGCCCGCGTAGGTGAGGGCCGCCTGCGGTTGCACAATGATGAGCTTGCCGGTGATGGTCCGGCCTTCGCCCAGGCGCGTCAGGGCGTAAGCCTCGACCCCGAGGGTGAGGACCATCAAGGGCAGCAGATGGAGGCACAAGATGAAGAGAAAGCCGCGCTGGGCCTTGGCGATTTTCTCCCAGCTTGCCGCCCCATCGAAGATCAACAGCAAAGCCCGAATCATTTCTGGCGAGAGTCATAGCCGCGGGCCGCGCGGCTGACAACTAAATACGCGAGCGCCGGCGCTGCAGCCAGGGCTGCATCAAGTTCCCGTCCGGCACACCGGGTAGCGCCGGTTTTCAACCGGCCGTAGCGCCGACTTGCAGTCGGCCAAGCCGTGGAATTTCCAACCGGCTTGCCTCTTCCAACGCTCGCCGGTTGGAAAACCGGCGCTACGGCAGACTGGAAAGTCTGCGCTACGAGTGCGCCCGAACCGAGTTGGATGCAGCCTTGCTCTTCCGCCACGCTTGCCCTGCCGCGCGGGCCTTTGGCACACTGCCCGCCTGAATGCGTGAGAAGTTCCGAGCATGGACGGAAACCGTCGAGGCCTTTGTCCTCGAAGTCATCCAGGGCCAGCGCACCGGGCGGCGGGCGGAGTTGGCCCTGGCCGGACTGTTCGCGCTCTCCAAGGTCTTCAAGGCCGCCGTCAAAGCCCGCCGGCTGCTGTACAACATCCGCCTCTTCCGTGACTCCACGCTCGGCGTGCAGGTCATCGCGGTGGGCAATCTCACGGTGGGCGGCACCGGCAAGACGCCGGTGGTGGAGAAGCTTGCGCGCGAGTTGCAGGACCAGGGCCGCACGGTGGCCATCCTCTCGCGCGGCTACCGCTCCAAGCCGCCGCCGCTCAGCAAGCAGATGCTCGACCGCCTGTTCCTGCGCCAGGAAACCACGCCGCCGCGCGTGGTTTCGGATGGCAAGTCGCTCTTGCTCGATTCCGAAACCGCCGGCGATGAGCCTTATATGCTCGCGTCGAACCTCAAGGACGTCGTGGTGCTGGTGGACAAAGACCGCGTGAAGGCGGGCCGCTACGCCATCACGAAGTTCGGCTGCGACACGCTGCTGCTCGACGACGGCTTTCAGTATTGGAAACTCGCCGGCCGCCGCCACGACATCGTGCTCGTGGACTGCCAGCAGCCCTTCGGCAACGAGCACCTGCTCCCGCGCGGCACCTTGCGCGAGCCGCCCACCCACCTGGCCCGCGCCAAGACCATCTTCATCACCAAGAGCGACGGCAACACCACCCGGCTCCGCGCCCGCATCGCCAAGCACAATCCCGCCGCGCGCGTCATCGAGTGCGTTCACCATCCGCTTTACTTCGAGGACGTCTTCACCGGTGAGCGGCACGGGCTGGAGTTGATCCGGGGCCGCCGTGTGGCCTCGCTCAGCGGCATCGCCCAGCCGGAGAGCTTCGAGGACAGCTTGGTGAAACTCGGTGCCGAACTCGTCTATGCCAAGCGGTTCCTCGACCACCACCGTTTCACCCAGCAAGAGGTCTTGAACGCCATTAACCGCAGCAAGAAGCGCCAGGCCGACATGATCGTCACCACCCAGAAAGACGCGGTGCGCTTTCCGAAGATCGACCGGCGCGACCTGCCGATTTACTTCGTGCGCGTCGAGATCAAGATTCTCAGCGGGGCCAAAGACTTCCACGACTGCGTCCGGCAGATTTGCTTCCGCTGAGTCATGGACTTCCTGATCTACTGCGTCGTCCTCGTCTTCGTGCGTTGCGTGCAAGCCCTGCCGTTGACCCTCGTGGCGTGGCTGGGCCGGCGGGGCGGAGCGTTGGCCTATTGGCTCGACGGACGGCACCGGCGGGTGGCCACGGAGAACCTCACGCTGGCTTTCGGTCACGAGCAAAGCCCAGCCGAACTTCGCGCTCTGGCGCGCGAGCACTTCCGCCGCCTGGGCGAGAATTACCTCAGCGCCGTCAAGACTTCCTCCATGACCCCGGCCGCGCTGTCGCGCCACGTCCAGTTTGTCGGCACGGGCCGCTTGCTCCCCGCCTCAGACCACGAACTGCCATTGAGCCGCGTGTTCGCCATCGGCCACTTCGGCAACTTTGAGTTGTATGCCTGGGCCCACCACTTCGCTCCGGGGCACACCAGCGTCTCCACCTATCGCGCCTTGCCCCAGCCGCGGCTGGATGCCGTGCTCAAATCGCTCCGCGCCCAATCCGGCTGCCTCCTGTTGGAGCGGCGCACCGACGGCGCGCAACTCCGCGAACTCCTGCGCCGCCGCGGCTTGCTGGTGGGGCTGTTGTCCGACCAGCACGCGGGCCGCGCCGGCTTGTGGCTGCCGTTCTTCGGACGCGAATGCTCCACGCTGGCCGCGCCGGCCATCTTCGCCTTGCGCTACAAGCTGCCGCTTCACACCGCGATCTGCTTTCGGGCCGGCCTGGCCCGATGGCGCATCGAGATCGGTGACGAGATTCCCACGCATGCGGAAGGCCGCCGCCGTGCGCTGGAGGAAATCATGTCGGACGTGAACCAGGCTTTCGAATTCGCCATCCGACGCGATCCCGCCAACTGGTTCTGGGTCCACCGGCGGTGGAAGACGGAGCCAGTCCGGCCGCGGCCCACGGCACCGAAACAGGACTGGGAGTAGCCGCCGACGTCAGGAGGCTCCAATGTCCAATCCGCAATCCGCAATCCGCAATCCGCATTTCGCGCGCCTCTTGGTCCGAGGCGTGAACTGGCTGGGCGACGCCGTGATGAGCCTGGCCGCGCTCCAGCGGTTGCGCGAGGCCCTGCCGCGAACGCGGATCGCCGTGCTGACGCCGTCCAAGCTCGCGGAACTGTGGCGGGGCCAGCCCGTGGTGGACGAGGTGCTGGCGGTTGATTCGGGCGAAACCGTCTTCGGCGTCGCGCGCCGGATTCGCGAAGGACACTTCGACGGCGCGCTCATCCTGCCGAACTCGTTCCGCTCCGCGCTGGAGTCGTGGCTCGCGCGCGTGCCGCAACGCGTCGGCGTGGCGCGGCCCGGCCGAAACTGGCTCCTCACCCGCGCCCTGCCGCCACGCCCAGACGAAATCAAAATGCGCAAACGAAGCGTGGCGGAGGTCCGGCGGTTGATCGCGTCGCCGGCCACGAGGGCGAACTCGGTTCCCGCTTCCGCTCATCATCTCCACCACTACCTCCATCTCGCGGCGGCGCTGGGCGCAAGCCCGGAACCAGTGCGGCCGAAGCTCGTGGTGCCCGACAGCGCCGTGGCGGCAGTGCGGCAACGCTTCGGCCTGGCGTCGGCGAATGACGCGGCGGCGCCGTTGTTCGGATTGAACCCCGGCGCGGAATATGGCCCGGCCAAACGCTGGCCGCGCGAGCGTTTCGTCGCGGCGGCGCTGGAACTGCGCCACCACACCCACTGCCGCTGGTGGATTTTCGGCGGACCGGCGGACGCACCGCTTGCCGAATCCATCGCGGCGGAGATTTCGAGCGCGGACAAGAGTTCGCCGGAGGTCGCCCGCTCGCTCGCCGGCCAAACCTCACTGCACGAACTGTGCGCGGCGCTGAAGGCTTGCTCTGTCGTCCTCACCAACGACACGGGGCCGATGCATGTCGCCGCCGCGGTGGGCACGCCGGTGGTCGTGCCTTTCGGCAGCACTTCGCCGGAACTGACCGGCCCCGGCCTGCCGGGCGATTCGCGCCATCGCCTGCTCCGATCTTCCGTGCCGTGCGCGCCATGTTTCCGGCGCGAGTGCCCGGTGGATTTCCGGTGCATGGACGGCCTCGCGGTCGCGAGCGTGGTGCAAGCCGTGATCGAAGCCTGGCGGGAAACGGCCGGCAGGCCGTAGCGGCAAACTGGCGTTCGCCGTGCTCTCCCTCATCGGGAGCAAGCCGCGACCGAGGAAACGGCGGCGAACCCCAGTTCGCCGCGACGCAGAGGGATGCGCCACATTTGCGTTGCCCAACCGCCCCCGTCCCTGTTAGCAGCATCGGCGTCGATGCTGTGAGCCACGAGCCAACATCTGCGGGAACCTCAGACCCAACGCCGCTGCGCGAGTTGGCCGCTGTGTTCCTCAAGCTCGGCCTCATCGCGTTCGGCGGCCCGGCGGCGCACGTTGGGCTGATGGAAGACGAGTTCGTCCGCCGCCGGAAGTGGCTCACGCACGAGAAGTTCGCCGACCTGCTCGCCGCATCGAACCTCATCCCCGGCCCCAACTCCACCGAGATGGCCATCTACATCGGGCAACAGCGCGCGGGCTTCCGCGGGCTGGTGGTGGCGGGCGCGTGTTTCATTCTGCCGGCCACGCTGATCGTCATGGCCATCGCCTGGGGCTACCAACGCTACGGGACCTTGCCGCAACTGGGCGGGCTGCTGTACGGCGTCAAGCCGGTCATCATCGCGGTCATCGTGCAGGCGCTCTGGGGCTTGGCCAGGAAGTCTCTGAAGTCGGCCCGGCTCGCGTTCCTCGGCGCGGCGGCGCTGGCGCTGGGATTCCTCGGCGTGCATGAACTGCTGCTGTTGCTCGGCGCGGGTTTGTTGGCGACGGCGTCGGTGAGCGTCACTCGGAAACCTTCCGCAACGGACCCCGTCAAGTCTCCCAACGGCCTGGCTCTGTTCGCCTGGCCGGCCTCATCGAAAGGCTTGCTGGGCGCCGCGGCAACGGGCACGGCCGCCGCCGCCGGCGTGAAGTTCGGCTTGCTGCCGCTGTTCCTTTTCTTCCTCAAGGTCGGCGCGGTGCTCTACGGAAGCGGCTACGTGCTGCTGGCCTTTCTGCGCGCGGACTTGGTGGAACGATGGCATTGGCTGAGCGAGGCGCAATTGCTCGACGCGATCGCCGTGGGGCAGATCACGCCGGGGCCGCTGTTCACCACCGCCACGTTTGTGGGCTACGTCTTGGGCGGGCCGGGGGCGGCGCTGTTGGCCACCCTGGGAATTTTTCTGCCGGCGTTCGTGTTCGTGGCGGTGAGCGGGCCGATCATCCCGCGGTTGCGCAACTCCAAGTGGGCCGGCGCGTTCCTCGACGGCGTGGTAGTGGCGTCGCTCGCGCTGATGGTCGTGGTGACGTGGTATCTGGCGCGCGCCGCACTGGTCGATGGGCCGACGGTGGTGCTGGCCGCGGTGAGCGCTGTGCTCCTGTTCCGGTTCCGCGTGAATTCCGTTTGGCTAGTTTTGGGCGGCGCGGCGGTCGGGCTGGCGGCTTCCTTTCTGGGCCGGTGATGGCCGGTTTCTGTAAGGCCTCAGTCTTGCCCGGCGGCAGCGCAGACATTCCGGTCTGCGGGCGGCGGACTTTCTGGTTCGGCGAGCGGCGGACTAGAAAAACAGGGCTTCGGCTGTCGCAAAATCCGGCTGGCCGTCACTATAGGATGAACAGTGAATCTGGCGACACCGCCCACCGTATGGACGCGACCGACAAAGAACACGTCGAGCAATGCCGCAACGGGCATCCGGACGACTACCGTTTCCTGGTGGAACGGTATCAAGGCCCCGTGTTCGCTTACTTGGCGAGCCGGTTGGGGGACCAGGCGCTGGCCGAAGACGCCGCTCAGGAATCGTTGGTCCGCGCCTTCTTCGCGCTGCCCAAACTGAAAAAGCCGGAATCGTTTTACGCATTTCTGCTGGGCATCGCCGGCCGCGTGGCGCATGAGATGCGCCGGGCCGCCAGCCGCCACGCGCAGCGCCACGAAGCCGCGGCACTCGCGACGGCCGACCCCGCCAACCCTCCGGAGGAATACCATCTGGAAGAAGCCATCGCCGCCCTTCCCGAATCGCCCCGGCAGGTCGTCCTGCTCCGGTTCTACGGGCAATTGTCGTGTCAGGAAGTGGCGGATCGTCTGGGCCTGCCGCTGGGGACGGTGACGAAAACCCTCTCCCGCGCCTACGCCCAACTGCGCCAGATTCTCAAATCACAACAACCCACTGACGCGCTGCGGCGCGTGGAGGATGAAACATGAACTGCATTGAATGTCAGGAAAAACTGGCGGCCCACCTGGAGGGAGTTCTCGATTCGGGCCAGGCCGCGGAGTTCCAAAACCATCTGGCCGGCTGCCCCGCCTGCCAGAGCGAACAAACCAGCCTTGGCAGGTTGCACCAACGCCTCGTCGCGCACGGCGAAACGGCGTCGCGCGTGGCGCTCGGCCCGGCGGTCATGGGCCGGATCCGGCGCCAGCAAGCCGAAGTGCCTTCGACCGCGGCGACCCTGTCGCGCTGGCTGCGCTGGGCCTTGGGTTGCGGGGCGGCCACTGCGGTGATTGTGTTGGCGGTGTTGCTGATTTCGCCCAAGATCACCGCCCATGCCGCCGGCGTCATGGCCCGTGGCGTGAAGGCTGCCACGCGGCTGACGAGCGTTCACCTGCAATGCCGCGTCCGCTCGGCGCCGGCGGATAACTTTGTTCACATCAGCCCCAAGTCGGACTTCACCACCATCGAGTTGTGGAAGGAATGGGAAGGCCTGGGACGATGGCGCATCGAGAAGCCAGGGCGCGTCGTGGTGATGGACGGCCAATCAACCGTTCACTTTCTGCGTCCGCTCAAGAGCGCCATCAAGCTGCCGGCGGTACCCGCCACGATGTTGCCCACCGCCCAAGCCCTCAGCGTCGGCGGCGAGACGCTTCCAGAACGCTGGGCACCGTTTGACACGGGGTGGCTCCATGCCATCGCCGACATCGAGCACACGCTGGAAACGGAACCGCGCCTTGTCCTGGCGAAGGGCTGGGAAATGACGATGAAACGTGAGATGACCTCTATGGGGACGACTCAGGCCGTGGTGACCATCGAGGCGACATCGGGATTGCCACAGGGCGATTTCCTGCAGAACAAACTGTTCGAGACCGCCGCCACCCGGCGGGTCTATCGGTTCGACGACGAAACCGGACGCTTGCAGGGCGTGCAAGTGTTTCTCCACGACGCGGGAGGCGACGTGTTGATCTTCGAGGTGACGCGCATCGCCTACAACGAAGTCTTTGACCCGAAAGTGTTCCAACTCGAATTGCCTGCGGACGTCGTGGTGCAGGGCGAGAAGCCGCAGCTTGCCGGCGACAACGCCAGCCACGCCAACCTGACACCGGAGCAAGCCGCCCGCCGGTTTTTTGAGGCTTGCGCCCGGGAGGATTGGACCGAAGTGAGCGCGTTCTGGCCGCTGCCGTTGGACGACCAGTTCAAAAGCTTCCTCGGCGGCCTGAAGATCGTGAGCGTCGGCGAGTCGTTCACGTCGGCAGCCTATCCGGGACGGTTTGTGCCCTACGAAATCGAGTGCAAGAACGGCGACCGGAAGAAGTTCAACCTGGCGCTGAAGAACGACAAAACGACCGGGCGATGGTTTGTGGATGGCGGACTGTGAACCGGGCCGCCGCGCTCACGGGCCAGTGGCAACCGCCGGCGCAAAGCGCATCACCTGCCCCTGGGCGAAGCCATTCAGCCGGTGGTTCCAAGTCAGCAGGAAGTCCATCCCGTGCGCGGCAGGGCAACCGAGGTGAACAGCGTCGGACGCTCCCCTTGCCGATATCAAACCGTTACACGCTTCAGTTCGACAAACCGAGGCTCTGCCGGACGGCACGGCGTACCAGGCGGCAAGCCGTGAGCGCATTCCGGGCATCTGCCTTGCTGGCCGAGATTCCCGGGTAGCGGAAAACCACCGCATAGTTGACGAGTTGCGTGAGCTGTGGACTCAGCGTTGTCCAGGAGGTCTCGACCGTGAGGGCACGTTTCAGAAGTTCCAACAAGTCGTGCGTCTTGGGGAACGACAGCCCGGCTTCTTGCAGGCGCGCCTTCATGTATTTCTCGACGCATTGCTGCGCGTGGAAGCAGGCGCTGTCGTGGTTGGGATGCCGCCGGGCGCGAACCTCCCGCAAGCAGGAATGGAAGTCGCCCTCCGCTTTCTCAACCCATTCAAGAGTGAGCGCTTTCATAGAGGACTTTGCCCTTGGAGGTGATTTCCTGCATGAAGCAATCCCCCCACCGCAATCTCTTGCGGACTTCCGCCGGTGTGCGGACCAACAAATCGAGCGCGAAGTCAGCATCGACCGCCAGCCGGACTTTCAAGGCGGCATCCAACGGGCGGCCCTTGCAGGGCATCACCACCAGCAAATCCACATCCGAGTCCGGCGTCGGCTTGCCGTAAGCGTAAGAGCCGAACAGGATGATCTTCTCCGGCTTGAAGCGCCGGGCGATCTCGTCGCTAAACCGCTTGATGTCGCGTCGTGAAACCATGCTGCCTGTCAGCGGGGCGAGTTTCAACGGAAACGGCCGAAGCGTCAAGCTGACGACCGGGCCGAATGCCATCGTGATCGGCGTGGCGGCGTCTCGTCAGAGCGCCGCTGATCTCGTCTTCGGAGAATAGCGGTGCTCTGACGAGACGCCGCCACGGGGCCTACACCGTGTAGGTGGAACTGGCCACGCGGCTGCCGGTGCCGTTCCAGTTCGTGTGGAAGAATTCGCCGCGCGGCTTGTCCACGCGCTCGTAAGTGTGCGCGCCGAAGTAGTCGCGCTGCGCCTGGAGCAGGTTCGCGGGCCAGCGCTCGCTGCGGAAGCCGTCGAAGAGCGCCAGCGCGGTGCTGAACGCGGGCAGCTTCCGCCCAGCCGGTCCACTGCGGCCCAGATTCCAGTTGCAGTGTCGTTACTGTATGCGATTAGTTACGCGCTTGACCGAGCGCGCGGCCCGCTCCCCGCAAATCCGGGGCAGAGGGCGAGGCGGACGGAGGTGCGGAATCCAGCACCCTGAGCGTGAAGGCAAGCAGCGGTAACCGCAAGAACGGCGCAAGCCAACCGTGAGCACACAACGCCCATCGCGGGACGGACTGCTTAGCCCGGGGCCGGCCATCGCGTGAGTTTTCGGGAATCAAACGATGGCCGTTGAAACGCTCCAACCAGAAAGACTGACCCATGAAACAACGATTCAAAATCCTCATCCTCATTGCCGCCGCCGGGTTCGCGCCACAAGCCGTTCCCAAGGCGCACGCCCAGGGTACCGCCTTCACTTATCAGGGAGTGCTGGGCCAGGGCGGTAATGCGGTCAACGGTTCCGCCGACCTCACCTTCACGCTCTACGACGCCGCCAGCGGCGGCGACACCGTGGGCACGAGCAACGTGGTGAGTGATCTGGTCCTGAGCAACGGCCTCTTCACCGTCACGCTCGACTTTGGAGCGGGCGCGTTCAACGGCGCAGCGCGTTGGCTCCAGATCGCCGCGCGGCCCGGCGCGAGCACGGGCGGTTACACGAACCTCGCCCCGCGCACGCCCATCACGGCCACGCCGTATGCCATTTATGCCGCCTCTGCCGCGACCGCCGGCAACGTCAGTTCCTTGGCGGCCTCGAACATCACGGGCACGATTGACGACGGGAGCCTCTCCGCCAATGTGGCCCGGCTCAACGTGGGGAACACGTTCAGCGAGTCTCAGACCATCCGGACCAGTGCGGGCGGCCTGGTGATCAGCAGCAGCACCGGCGGACAATTTGGCAGCGGCACGCTGCGGGTGCAGGGGAACACGGGCCTGGGGACCGATCCGCGCCCCGACCACCGGCTGGCCGTCGCTGGCACGGTCATCGCCGGCGGGTTCGTCGGCAACGGCAGTGAGTTGGCCAACGTGAATGCGGTCACGGCGGACCTTGCGACCTCGGCGGCGAACTTCACCGGCCCGGTCGCTGACTCCCAGCTTTCCGCGAATGTCGCCTTGCGCGCAGGCGGAAATATCTTCAGCGGCAATCAGTCCTTCACCAGCGGCAACGTCGGCATCGGCACGGCCACGCCCAATAATCTGCTGGACGTGGCGGCGGGCGGAGTCATTGGCAACAGCACCCTGATGGGCGCCGATCAGCACGACGTCCTCAACCGGGGAAGCAAGGTGAGCTTTGGCTACAACATTTTGGGTTCCGAATTCCTCGGCATGAGGACGGTCGTCAATCCTAGTACGACTTTCTGCGGCAACTCCGGCGACTTGCTCTTCTATACTTGGGAGTGCCAAACCGCCCTGTCGCGTGAGGTGATGCGGATCAATGGCCGCGGCAATGTCGTCGCCAGCGGGAACATCCTGGCCAGCGGTAACATCGTTGCCAGCAACCACGTGCTTACCATCGGTAACGTCGGCATCGGCCAGAACAATCCCGGCTTTCCGCTCACCTTTGCGACTGCCTTGGGCGATAAAATCGCCCTGTTTAACAACGTAGGCGGCCAGCCCAGTTTTGGTTTCGGCATCCAAAATTCCTTGCTGCAAATCCACACCGCAGACGCCGGCTCGGATGTCGCGTTCGGCTACGGCACCTCGGCGGCCATGACCGAAACCATGCGGGTCACGGGCGACGGCAATGTCGGCATCGGCACGGCCGACCCGATGGCTACCATTGGTTATCCTAGTGGTTGGAGAGGACTGCACATTCGAAGCCCCGGCGACAATGGCCTCCAAATCATCCAGGGAGCGGATTCGGCGCGGTTGCACCTGCGGACCGATAATAACATCACGAACTTTGCCCAGGACTTCATCATCGCCAACGGAGACAATCGCGTGGACTTCCACTGGCTGGGGGGCGGTTTGGGCGGCCGCCTTCTCGCCATGACGATCACCACCAATGGCAACATCGGCATCGGCACGACTACGCCTTCCAGCAAACTGGAGGTCGCGGGTGAAGTCACCACCACCGCCGTTAACATCACCAGCGACCGCAACGCGAAGGAACAGTTCACGCCGGTGAATGCACGTGAAGTACTCGACAAGGTCGCGCGCCTCCCCATCAGCGAGTGGCAGTACAAGACGCAGTCCGACGCGCGGCACATCGGCCCGATGGCGCAGGACTTTCGCGCCGCCTTCGGCGTGGGTCGCGACGAGAAGCACATCACCAGCGTGGACGCCGACGGCGTGGCGCTGGCGGCCATCCAGGGTTTGAACGAAGTCGTGCGGGAGCAACGCGCCGCCATCGAAAAGCTGGAGGCGCGAAACCAGGAACTCGAAGAACGCCTGGTCGGACGGCTCGCGGCGCTGGAGAAGTTGCTCGAAGGATCCCCGCGCTCGGAGCAGCCCTGATCTCGGGAGAACCATTCATCGTTCACTTGAACCCAACGATTTTATGAAACGACTCAGAGTCTCTCCTGCGTTCATCGCGCTTGGCTTCCTGTCCCTGTTGCTGGCCTGGCCGCAGGCGAGGGGGCAAACCTGCACCGATTATGCCGCAACCGGAGGCGTCAATCTTTGGCCCAATGGGAGGATTCCGTATGTTTTCAGTCCCTCCTATCCCGAGGCGAACAAACCCACGGTTCGCGAGGCCACGAAGGACTGGATGAAAAGCGGCGGAGCCGTGGCCTTTGTGGAACACAGCTCCTACAGCGGCGGGCCTTACATTTTGGTTGATCCGGCTACCAATGGCAATGACAGCGCAGTCGGGCCACGGGTTCCGACCCTGATGCATATCAGCACCAACCTGGCGGTCAATGCCCGCAGTCATGTGGTGCATGAACTCGGCCATGCCATCGGGTACTCGCATGAACAAGCTCGTCCAGACCGGGATGCGTATGTGCATGTTCAGACGAACAACATCAACCCCGCGCAGTACTTCGCGAATTTCGGAGTGCCGCCGTGGGAATGCTGGCCACCGGGAGTGATTCTCACGCCGTATGACTACGGATCCATCATGCACTACGACTGGTGCCTGACGAGCCTGGCAGGCTGCGGGACGAACGGCGTCAAAGGAGTGACCGATACCATGTTTGCCGTGGATCCCTCCGTCCAATACACCATGGGCGATTGGGTCGGGAATGACCGGGCCAGCATGTCCGACCTCGACAAGCAACGGATTCAGAGGGTTTACGGCAAAGCCATCTGGGTGGACGTCAACAGTCCCTGCATTTTCGAGAGTGGCGAGTTCAATTGTGACTTTCCCGCAGTCGCCGGGCCTTACAAATCCATCTCCATCGCCGTCGGGGCGGTGCCGAACTTCTCCGATCCGCCCACGAGACTCATGATTAAGACGGGCACCTACCCGCACAATGAAAGCCAGACACTGCGCATTGATAAACCGGTGAAGCTCGTGGCTTGGGAATATGCCGTGCGGATTGAATGAGCCTGAAGGATATCTCTATGAGAAACATCCTGTGCCTCGCAGCGGTCTTGTTCCTCCCTGTTGTCCTCACCGCGACGGCTTCTGCCCAATCGTACTCCATCAACAAATTCGTCATCGCCGGCGGGGGTGGATTGAACAGCACCGGCGGCGTCTCTGCCGTCAGCGGCACCGTCGGCCAACATGATGCGAGTGGGGCATTGAGCGGCGGCACCTACACCCTCGTTGGTGGATTCTGGGCGCTGCCCATTGCGGTACAGACGACCGGCGCGCCGTTGCTCTCCATCTTGCGCACCGCGACGAACACCGTGGCCGTTTCCTGGCCCTCGCCTTCGACGGGCTGGGCGCTGGAACAGAATATCAACAGCGTCAGTTCGGCGAACTGGAGCAACGTCACCGCCACCATTCAGGACGACGGCACCACCAAGACGCTCATCGTCAATCCGCCCGCGGGCAACCGGTATTTCCGGCTCAAGCAATAGTGGTTCTGGCCGGCTCCCGGCTTCCAGCCTCAGACCGTGTAAGTCGAGCTGACCACACGGCCGCCGGTGCCGGTCCAGTTGGTGTGGAAGAACTCGCCGCGAGGTTTGTCCACGCGCTCATAGGTGTGCGCCCAGCATCATTTCGCGCCACCGGACGGCCCGTCATAAGGACTCGGGTCCTCACGCAAGGCGAGCGTGGGCTGCGTTGGCGCGCGACGAGGCACGGAGCGCACGAGCCGGTCCCCGTGCTTCTTCTCTTCCTCGCGTAGCGCGGCGAAGATGCGGTGAACGTCATAGCCGTATTCGGCGGATAGTTCGTCCCGAATCCGCCAGACTTCCTCGATGGGATTCTCGTCTTTCATAACTCCGAATAGGTTGCCATCAGTTCAGCCGGCGTGCAAAGCACGGGCAGCGACAGGCCCATCGCAACGCAGACGCTGGCGAGCTGGCGTTCGATGATCTTGTTCAGGATGTGCCGGCAGTTCCAAGTCAGCAGAAAGTCCATCCCGTGCGCGGCGGCGTAACCAATATGGACCGCGTCGGACGCGGCCCTGGACGGAATCAAACCTGTGGAGAGAATTCGCCCGGTGAGGGCCTCGGCCAGGTCGGTGGCGGCGAGGATTCGGCACTCGGCGAGCGCTGCGAGACGGTCCCGTGCCGCGGCAGCGTCGCCTCGCGCCGCTTCTTTGATCACCTCCTGGGAGACGTAGAGATCAAACGCCTGCCGCCGTGTCTCCCACCATTCGCGCGTGACCAATTGCTGGGCGAGAATTTCGACATCCCGATTCAGCCACGCCGTGAGCAGGCTCGGTATGGTGGTTTCGACATAGACGGTCGGTTTCATCTCGTGGCTGGACGTTAGTGAAAACGAGCGTTGCGGAAAAGCAGAAAGCGCAGGCCAAAACCCGCGCTCTCGAAAAGCCGACGTGAATGGCGGCGCTCTGCCAAGCCGCCGCTATGGGTCAGACCGTGTAGGTCGAACTCGCCACCCGCCCGCCGGTGCCGGTCCAATTCGTGTGGAAAAACTCGCCGCGCGGCTTGTCCAGGCGTTCGTAAGTGTGCGCACCGAAGTAGTCGCGTTGGGCCTGAAGCAGGTTCGCCGGCAGACGCTCGCTGCGGATGCCGTCGAAGAACGCCAGCGCCGTGCTGAAGGCTGGCACAGGGATGCCCTTCTTGATCGCGGTGCTGACCACCTTGCGCCAACTGCGCGTGCAACTCTTGATCTCCCGCTTGAAGAACGGATCGAGCAACAGGTTCGTCAGGCCCGGATTCTTGTCGAACGCCTTCTTGATGTCGCCGAGGAACACGCTGCGGATGATGCAGCCGCCGCGCCACATGAGGGCGATGCCGCCGTAGTTGAGGTTCCAGCCGTATTGTTTGGCCGCCGCGCGCATCAACATGTAGCCCTGGGTGTAGCTGATCATCTTGGAGGCGTAGAGGGCCTTGCGGATGTCGTTCACCCACTGGGCGCGGTCGCCGGCAAACTTCGGGTTGGAGGACTTGAAGACTTTGGCGGCTTCCACGCGAGCGTCTTTCATGGCGGAGACGCAACGGGAAAAGACGGCTTCCGCAATGAGCGTGATGGGGATGCCGAATTCTTGGGAGGAGATGACGGTCCACTTGCCGGTGCCCTTCTGGCCGGCGGTGTCGAGAATCTTGTCCACCAGCGGCGCGCCATCGTCGTCCTTTTTGGCCAGGATGTCGCGGGTGATCTCAATGAGGTAGGACTCCAACTCGCCTTTGTTCCACTCTGCAAAGGCCGCGCTCATCTCGTCGGGTGTCATGCCGAGGCCGTCTTTCATGATGTGGTAGGCCTCGCAGATCAACTGCATGTCACCGTACTCGATCCCGTTGTGGGTCATCTTCACGTAATGGCCCGCCCCGCCTTCGCCCACCCAGTCGCAGCAGGGGACGTTTTCGCCGACCTTGGCGGAGATGGCTTGAAAGATGGGCTTCACGTGCGGCCACGCGGCGGGGCTGCCACCGGGCATGATGCTCGGTCCGCGGCGGGCGCCTTCCTCGCCGCCGGAGACGCCGGTGCCGATGTAGAGGAGGCCCTTGGACTCGACGTGTTTGACGCGGCGAATGGTGTCCTCGAAAAGACTGTTGCCGCCGTCGATGATGATGTCGCCCGGTTCGAGGACGCCGAGGAGCGACTCGATGAATTCGTCCACGGCAGCGCCGGCCTTGACCATGAGCATGACGCGCCGGGGCTTTTTGAGCAGCGCGACCATTTCCGGGAGCGAATGGGCGCCGAGGACATTCGTGCCCTTGGCTTCGTTGTTGAGGAAGTCGTCCACCTTGGAGGTGGTGCGGTTGTAGGCCACGACGGTGAAGCCGTGGTCGTTCATGTTCAAAATCAAATTCTGGCCCATGACGGCCAGACCGACGACTGCGATGTCAGCTCTTGGTTCCATTGCGATGCGTTGTTGAGTCGTTAAAAGCGTTGAAACATTAAATCGTTAAACCGTTAAACGGAGGCGGAACGATACCGAACACCGCCGGCGGGGCGAGAGAAATTTCACGGCGAGAGGTATTGGTCCAAGGGCCGGATCAGCCCCAGCTTGATCAGCGCGACAAGCAACAGCGTGTAAGCCAGCGAGACGGCCAGGTCGTGGAACAGAGCGCGACGCGAGTAGGGCTTGCGGTCTTTCGCGGCGAGGAGTTGCTGCGCGCCTTTGTGCAGGAGCACGAAACCGAGCACGTTGGTCAGCCAGTAGGCCAGCACCACCGCCGGCTGAAAAGCGGGCGGGTACACCAAGCCCACCAGCCAGCCCGCGCCGACGGCCAGAGGGACGTTCACAAACAGGTCGTTCCACCACGACAGCGGCGAAAGCATGAACCCGATGAAGCCCAACGTGCCGCCCCAAGCCTTGCGCTGCCAGCTCATGGCAGCGACGCGAGGATCCGCTCCGCCGCCGCCCGCGGGTTCTCCGCCGCGGTGATCGGCCGCCCGATGACCAGCCAGTTGGCGCCCGCGTCCATCGCTTCGCGCGGTGTCAGGGTGCGTTTCTGGTCGTCGGCTTTCTCGCTGCCCGTGCGGATGCCCGGAGTGACAAGCTGCATCGAAGCCGGGAGGAACTGCCGCAGCCCCACGACTTCGAGCGGAGAGCAAACCAGCCCGCGCAGTCCGGCACGCACGGCCAAATTCGCGAGACGTTCAACCTGGTGGCCCACGTTGGCTTCCATGCCGATTTCGCCGAGGGCCTGGCTGTCCAAGCTGGTGAGCACCGTCACGCCCAACACCAGGGGCGCGTTGCGACCAGATTGACTCGCGGTCTCCTGCGCGGCTTCCTCGGCGGCCTGCATCATGGCCAGTCCGCCGCTGGTGTGGAGCGTGAGCATCTGCACGTCCAAGCGCACGGCCGCGGCCACGGCCCGGGCGACGGTGTTGGGGATGTCGTGGAACTTGAGATCGAGGAACACCGCGCCGCCGGTGGCGCGAATGCGGCGCACGATGTCCGGGCCGGCGCTGGTGAACAGCTCCTTGCCGATCTTGAACGCGCCCACCACCGGCGCAAGCTGCTCGGCGAGTTGAAGGGCTTGTTCCGCAGTCGGAACATCCAGGGCCACGATGATTGGATTCTGCATGGCAGGAGTGAAGCGCATCTTCGCCAGTAGTCAAAGCGCGGAATGGCGAGACGCCGCCATCCTTGCAGCGCCCACCCGGTTGCGATACGCTGCCGCCATGAAAGCTTGGCTGGCGTTGCTTCTCACTCTCATCCCGCTCATGGGCGCGGAAACAAATTCACCGGTGGCCGCTCCGGCCTCGGACAAGAAGGTCTATGTCTTGCCCGTGCGCGAGGACATCATGCCGCCGTTGGTCTATCTGGTGCGCCGGGGCGTGAAACAGGCGATGGAGGACAAGGCCGATCTGCTGGTCATCGACATGGAAACCAACGGCGGGCGGGTGGATACCTGCCGGGAAATCATCTCCATCCTCAGCCAGTTCAAGGGCGACTCCGTGACCTTCGTGAACAAGGACGCGTTCTCCGCGGGCGCCTTCATCGCCGTGGCCACCAAGCGCATTTACATGGCTCCGCAAAGCGTGATCGGCGCGGCCGCGCCCATCATGCTCAGCCCGACCGGCGAGGGCGCGGTCAACCTGCCGTCCACCTACGAGGAGAAAATGAACTCCGCCGTCCGCGCGCTGGTTCGCGCCGTGGCGGAAAAGAACGGCTATGACGTGGCGGTGGTGGAGGCGATGATCGACAAGGACAAGGGCCTTGTCCTCAGCAACGTGGTGGACGGGGTCACGAACGTCGTCACGATTGCCAAGGTGGGCAAAATCCTCACGCTCACCAACACCGAAGCCGAAAAAGAGTACGGCCAGCCGCCCCGGAGACTCCTCTCCTCCGGCACAGCGGAGAACGTGGACGATCTGCTCAAGAAGCTGGGCTACGGCGGTGCGACGCGCGTGGATGTGAAGCCCACCGGCGCGGAAAAGCTGGGTACCTGGATCAACGCCATCAGCCCCATCTTGCTCATCATTGGCGTCGTCGGCCTCTACATCGAGTTCAAGACGCCGGGCTTCGGCTTTCCAGGCATCGTCGGCATCGTGGCGTTCGCGCTCTACTTCCTCGGCAGCTACGTGGCCGGCTTCTCCGGCATGGAATGGATCCTGTTGTTTTTTGTCGGCCTGGTTTTGGTGTTGCTGGAAATCTTCTTCTTCCCCGGCACGATGGCGCTGGGAATCACAGGGGCGGCACTGATGTTGGTGGCCATTGTCATGGCGCTGGTCGATGTCTATCCGAAACCCGCCGACGTGCCCGGCCCGGTTTGGGCGCCGAGCCTGCCGGCGCTCACGGCGGCGGATTTCAACCACGCCCTCTTCGTGCTCTCCACCGCGATGGCGGGCGCGGGCCTGTGCATCTGTGCGCTCCGCTACATCATGCCCAGGACCACGGTCTATCACGCCATGGTGTCCGAGTCTGCCAGCGGCGTGGCCTCGGTCGCCCAACTGGAGCAGCGGCGTGCCGTCTTCACAGGCGCGGTGGGTGTGGCGATCTCGAATCTCCGGCCTGGCGGCAAGGCCCAGTTTGGCGACGACATCCTCGACGTCATTACGCAAGGCGACCTGCTCGTCAAAGGCCAGAAGGTCCGCATCATTGGCTACAGCGGAACCGAGGCGATCGTGGAAGCGGTCGGCGAGAACCGAACTCCGTCCGTTCCCTAAACTCCGGGCCCGGGCCGCAGCGGATCCGTCACGATTTCCGCGTCGGAACCAGTGAGTGGGCCGGTTTCTTCGTTGCCGCTGCGGACGGGGACCGTCTGCGATCCGGCGGTAGCGTCAAGATGCGCTTCCGCAACTCTCAGAACAGAGGAATCGCTTGCCAGCACTGGCGATTACGTTTACCAGAGGCCCATGCAAGTCCCGCTCGTCATGACAGTCATCGGCAAGGACCGGCCCGGCCTCGTGGAATCGGTGGCCAGCTTGGTTTCCCAGCACGGCGGCAATTGGCTGGAGAGCCGGATGTGCCGGCTGGGCGGGGAGTTCGCCGGCATCCTGCGCCTTCACGTCGTCGCGGACCAAGAGCAGGCGCTCTTTCAGGCGCTCCAGGGACTGCAGGCGCACGGGCTCACCGTGGTGGTGCATCCTGACCGGCCGGAGGCAGCCCCCGCGCATCGCCAACTGGTGCAGATGGAGATCGTGGGCCAGGACCGGCCCGGCATCGTGCGGCAGATTTCCAGCGCGCTGGCCCGGCAGAACGTGAACGTGGAGGAACTCGCCACCGAATGCCACAGCGCGCCGATGTCCGGGGAAACTCTCTTCACCGCCCAGGCCAAGCTGCTCATCCCCTCGAACTGCAACGTGGCGGAACTGCGCCGCGAGTTGGAGAAGATCGCGGGGGACTTGCTGGTGGATGTAACGTTCCAGGAACTGGCGGAGCCGTAACAACTCAGTAGAACCACGAAATACACGAAACACACGAAAGGAAGACCCAAGAAAACCGTAGCTGGCCTGGGAACGGAAAGGTCCCTCAGCGCGGTCACCTTTTGGTGACGCCGGAGCCTCCGCTCCCCACCGCGGTTCAGCCTTTGTTTTCGTGTATTTCGTGTATTTCGTGGTTCCCTCGACTGCATGGATATGGCTGAGAGGTGAACGGAGTGATGGGTCGAGCGGCTTTGTCGGACAGTTGCGAGACTCTGAGATTAGGGCTGCATCAAGCTCGGTCTGGCATCGCCCGGCGCGCGGCTGTTCCAGCCGCAGCCACGCTCGGAACCCGCCGGCTCAAGCCTTTTCACGGGTCGCTCGGTCGTTCGTGGTCGCTGCGGCTGGGACAGCCGCGCGCCGGAACGAGTTTGATGCAGCCCTGCTCTGAGCTCGCCTCGCCGGAAAACGCATTGACACTCTGCCGTGGCCGCCGTTATCTGTCCCCGCAGTTAGATGCTGATTGTCCGGTCAAACTCAACAAGTTCAAATCCATGAAACGAACCTTCTTCCCCGTCCTGGCCGCCGCTCTGCCTTTGGCGCTCTTCTTGTCGGGCTGCGCCGACCCCTGCAAAAAGGGCAAGCCCGTGCCCGCCTATTATCCGATCCAGGTTTCCCTCTCACCGGCCCTGCAAGGCAAGTCGGTGGAGGTGGATTTGGTGGGGGTGAACGAGGCCAGCCGCAGCCGCTACGAAGCCTATAGCATGACGAAGTACTGGAAGGACGGCGACGCCCTGCGTTCCAGTGCCCCAAAGAAGACCGTCAACTTCACCGGCGGCTCCGCGCTGACGGCGTCCCTGCCGCTCAACGATCCCGTGTGGACGCCGTGGAAAGCGCAGGCCATCTCCTACGTGTTCGTGCTGGTCAACCTGCCGGGCGCGCACACCGACCAGCCCGGTTCGGGCGATCCACGACGGCAAATCCTGGCGCTGGACAAATGCGCCTGGCCGCCCGGCACGAAGGAACTGCGGGTGGTCCTGACCGAAGGCGGGCCGCAAGTCACGCCTTTCAACGGCAAGTGAGCGTCCGGGCCGACGGCCACGGATGCTGAACTCAGCCTTGACCCTAAACGAAGCAATAGGAGGGGCCACAGATGACGCCGATGACACAGATGGAAAAAGCAGAAGAGGTGAAGCCAACCCTCGGAAACGCACTTCGTGGGTGAACGGCTTGCCTTCGCGCGAACCTTTCTGGGTCTGTGCCATCTGTGATATCGGTGGCTTCCCCTGGCCGGATTAAGGCTGACCAATGCAGTCCTACGGAAACTACCAACTTGACCGCGAGATTGCGACGGGGCAGGGCACGGTCGTTTATCGCGCGCGTCCGCCGGGCGCCGCCGGGCCGCCGACGTGCGCGGTCAAGGTCTTCTCCCCGAACCTCCTCACGCTGCTGGACGCGGCGGCGAAGGAAGAACTCGACGCCCTCTATGCCGGGCTGACGCGGGCCGCGCTGCAGCGGGTGGAAATCCAGAAGAAGGCCGCCGCGGCTTCCCCGTGCGTCGCGCCGGTGCTGGACCACGGCCAGGACGGCACCTCGGTGTGGTTCGCCACGCCGCTCTACCCGCAAAGCCTGGAGAACGCCCTGAGCACGCGCGTCCAGTTTGGCGGCGCGGCCCTCACGCATCTTCTGCTGTCGATCACGCGCGGCGCGCTGGCCATCAAGCAAACCTGCGGACGAGCGCACGGCAATCTCAAGCCGACGAACGTGTTCGTGGGCAGCACCGGCAAAGTCGAGAGCGGCGCGGTGGTGGTTTCGGACCCGGTCCACGGTGGAGCGGCCGAAGCGGACACGCTTGAACTGGCCGACCTCAAGGCCATCGGGCAACTGCTTTACCAACTCGTCCGGCGCAAGGCGGTGACCGACTGGGAGAGCTTGATTCTTCCGCTCGAAGTCACGGCGGAATGGAAGGCGGCCTTCGGCAAGAACGCGCCGCAGTGGATTGCGCTCTGCAACCGCCTGCTCCACCACGAATTGGCGCTCGCCGACCTCGACCTCGCGAAGCTGGAGCAGGAAATCCTCAAGCTGGTCCCGAAAGGCGTCGGCTCGCGCGTGGCGTTGCCGCTGGGCCTCGCCGCGCTGGTGGTGTTGCTGGGCGCGGGCGGATTCTTCGGTTGGAAGCTGACGCGCAAGGGCACGCTGGTGCTCAACTGCCGGCTGCCGGGCGCAACGCTCGCGATCAAAGACGCGACCGGACGCGCGACCGAGCCGGCGATCACAACCACCGGGCAGCCCGTGACCCGCCGGCTCAAGGCGGGCAGTTACTCGGTGGAGGCGCGGTACGAGTTCAAGCAGCCGCCGGCGCGGACCAACGTTCTCTCAGCCACCAACATTGTCTTCACCGCCGAGGTCCGCCCGCAGTTCCCGACCAACCTGGATTTCGTTTTTCTCCACGGCACCGTGGCCGTGACGAGCAGCAACGTGGCGGGGGCCACGATTGAACTGACCGAAACCAACGGCGTCTCACTGCCGACGGCGCAGAACTGGGGCCCGAGTCCCGCGCGGTTCGAGTTGTTACCGCCGGGCCGGTACAAGTTCCAGGTGTCGGACACGAGGCAAGAGCATTGGCCCGCGGCCACGAACCTCATCTTGGAGCCGGGCGCAGACCTGAACGTGGCCGTCACCCTCCAGCGGAAGCGGGAGAACGAGGGCTACGTCTTTTTCAAGAGGCTCTCCACGCTGCCGTTCACGGTCGTCTTTGGCGGCGAATCCAACGTGGCGCCGTGCGGGTTCTCGGCCTTGGCGGGGCCGCGCGTGTTCACCGTGCGCGTCCATCCGTGGCCGGACCTGCGGATCACCAACATCGTGGTCCCGAACGAGACGATCACCAACCTGCTCGACCTGCCGTTTGCCCAGCTCTCTTTCGACACCACGCCCACCAACGCCGAAGTCTGGGCGTCCTCCGTGAATTTCTCGAACCTCGTCGGGCGCACGCCCATCTCCAGTCGGCCGTGGCCGACGGGCGAGTTCACGTTCAGAATCTGGGCCGACGGCTACAAGACGAATGAGTTCCGGCAGACGCTCGTGGCCGGGCAGGCGTTCCGCTGGGCCACGAACCTCGTGCCGATGGGCGGCGTGGTCACGCTGCGCACCGACCTCGAAGGCACGCGCGTCTCGCTCGTCACCAACGCGGCGCTGTCGTGGCTCGTGGGCACGAACGCCACCAACGTCATCCTGCCGCTCGGCACGAACTTGCTCGTGGCGGAGTATCGCGAAGGCTTGCTGGGGCCGCTGCTGCCGGTCACGAACAGCGTCCCGTCCGCGCTGCGACAAACCAATCAACTGAGTTTCCAGATCGCCCGCGCCACGGTCCGCGTCCGCACCGGGACGGAAGCGGCGGCGATTGAACTTGGCGGCAAGGCGTTGCCCGGACTCTCCATCGAGGGGCTGGTCCGGACCAACGAGCCGCTCGCCGGCCGGATCACCAAGCTGCATTTCGACACGGTCAACTTCAACGTGCCGGCCCTGGCGAATGGAGAAACCTGGACGCTCTCCACCAACCTCATTCCCACGCTCTACAGCCTGGCCATCGCAGTCGATCCGCCCGATGCCGCCATCGAGGACGACCGAGGCCAACAGGTCCGCACGAACCTCCTCCAACTCCAGCGCCCGTGGGGTTCGTATCGGTTCATCGCCCGACGCCCGCCGCTCGATCCGGTGACGAACGTGGTGGCCACGGTCGAAGGCAGAATCCCCACGCAGCAACTGCGCCTGGCCCACGCGAAGGTCCGCCTCCGCACCACCCAGAGCGGCTTGAAGGTCTTCCTCGATTCGACCAACGCCGACACCGGTCTGACGACGCCGTTGGTGGATTTCGTGTTGCGGCCTGGCCCGCACCAATTCTATTTCGCGCCGGCCTACAACCTCGGCCTGGCCACCAACTGGCCCGCCGCACCGCAGCCGTTCGCCGACGGCACGCTGACCGAAACCAATCTGCCCTTCCAGTTTCAGCCGGACGTTTGGACCAACAGCGTGCAAATGGCCCTCGTCCGCGTGGCCAAAGGGTCCAGCATCTATTACGTCGGGCGGCTGGAAGTGACGCGGGAGCAGTACCAGGCGGTGGCGGGCGCGGCCCCGGTCGTGGCCGACCTGAGCTACCTGACGCCGCAGCATCCGGTGACCTTGGTGCCGTTTCAGAAGGCAGCGGAGTTCTGCGCCCTGCTTTCGCAACGCGACCGGGCTTCCCTGGACAAGGACCAGTTCCAGGGCTGGGCCTATGAGATTCCTACGCAGACCCAATGGAAAGAGTTCGCGGTCGCCGACGGCAACAGCCTCGTCAACGCCGTGTTCAAGCCGCCGGAAACCCTTCAGCCGGCGACGGAGACGCCGCGCAGCGCGAGCAACTCCTTCGGCCTCTTTGATCTCTATGGCAACGCTGAAGAGTGGTGTCGCGACGCCGACGGCAACGTGATCACCGTGGGCGGCGCTTGTGACCGCCTGCGGCCCAAGACGCAGGTGGGCGCCGACCGGTTGATCAGCGAGGTGCTGACGAATTCGCCGGAAGGCAAGGACTTCGTCGAGAAAGGCGGGGCCTACATCGGCTTCCGCGTGGTCCTGCAACGCAAGCCGTAGGCCGCGTCCGCGCGCGGTGCCCAGCGCCAAACCCATGATTCCCTCCGCATAATCTCTCGGTCTTCTCCGGTGGGGCGAGCGTACTCGCGAGCCGTTCCCAGCGTACGCCCCACGGCTCGCGATTACGCTCGCCCCACCAAGCCAACCTCAATCCATTCCCACGCGTGACAGACCTATGACTTCTTCCGCCCCGACCGCCTACGACGAAGTCCCGTATCCGAGTTACACCCACGTCCAGACGCACCCGGATCGGCTGGCGACTTTGGCAACGTTGTTCGGCCTGAAGCCCGCGCCCGTCGCGCGCTGCCGCGTGCTCGAACTCGGCTGCGGCAACGGCAGCAATCTCATCCCGATGGCCTTCAGCCTGCCGGGCAGTGAGTTTGTCGGCATTGACCTCGCCGCGCAGCCGGTGACCGAAGGCCAAAGCGTGATCGCGGAACTGGGCTTGACGAACATCCGGCTCGTGACGGGCAGCATCACGGAGATCGACGCGGACTGGGGCCGGTTCGACTACATCATCGCCCACGGACTTTACTCGTGGGTGCCGGCGGACGTGCGGGACCACGTGCTGCGGATCGCGCGCGAAAACCTCGCGCCACAGGGCGTGGCCTTCGTGAGCTACAGCACCTATCCCGGCAACCACCTCCGCAACATGGTGCGCGAAATGATGCTCTTCCACGTCCGCCACGTCATCGCCCCGATGGAGCGCGTGCAGCAGGCGATGGCCCTGGTGCGATTCCTGGCCGATGGCCAGACGGCCGGAGATGAATACGCCCAGTTCTTGAAGTCCGAACTGGACACGATCCTCGAACACGAGGAAGGCCATCTCTTCCACGACGAACTGGCGGAAATCAGCGCCCCGCTCTATTTCACGCAGTTCATCGATCACGCCCGCCGCCACGGCCTCCAATACCTCGGCGAGGCAGACTATTTCGAGATGCTCGACCACACCCGCCCGCCCGCCACGCACGAGGCGCTGGCGCAACTCGCCCGCGACCGCATCCGGCGCGAGCAGTATCTGGACTTCCTCAAGTGCCGCCGCTTCCGCCAGACGCTGCTCTGTCATGCGGAAGTCGCGTTGCAGTCTGAACCCCGAGCGGAGCAAGTCGCCGCGTTCCACATCGGCGCCGCCGTCACATCGTCGTCGCCTACGCCTGAACTCAGGGCCTCGGTCGTCATCACGTTTCAGACCCCGCGCGGGACAAAAGTGGAAACGGACTTCCCGCTCGGCAAGGCGGCCTTGCTGCTCCTCGGCGGAATCTGGCCCAGCGCCCTGCCGTTCGACGAACTGGTGGCGCGCTCCGGCCAACGCCTGCGCGAGGCCGGCGTGCCGGCGGAGTTTGATGCCGAAGACCGGCTCCAGTTCTGCAAATTCCTCCTTCAACTTTACGGCACAGGCGCGGTGGAGTTCCACGCGTACGCTCCGCCGTGTGTCACCTGCGCCGGCGAGCGGCCGGCCGCCAGCGCCCTGGCGCGCTGGCAGATTCGGCGCGGCAACTCGGTGGCCACGCAGCGTCACCAAGTCGTCCGCGTGGAGGATGAACTGGGTCGCCATCTTCTGGGCCTGCTCGACGGCACGCGCGACCGCGCCGCACTGGCGGATGAACTCTTCCATTTCCTCAAGTCCAAAGACGCCCTCGCCGAACCGAAGCCTGACGAGGCCCAGACGCGCGCGCTCCTTGCCGTCGAGTTGGAGAAGAACATGGAGAAACTCGCGCGGCTGGGTCTGCTCGTGGGGTAAGTCCGTGGGCTAAAATTGGGGAGCACGCCCGCCCCGGGCGTGGCTGGACGCGCCCCCGCGTCCAGCCTTCGGGGCCTGCGCCGGCAGGGCTACACCGGAACGATTCTGGCGCTCTGGAGTTTTCCGCGAGGGCGCGGAAAACTGCGCCCGAGGCGGGCGCGCTCCCCATTTCCACTTCCGAGTTCGGAGTGAGTCCGCCAGCTACTTCCCGCCCGCCACCCGCAGCACCACGCACTCTTGCGGTTGAAGCCGCACGGGCCAGTTCTGGCCGGGCTTCGCGCCGGCGCGCACGGTCCCGCTTTGCGCCTGGGCCGTGTCGTTGAACGCCGTGAAGTACACCGTGCCGCCGGCGTCGGGGCCGAAGCGTTCGAGCAGAATCTTCTCGTTGTCGCAAGTGGCGCCAGTGACCGGTTGCCAGCCCGCTTCCGCCACGCGTTTGATGTCCGGGAGGAACTTTTTGAAAAGCGGCCGGTCGCGGTTGTACCACTTCGGATTCTGCCAGTAGGGATTGTCCGCCGCATTGTGGCTGAAGAAGCCGGGCCACATTCCGTAAAAAAGGCACCGGTTGAAATACTTCTCCACCAGATCGGGCGTGAACTGGTCGTAGTCCGTGTTCATCAGCAGCAGATACGGCTTGGCCCCGGACATGGTGCGCCAGAGGTCCATCTGCGAGAGGGACGCGGGCTGATACTTGCCGGCGCGCAGCCAATCCGTCTCCGTGCCCAGAACGTCGAGCCAGGAACAGAGGAACGTGAAGCGATATGGCACGCCGTTGGCGAACATGAGCTTGCCCAGGGCGCGAACGTCGTCGGCCATCCATTTCGTGAATTCGGCCACGGCGAGTCCTTTGAAGAGCGCGGGTTGCTTCGTGTCCGTGGCAAACGTGAGCGGCACGGTGCTGGCGCGGAAATGCTCGCGGCGGAAGTTGAGTTCGGTCGTGACATAGCCCTCCAGCGAATCGAGATACTCCCCGTCGAGACGGCCTTTCGCGGCCGGGCCGTAGAGCCGGGCCTTGATGGAGTCGCTCCAATAGACCGTGGCGGCATTCGTGGGTACGCGGCTGGATGCCACAGCGCCCGGCCCGCTTGCGTCTGCCGCTGTCACGCCCAGCCGTGGATTCGGGTTCAGGCTCCACACCGCGCCGTCGCACCAAGGAGTATTCTGAAAGCGCAGAGCGGGCTGGCCGCCTTCGTCGAACATCGCCGCCACGCGCGACACTTCGGCCATGCGGCGGAGCTGGGCGTCGGTGCCGCGCGCCAGTTCCTCTTGGAGATTCAGCGCCGCCTCCATCGTCCGTGGCGTGCCCTTCTTCATCCGCATCCACCACGTCATTGGCTCGGTGTAGCGGAAGCTCAGGACGCCGTGCTCATCGTCCCAGGGCACGTTGTTGTTGCCCTCGTGAAACCGGAAGCCGAAGTCCTCCCAGCCCTGGACCTTGCTGACGTTCGTGAACGGCATCCAGAGGCCCTGCTCCTTCGCGCGCACGGCGAAGTGCTCCGGAAAGATCTCCGTGAACTTCTGAAACGCCGAACGGAAGCCCGCGGCCGGATCGAAACGGTAAATCACGCCAGCGAACTCGGCGCCGCTCGGAAAGCGTTCCGTCTCCTTCACCAGCCCGAAATCCCAGGCAATGAACAGCGTCTTCCGCCCGGCGTGATACCCGACGCGATAGACCGCCGGTCGCGCCATGTCCAGGCCCAGGGCGAGGCCGTCGCGCTCGCCCCACACGGCCGCGAGCGGATACAGCGACATCGTGCCGGTCGCGCCACAGCGGACGGACACCGAATTCGCGAACTCACCCCGGCCCGCAATGACGCGATGCCGGCGAATGTCGTCGCCCCAGCGCCAGCCGACGGCCTCGAGCGGCAGGGCGAACACCAGCGTTACCGCGCGGTCTTTGGCCGTGGTGTCCGTCACGCGGCCCCGGACGGCGATGTGGTTTTTAAGAGAAGTGAACTCCACGTCCACCTTGAGGCCGAGGTCGGGACAAGCGCCGTTCTCGAACCGGAAGAAATCCGAGTTTGCCGCCACGTCGCGAACCAGAAAGCCGCCGGGCGATGGCGCGGTCAGGTCGCGCGGACCGGCGCGCACGGAGGCGATCGCCCCGCCGCGTTGTGTGAGGGCCAGACCGTCGCTGGTTTCGAGCCGCTTCTCCGGAGCCGCCGGTGTCTGCGCGCTGGGAGCCGTGGGCGTGACCGGCACGCCCTGGAACAACACGGCAGCGCCCTCCGCTTTCACTTCCTCCACAGTCACGTCGTCGAACCACACCTTGCCGGTGTGGCCGCGGAACAAGCAGTAGGCCGTAAGCGACTTGACCGGCTTTTCGGGCAGGATCAGGACTTCGCGCCGCTCCCAAGCGTGCGTGCCGCAGCGGAAGGGCGCGGTCTGACCCCACAGTGTCGAGCCGTCCGCGTACACGAGATCGACATAAACCGAGTAACCGCTGTCCGCGCCGGCACCGGCACTCTCCGCTTTGCTCCAGGCGCGCACCACCAGCGGCGCGACTCTGGCGCGATTGAGCGTGAGCGTCTGGCTGACGCCAAACTCGGCTTTCTCGCTCCGGTTCTCGCACACCACCGCGGTCGAACCGCCGCGACCTTCGCCGGCCGCGAGACGGAAGCCGCTCTGCCACGCGCGCCAGCCGGCGGGTTGGGCGTCCTCCAATTCCTCAAAGCCGCCGTTGCGGACGAGCGGCGTGCCGTTCGCGGCCTTGACGACGCGAAGCGCAGGCGTAGCGGCGGATGAACCCAGGGCGACCGCGAACAGAACCAGGAGAACGAAACCGGTAGCTTTCATGCGCGCAGCATGGCGGAGAGAAGCTGTAACTTCAAAACTCAAAGTTGGACCGGGGCTGCATCAAACTCGGTTCGGGAGCACTCGTAGCGCAGACTTCCAAATAACACTTACGCAGCGGGCTTCATCGCAATGAGTTCCCAGCCCAGCTCTTGGGCTTCGCGTCGCAGCCGTTTCATCCGCGCTTCGGCCGCTTTCAACTCATACACCGCCACGTCCAAGGGGACATAGTCCTCTTGATACTTCAACAGATGATAGACCCCACACGCCAGTTT
>JACRJZ010000054.1 GCA_016219875.1 Verrucomicrobiota bacterium | reverse complement strand
ATGCGCTGGGCCACCAAGTGGGGCGCGGACACCGTCATGGACCTCTCCACCGGCAAGAACATCCACGCCACGCGCGAATGGATTCTCCGCAACTCCCCCGTGCCCATCGGCACAGTGCCAATTTACCAGGCGCTCGAAAAAGTCGGCGGCAAGGCCGAAGACCTCACGTGGGAACTCTTCCGCGACACCCTCATTGAACAAGCCGAGCAAGGCGTGGATTACTTCACCATTCACGCCGGCGTGTTGCTGCGCTTCGTGCCGCTCACCGCGAATCGCATGACCGGCATCGTCTCGCGCGGCGGGAGCATCATGGCCAAATGGTGTCTCTCGCATCACCAGGAAAATTTCCTCTACACCCACTGGGACGACATTTGCGACATCATGGCCGCCTACGACGTCGCGTTCAGCATCGGCGACGGCCTGCGTCCCGGCTCGATTGCCGACGCCAACGACCAGGCGCAATTCGGTGAACTCGAAGTGCAGGGCGAACTCACCCGCCGCGCGTGGGCCAAAGGCGTGCAAGTCATGAACGAAGGCCCGGGCCACGTGCCCATGCACATGATCGAGGAAAACATGGCCAAGCAACTCGAGTGGTGCGGCGAAGCGCCGTTCTACACGCTCGGACCGCTCACCACTGACATCGCGCCCGGTTACGACCACATCACCAGCGGCATCGGCGCGGCGATGATCGGCTGGTATGGCTGCGCGATGCTTTGCTACGTGACCCCGAAAGAGCATTTGGGATTGCCCAACAAAAAAGACGTCAAGGATGGAGTGATTGCCTACAAAATCGCTGCGCACGCGGCGGACCTGGCGAAGGGACATCCGGGCGCACAAAACCGCGACAACGCACTTTCGAAAGCCAGATTCGAGTTCAGGTGGGAAGACCAGTTTAACCTGTCCCTTGACCCGGTGACGGCTCGCGAGTTCCACGACGAGACGTTGCCCCAAGAAGGAGCGAAGACGGCCCATTTCTGTTCCATGTGCGGCCCGCACTTCTGCAGCATGAAGATAACGGAAGACGTGCGGAAATATGCCGCGGAGCAAGGCATCGCCGAAGAAGAAGCTTTGAAAAAGGGCATGGAAGAAAAGTCCAAAGAGTTTGTCGAACACGGCGCGACTCTCTACCATGAGGCTTGAAAATGCTTCTCTACCTCGACAACAGCGTTTTGAACCGTCCGTTCGACGACCAGCGTCAACCGCGCATCTGGCTCGAAACGCTTTCATTCAGTCTGGTGTTGACGTTGATTGAAGCAGGCGAGGCGACGCTGATTCACTCGCCCATTCACGATTTAGAGAACAGCCGCAATCCGTTTCCTCTGCGCCAGAAGTGGATTGAGAAATGCCTGCGATTGGCGGCGCAGAACGTGGCGCTCTCGGCAAGCATCAAGAAACGTGCGCTCGCGCTGGAGCAAAGCGGCTTCAAAGCTCTCAATGCGCTCCACCTCGCCTGCGCCGAAGCCGCTGGCACGACCCTTTTCCTAACCCGTCGCAGCCGGAACCAAGAGTTTCTGGTAAATCGGGTGGCATGTCTGAACCGACACCTGCTCCCGCCGACACGCCTCAAGTCGAACTGCTGACGCAACGCTACGCCGAGCAAATCGTCGGCACGCTGGGCTGTTGGGATCGCGTCAAAATCACCGGCACGCTCACCGATGTCTGTCATGCGGGGGCGGTGGAAGGCTGGTTGCGCCGGGATCATATCCGTTGCTTCGATCTGAGGGTGTTCGCCGAACCCTTGCGCGATGCCGTCCGGGATCACGCCCTCTTCACGGCGCGCGCCGCCGGTCTGACCATTGAGCACCTTGAACGCAAAAACTTCCGCAAGGAGGATCGCGTCGCCGAAGTGCTGCAACAGCGTGGCGATACTCTGGTTCTGGTGCATGTCTTCTCGGCCATGGAAGCCTGTCAGGCCTTCAAACCCTGGCATGACAAAACCACCGGCCAGACCGGCCTGCGCCCCATCACCGGCAGATGTCTGCACTACTACTTCTATTTCCTGCACGCGCGGCTGGGGTTGGTCTATGTGCGCGTGCCCACCTGGCTGCCCTTCCGGCTGCAAATCTATTTCAACGCCCACCACTGGCTGGCCCGCCGGCTGCGCCGCGCCGGCCTGAAGTTTCAAATGGCCGACAACGCGCTGGTCGAGTGCGCCGATTGGAAAAAGGCCCAGGCGCTGGCGGATGATTTTTCCCTCGACCAACTCAAGAGCGACCTGGACGGCCTGGCCCGTCAGTGCGTGCCGGCCTTGCTGGAACGGTTCCGCGGCGGCTACCACTGGAGCCTGATGCAGGTGGAGTATTCGTTGGACCTGGTGTGGCGCTCGGCCGACCAACTGGCGCCCGTCTATGAGGAGTTGAGCCGCCAGGCCATCTTCACCGTCAAAGCGCCGGAAGTGGCCAAGTTCCTGGGCAAATGTTTGCCGGCGAACACCGACCCCGCGCTGGGCAGCGACTTTCACACGCGCATTGAGGGCACACGGGGCAAACACTTTCTGGGGCCGGCCTCGCTCAAACTCTACGACAAACGGGGGCGGGTGCTCAGAATTGAAGGCACGGTCAACGACGTGACCTTTTTTTCGCACCACCGCAAGGTGGAACACCGGGACGGGCCGCCGACTTACGAAGTGGCGCCGCTCAAGAAAAGCCTCTTCTGCCTGCGCGACCTGCGCGGGCTGATGCACGCGGCCTGCGCGCGGTATCTGGCGTGGCTGAGCCGGCTGGAAGACCGCTCCTCGGGCCAAGTGGACCTGGACAAACTGAGCCGCCCGGCCAAGGACAGTGCGGCGCGGAGTTGGCGCGGGTTCAACCTGTTTCTGAGCGCGGACCTGCAAGGCATTCTGGCGGTGCTGGCGGGCGAACATCACCTCAGCGGCCTGACCAGCCGCCGGCTGCAACGGCTGTTGCCCCGCTGGACGCGCCGCCAGATCGGGCGACTGCTGCGGCGACTGCGTTTGTGTTGCAGTTGGGCCACCTCTTCTTCCAGTTGCTGGAAAAGGGGAGCCTGCTGCGCGCCTTGGTCGCCGCATACGGGAAAACCACGGTCGCCCAGTCGTGGGGCGGCCAGGAAAAACTCGCCCAGCGTTTGCTGGACGCCTTGCGGTATTCCCTCCTGCCCACCGCGTCGGCCCAGTCCCCGCCCTGCCGCGTCAGTTTCGTGCCGGACACCTCCTGAGCCGCACGGCTGCAGGTGGTCTCCACGTTCAAGCCCGCTGCGCCCCGGCTCGATTTGCCCAACCCAGAGGCTGCCACCGCGTCTCTCCCCTCCGCAGTCCTTCAGCGCCTCGCCGTGTCAGCCGGGGACATCCCTACCGCAAACCCGCTTGTTTATTGCATCTGGCCGCGCATCTTGCCCCTTGCGCGAACGGGTTTGCGCCATAGATTGGGCGCGTGTTTTTGGCCCGCCCAACCTGGAACGTCTTGATCGCACCCGGCTCCCCTGGCAGCTCCGCTGACCAGACACCGGCCGGTCTTCTTTCCCCCGCATGAGAAAACCCTCTCTCCTGGTCATCTTTCTGACGGTGTTCATTGATCTGGTCGGCTTCGGCATCGTGCTGCCGCTGCTGCCCACCTACAGCGAGGAATACGGTGCCGGCGGTTTCCTGATCGGCGTCATCATCGCGTCGTTCTCGGTCATGCAGTTCGTCTTCGCGCCAGCGTGGGGCAAGCTCTCAGACCGCATCGGTCGCCGGCCCGTGCTGCTCATTAGCAACTTCGGTTCGGTGGTGTCGTACGCCATGTTCGCGTTGTCCGCCTGGCCTGGGCTGTCGGCCCGGGACTCGGTCGTTATCCTGCTCGTCTCGCGGGTTTTCGCCGGCGCTTGCGGGGCGAACCTTTCCGTGGCCTCGGCCTACATCGCAGACATCACCCCGCCGGAGGGCCGTTCCAAGGGCATGGGCCTGATCGGCGCGGCGTTCGGACTGGGCTTCCTGCTGGGTCCGCCGCTCGGTTCGTTCAGCGCGGATCGCCTCGGTCTCTCCGGGCCGGGCTGGGTGGCGGCGGCGTTGTGTCTGGTGAATTTTCTTCTCGCCTGCGTGCTGCTGGTGGAAAGCCGCCAAGCCGGCTCCGGCCACGCGGTGGACCGGCCACGGCTCGCGCAGTGGGGACATGTCCTGAGCCAGCCCAAGGTCGGCCTGCTCATCGGACTCTATGCGCTTTCGACGTTCTGCTTCGCCTGCTACGAATGCACCCTCCCGCTCTTGCTCGGCTCGCCGCTGTTTCACCCGGACGACATCAAGGAGCCGCGCGCGCTCGCCCGGAAGCTGGTGCTGGCGGCGGACCCCGTCTCCCAGTTTCTCCAGATCAAGTTGTCGCCCGGCCTCCTCCTCACGCTGGCGCGGACGAACGAGAGCCAAGCGGCCTTGCGCAAACTCTTCTTCAAAGAATTGAACCAGCATCTCGGCTCGCCTTCGTTTCTGCCCAACGAAGTGCGGGAGAAAATCACGCTGCGGGCTGAGACCAAGGAACTGGCCGCGCAGAAGCTGTCGGGCAATGCCCTCAAGCGCCTGAACCGGCTTCTGCTGGAGGACGCCTTCCCGAACGAGTTCAAGCGCCAGACGCTCTACTACGACAAGCGGAGCATCGGGTATCTGTTCATGTATTGCGGCTTGGTGTCGGTCCTGGTGCAGGGCGGCGTGATTGGGCGCATCGTGAAGCGCTTTGGCGAGCGGCGGGTGATCTTCGCCAGCTTGGCGATCATCGCGGCGAGTCTGCTGTTGATTCCCTACGTGGAAACCCTCGGCTGGTTGCTGGTGGCGTTGGGCTTGGTTTCCCTCGGCACCGGCATCAACCGCGCGCCGACGATGGGCCTGATCTCCATGTTCGCCTCGCCCGCCGAACAGGGGGCGACGATGGGCGTGGCGCAGAGCGCCGGCACGCTGGCGCGGATCGTGGGGCCGCCGTTCGCGACGACCCTTTACGCGGCTTCGCCGCACTCGCCGTACCTCGCGGCGGCCGTCGTGGCCCTGCTCGCAGGGGCGCTGACTTGGCGGTACTTGCTCGCGTCCGAGTCGTGACTTTCCGAAGCGCGTCGCCGTGTTGATGGGAACACGGATGAAACCGGGGGCAATTTCAAAACCCTGTAGCAGCCGACGTGAGGAGGCTCCAACTTCGTTGGAATCAGAGCCTCCTCACGTCGGCTGCTACCGTTTTGAATGAGGCTCACCGTTGTCCGTTTTTCCGCGTGCAACGTCGGTGTGCTGTGACATGATCCGTCCGTCATGATCCTCACGCACGCGGAACTGGAAAGTCTGGTCGGCCTCAAGCACCGTTCGCCCCACTCACTGTTGGGGATGCACCCTTTGGGAGATGGAGCGGGAGTGGTGGTCCGGGCGTTCGCGCCCGACGCGACGGAAGTGGCCATCCAGCCGGTTCATGAGAAGTCCAAGCCTTCGATCAAGCTCAAGCGCATCCACAAGGACGGCCTGTTCGAGGGCGTGACCAAGCAGTCGCGGACGGTCTATGCCTACGACCTGCTCGTCACCCCTCCGCAAGGGCTGGTCCTCCGCACGCGTGATCCTTATTCCTTCCTGCCCACGCTCAGCGAGCAGGACCTCTACCTCTTCGGCCAGGGCAACGAACGATTCATCTACGACAAGCTGGGCGCGCAACTGCGCGTGATCGACGGCGTGCCGGGCGTCAGCTTCGCCACCTGGGCACCCAACGCCCAACGCCTCAGCGTGGTCGGCAATTTCAACAACTGGGACGGCCGCTGTCATCCGATGCGGATGTTGGGGCCATCGGGGGTGTGGGAGATTTTCATTCCGGGCCTCGGCGAGGGCGCGCTCTACAAGTTTGAAATTCTCGACGCCCGCGGGCGCCTCCGCCTCAAGTGCGACCCCTTCGGCTTTTTTTCTGAAGTGCCGCCCAAGAACTCCTCCATCGTCTGGAACACGCGCAAGTTCGCCTGGGCCGACGAGAAATGGATGAAGCAGCGCGCCGCCCAGAACGCCCTGCGCCGTCCCATGAGCGTCTATGAAGTCCACCTCGGCTCGTGGCGGAAGAAGCCGACGGGCGACTCGCTGGGCTACCGCGAGATGGCCAGCGCGCTCATCGACTACGTGCGGCGGGTGGGCTTCACGCACGTCGAGTTTCTGCCGGTGGCGGAGCATGCCTTCTATCCCTCGTGGGGCTATCAGGTCACCGGCTTCTACGCGCCGACCAGCCGCTTCGGCACGCCGGAGGACTTTCAATACCTGGTCAACTCGCTGCACGAGGCCGGCGTCGGCGTGCTCGTGGATTGGGTGCCGGCGCACTTTCCCAAGGACGACTGGGCGCTGGCGCGCTTCGATGGCACGGCGCTGTACGAGCACGATGATCCGCGGCAAGGCGAGCACCAGGACTGGGGCACGCTCATCTTCAACTTTGGCCGGCATGAGGTGCGGAATTTCCTTACGGCCAACGCCCTCTTCTGGTGCGACCGCTATCACATCGACGGTCTGCGCGTCGATGCCGTGGCCTCGATGCTCTACCTCGACTACTCGCGCCAGGAAGGCCAGTGGGTGCCGAACAAATATGGCGGGCGCGAAAACCTGGAAGGGATCGAGTTCCTCCAAATTGCGAACCACCTCGTCCACACGGAACATCCGGGCGTTGTGACCATCGCTGAAGAATCAACGGCGTGGCCGCTTGTCAGCCGCCCACCGTATCTGGGCGGGTTGGGCTTCTCGTTCAAGTGGAACATGGGCTGGATGCACGACACGCTGCAGTACTTCAGCCGCGATCCGGTCTATCGGAAGTTCCACCAGCACGATCTGACGTTCGCGATGCTCTACCATCACAACGAGAATTTCCTGCTCCCGCTCTCGCACGACGAGGTCGTTCACGGCAAACGCTCGCTCTTGGGCCGCATGCCCGGCGACGACTGGCGGCAGTTCGCCAATCTCCGCGCGCTGCTGGCCTATCAATGGACGTTCCCCGGCAAGAAGCTGCTGTTCATGGGCGGGGAAATCGGTCAACGCCGCGAGTGGGACTTGGACGGCGAAATCGACTGGGGGCTGCTGGACCAAGGCCCGTATCATCGCGGCCTGCAGCGGTTCGTTGAAGACCTGAACAAGTTTTACCTGTCGGAGCCGGCGTTGTGGGAATCCGACTACGACTCGGAGGGTTTCTTCTGGGTGGACTCCGGAGACCACGAGAGCAGCGTGCTTTCCTTTGTGCGGCAGACACGGGACCGGAAGCACCGCGTGCTGGTCATCCTGAATCTCACCCCGGTGGTTCGCATCCGCTATCGCGTGGGCTTGCCCGAGGCCGGCTTTTGGCGCGAGGCCCTCAACAGCGACGCTGAAATCTACGGCGGCGGCAACCAAGGCAATGGCGGTGGCGTGACGGCCGAGCCGTACAAAGTTCACGGTCAGCCTTTCTCCGCCAACTTCACCCTGCCGCCGCTCGGGGTGGTGTTCTTCCGGACGGGAGAAATCTGAGCAGGGACGGTTCGGTCGCTTGAAGCGCACCACACCGGAGCCTTCAGAATCGCAGCCGCGGACGCCGTCCGCTCTCGTTTCTGCGGGGATGAAGCCGGCGGATGTCGGCTGCCAAAGGGCGTCAAAGTTGCCTCGTCAGGGCCTCTCTTCGAGCACTGGCTTCGGGAGATGCGTTTGATAAGTTCAACGCAGTCGATTACTGGATTGACTTGAGGAGACTCTTATGGTGTTTCTATCCCCGCGACACATGCTGCACTTTTCGAAAACCGCCGGCTACGCCATCCATGCACTGAGCTGCATTGGGGCTTCCGTGCCGCAAGCGTGTTTCGTCCGGGACATCGCCAGCCGCACCGGCTTGCAGAAGCCATATCTGGCCAAGATCATTGTCCAGTTGGTACAGAGCGGACTGGTGAGAACCAAACGAGGCTATCGCGGCGGCGTCGTTCTGGCCCGGAATCCGGAGGAGATTTCGCTCTTGGAAGTCGTGCAAGCCATCGAGGGCGCCCCCTCTCTCGGGACCTGCCTGTTTGGTTTGAAAGAGTGCCCGGCCCGCGGACATTGTCCGGCCCATGCGCATTGGAACAGCACGCGAAAAGAAATCGAGGAGACGCTGCGCCGGACCATGCTGAGCGCCGTGATGAAGGTCACGCCAAGGCGGAAATCCGGAGGGGCGCGCCTGGCTGAACCGTTCTAGCGCCGGCGGGCCCCCAGCAGCGGAAGGGCCGCTCCCACAACTCAAGCCTTCGGCTTCTCCAGGGCGTGGCGGTACTTCCGCTTGAAACTTCGGCAGGAGGACATCTCTGTCTTGCCGTCGTCGTTCTCCCAGACCTCGTCATAGACGGGCTTCTTCGGCTGGCTCCGCAGGGGGTGCTCTTTAAGGATGTTGCCCTTGTCATCGCACTCCACTTCCACAAACCGTGCCTTCTGGCTTCGGTTCAGCCGGTTCGACAGTATGACCAAAATGTTCCGCTTCATGGTTTGAAAACGCGACGGAGTGTTGGGCTTTGCGCCGCGCGCGTCAATGCTCGCTTCGTCTTCGCGTGGCCGAAGCCTTCGATCCACGCAGGACCGGCGCAGATGCATGGTCATCCTTTTCTCTGCGACAAGGGCACGGGCTTGGGCCATAGTCCCCACCCGAAACGGGAACCAGACACGGTGCCTCCGACGCCCCAACTCTCAGACCTGCTGGCCCGCCCGGAGCCGTTGCTGGCCCTGGCGCCAATGCAAGACGTGACCGACCTGCCGTTCATGCGCCTCCTCGCGCGCTACGGCGGGGCGGATCTCTATTTCACGGAGTACTTCCGCGTCCACGCCGTCTCCCGGCTGGACCGACACATCGTGCGGTCCATCACCGAAAACCCCACAGGCCGTCCCATCATTGCGCAGATGATCGGCAACGACATCCCCACGCTCACGCGCACGGCGAAGGAACTCCAGCGCCTTCCCATCGCCGGCGTGGACCTGAACCTCGGCTGCCCCGCGCCGGTCGTGTACCGCAAATGCGCCGGGGGCGGATTGCTGCGCGAACCGTGGCGCGTCGATGCCATCTTGGGCGCCTTGCGGGACGCCGTGGCGACCAAGCTCACGGTGAAAACGCGGCTGGGTTTCGCGTCGGTGGCCGAGTTTGATCAAGTGCTCCCGCTCTTTGCGAAGCACTCCATCGACTTGCTCACCGTCCACGGGCGCACCGTGCGCGAGAGGTACGGCCCGGTGGTCCACCACGACCTGATTGCGCGGGCCGTCGAAGCGATGCCCTGTCCGGTGCTGGCCAATGGCAACGTGATCTCCGCCGACAGTGCGGTGGAAGTGCTGCGCCTCACGGGAGCGCGCGGA
Organism: Verrucomicrobiota bacterium; assembly: GCA_016219875.1. Classification (GTDB taxonomy): domain Bacteria; phylum Verrucomicrobiota; class Verrucomicrobiia; order Limisphaerales; family JACRJZ01; genus JACRJZ01. Next base: position 61,252 of record JACRJZ010000054.1, on the reverse strand, counting down.
CTGGCCATCGGGCGAGGCGCGGTTCGTAACCCGTGGATCTTCGCGCAAATCCGGCAGCGCCTCCGCGGCGAGCCGGAGTTCGTGCCCGTCGGACGCGACCTGTTGCGCTACATCCACGAGCTTTACGAGGCGCTCAAGCCCCCGGAGCTCCGCGAGGCCGCGATGGTGGAAATGATGAAGAAGTACCTCAACTTTGTCGGCCCCGGCGTGCCGGCTTCGGCGGAGTTTCTGCACCGGATTCGACGGGCCAAGACCGAGGCGGACTTCTTCCGCGTATGCACCGACTTCCTGGACCACGACCAGCCAGTTCAGTGACGACGACCGGTGCGCCGCATCAGCCCTGGAACTGCATCTCGTAGAGCTTCTGGTAAAGCCCGCCGCGCCGGATCAATTCGCTGTGGCGGCCCGTTTCCACGATCCGGCCTCGATCGAGCACCACGATCACATCCGCGTTCTGCACGGTTGAAAGCCGGTGCGCGATGCAGATGGTGGTGCGGCCTTGCATCAACTCCTCCAACGCCGCCTGCACCGCGCGCTCCGACTCGGTGTCCAGCGAGCTGGTCGCTTCGTCCAACACCAGAATCGGCGCGTTCTTGAGAATGGCCCGCGCGATGGCCAAGCGCTGGCGCTGCCCGCCGGAAAGCTGTCCGCCCTTCTCGCCGATCACCGTGGCGAAGCCGTCGGGCTTTTCCATGATGAAATCGAGCGCGTGCGCGTGTCGGGCGGCTTCCACGATTTCAGCGTCGCCGGCGCCCGGCCGGCCCAATTCGATGTTCCGCCGGACGGTGTCGTTGAACAGCACGGTTTCCTGCGTAACGACAGCGATCTGACCGCGGAGATCGCGCGTGTGAAACTCGCGGAGGTCTGTGCCGCCGATGCGCACCGCGCCGCGCTGCGGATCGTAGAAGCGCAGCAAGAGGCTCGTCACCGTGGTCTTGCCGGAGCCGCTGGGGCCGACGAGCGCCACCAGTTGGCCGGGCTGGATCGTGAGGCTGAACCCGCGCAGCACGGCCTTCTCTCCGTAGGCGAAGTCCACGCCGTCGAACTGGATTTCCGCGCCCGCTGCCCGGACCGGTTTCGGCTGCGCCGGCTCGGGGATGGTCGTTTGCGTGGCGAGCAGTTCGAAGACCCGCTCGCTGGCGGCGCGCGCTTGCTCCAGGTTGTTGTGCAGCCGGGTCAGGTTCTTCAGCGGACGGTACATCGCAAACATCGCCAGAATGACGGCGAGGAAATCCGCGGAGCCGGTGCGCCCGCCGCTTTGCAGCGCGAGATAGACCAGCACCAGCGAAATGCCGATGGCGCCCACGAACTCGATCAACGGCCCCGGCGTCTCCGTCGCGCGCACGATGCGCATGTAGTGCCCGATGAAGCGACGCGCGGTGGCCCGGAAGTTTTCCGTGACGGCGGGTTCGAGGTTGTAGGCCTTGATGACGCGGATGCCGCTGAACGACTCAGACATCACCCCGCCGAGGTCCGCGAGCTGCGCCTGCATGGCACGGCTGGAGTGGCGCACCTTGCGGCTGAAAATCACGATGGGCAGGGCGCAAACGGGCAGCACGAGCAGCGAGATGAGCGTGAGCTTGGGCTGGAGCCAAAGCAACCAGCCCAGCAGGCTGAGCAGCGTGACGGGATCCTTGACCATCGTGGCCGTGTTGTAGCTGATCAGTTGCTGCAAGGTGGACGTGTCGTTGGTGATCCGCGACATCAGCTCTCCCGTGTTGGCCCGGCTGAAGAAGCCGGCGGAGAGCCGCAACAGGTGGTCAAAGAGGCGGACCCGCAAATCCGTGACGACGCGCGTAGCGACCCACTGCAGCAAGTAGATGTTCAAGTAGCCGAACAGGCCGCGCAAAAGCAGGATCGCCGGAATCGTCCCCACCAGTGCCACCACGGCCCAGCGATGCCCTGTCACGCCCGAGGTGAGGGCTTGCTGGGCGGAAGCGAGCCATTCACGAAACCAATCCGGCGCGAACTGGAGTTGCGCGACCAGCGGCGCGGCTTGGGCCGACGGGAAGATCAGCCCGTACACGAACGTGACCGTGGCGATCATCAGCGGCTCGATCAAGCCCCCCACGAAGCCGGTCAGGACACCGAGCAACAGCCGCGAGCGATACGGCAGTGCCAGACGCCAAATCTTGAGCAGGAAGTCGGTCATGTTCGCGCCGTGACTATGGAGAATTACGCGGGGGCTAGCGAGCAGTTTATCAGGAAGGCCGCTCTCCTCAGAACCACGACCGCAGCCAAAGCTTGAAGTTCTTCCAGTTACGCGAGCGATACCGCGCGGTCACGCGCTGGAGCGCAAGCGGATGAGCGCCCGGTGGGTTCACGCCGAACTCCGTCGTGCAGGCCGTGACGTAGCCCGCCTCGGCTACCAGGTCGCGCACGGCTTCGCTCCAATCGCCGTAAGGGTAGCAGAAGTGCGCGATGGCCACGCCGAACTCGTCCTCCAGTTTCTTCTTGCTGGCGCTGATCTCTTCGCGGGCCTGCGCGAGCGGGAGGCGCGTCAGCCAGGGATGCGTGAGCGTGTGCGAGCCGATCTGGTGTCCGGCGGACAGCCAGTCGCGGACTTGGGCCATGTCCATGAGCGGCGCCGGTACCTCGCCGGCGGGAAGATCCCATTCATTCGTCTGGCCCAAACGATCCGCAACCAGAAACTGAATCGCGTGAAAACCGTGTTCCGCCAGTGGGGCCAGGCCGTACTCGAGCGTGTTGCGGAAGCCGTCGTCAAAAGTGAGCACGATGGCCGGGCCACGGTCCTGCGGCGGGACGTTCAGGTTGTCCAGCGACGCGGACTTGAATCCCGCGGCGCGCAGTTCCGCCAGTTGCCGGGAGAACAGGCTCGTTTCGACGTAAAGCCCCTTCAGCCGCGTGCCGGTTGGACGCGGGCCGAGCTTGTGGTAGGTCAGGATCGGCAAGCCCTGTCCGAACCAATCCCGGAACGGAGCCAGCGAGGTGAAGTATTCCGGCAGGCGGGCGCTCATGCCTTGGGCGGGCCGCCGTACAACTGCGGGTTAAGGCTGGCGTCGTTGTACATCTTGAGCTGCCGGTAGAGTTTGAAGTGCCGCGTCCCGCCCCGCAGTTCGGCCAACAAGTTGTCCACGCACCGTTGGAGATCGCGCGCTTGCTCCTCCAGAATGGCGCAGCGTAGCCGGCACTTCTGGCGGTGTTCTTCCGACGCGGAGACGCGCTCCGCTTCCAGCCGCATGTGATACCGCTTGAGCGAGAGAATGGAGAGCCGGTCAATGATCATGCCGGGCGTCTCGGAATGTTGCGGGCTGCCGGCGGCGGGAGGGAGTTGGGCCAGCAACCAAGTGTCAATCTGCTCAATGGCGTCATTGCGCGACTGGTTGCAGCGATCAATCACCCGCTTGGCTTGGCGCACGCGTTCCGCACCCAGATCGTCCCGCCGCGCCAGGTCCTCCTCATGCCACAGCTCGAAGTTCATGCGATGGTTCTGCTCAATGGCCGTCCAGGGCAGGCCGGGCTGCGAGGGCGTCGGTCCCTCATGCCATTGGACCGTCCAGCCGGAATGCCGGCGGACGATTTCATCCACGTTCAGTTCCGTCGTTATCATGATTTCACCAGGAACGCTTCGGCGCTCGCCCGAACCACTTTCTCAAGGCCAATTGCGGCCACCGGCGACTCGCTCCGCGGCGTCACCACCCAGTCAGGATGGCCAAACGGGATCGCACTGCCCTCGCCGCTGAGGGTCATCAGCATCAGGACCCGTTGGCCCAAAGCCACCGCCAGGTGCAGGAAACCCGTGTCGCCGCCCACGATCAAGGTGGAAAGCTTCATCAGCCCGGCGTCGGTCAACCGCGGCACACCCGCGGCAACCACGAAGCCGGCCCGCCGCGCCGGTTCGAGCGCCGCCAAGTCCGCCGGTCCGCCGCCGAACATCACCTGAACGCCGCGCGCGCGCCAGTGGTTGGCCAGGGCCAGGTAATGTTCCATCGGCCAGTTCTTCTGCGGCGAGCTGGTGAACGGTTGCAGGTACAAAACCGGTTGGGCCGAATCGCAGCCGTGCGCGGCCAGGAATTGCCGGGCCGATTGAATTTCTGCTTCCGGCAACACGAACTCGTTCCGCGCCGGCATCGGCTTCAGGCCACATTCGATCAGCAAGCGCCGGTTCCATTCGACGGGGTGGAGATTCGCGGCCCGCGTCACACCCTGGGTGTAGGCCCAGCGCCGTCCGCGGCGATACACGCTGCCCCACCGACGCGGCGCACGCGTGAGCCACGTCAGCAACGCCGTCTCGCCGTAGCCCTGAAAGTCCACCGCAAGGGAGAACCGTTCCCGCCGCAAGCGCCGCACCAGCTCAAAGGTGCCGGCACAAATTGCTTTGAAGTCCTTTCGCCGGTACGCCGCCCGGTCGAGGGCGATGATCTCATCGACCGCGGCGCACCCGCTGACCATGGCGATGTTTTCCTTGGAAGTCAGGAAACTGATCCGGGCCTGGGGAAAATTGTCGCGGACAAGGTTGACGGCCGGTAACGCGAGCACCACGTCGCCGATGGACTTGAGGCGGAGGAGCAGGATGTTCCGCACGTCGTTCACTGGTTTGTCAGCAACCCGCAGTACAGCTCGTTTACCTGCCGAGCCAGAATTTCACGGCTGAAATGCCTGATGATGTGCCGACGCCCGGCTTCCCCGAATCGCCGGCAGCGCACGGGATCGGTGAGCAACGCGCGCATCGCTTCAGCCAGGGCACCCGCGTCGCCGGGCGGGACGAGGAATCCGTGTTCTCCTTCGACGAACGCCTCAGGGATGCCGTGCAGCCGCGAGGCAATCACCGGCTTGCCGCAGGACATCCCCTCCCAGATGACCAAGCCCAGCGCCTCGGCACCTACCGCCGGGTGCGTGAGCACATCCAGCGCGCTTAGGACCGTGGCGATCTTTTCGGTAAAAGGAACGATGCGCACAGCCTGCTCCAGACCCAGGGTGGTGATGCGTTCGCGCAGCAGCGATTCCATACTGCCCTGCCCGATGATGGCGTAACGGGCGTGCGGGAATTCCGCGCGGAGCCGACACGCGGCGTCCAGCAATTCGAGTTGGCCTTTGCCGCGCGGGAGATCAAATGCCCCCACAACGCCAAAGACGACGTGGTCTGGCTCCCAGCCTTGCTGTCGGCGGAAGTCCAGGGCAGCGGGTGTCCGAACCGGATGAAATTTGGCGGTATCGATCCCGCCGTAAATCAGGTGCAGGCGCGAAAGCGGACCGTGCAGTTCTTGTTTCAACACGTCTAGCACTGCGTTGGAAACGGCCACCACATCCGCCATAGACAAGAGGAACCAGCGCGTGAAGCGGCGCGGGCGCGTCATCAAGTGCCGCGTGATGACAATGCGTGTGCCACAAGCTGCCAGCCGCGCAGCCATGATAGCTGGCCAGTAATCGCGGCCCTGATGAACATGGATGATCTGGATGCGATGGGCGCGAATGACGCTCCGCCATTGGCGGATGGCCGCCTGCATGAGTGAACTTCGGGCGGGGAACGCATGGACCGGCACCCCCAACTCGCGCGCCAATGGCAACCAGCGCGTGCCTTCCGGGATGGAAAGCCGGACTTGCACGCCGAGATCCCGCAGCCCGGCGGTGAGTTCGAGCGTTTGATTGTCCGTGCCGCCACCGGCGAAGCGGGAGTTGACTTGGAGGATGCGCAATGGGGCGGTCATGACGGAACTCTCAGCGCAAGCCGGTTCATCTGGGCAAGCCCACCCCATCCGGGCAGCCGCGCAAGTGCCAGCCGCAGAGCGCCAGATAGACTCCACACTTTTGTCTCCACTTCGCGGCACAGCCCAGCGAGACAGCCGTGATGGCGATACTGACCAAAGTGTTCACCAGCAGACGCACGAGCAAGCCGGCTCGCAGCAGGAAGGAGGCGAACCGCCCGTGCTGTTTGCGGAAGTAGGTGTAGCGCGAGCGCCAGTATTCAATGCGCGCGCCAGCGGGCACTTTCTTCGCCGTCTGGCCCTGGCCGTGCCAGACTTTCACCTCCGGCAGATGCACCACGCACGTGCCGGACTTCCTGGCCTCCAGGCAGAAGTCCGTTTCTTCGAGGAAGAAGTAGTAGCGTTCGTCCAGCCCACCCAGCGCATCCCAGACTTTCCTACGAACGAGAAAGAACGCGCCGACGACCGTCTCGACATCGACGGGTTCGTTGAAACTGCGCTCCTTGCCTGGAAATCGCCGCGGAAACAGCCGACGCAGGAGCGACTTGTTAAGCAGTTCGGTGGCGAGGGTGGGAAAGTTGGCGATGGAGTTCTGGCGCGAGCCGTCCGCGTTCAGCAACTGCGCGCCGGCAATGCCACAGTCAGGATGAGCGCGCATCCAGGCCACCGCGATACCGAGCGCGTCGGGTTGCAGCCGGGCGTCGGAATTGAGGAGCAGCAGCCATTCGCCGGAAGCCTGCCGGGCAGCGCGATTCACGGCGCGGGCGAAGCCGAGGTTGCAGCCCGTGGCGTCGTAGCGCACAGCAGGAAAGCGCGCTGGGATGACCCGAGGGGAATCATCAGTGCTGCCGTTGTCCACGACGAACAATTCTTTCGTCAACGCGTCCTGGCTGTTGCAGGCCGAGGCGACGGCTTCGACCGTCTGGGCGCAGGTGTTGCGAGTCAGGATGATAACCGAGACATCAACCATGTGGAGCGGGGGCGGGCGGCGGATGCCGTTGGTATTCCCACAGCTTGGCGTACTTCAGAAATGTGTACCAACCGTGGAGCGAGGCGAAAAGGAAGCCATGCATCCCTTCACGGAAACCTTGCTGAAGCAGGTATTTCTTGAGGAAGGCCGCCGGCGGATTGAACGCCATTTGCGCCAGCCCGGCGCGGCGCCCCGCTTCGTAGTAGCGTTGCGCCATAAGCGAGGTGTAGCGCTCGGTCTTGGCCATAACCACCGAGAGCGTCGGCAACGGATGCTGGTCGATGGGATGGTTGAAGTGGCCCACCTGGCCGTCACAGTCGAAACCTTCATGAACCAACTCGGCCCGGTAGCGAAATCGCCGGCGGTCGAAGACCTGCGGCTGCCGGTAATCGGGATACATGCCGCAAAAGCGAATGGGCCGGTCCAGGAAGTAGTTTCGACGCGGGACGAAGTAAGCCGGGTGTGATGGCGCGGCCACGGTCTGGCGCACTTCGGCGGCGAATTCGGGAGTGCTCCGTTCGTCCGCATCGATGCTCACGATCCAGTCGAACTTGGCGGCGGCGAGCGCCTTGTTCCGCAGCGCGCCAAAGCCGTGGAACTTTTCGCTCAGGATGCGGGCCCCGTATTCACGGGCGATCTCGACCGTCCCGTCGGTGCTGAACGAATCGACCAGAATGATCTCGTCCGCCCACTTGATGCTCTCCAGTACGTCGCGAATCTGGCGGGCTTCATTGAACGTCAGCGTATAGACTGTGACCTGCGGGGTCGGGTTCGTCATCGTCGCGGCCAGCTTGGCACGGCGCGGCGAAACAGGTCAAAGCGGAAAACCGGGAAGAAAGCCAGCCCCTGAATTCATTGGCCGGGACGCCCCTGGGTCGTCAGCCCCCATTCTGCCGGACAACCGCGCCATCTCCAGTTCAACAAGTGCGAATACCAGCGCAAGCGGCTGCGGATCTTGGGGTGAAGTCCCAACGTCAGCCCGCACAGAAACAGGTTGCCAGCGGTGTTGAAGGCTAGGCTGGCGAGATTCGTCACTCGGAACACCCAATAACGCAGCGGAAGGAGATGTTTGCGGCTGAAGCGGTCGTGGCTGCGGCAGAACTCGACCTTGGCGCGCAGGCTGACCTGGCCCGTGCTGCGGCCACGATGATGCAGCACGCGGATGCGCGGGCTCCAGTGGACGGTCTTGCCCAGTTGGCGCGCCCGCCAGCAAAAATCGGTTTCCTCGTAGTAGAGGAAAAAACCATCGTCCATCCCTTCGAGCCGGCGCCAGAGGTCGTGGCGGATGACCATAAAGGCGCCCACAATGCCGTCCACTTCCACCAATTCAATGTCCTGGTGCTGCTGTTCAAACCTGCGCGGCGACCGCTCGATCGCGACGGAACGCTGGAGCGAGCCGTTGCTGTTCAGTAATTGCCCGCCAAGAATGTCGATGTTGGGATGACGGGCCAACAAGTCTTCGACGTTGGACATGGTCTCCGGGAGCAACTCGGCATCGGAGTTGAACATGACCAGCCAGGGCGCGCAAGCCAGGCGAGTCGCGCGGTTGGTTGCGCCAGCGAAGCCATAGTTCTGCCCAAGGGCCAGCACTTGTGCTTGAGGGAATTCCTGCGGAAGCGTGGATGCGCTCCCGTCGGAGGAACCGTTGTCCGCGACGATCACTTCATGCGGAAAACCGGCGGCATGTTGGCGGATGGAAGCCAGGGCTGCGCGCGTGAGAGAAAGGGTGTTGTACGAGACTACGATGAAGCAGTACCGTGGCGCCGGCTTGGAACTGTCTTGTGTAACGGACATGGTCGGCACGCTGGTGTCGGTTCGCTGGCCGACGGTGAACATCCCGCAACGCCGCCCGTTGTCAACGCTGAGATGTGTCCATGCCGTAGGACAGGGCTCTCCGCCTGCACTGTTCTCCGCGAGCTGAAAAGTCCGCTCCGGTTCCCCCATCGCATTCGCTGGCCACAGCTAGTGGCTGAGGGAAATGAAGAGTGAGACAGGCGGGACGCGCTGTCCTACGGGCGGCCCGTATTGCCAGCGGAATGCACCGCTGTGACGCCTGGACAAGAGCGCGCAGTCACAGCGGGACCTTTCGCTCATTCGCCAGAAGACGGTAGGCGCGCTCACTTCAGCAGCCGGTAGTTCCGATGCACCCCCAGCGTGAGGCCGGTGCAGCGTTTGACGAGGAGCGCGATGTCTTCCCAGAAATACTCCCGGCGGAAGCGGATGAGCGGGTTGCGCGAAACGTAGGTCCAGGTAGCCTGGGCGGCGAGGTCGCTCATCGCGGCGGGGTGTGTGCCGGTAAACCGTTTGACCTTTTGGTCGTTGTCGTAAAACCGCGCCGGCCGTTGCGCTAGATCCTGAACGCCCTGTTTGTTGCCGTACACGTCCGCCAGGTTGCCGATCTTGACCCGCGCCTGGTTGGGTTCCAACGCATAGCCGTAATGGAAGTAGCGTCCCCCGGAGTTTTTGACCCAAAGCTTCTGGCCGTCCGCCCGGAATCCCTGTGCGCCGCCGCAGGCCCGAATTTTCGGGTCGCGCCGGACCACCCGCACCTCCTGGTAGTACCACCCGAACGAATACACCTCCGTCCAGAAGCTGCCGTAGAAATGCGTATAGTTCACCAGCAGGGCTTGCACCCGCGGATTGTCCAGCTCGCGCTCCATGCTGGCGCGCATGGCGGGGATGCTCTCTTCGTGCAGCACTTCGTCGCCTTGGATGTACACGCACCAGTCGCCGGTGCATTGGTCCAACGCGAGGTCGGTGTGCCGGCGCATGATCGGGTCGCCGGTTTTTTCGCGCTCGTCCCAGTCGGATTCGATGATGCGGATTTTGGGATCGCGGATGGCCCTCACGGAGTCCAGCGTGCCATCCGTGGAGCGCGGTACGTTCACGATGACCTCATCGCACAACGGCAGCAGCGAACGAATAGCCGGCACAAACGGGTAGCCGAGGGCATTGCCGTTGCGAATGAAAGTGAATCCACTGATTTTCACGGGTCGGATTTAACTCAAGCCGTCTGGAGGTGAACAGGGCAAAGTTGCGTGGGGGGGGCAAAGGCTGCTTGTGGAAACCCTCGGTGGAGACACCCTGCCGAGGCCGGAGAAACACAGTTTCAAAGTTCCTCCATGACGAGTTTCAGGCTCTCTTCCCAATCGGGCAGGCGCAGCCCGAAGGTGTCTTCCAGTTTGTCACAACACAGGACCGAGTGCGGTGATCGGGCCGCGGGCAAAGGATACTCGGCGGTGGTGATGGCCTCGATCTTCCGGCATTTCCGGGTCGAGGCCGGCATCAGGCGGATGATCGCTTCGGCAAAACCATGCTTGCTGGTGGCCCCGGACGCACTGAGGTGATACGTGCCATTGAACGCGCCGAGATCGCCTGTTTCCAAAACCTGCCTCAAGGCCGAACCGGTGGCTTCAGCGATCAGCCGGCACCAGGTGGGGGTGCCAACTTGGTCCTTCACCACGCGCAGTTTTTCCCGCTCCCGCGCCAGTCGCAGCATGGCGAGCATGAAGTTCTGTCCGCGTGCGCCATACACCCAGCAGAGCCGGAAGATGAGATGAAGCCCACCCACGGCCTGGACGGCTCGATCTCCTGCCAGCTTGGAGCGCCCGTAGGCGCTGATCGGATTGGGGGCGTCGTCTTCCAGGTAGGGCGCATTCTTGGTTCCATCGAAGACCACGTCCGTCGAGTAATGCACCAGCAGCGCGCCGAGCCGCTTCGCCTCTTCGGCCAACACCCCTGGCGCAACGCCATTAATCTTCATCGCGAGGTCCGGTTCGGACTCGGCCTGATCTACGGCGGTGTAGGCGGCGGCATTGACAACAATCTGGGGCGCGGTGTCGCGAACCCACTTGCGCAGCGAAGCGCCGTCCGCGAGGTCCACCTCGGGGAAATCGACTGACACCAAAGCCCCGAGCGTCGCCAGCATGCGGCGCAGTTCCCAGCCAACCTGGCCGTTCTGACCGATGAGGAGAATCCGGGGTTGCGACATGATGGATGGCGTCAAGCGATGCGGTCTTGGCTGGGTGGTGCTCGCTGCGGATCACTCCATGATCTTCGGCTCGGGAATCGGCAGAATGAACTTCCCGCCAGCCTGTTGGTACTCCTCTTCCCGCGACATGATTTCGCGGGCGAAGTTCCAAGCCAGGATGAGCGAGTAGTCTGGGCGGTCCTTGAGCAACCACTCCGGCGGACGGATCGGAATCCACGAGCCAGGGGCGACTTTGTTCTGTTTGAACGGCGTGTTGTCGATGATGTAGTCCAGATCGCGCACTGTCAGGCCACAGGTGTTGAGCAAAGTGTTGCCTTTCGCGGAAGCGCCGTAGCCGATGACCCGCCGGCCCTGGCCCTTGAGACGGCGGACGAGCGCGGGCAATTCCGTCTGGATGTGGCGGACCTGTTGCACGAAAGGCGCCCAGGATTTTGGGTTGGCCAATTGCATCTGCGCTTCGGTTTGCAGGGCCTCCGGCACGCTGGAGTGGACGGGCGCTTCGGCGTTGCGGAAGCGGAACTGGAACAAAATCGATCCGCCGTGAATCGGATAATCATCCACGCGCTGCAACCGGAAGGGCGTGGTCTGGAGCAGCGCCTCCAGCGACCGGACCGACACATAGGAGAGGTGCTCGTGATAAATCGTGTCGAACTGGACGCCTTTGAAGAAGTCCACCAAGTAAGGCACTTCGAACGCGATCAGCGCCCCAGGCTGCGCCACGGTCTCCAGGCCCGCGAGCAAGTCGCGTAAATCATCGATGTGCGCAAACACGTGCCGGCCCAGGATCAAATCGGCTGCGCCCCATTCCTCGCGGATGTTGCGCGCGGTCCGGGCGTTGAAGAACTCCGCGCGCGTGGGCACGCCGTCGGCCACCGCCAGTGCGCCGATGTTTCTGGCCGGCTCCACGCCCAGCACCTCACAGTCCTGCTGTTGGAATTTCTTGAGATAAATCCCGGTGTTGCTTGCGATCTCCAGCACGCGGGCCGGGCGCGAAAGGTGAAGCTGGCTCAACAAATGGTGGCACTGCTCGGTCAGATGGGCGTCCATCGTCCGCGAGGTCGAAGTGACGTAGGCATAATGCGAATACAACACTTCCGGATCGACCGTGTCCGCAAGCTGGGCCAGCGAACAATCCTGGCAGACGCACAGCCGTAGCGGCAGGAAGACCGAATACTGGCCTGATTCTTCCGGGAGAAGGAAGTCATTGGCCAGTGCGGTTTTGCCGAGGTCCAGCACCAGGGCCAGGTTGTTCGAGCCGCAGGCGCGGCAGTGATTTCGTTCGCGGATCATACTTCGGGAAACACGTAAGGCACTTTCGGGTCCAGTTCGTGCCGGATTTCATCCACCGGATCGCGGCGGCCCCAGCCGCGGTAGAGCAGACTGGTGACTGTCACCACCAGGCCGGAAACGGAGCCGACGTTCTTGTAGCCATGCACCACACCGCGCGGGACGTAGATGTGAAGCGGATGAGTCTGGCCAGCCTCGATGAGCCAGCCTCGATCCGCGCCAGCGGCGCCGGGCCGCGCGTCCCACAGCGCCACCAGAAAGTCCGAGGGTCCGGCGAAAGTGAAATAATCGTCTTGCTGCACGTGCTGATGCGGTCCCCGAACCACGCCCGAATGCGACCAAGAGGAGCAGGCCATGAGCGGCTGGAAACCGGGCGGAACTTCATCGACCCGGAACAACTCGTGCAAAGTCCCGCGCGGATCAGGGAAAACCGGAATGGTATCCAGCCTCACCCCCGGCAGGCCTGGAACCTCCATTGAGCCGCTCACCAGCGATTCAATTCGCTGCCAATGTCTCGTCATGCTTTGTGGTTTGTGGTCGTGCCGGGTCTGACGCGCGCCAGCCACTCGCCGCGCATGGCGCGGAAATCTTGATAGCCTCACCGCGCGTGGCGGCCAACCTGCCGCGGCAGGCCGATTTAATCGGCGCCTTCTTCTTGCGTCAAGCATCGGCAGTGGCGGGCATGACCTTGCGACACGAAAGCTGGCTACAAGGGGGATTCCCTGCCACAGTGCCGAGACGTTTTCGCTATGAGCCAACCACGCAAAGCCGAACACGATCCCGACGGCCGTGAAGCAGCGGGCAGCAAACCCGCCGCCTTGGATCCGTTGCGCGAACAGATTGACCAGATCGACCAGCAGGTTGTCGAGTTGCTGGCGCGGCGGCGCCGGGTTGTCCAGGAGGTCGCGGAGATCAAGCAGCAGCACGACTTGCCGCTGTATCACCCCGCGCGCGAGGAGAACCTGATTTCCGCCCGCCGAGCGCAGGCGGTGAACGCGGGCTTGGACCCCGACTTCGTGGAAGACATCTTCCGCACCATGATGCGCTACTCCCGCGCAAAACAACTCGACACCCTGAGCCGGCGCAGCGTGCGGCCCGGCGCGAAGGTGCTGATCGTCGGCGGGCGCGGCAACATGGGCACGTTCCTGGCGCGCTGGCTCACTCAGTCTGATTACGAAGTGCGGATTCTCGACCGCGAGGACTGGCCGCAAGCGCCGGAACTGACGACGGGCATTGATCTTGCCTTGCTGGCCGTGCCCATCGACTTGACGCCGGCGGTGGCCCTGCAACTCGGCCCGTTTCTCCCGAAGGACTGCGTGCTGGCCGACATCACGAGTCTCAAGCGCGAACCGCTGGCCGCCATGCTGCACGCCCACCCCGGTCCGGTCGTGGGCCTGCATCCGCTCTTCGGTCCCAGCACCGTCACGTTGGACAAGCAAATCGTCGTCGTCAGTCCGGGGCGCGACGACGGCGCCTGCGCCTGGCTGTTGGAACAACTGACGCTGTGGGGCAGCGTGCTGGTCGAGACGCCCGCGGCGGAGCATGACGAGATCATGGGCCTCGTGCAGGCGGTGCGGCACTTTGCGACGTTCGCCTTCGGGCAGTTTCTGCACAGCCGGCGCGTCTCCATCCCGCGTACGCTCGAATTGTCCAGCCCGATCTACCGCTTGGAGATGGGCATGGTGGGCCGGTTGTTTGCGCAGAACCCCACCCTTTATGCGGAGATCATCTTCGCCAACCCGGAGCGGCGCGCGCTGCTGAAGGACTACATCCGGTCCCTGAATGAGAACCTGGCGTTGGTGGAAAAGGGGGACAAAGCCGAGTTCATCGCCCAGTTTCACAAAGTGGCGGAATGGTTTGGCCCCTTCAGCGAACAAGCCATGCGGGAAAGCTCCTGGCTCATCGAGAAGCTGGTGCATCGGTTCTGAGCGGCTTCCTCGATCCTTCGTGGTACGCACCAGGACATCACTTGCGGCTGAAGACCAGCTTGGTGGGGCGAGCGTACTCGCGAGCCGCCTGCCTGCCTGGATCATCGGCTCGCGCGTACGCTAGCCCCACCAACCAGCCCGAATCTCGGTAAGGAGGAGGAGTGTGGATTGCCGTTGTCGGACGCGCCATCCCCGGCTATGAATGCCGCCGAAAACATAACCGTCTGAACACCCATGAAACATCTCGCGCTCGTGACTCTCGCATTCCAACTCGCCGCCTTCAGCCCGGCGCCGGCCAAAGACTGGGTCGTCTATGAAGGCCAAGCCGGCGCCGGCGTCGGCAAGCACATTGTCTTCCTGACCGGCGACGAAGAGTATCGCTCGGAGGAAGCGGGGCCGATGCTAGCCAAGATTCTCGCGGTGCGGCACGGATTCAAATGCACGGTGCTCTTCGCCATCAATCCCGCCGACGCCACCATCACGCCGACCGTCACCACCAACATTCCCGGCCTGGAGGTGCTCGCCTCGGCGGACCTGTGCGTGGTGAACCTCCGCTTCCGCGAACTGCCCGATGAGCAGATGAAGCACTTCGTCGATTACGTGAACTCCGGCAAGCCGATCATCGCCCTGCGCACCGCAACGCATTCCTTCAACTACGCGAAGAACAAGCAGAGCCCGTACGCGAAGTACTCCTTCAACAGCCGGGAATGGCCCGGCGGCTTCGGCCAGCAAGTGCTGGGCGAAACGTGGGTGAACCACCACGGCTCGCACGGCAAGGAGAGCACGCGCGGCGTGGTCAACGACGAATTCAAAAATCACCCCGTGCTCCGCGGCGCCACCGACATCTGGGGGCCGACCGATGTGTACACCGTCAGCCACCTGGGCCAGGACGCCCAGGTGCTTGTCTGGGGCCAAGTGCTCACCGGCATGAAGCCGACCGATCCTTCGCTCGACGGCCCCAAGAACAACCCGATGATGCCGCTCGTCTGGACGCGCGAATACACCGGCGAGAAAGGCAAGACCTCGAAGATCGTCACCACGACGATGGGTGCCGCCGTCGATCTCGAAAGCGAGGGTCTGCGCCGCTTGCTCGTCAACGCCTGCTACTGGACGCTGGGCCTCGGCGACAAGATCCCTGCCAAGGCGAACGTGGACTACGTGGGCGAATACAAGCCGCTCTATTTCGGTTTCGGCAAGCACACCAAAGGTGTCAAGCCAGCGGACCTGGAACTGAAGTAAGGCGTCTGCCGAACGGCTTCGCGGCCACTTCGTAGCGGCGGGCATCCTGCCTGCCGTGGGCCGCGGCTTCCAGCCCGGCAGAAGGGGGCGCAACCGGACACCACCGCCGTAGCGCAGGCTTTCCAGCCTGCCGTCTCGCCGACATTCTTGTCGGCAGGCCGTCCGCCACAACGCGGATGTCCGAATCGCTCGCACGCCCCGCAGGCCGGAAAGCCTGCGCTACAGCAGCCAGGAAGCTCTATTCCGTCAGCTTTGGCGGCGGCGGCGCTTGTCGCTGTTTCCTCGCGCCCGCGCGCCCAGGCGGCTGGCCGTCCACGCCCGGCGGCGGAAGTTCGTTCGCGTATTCATCGTGGTCGCGGACTTCGTCCTTGAGCCGGGCCAGTTCCTTCTTGAGTTGCGCCACAGTCGCGGTTTGGGCGAGGTCGTTGTAGAGATTGACCAGTTCGGCCGGGTCTTTCCGCAGGTCGAACAGTTCCCATTGGTCCTTCTTCCAATAGTGAATCAGCTTGTGCGTCTCGGTGCGGACGCCGAGATGGGCGCGCGTGTTGTGGTCGCCGGGGTCGTGGTAATAGCGGTAGTAGAAACTCGTGCGCCAGTCGGCGGGGCGCGTGCCGCGCAAGAGGGGAGCGAAACTGCGGCCCTGCATCTCGGCCGGCGCCTGCAAACCGGCGAGTTCGAGGAACGTCTCCGGGAAATCGAGGTTGAGCACCATCGCGTCGCTTACGGAGCCGGCTTTGATCTGGCCGGGCCAGCGGGCCAACAGCGGGATGCGGAGGGATTCCTCGTACATGAACCGCTTGTCGTAAAGGCCGTGGTCGCCGAGGAAGAAGCCGTTGTCCGCGGTGTAGAAGATGACGGTGTTGTCCATCAGGCCGGCGCGCTCCAGGCAGGCGAAGAGCCGGCCCATGTTGTCGTCGATGCTCTGGATGCACCCGAGGTAGTCCTGCATGTAACGCTGGTATTTCCACTTCACCAACTCCGTGCCGGTGAGTTTCTTCTTCACGCCGTCGGTTTCGATTTCCACTTCGGTGGGTTTGGTCTGGAGCCACTTCTGGCGGTTGGTGCCGGGCGTGATGTCCGGGGGCGGCGTGAGCTTGAGATCACGGCGGGTGAGGTCGCGGGCCACGGTCTGCTGGTTCTCGCGCAAGGCATCGGTGCGCGTGGCGTAATCGTCCCAGAGCGTCGGCGGCTCCGGGATGGTCAGCTTGGCGAACTTCTCGCGGTTCTTCGGGTCGGGCGTCCACTCGCGGTGCGGGGCCTTGTGGTGAAGCATCAGAAAGAACGGCTTGTCCTTCGGACGCTTCTCCAGGAAGTCGATGCCGAGGTCGGTGATGACGTCGGTGGCGTATCCCTTGATGACTTTCCGGCCTTCGGGCGTGAGGAAGGCGGGGTCGTTGTACACGCCCTGGCCCGGCAGGATGATCCATTGGTGAAAGCCCGTGGGGTCGCTGCCGAGGTGCCACTTGCCGATCATGCCGGTGTGGTAGCCGGCGGCCTGCAGCCGCTTGGCGACAGTGGGCTGCGCGCCGTCGAAGCGATTGAAGGCGGGGCAGCCGTTGAGGTGGCTGTACTTGCCGGTGAGGATCGTCGCGCGGCTCGGTGTGCAAATCGAGTTCACCACAAAGCAGCGGTCGAAGCGCATCCCCTCGCGCGCCAGCCGGTCAAGGTGCGGAGTCTGGTTCAGCCGACCGTTGTAGGCGCTGATGGCGTGATAGGCGTGGTCGTCCGACATGACGAAGAGGATGTTCGGGCGGGCGGGCGTGGAATCAGCCGCGGGAGCGTTCAGCGCCAGCGCAGTGACCGCGATCAGAATGAAGCGAGTCATCGTTTTCATGCGTGAGACGCAGTAAGCGCCAGACCGCGCCGGAAATCAACCCTCGCGACGCGAGTTCCAGGTTCAAAGTTTAAGGTTCGAGGTTCAAAGTTCAGCGCGCTCTGGTTCCTGAACCTCAAAACCGGCTTCACGCCGCCAGCTTTGAACTTTGGACTTAGAACCTTGAACCTTGAACCTTGAATTTGCCCTCACCTCCACCGCAACCTTGTGGCGGGAGCGGTTTTTGGTAGCGTGGTGCCCGCGATGGCCACCAACCTCGATCCCGATGCCGCCCTCATGCTTCGCGTGCGTGAAGGGGACACCGCGGCTTTTGAGGCGCTGGTCGAGAAATACAAGCAGCCCGTCTTCGGTTTGGTGTACCGGCACCTCCTCGACGCCACCGAGGCGGAAGACGTGGCCCAGAACGTGTTTCTCCAGGTTTTCAAGTCCGCCCGCCGCTACCGGGTCACGGCCAAGTTCTCGACGTGGCTCTTCACCATCGCGCGCAACCTCTGCCTGAACGAAATCCGCCGCCGTTCCCGGCATCCAGCCGACTCGCTGGACCAGGCCGCCGCGCCCGACGAACACGAGGCCCCGCGGCAATTTGAGGACGCGAAAGTGACGCCGCCGCCCGACTTGGTGCTGCGGCGCGAGTTGGAGGCCAAGGTGGAGGAAGCCATCGCCGCATTGCCGGAGAAGCAGCGCACCGCCCTGCTGCTGTGCCGCGAGGAAGAACTGAGCTACGAAGACATCGCGAAAGTCGTGGGCTGCTCGCTCTCCGCCACCAAGTCGCTGATCCATCGCGCGCGGGAGACGCTCAAGGAGCAACTCAAGCCTTACCTGCGCACCGGAGAATGGAATGAACCGTGAATTTTTCAGAAACTTCCCGGCTTGGCCGGAGTTGGAAAGGAATCCGATATGAACGATCCCGTCTATCGAAAGCTGCTCGAAACGAGTTGGCGTCGGCCCCTCACGCCGGAGGAGCAGGCGCGGCTGGCGGAGTTTCTCGCCGCGCACGCTGACGCGGCGCGCGATTGGGAAGCCGAAGTCGCGCTGGACCGTTTCCTGCGCGCCCAGCGCCCGCCGCCCCTGGCGTCCAATTTCACCGCCCAGGTGCTGCGCGCCGTGGAAGCGGAACAAGCGCGCCAGCGCGGACGCTCACCCTGGCGCGTCTGGTGGGAGGATTGGGGCCGGGTGCTGGCGCCGCGTCTCGCTTGGGCTGGTGCGGCGCTCGTATTGGCAGTGGCGGGAATGCAGGAGTACCGCTACCTCAGCCGCGCCCGCCTGGCGCAAGACCTCGCCCGGATTTCTCTGGTCGCGAGTGTGCCCGCGCCCGAAATCCTGCAAGACTTCGAGTCGATCCAGCAACTCAGCTTTGTGCCCGTCAAGCCCGCGGACTCCGCCGCGATCTCCGACGATGAGCTGCTTCGGGCGCTGCAATAGACTCGGACGCTGAATGGAAGCGCGAACGGCCATGCGGCAAGACGGATTCCACGAGGCGAGCGTCGAACGGGGGACGGCTCTGCCATCCGAAGCGCCGATTTCTGGTGTCTGCCCGCGAGGGAAAGTGATCACCCTTCAACGCTTCAACGCTTCAACCTTGCAACGCCTCTTCCTCCTGACCGCGCTGGCTTGCGCCACGACGCTGCTGGGCCAGCCGGCGCCAACAGCTCCCACCGAGCGCGGGGGGCTGCCGGCTCCGCCGGTTCCGTCCTTGCCGACGGCCCGCACGCCGGTGGATTTCCTGCGGGGCCTCCTGGCCATGACTGCCGCCGACCGGCTCGCCATCGTGACCAACCGTTCCAGCGAGTCGCGCGCGTTCCTGGAAGGCAAACTCAAGGAATTCGAGTCCTTATCCCCGGCGGCCCGCGAGGCGCGGCTGCAGACGCTCCAACTGCGCTGGTATCTGCGGCCGTTGATGAAAGTTTCCGCCGAACGGCGCGGGCCAGCTCTGGCGACCATGCCGGAGGCCGATCGCAAGCTGGTCGAAGAACGATTGGCAGAATGGGACACGCTGCCCGCGGAGGTCCAAAAGCAGGTCCTGGAGAACGAAACCGCCATGCGGTTGATCTGCCGATCAGAAACCAACGCCCCGCCCGCCGAGGTCGCTCCCGCGGCGCTCACGGCGGCGCAGCAGGAGCAACTGGAGAAGGACCAGACGCGCTGGAACACCATGTCCGAGGAGGAACGGCAGCGGCTGCACGCCCACTTCGAGCGGTTCTTCGAGCTGAACGAGAAGGAGAAGGCCCGCATCCTGAACGTCATGAACGAAACCGAGCGGCGGCAAATGGAACGGACCCTGGCCGCGTTTGCGCGGCTCCCGGAAAAGCAGCGCGAGGTGTGCCTGCGGAACTTTCAGAAGTTCACCGCGCTGTCTCCGGCGGAACGGCAGGAGTTTCTCCTGAACGCCGAGCGTTGGCGGAGCATGACGGCGCAAGACCGCCAGTTGTGGCGCGACTTGGTGGCGCGGCTTCAGCCCAAGCCGCCGCTGCCGCCGGGGTTTCGCAAAAGCCCGCCGCTGCCGCCCGGCGCGGTCCCCAAGTCGCTGGCTCCCAAATCGGCGACCGCTCAAACCAACTGACGGCGCGCGAAGCCGGGAGCGGGGTTCTTCCGATCACCCGTCATTTCCATCGGCCCGTCACGCCTGGCCAACCTCTCGCCGCCACGCGCTTTCCGACTGGGCCGTCCTGAATCGGCAGGCCGAAGTCGGAGGAATCGTCATCCCACAGCCCGTGCAACAGCATCAGCACGCTCCGCGCTTGCGCTTCGGCGCATCCCAGCAGCGATGAGTACAGGGCGATCAGTTGCAGTTCGTCCATTTCGGGCGCTGATCGTGACATCCAGCGCCGGGGGAAACAACTCCAAGATTCTTCAGCGCGCTTCTTAGTCAGGACTGATTCAAGAAGGAGCGCGGGCAGCCTGCCCGCGTGGTTTCTCGCTCCCATTCTCGATGGAACGCGCGGGCAGGCTGCCCGCGCTCCTGTCCGCGTGTTTCTTGAATCAGCCCCGGCTTCTTAGTGTCCGCCGCAGGGCACGAAGGCGCCTTTGGCTTCGCCAGTTTTCTTGAACTCGATCCTCCACGAGCCGTCGTCGAGCTGCGCCGAGCGATGGGAGAAACCGAGGTTGCTGAACTTCGTGTAGAGCGGAATCGGCTCGAACGGCACGAGGATGATGAAATCCTGCCCCGGCTTCAGCGCCGCCACGCACTGGTCGATCGCCTGGCAGGGCGTCTCCCCGCGCTGGAAGAGCGGGCGCGTGTCCAACACTAACGGCTCGTTGAAATCGATCGGCACGGCGGGCGCCTTGGCGGGCCGGCTCGGCGGCACGTAACCGGGTTCGGCGAAGTCACCTTTCGTGATGCGCACGCGCCAGACCTGCGGGCCTTGATCCAGGTACTGCCAGCGGAAGCCGCCGCCGTGTTCGCAGGCGAACTGGTAGTAGAGCGGAATGGGATCGTGGTCGTTGACCAGCAGGATGGAGCCGCCTTGGCCCAGGCTCTCCCAAGTGTTGAAGATGGTCGGATGCCGGTCACGCGGCGTCATCGGTCTTACGTCGAGCAGTGTTTCAGTTGCAGTCGCATTCATTGGCCGTGACTGTGCCGCAGCGTGGGGTGGCGGCCTTGATGCAAATCAAAGGGCCGGCAAGTTGCGCTACGGCAGACAGGAATGTCTGCGCTGCGGCGTCAGTGCCGAGTTGCGGCCGAGGAAACCAGCGGCACTCGCCAGAGTTCCGCTACGAAGGCGGGAACTTCGTGAGGGCTTGGGCGATTCGGGCGAGGAGTTGCTGGGTGCGGGCTTCCAGGTCAGCGGCGCGGCCTTTGTAGTGCTGGAAGTCACGCAGGACGGCTTGGGCGTTGGATTGCGCGCGGTGCAGGAGGTTGCGCTGACGGGCGTGGGGAACGCAGTTCGCGCCCATGAGTTCCGTCAGGGACGCCTGAAAATAGCCCAGCGATCCATCACTGGGACACGCCGCGCAAGCGGGGCAAATCCCGGAGGGACGAAAGAGAGCGAGAGCCGGCGGCGGTCCAAGACCAGGACTGCTGTCGTCCCTGACGGGACTTGGCTCCCGCGCACCGCTTCACCCAGCGATGAATCGCTGGGCTATTGTCTGCCGCCCTTTGGGCTGATCCGGAACGATGCAGACGCGCTGGGGAGCGCGGGCCGCCGGCCGGCGGTGCTCGGCGGCCCGCCGAGCACTTCGGAGTGTCGTTCCTCCCGCACCGTTCGGTGACTCCAAAGGGTTCGGTTGAACGTCACCGCGACGACGACGACGGCATGCGAGCCGCGCGCGGTCCCCCTTCAACGGCACCGTTCCAGTTCAGAGACTCTGACTTCAGCAGCGCAAACGAATTCCTGTCCGGCTCCTGTTTCTGCGGGGCAAGCCTTGTCAGCCATTCTCCCTCACCCACCGCTCCATCATCGGCACGGCGAACTTTCCGGCGTCGTCCAGCACATCATGCTCGCGCAGCCACTTCATTGCTCCCGTAGCAGCCGACGTGAGGAAGCTCTGATTTCCATTCCGCACTCCGCATTCTTCGGGCAATCTCTCGCAGTATCCCCTGCCCTCCCGCCCCGGCGTCGGTCCAGACATTGGCAAAATACTCGCCGCCGCTTTCCAGCGCGCGGGTGATGGCCGTCTCCACGTCGGCAGGCGTGGCCTCCTTGCGCTGCTGCTCGTTGAGGAATTGCACCAACTCAAACGCCACCGCCTGCACCAGGAACGGCTGACAGCGCGTGGCGGCGATGACCGCGTCCACCGCGCCGGGCGCGTAGGTCAAGTCGAATTCCGGGATCGGCTTCGTCAGCAGCGGGCGCACGTCGTCCGGCTGGAGGAAACTCACCCGCACCCGGCGGGCGCTGATGAACCGGTCCGTCCACGCCGGCCCCATCTCGGCGAAGGTGTGTGCGCCGGTGAACAGCAGCACGAAGCGCGGGCGATGCTGGAGCGTGTGTCGCAGCGCATCGAGAAAATCCCCGCCCCAACCGGCGTCCAGCGCGCGTTGGAGCCGCTCGTATTCGTCCAGGCAAAGCAAGGCGCGCATCGCAGACGGCATGGCCTGCTCCACGCGGGCCAGCCAGGCATCGAAGGCGGCGAACGGCTCGCGTGCCAGGGCCTCGGCGGCGAGCGGCTTCACCTCGACGCGACGGCGCTGCAAGCCCAAGGAAGTGCTCCGCGAGGCCGGTCGGCAACAACACACATTCAACCACGCGTGATGCAGGCCAAGCCCATGTCGTTTTGCAGCATAAAGCTGGGCAAAACCACCGTTTCGCGCTTTGGGGTGCCAGGAGAAACGAGTCTAGAATTCGCCAAGGAAACGCTTCAACCAACTTGCATTTCTTGCCTGTTCCAACGCGTCTAGAATCCGCTTTTCAGACGCGGCAATTCTGACTTCCACCTGTTTGCATTCTCGCAGCGTGGCCGTGGCCTCTGCCAAGAACCGCTCAACATTGGCATGGATCGAATCAACCAAAGAGTGTTCTTTGGCCGTGGTATTTGCCAGTAATGCCTGCGCATCTCCAAGAATCTGCGAGGCACGCTCTCGCTCTTGGACCGCCTCGTCCTTCAACTTCTTGGTCTTTCGATAAATGTTGGCTGCCAGCGCGCGAGTTTCCTCAAGCGCCGTAGCCGAGTCTCCTTCACTGAGGAATTGTCTCGCCCGCTTTTCAACCAAGACATCCTCGTTACGTACCGCGCGTCGGAGATGGAGTTGGTCGAGACGCCTGACACGCGAGAGCGCGACGTATGCCTGACCGCCAGACCAAACCCGCGCCCCAAGGTCAACCCACATCGGGCCATCAACCGTCTGTCCTTGCGCCTTGTGAACGGTCATTGCCCACGCGAGCTTGAGTGGCATTTGCGAATAAGTCGTCTCGCCATCCTTGACCATTTGCTTGTGCTTGCCGTCCCACCGCCAAACCGGAAACTTCCAAACGTATCTCTTCACGGGAATCTCCTGCGAACCAACTCGGAGAACCACTTCTTCGTCATCGAAGCGAAGCACCGTCCCCAAGCTTCCATTCACTAAACCCGGCCCGGCATTGTTCGCGCAAACCAACACCCAAGCGTCCTTTTTGATTTCAACCGTTTCAGGAACCGGCTCGTTTCCTCTCCAATGCCTCGGCCAATTCTCTGCCCGCGCCGCCTGATAGACTTGGACACGGCCTGACAGAGCGTTGAATCGGGAAGCATTTTCTTCTTCAGCAGCGCGATTCGTGGTCACAAGCGAGAGTGCTTGCCTGGGCTCTTGATTGCAGACCCTTGAATTGATGAGGTCGAAGTCCTCCGGCTGAATCCGACCTTCACGCAGCCGCTGAAGGGAGCGAACAAAATCCTCCCCAGCCGTTGCATCGGTTTGCTGCCGGAAGATGCGAGTCAGCGTGAGCCGAAGAAAACCTCCAGTCCTGTATGCAAATGAATCGAAGAACCAGGGCGAAATCCAGCCGTCATCCCAGATCGGCGATGACGGGGCATCCGCACGCGGTCGGAAAGCCTGCTGCTCGTCGTCAGTCACAATCGGTGGTAATTGCAGCACGTCACCGAAAAGCCCAACCTGAACGCCCCCGAACGGCTCGCCGGGGCGTGGACCGTGTTCTCGCAAAACGGCATCAACCGCGTCGAGCAAGTCCGCGCGAAGCATCGAAACCTCATCAATCAAGACGGCTTCAAGATTCCGAAATGCGCGGCGCCGATTGTCTTTTTGCTCGTCAGTTCCCATCAGCAGCAGGTGCGTTCGCTTTTGAAGTCCGAGGTCAAATCCAAAGAAACTGTGAATAGTGCGACCACCAACTTGAAGGGCTGCCAAGCCAGTGAAGGACAACACTTGGACGTTCTTGCGAGCGTTCTCGACCAGGCGTTTCAGCAAAAAGCTCTTTCCTGTTCCTGCGCTTCCAAGGACGAGAAAATTACGGTTGGTGTTGAGGAAGATGTTTTCCGCTCGGCGGATTTCCTCGGTTAGTCTGAATTCTTCGCGTTCAGTCGGCATCTAGCGAGTTTCTCCAAGAAGTTATTCCACATCGGTCTTCACTGCGGTATTCATCCTGACGAGCGTCGGCAACAGAGGTGCTGCTTTCGCCAGAAATTTTCTTCTTCGCACCAAAGTCGAGCCTAACCTCGATGCCGATCCTCTGGTGTCATGCGTGTTCGGCCAGGCCGGGCGATACTCCGGGCCGAGCCGTTCCCGCGCCGTGGCCGTCAGGTAGTGGAGCAGCGAGGACTTGCCGATGCGCCGCTCGCCGGTGATGGACACGGACTGCATCCCGCGCAGCCGCGCCAGGCAGAAGCTGATCTCCCGCTCGCGCCCGAAGAAATCCGCCGGGGCCGTGATCGGCACGCCCACGATGAACGGGTTGCGCCAGCCGTCGGAGGTCTTGCCGGGCTTCGTAGCAGCCGACGTAAGGAGGCTCTGATCTCTTGAAGCTTGAGCCTCGTGACCTCGGCTGCTACGGGCACGCGCCGCGCGCTGGTCCTTCGCCGCACGCATCCTCGGCGGAAGCGCACTGGCTTGGTATTCTTCGATGAGCAGGCCGGTCAGGTGTTTCTCGACCATCTTCTCGAACTCGTCCGCTTCGCCGAAGTCCTGGAACAGTCCGGGATTCTTCCCCTTCGGCGCGAATTCGGCGAAGAAGCGCTGGACTTCGCGAAGCTGCTTGGTGTCCACGGAAACCGGCGCCGAGCGCGTGCAGCGGTAGAAGAGGATGCGGGGCCTCCCTGACTCCTTCTGCGCGCGACAGGCGAGGCGGAATTCCTCCTCGGTGCCGGAATCGTGGTCCTCGCCGGAGCGGTTCGGGCCTGGCGGCATCCCGAAGCGCAACCAGAGCAGGCCGATGAACACGTCCCATGTCTCGACCGGCAGTTGATCGAGGATGACGTCCTCTGGACGCCCCATGCCGGGCGCGACCTGCCGCCATTCCTTGAGTTCGAGCCGCACGCCAAGATGCTCGGCCAACTGATGGTTGAGGTGGGCGGTGACTTTGAAGAGGCACTGCCGCTCCTTCGCCACGTCACGTGGCGAGGCAACGAACACAGTGATGACCTTCTGATTTGTCATGGCGGTCCTGGTTTCGCCGAATCGGAAGCGAGAGTAGTGAGTGGAAGACAGGAAGGCAAGGAATCCGGCAGGTCCGCAGCGCCGTCGAGTCTGTCCGCGCACAGGAGAGACCAATCAACAGGGGAGATTTCAACCTGGATTTCAAAGTCAGGAAGCGCGTGCCGTTGGCGTGGCCGTCCGGCGGCCCGTCTGCGACCGTCCTGGCAAGCATCTCGCTCGCTCTGTTCCCTTGGGCAATCGGGACGGCTGCCGAGACGTTGATAGCCGGGACGGGCTGCCCGCGACTGTGATACTGCTCAGGTGCATCGTCGTGAAATGGGCGCAACTTGGCACTGCCGCCGTAGCACAAACATTCTTGTCTGCGGGTTCGCCGAACTTTCCAGTTCGGCGAGCGGCGGGGGGGGCTGCGGACTAGAAAGTCCGCCGCACCCGTAGGCTGGAAAGCCTACGACGCTCGCCAGGCAAGACTGAGGCCTTACCGAACGCGGGAGAATCCAGTTGACGCGTCTCCGCTCTCTCCCGACCTTTCCGGCATGAAGCCACTCAATGCTCCACCAAGCAGAGGTCTTGATCCTGCCGCGAAGTCGCTGTCGTCAACCCCCGCGGAGTTCCCCATGAGACGCCGAAGTTTCCTGAGGAACCTCGCTTGGGGCGGCGGAAGTTTTCTCCTGCTCCAGCACGCTCCGTCCGCCTGGACCGCGCAAGCCAACGAGAAACTCAACATCGCCCTGATCGGTGTGGGCGGCCGTGGCAACTGGTTTGTCGGCACCATTCCCGGCCTCGGCGAAAACCTCGTGGCGCTTTGCGACGTGGATGAGACGAAGAACCCTTCGGCCTACGAGCGACTACCCAAGGCACGGAAGTTTTACGACTACCGAAAAATGCTCGACGAGATGGGCCAGGAGATTGATGCCGTCATCGTCGCCGCTCCCGACCACATTCATGCGCCCGCGGCGTTGCGGGCGATGAAGCTGGGGAAGCCCGTCTATTGCGAGAAACCGCTCACCAACCGAGTGCATGAGGCACGCCTGATGCGCGAAACCGCCGCGCGCTGCCAGGTCGCCACGCAGATGGGGAACCAGGGCACAGCGAGCGAACCGTTCCGCCGCGCCGTGGAACTCATCCAGGCCGGCACGCTGGGGGACATCCGCGAGGTCCACGCTTGGAATGACGGCGGTGGGCCTGGCCCTCGTCCCCTGCCCAAGGGCAGTCCGCCTGTGCCGGCGCATTTCCAGTGGGACTTGTGGCTTGGCCCCGCCGCCGAGCGCGCTTATCACCCGGATTGGGTCAAAGGCTGGCACGGCTGGCGGGAGTTCGGCACCGGCAATCTCGGCAACTGGGCGTCGCACACGTTGAACCTCCCGTTCATGGCGCTGAAGCTCGACACGCTTTGGCAGAAGCCGGCAGCCAACGCATCGGCGACCCCGGACCGCGCGATCCGCGTTCAGGCTGAAGTCTCCGAAACCAGCCCCGACGCGCTGCCTCGCTGGGAAATCATCCACTACGATTTTCCCGCGCGCGGCCCGATGCCGCCGGTACGGGTGAATTGGTACAACGGCAGCCGCGGCGGCTTCCGCCAGAAGATCGAAGACCTCATGCGGCGAAAGCTCGACTGGGGTGACGCCGGCGCGAAGAAGTGGGCGGACTTCGCCGGCCTGCTCGTCGTAGGCAGCAAGGGAATGCTTCACACCATTGCTCACAACACCAGCCTCACGCTGCTGCCCGAAGGCCAGGTGAAGGATGCCGATGCTGTGCCGCGGCGGTTGCCCCGTTCGCCGGGGCACGAACGCGAATGGCTGCAGGCTTGTCGCGGCGGCCCGCGCGCGATGTCGAACTTCGACTACGCCGGCCCGTTGGCGGAGTTCGTCCTGCTCGGCAATGTGGCCACGCTGTTCCCCGAGAAGCTGGATTTCGATCCAACGGGCTGCCGGATCGTGAACCACGAGAAAGCCAACTTGGCCTTGCGGCGGGATTACCGGAAAGGATGGGAGATTTGAAACAGCCATGAACCTCTCAGCGACCGCCCTTGCTTTCCTCGCCGCCGCGCTTTCGGTTCCAGCCCTCTACGCTGCCGGCGCGCAGGAGATTCCGAAACACCGCGAAGGCCAAATCCGCGCCGCCGCGCCCGCCCAACCGCAAGTCGCGCCGAAGAAACCCCGCCGCGTGCTGATTTGGAACACGCCGCTCATGGAGAAGTCGCCGCACAAGGATTGGTGCATCCCTTACGGCACGGCGGCCTTCCGGCTGCTCGGCGAAAAGACCGGCGCCTACACGCCTGTTATCAGCGACGACCTCTCGCTCTTCCTCCCGGAGAACTTGAAACGGTTCGACGCGGTCGTCTTGAACAACAGCGACGGCCGTTGGATCACGCCCACCCCGGCGGCGATGGAGAAGTTCAAGACTCACGCGGCAGATACCAACGCCGCGGAGCAACTGCTTCGGCGGAGCCTGCTCGACTACGTGGCCCAGGGCGGCGGCCTCGTCGCCATTCACTTCGCCATCGGCGCGAACAATCATTGGCCGGAGTTCCGCGAATTGCTCGGCGCCACCTACGACGGGCATCCTTGGAACGAGGAAGTCGGCGTGAAGATCGAGGAGCCGAGCCACCCCCTGCTCGCTGCGTTCGGCGGAAAGAACTTCCGACTGGCGGAAGAAATCTTCCAATTCAAGGAGCCGTACTCGCGCCAGAAACTCCGCATCCTGCTCTCGCTCGACACCAAAACCACCAACATGAAAGTCCCGTGGGTGTACCGGAAGGACGACGACTTCGCCCTCGCGTGGATCAAGCCGCATGGCCGGGGCCGTGTCTTCTACACCGCCATCGGCCATCGCGCGGAGCATTACGGGAACCCGGCGATCTTGCGCTTCTACCTGGACGGAATCCAGTTTGCGACCGGCGATCTCGAAGCGCCCGCGACGCCGCGGTGACGGGGCCGCTTTCAAGGTTGTAGCAGCCGACGTGAGGAGGCTCCATTTCCAATCTGCAATCGATGTGAGCCTCCTCAGGTCGGCGGCCACGGATCCTGAAATTGCCTCTTGCTCCTTGCCTTTGCCCACTTGAGGCGTTTACTTCTGCCGCATGAAAACCGCGTCTGCAATCCCTCGTCGTGAAGCCCTCCGCCGGATCAGCGGTGGCGCTCTGTTGGCGCTCGGCCTCTGGCCCGGCGCGCTCAGCTTGAAGGCCAAGGCCGGTGAGCCGGGCGCCTTCAAGTTCATTGTCGTGAACGACACTCACTACCTCAGCCCGGACTGCGGCCAGTGGCTGGAAGTCGTTATCGCGCGGATGAAGTCCGAAGGCGCCGAGTTCTGCCTGCACTGCGGCGACCTCACCGAGAAGGGCACGCACTCCGATCTGGCCGCCACCCGCGACCTGTTCAAGACGCTGGGCCTGCCCACCTACGTGCAGATCGGCAACCACGATTACCTCACGCAGACGGATCGCGAAGCGTACGAGGAGATGTTCCCCTCACGGCTGAATTACGGGTTCGAGCACCGCGGCTGGCAGTTCGTCGGCCTCGACAGCACCGAAGGGCTGCGGTACGAAAAAACCTCCATCCAGCCCGCCACGCGCCGGTGGGTGGAGGAGAACGCGGGCAAGCTCGACGCCGCCAAGCCCACGGTCCTCTTCACGCACTTCCCGATGGGGGAAGGGGTGAAGTATCGTCCGAACGGGACCGACGACATGTTGGAGCGCTTTAAGCCGGTCAACCTGAGAGGCGTTTTCTGCGGCCACTACCACGCGTTCACGTTGCGGCAGCGCGGCGAAGCGTTTGCCGTCACCAACCGCTGCTGCGCCCTCAAGCGGAACAACCATGACGGCTCGTCCGGCAAGGGCTACTTCGTGGCCGAAGCGCGCGACGGAGCAGTCACGTACCGGTTTGTGGAAGTGGACATCCCTGACAAGTTGAAAGTCGTGGCCGGCGAAACCAAGAAGCCTGCGACCAACGCCCCGGCCGCGCCGCCGAAGGCGCAATGACATCGCGACGGAACTGCCGGCCCAGCAAAACTGTAGCAGCCGACGTGAGGAGGCTCACATCGATTGGAGATTGCAGATTGCAGATTGGAAAGGGAGCCTCCTCACGTCGGCTGCTACGGAGTTTGGCGATTGGCCCCTTATCGTCACGTTGACAGGAACTGGTCAACGTTCCACATTCGCCGCGGTTTATGCGCAAGTCATTTATCTTCCTGGCAGGCGTTGCGTTCCTGGGCCTGGTTCTTCTTCTCCTCCTCCTTCGACCTCCACCTCCGTCCCGCGAGGGCGCGCCTCCCACTGGCTTGACCACCGTGCCGGCCAACGCCACTCCCGTGGCGGCTGAACCTACGCCGAGCCTGCCGGCGTCCCCTGCTCCAGCGCCGGCTGCCGCCAGCGCGCCTGCAAGCGCCGGCGCCACGCCCCAAACAACGAGCGCCGCGACACCGGGCGCTCCACCCGCGCCGCTCCCGCTCAGCGAAAGTGCCGCGCGCCAGATTCGCGCGTTGCAGGACGCGAAAGCCGCGCGCACGCCCACGCAGTCCAAGATCGACTCCGAGTTGCTGGCCGCCGACAAAATGCGCCAGGGCCAGCCGGTGGCCCGCGGAATCACCAACCTTCAGGTGGACCTTGATCAAGACGCGGCTGGCCGCGTGTTGGTCGATATCAAGGCGGACGTGTCGCCGGAACTGCTTCGCCGGATCGAGAGCCTGGGCGGCACGGTGCTGAGCAGCTTCGCGCAGCATCAAGCCATCCGGGCCAGGCTGCCGCTGGCCCAGATGGAACCGCTCGCGAGCCGCTCTGACGTGAAGTTTGTCGAGCCAGCGGCCAAGGCCACCACCCATACCGGCCCCCTGAACTCGGAAGGCGACGCGACCCACAGTGCCGGGCTGGCCCGCAGCACGTTTCATGTCGGCGGCGCCGGCGTCAAAGTCGGCGTGATTTCCGACAGCGTGGACCATCTGGCCGACTCCCAGGCCGCCGGTGAATTGGGGACCGTCACCGTGCTGGCGGGGCAAAGCGGTGTCCCCGGCTCCGGCGAAGGCACGGCCATGTTGGAGATCGTGCATGATCTCGCGCCGGACGCGCCGCTCTACTTTGCGACGGCCTTTCAAAGCGTCGCCGGTTTCGCGGAGAACATCCGCCAACTCCGGACCGCGGGCTGCGACATCATCGTGGACGACGTGGGGTACTTCAACGAGCCGCCGTTTCAAGACGGCCCCATCGCCGAGGCGGTGAACGAAGTGACGGCGGGCGGCGCGCTCTACTTTTCTTCGGCCGGCAATTCCGGCAACAAGAGTGACGGCCAGTCCGGCACGTGGGAGGGCGACTTCGTGGATGGCGGCACGCATACGCTGGTCCAAGGCCGCCTCCACAGTTTTGGCACGGCCACGTATGACACCGTCACCTCCGGCGGCTCGTCGTACCGCGCGGACCTGTTCTGGGCTGACCCGCTGGCGCGCTCGACCAACGACTACGATCTCTTCGTGCTGGACGCGGCCGGGGCGAACGTCGTCACCAAGTCCGACAATGGCCAGACCGGCACGCAGGATCCCTACGAAAGTGTCGGCAAGGTCGAGGTGGGCCAGCGCATCCTGATTGTCCGCTACGCCGGCAGCGCGCGGTTCTTGCACCTCGACACGGGCCGTGGCCGGCTGGCCATCAGCACGGGCGGCAAGACCCGCGGCCACGCCTCGGCGGCCAACGCGTTTTGTGTGGCGGCGGTCGAAGCCTTGACCTCCTACCCCGACGCCTTCATCGGCGGCACAAAGAACCCCGTCGAGCGGTTCAGTTCCGACGGCACGCGTCGCGTGTTTTTCCATGCGGACGGCACGCCGATCACGCCCGGCAATTTCTCCGCCACCGGCGGCGCCATTCGACAGAAGCCGGACATCGCCGCCGCGGACGGCGTGAAGACTTCGGTGCCCGGCTTCAATCCTTTCCACGGCACCTCCGCGGCCGCGCCCCACGCCGCCGCCATCGCCGCGCTGCTCAAGTCACTCAATCCAGCGTTGACTCCCGCCCAGATGCGCGACGCGCTCGTGAACAGCGCGCTCGACATCGAAGCGCCCGGCACCGACAGCGACGCGGGCTACGGACTGATCATGGCCCTCGGCGCCTTGCAGGCCGCGCCCGGCTCCAGCCCGCCCCTGATCACCGGCTTCACGCCTGGCACGGGCAGCGCCGGCACGACCGTGACGATCACTGGAACCAAGTTCACCGGCGTGACGGCGGTGAGGTTCAACAACGTGAGCGCGGCCTTCACGGTGGATTCGGCCACGCAGATCACCGCCACGGTGCCGGCGGCGGCGACCACGGGCCGCATCAGCGTGACGGCCCCGGCCGGCACGGCCACCAGCGCGAACAACTTCACCGTCACGACTGCGCCCTCCATCACCAGCTTTACGCCGTCGAGCGGGCCGGTGGGCGGCACGGTCGTAATCATCGGCGCGAATTTCACCGGCGCCACGGTGGTCAGTTTCAACGGAGTGAACGCCACCTTCGCTATCAATTCCGCGACGCAAATCACCGCCGCCGTCCCGACTGGGGCCGCGACCGGACGCCTCAGTGTCACGACGCCGAGCGGGACGGCGAACAGCGCGGCGAACTTCAGCGTGACGACGTTGCCAGTGCTCGCCGGCTTCACGCCCTCGAGCGGCGGCGTCGGCACGTCCGTGGCGATTACCGGCGCCAACCTCGCGGGCGCGACCAGCGTGACGTTCAACAACGTGAGCGCCGCCTTCACGGCCAACTCGGGCACGCAGATCACCGCCACCGTTCCCGCTGCTGCGACGACTGGACCAATCCGTGTCACCACTCCGGCTGGCAACGCGACCAGCGCGAGTAACTTCGTTGTGATCGCCGGGCCGGTCCTCACGAGCTTCGCGCCCCCCAGCGGCGCGGCGGGCGCAAGCGTCACGATTCAGGGCCAGCGTTTCACGGGTGCGACTAGCGTGCGCTTCAACGGTGTCGCGGCCTCTGTGTTCACGGTCGATTCGGACACTCAGGTCACGGCGCTGGTGCCGGTCGGCGCGACGACCGGGCCGCTCAGCGTGGTTACGCCGGGCGGAACTGTGGCCAGCGCCGGCGCGTTCACCGTCCTCGCGGCGCCGGCCAACGACCTGTTCGCCAACGCCCAACTGATCAGCGGCAACTCCGGCTCGGCCACGGGCACGAACACGGCGGCCACGAAAGAAGTCAACGAGCCGAACCACGCCGGCAACCCCGGCGGCAAGTCGATCTGGTATCGCTGGATAGCGCCGAGCGGCGGCACCTGGAAATTCGACACGCTCGGCAGCGGCTTCGACACGCTCCTGGCCGTCTATACCGGCAACGCGGTGACGAACCTCACCGTCATCGCCGCCAATGACGATGTCGCCGGCACGACGAACAGCAGCGTGACGTTCGCAGCCGTGAGCGGCACGATCTATCGCGTGGTGGTCGATGGCTACATGAGCCCCGGCGGTGCAGGCGCGGAGGCCGCCTCGGGCCGCGTGGTGCTGAATTGGGCGCTCACGGCCAACGCGCCGGCCATCACCAGCTTCGCGCCGGGCACAGGCGCGGTCGGCACGCCGGTTGTCATCACGGGCGCCAATTTCACGGGCGCGACCGCGGTGCATTTCAATGGCGTGGCCGCCAGCTTCACCATCAACTCGGCCACGCAAATCACCGCGAGCGTTCCGCCGGGCGCAACGACTGGCCCGATCAGCGTCACCACTTCGGGCGGCGCGGCCACGAGCCTCAACTCGTTCGCGGTTTCCGGCGGGCCGGCCAACGACAACTTCGCCGCCGCGCAGGCGCTCACCACAGCCTCGGGCACCGCGACCGGCGCGAACACGGGCACGACGAAAGAGGCCGGCGAGCCGAACCATGCGGGCAACGCCGGTGGGCGGAGCGTGTGGTTCATGTGGACGGTGCCCGCCAGCGGCACGGTGAGTCTCGACACACTGGGCAGCGGCTTCGACACGTTGCTCGCCGTGTACACCGGCACGAGCGTGAACGGCTTGGCGCTGGTCGCAGCCAACGATGATTCCAGCAGCGGCGTGAGCAGCTTGGTCAGCTTCAACGCCGTCGCCGGCACGATCTATCGCATCGCGGTCGATGGCTACGGCGGGGCCAGCGGCCCGGTGACGTTGCATTGGGCCTCGACGCCGAACCGGCCTGTCGTCACCAGCTTCACGCCGTCCGGCGGCCCGGTCGGGAGCGGCGTCATGATTCGCGGCACGAACTTCACCGGAGCAACGGCGGTCCAGTTTGGCGGCGCGAGCGCGGCGTTCACCCTGGATTCGGCCACGCAACTTTCGGCCACCGTTCCGCCGGGGGCCGTCACCGGTCCCATCGGCGTCGTCACGCCCAATGGCCGCGGCGACAGCGCGAGCAACTTCGTGATCGTGGCGGGCGCGCCCTTCAATGACAGCTTCGCCAATGCGCTGACGTTGACGGGCGCCGCCGCGATTGTCTCGGGCCACAACTTGGGCGCGAGCAAGGAAGCCGGGGAGCCGAACCACGCGGGCAACGCCGGCGGCAAGTCCGTCTGGTACCGTTGGACCGCGCCGTCGAATGGCTGGTGCGCCGTCGAGACGACGGGCAGCGCGTTCGACACGCTGCTGGCCGTCTATACTGGCGCGGCGGTGAGCAGTCTCACCCCGGTGGCGAGCGACGACGACTCCGGCGGAAACCGGACCAGCCGGTTCTTGTTCAACGCCGTCGCGGGCACGACCTACCGCCTGGCGGTGGATGGCTACGGTGGCGACGGCGGGAACCTGGTGCTGAAGCTTCTGCCCGCGCGGGCGCCGAACACCATTTTCTCGACCGGCTTCGAAGCGGCGGAAGGTTACGCGCGCGGCACGCTCACCGGTCAGAAAGGCTGGGTGGATTTCGGCAGCGGTGGCAACGGCGTGGCCACGAACCTTTTGAGCGGCTCGGTGCAGCAGGCTTACATCGGATATGCGCCGCCCAACTTCGGCGACCAGCTTTTCGTGTGGCAGCCGCTCAACTACACGCCGAACACCAACAGCCTGCCCGTCGTGGAGTTCTCGGTGCTGATGGAGATCGACGATTCGAGCAATTTCGCCTACGACGATTTCCACTGGAGCGTCTTTAACCTCGCCAACCACCAGCTCTTCTCCCTCACCTTCAACAACTCGACCCTGGACATCGCCTACCTGCTGGACGACGGCGCGGATTACGTGCGCACCGGTTTCACGTTCGAAAACGGCGTCATGTATCACCTGATCGTCACGATGGACTTCGGACGGAACCGCTGGAGCGCCACGCTGGGCGACGCCGTGCTCGTGCGGGAATTGCCCATCACGACCACCGGGGCCGCGCGTGACCTTGGCGACATCGACGCGGTCTGGGTGCCGCGGAACGATTTTGCCCCGGGGGACAACTTCATGATCTTCGATGACTACCAAGTGGTAGCTCGGCCGAGTTTGACGCCGCGGATCGTGCTCGCGCCCCAGAGCCGGACCGTTGCCGCTGGATCGGACCTCTTCCTCGGTGTGGTCGCTGACGGCGGGGCGCCGCTGGCGCACCAGTGGAGGCTGAACGGCGTGGACCTTCCAGGCGCCACTGGGCCAGTGCTGCTGGTGGAGAACGTGACGCCCAGCCAGGGCGGCAACTATACGGTCGCCGTCACCAACGACGCTGGCTCAGTCCTGAGCGCCGTCGCCATCGTCACTGTGACCGGTGGGTCCGTCGCCGCCCCGGCCTTCTCGGCACCCAGCCTCTCGATGACCGCGGGCTTCTCCGCCAGCTTGAACGTGGCGAACGGGCTGAGCTATCGCCTGCAAGGCTCGACCAACTTCACGACGTGGAACGACGTCACCAACGGCGTCGGCGCCGGCGCCGTGATCACGGTTCGCGATCCGGCGGCGACGAACTTCAGCCGGCGGTTTTACCGCGTGATTGCGCCGTAGGGCAGGGCTGCACCAAGCACCCGCCTGGCGCACCGGGTAGCGCAGGTTTTCAACCTGCCGTAGCGCCGACTTGCAGTCGGCAAGGCCGTGGAACTTCCGGCCGGCTTGCCTCTTCTAACGCTCGCCGGTTGGAAAACCGGCGATACGGCAGACTGGAAAGTCTGCGCTACGAGTGCTCCCGAACCGAGTTTGATGCCGCCTTGGCCGTAGGGTTGGGAAGACTTCCGCCGTTTGACACGCTCCAGCGCGCCGCTATAGTCGCCCCCCTGTATGAACAATAGTCCGCATGTAGCTGTGGTCGGTGCGACGGGAGCCGTCGGCATCGAGATGATCGAGACCCTGGAAAAAAGGAATTTTCCGGTGGGCAAGCTCACGTTGCTTGCCTCCGCCCGATCCGTGGGCAAGAAGCTCAAGTTTCGCGGCACCGACCACACGGTGCAGGAACTCAAGAAGGATTCCTTCCCCGGCATCGACATCGCCCTGTTCAGCGCCGGCGGCGGCATCTCGAAAGAGTTCGCGCCCGTCGCCGCCAAGGCCGGCTGCGTGGTCGTCGATAACTCCAGCGCGTTCCGCATGGACGACTCCGTGCCGCTGGTCGTACCGGAAATCAACGCCGCAGACGTGAAGTGGCACCGGGGCATCATCGCCAACCCGAACTGCACCACCGCCATCACGCTCATGGCGCTGTATCCGCTCCACGCGGCGTTTGGCTGCAAGCGTATTTTCGCGTCCAGCTACCAGGCCGTCTCCGGCACGGGCGCCAAGGCGATCCTCGAGTTGGAGCGCCAGGTGGACCAGATCGTCAAGGGCCAGCCGGTCACGCGCGAAGTGTATCCGCACCAGATCGCGTTCAACGTCCTGCCGCACGTCGATTCTTTCCTGCCGACCGGCTACACGAAGGAAGAGATGAAGATGGAGAACGAGGGCCGCAAGATCATGCACCACCCGGCGTTCAAGGCGAGCGTGACCTGCGTGCGCGTGCCGGTGTATCGCGCCCACTCGGTGGCGGTGAGCGCGGAGTTTGAGAAGCCCGTGACCGTGGAAGCCGCGCTCGAAGCGCTGAAGAAGGCGCCGGGCCTCGACGTGGTGGACAACCCGGCCAAGGCGGAATACCCGCTCCCCCTCTACCAGACGGATCATTACAACTGCGCCGTCGGCCGCGTCCGCAAGGATTGCGCGCTGGACAACGGCCTATGCTTCTGGGTTTCCGGCGACCAACTCCTCAAAGGCGCCGCGCTCAACGCGGTCCAGATTGCGGAAGAGCTGCTGAAGCTGTGATTGGCTGAGGCGCATCTGTCCGTGGGACAGGCGTCGCGCCTGTCTCTGATTCCGGGAATGAAACCTGACCGCTGGGGTTGCGTTCGCCAAGAAGCGTCCCTATTGGGGAAGCCGCAAATGGAAAAATGGAGACAGGCGCGACGCCTGTCCTACTCCCAACGGAGTTTGACCAAGCGCCGCCCAGCAGGCACGATGCGCGGCCATGAAAGCTTTCGCGCCCGTCTGTCACGCCGTTTCCCTGTGCTTTGCCGTGTTGGCCGCGCTGTCTGTGGTCGCTCCGCTTGGCCAAGCCGCGGAGATCAAGTGGCTCCAGCTTTCGAGCAAGAAGGGCGACCTGCCCACGCCCGGCGAATCCACCCAGCAAACCGGCGCGCTCGTCGCCGACCTCGACAAAGACGGCGTGAACGACTTCGTCCTCAGCTTCCGCAAGGTGCCGCCCGCGCTGGTCTGGTATCGCCGCGGCGCGACAGCCTGGACCCGCTCGGTCATCGAGAAGGACTTCCTCACCGTCGAGGCTGGCGGCGCGGTCTGCGACCTCGACGGCGACGGCGACCTTGACTTGGTGTTCGGCGGCGACTGGCAGAGCAAGGAAGTCTGGTGGTGGGAGAACCCGTTTCCAAATTTCGATCCGGGCGTGTCGTGGAAACGGCACGCGATCAAGAAAGGCGGCGCGGGCCAGCACCACGACCAGTGCATCGCCGACTTCAAAGGGACGGGCCAGCCACAACTCGCCTTCTGGAACCAGCAGGCGAAGAAGATTTTCCTCGCCGGCATTCCGCCAAACCCGCGCGACGCCGCGGAGTGGCCGTTGACCACGATCTTCACCGGCGCGGTCAGCGGGCGCCTGCCTTACGCCGAGGGCATGTCCGCCGCCGACATTGACGGGGACGGCAAAGCCGACTTGCTCGCCGGCAATTACTGGTTCAAGCACACGGGCGGAGACAACTTCAAAGCCGTGCAGTTCGGCACGCCGGGCGGCCTCATCTTCGCCGGCCAGCTTGTCGAAGGCGGCTTGCCGGAAGTGGTGATCTCGCCCGGCGACGGCACCGGCATCGTGAAGTGGTACGAGTGCAAGGGCGATCCCCAAGACCCCAAATCCTGGACCGGCCACGACTTGATCGGGCGGGAGGTCATCCACGGCCACAGTCTCCAACTCGGCGACATTGACCGCGACGGGCACCTGGACATCTTCGTCGCGGAAATGGCCAAGTGGTCGGAGAAGAAGACCGAGCCGGACCATCCCACGGCCACGGCCTGGATTTTCTTCGGCGACGGCAAGGGAAATTTCCGCAAGACCGAACTCACCGTCGGCCAAGGCTGGCACGAAGCGCGGCTGGCGGACCTGGATGGCGACGGCGACCTCGACCTTCTGAACAAGCCGTACAACTGGGACCCGCCGCGCGTGGATGTGTGGCTCAACAACGGGACGCGACAAGCGGAGCGCCGTTGAAGATCGGCGCGGCAAGACTGAGGAGCAGGGGAAGCGTTGAAGCGTCGAAGGGTTGAACCTCAAAGGGACAGTTGGATTTAGCCACAGATGGCACAGATGGCACGGATGAAGTGTCTTCCCATGGAATTCTCCCGCGAATGACCTTCACCGGGCGGGTGAGATTCTCGGTCGGGGCAGCCTCTTTGAATTCTGTGGCATCTGTGAAATCTGTGGCACCAACTGCTCCTCTTAAGTTCAACAACCTTGCGGGCGCTGGCGCGTTCCTTCCGGTTCGCACCAACGCCCGCTGGTTGTCCGCGGACCTTTCCCCAGTCCGCTTTTGGGTTGGTTCCCTCAATTATTCGTCCGGCGTGCTCACGCGATAGAACTTCATCGCGCCCTTGGGGTCGAACGGATGGCCGGGCCGCGAGCCTTCAATCGGCGTCCACGGGCCGTCGAGCGAATCGGCGGCTTCGAGATGACCAGTGCCATCGTCGCTCCAGTCGAACACCAGGCCGCTCGGACCAGCCACGATTTGGAGTTGCGGCGGCGGTACCACCGGGTTCTCCACGTCGAAGGAGGCCAGCGGCTCAAACTCGCCGTCGCCGTCCAGGTCGGCTTCGAGCAGGATGGTGTAAAGGCCGATCGGGTCGTGGTCGGCGAAACGCACCGACACGTCGAAGCCGGTGGCGTCCTTGGCGGACAGGGCGGCGCCCGCCATGAGCCAGGCCTCGCCCGGCGGGAGACCGTTGAGGCTGATCGTGCCCATGTCCGGTTCCATGTCCGGCCCGATGGCGCGAAGGCGGAGCACCACGCCGGGCGGCAGCCCCTCGAGGCCGAGTCGCACGCTGCCGGCGCGGTTAGTGCCGACGATGCCCACCGGCAAGTCCGGTCCCACAACGACAATGGGACCGCGGTTGAACACATGGCCGGTGCAGACGATCGGGCAACCCTCCGCCGGTTGGAGCGTCATCGTCCATGGCACGATCGCACCCGCCGGGAAGTTCGTGGGCCGGCACAACGTCACCGGCACGGTCACGCAACCGAACGGCGGGATGACGACGGTACCGTTGGGCGGTGTGATCGGCAGCGCGCCGTTGGCGGTCCACACGGCGGGCGTTGGGAACGGCGTCTGGTTGCAGAACTGGGCCTGCACGGTGACACAGTTGACGCCCGGCGGGATCGACACCCAGGTCGGGATGACGCACTTGAGCTTGCACTTGCCGGCCTTGTCGGCGCGCCAGAGGGAGAAGATTTGCGCCGGCGGGAGGGCGCGGTTGAAGATTTCCACCTCATCGATGCCGCCGCGGAAGAAGCTGTTCGGAGCGGGCCAGGTGCCGGCCCCGACGTAGAGCCGCGCGTTGTTGGCCAGCGGCGCCGTGATCGGGCCGGGCTGCGCGTTCACGGGCAGGCCGTCGAGGTAGAACGTAACCGTGCCGGCCAGGGAGCGGCGCACCGTGACGGCGACGTGGTGCCAGTTGTTGTCCAGCGGCACGAGGACGCCGGAGTTGAAGTTCTGCGCCAGCACGCCGCCAAGGAACAGGTTCATCACGCCGTTGTTCAGGTAGAACTCGTAACCGCGCGGGCCGACGGCGAAGAGTTGCTTGCCCAGCTTGCTGACGATGACGCGGCGGCCGGCGTTGGCCGCGGTGTCTCGTCGCAGAATCCAGGCGTCGATAGTCAGGTCAGTCATGCTCAGTTGGATGGCGGCGTAGTTCGGCACCATGACGAAGTCGTTCCCGCCGTCGAACGCGAGGCTGTTGAGGACTTTTTGCCCGAGGAACGGGACCGGGCCGTTCACGTGAAGTCCATTCGGCGCGCCGGGAACAATGTTGTGCGCGATGGGGCCGAGCGGTTCATCGAACGGCAGCCAGAGGACCATGTGGGCCGGCGGCTTCACGCAGGGATTGCCCGGCCGCACGACGACTTCAAACGAGCAGCAGTGGACTTGCTCGCATGGATCGATCACGCAGCACCGCACGACGTTCGTGCCCAGCGGAAACGCGGAACCCGAGGGCGGCGTGCAGAGGACGGGCAAGGTGCTCGGCGCCGGCGTGACGACCGGAGGCGGATACACCACGACTTCGTTGCTGCTGCAGGTGGTCACAACGATGTCGCTCGGGCAAATGATCTCCACGGGCGGAACCGGGCGCACGGTGATCGTGAAGGAGCACTCGGCCGCGCCGCACGGATTGGTGGCGACGCACGTCACGGTGGTGACGCCGAGCGGGAAGCAGGAGCCGGATGGAGGAGTGCAGCCCAGCAGCGTGCCGTTCACCACGACGGCGGCGGGATAAACGACGACCTCGCAATCTTTGCAGGTGCGCACCGTGATGTTGGACGGGCAGTTGATGACCGGCGGATGGCCTTGGCCTTCCTGGACGTGGACCGCGAATTCGCAGCCCGCGACTTGGCCGCACTCGTTGGTCGCGCGGCAGATGACGAAGTGATCGCCCACCGGCAAACAAGCGCCGGACGGAGGCTGGCAGCCGACGAGCGCGCCGTTGGAGACGGTTGGAACCGGGTAGAAGACCGGCACGCAGTTCGAGCCGCAGGGCACGGTCGCGAAGAGTTCGTTAGTCGGGCATTGGATCGACACTGGCGGCACAGGGCGGACGGTGACGGTGAATTTGCACTCCGCCGAGCCGCAGGGATTGGTCGCTAGGCACGTCACAGTGGTGACGCCGAGCGGAAAGCAAAAGCCGGACGGAGGATTGCAGCCGGCGAGCGCACCGTTCAACACGACTGGAGCCGTGTAGTTCACCGGGGCACAGTTCGAGCAAGTGCTCACCAGGATGTCTTGTGGGCAGCGGATGATGGGAGGCTCACCCTGGCCTGGCTGGACGTGGACCACGAATTCACAGCCCGCGACTTGGCCGCACTCGTTGGTCGCGCGGCAGATGACGAAGTGATCGCCCACCGGCAAACAAGCGCCGGACGGAGGCTGGCAGCCGATGAGTGCGCCGTTGGCGACGGTCGGAATCGGGTAGAAGACCGGCACACAGTTCGAGCCGCACGGCACGGTCGCGAAAAGCTCATTGGTCGGGCATTGGATTGAAACTGGCGGCACAGAGCGGACGATCACTTTGAAACTGCACTGCGCGGAGCCGCATTCATTGGAGGCCACGCAAGTCACTGCGCTGGCGCCGAGTGGAAAAAAAGAACCAGGCGGCGGCACGCAAGTCACCAACGCCGTTGCTGGGTTCACGATGGGCAGTGGGTACGCGACCACCGCGCCGTTGGAGCAGGTCGTCACCGTGATGTCGGCTGGGCACTCGATGATGGGTGGATGGCCGCCCTCGGTCACGGTCACGGTGAACTCGCAGGAAGTCTTGTTGTTGCAGCGATCCGTTGCCGTGCAGGCCACCGTAGTCGCGCCGCACGGGAAATAGGAGCCGGAAGGCGGCACGCACACGACGCTCACCACGCCACTGTTGTCCGTGGCGAGCGGCGCCGGGTAATTGACGGTGGCGCCGCAGCCGCCAGCCGCGTCCGGGCAAGCCTTCTCCACCATGTTGCTCGGACACGCCATCTGCGGCGGGAGCGTGTCGCGCACGACCGTGATGGTGAAGCCGCATTGCGCAAACACCGCGCCACCGACAAACACCGTGCAGGTGATGGGGTTGGACCCGACCGGCAGCGGCGTGCCCGGTGGTGGCTGGCAAACCACCTGGAACGGCACGTTCGGGCAGTTGTTGGAAACAAGAACCGGGTAGGACTGCGGCGTGACCACGTCACTACAGATGAACACGGTCCGGTCACCGGGACAGATCACCGTGAGGCAGTCGTTGGTGAAGACGACGTTGGTGGTGGACTGGGCCAGGGCCGTGGGACCGGCGTGAAGGACCAGCCCGAGGACCGCGCCGGCCAGGAGCCGCCCTGGGCCAGCGCTGAGACACAGGAACGCCCGCATCCGTGAGAGAAGACGAGCGTTCAAGGACCGGGGGAACAGAGGTTTCAATTTCATAATTACGTTCTTCATTTCCGTCACAAACACGCTGCCGAGTTGCCGCCGCCCGCATCCACAGGGACGGCCCGCCAGTCGGTCTGCTTTTGTCAGGCCGTCCCAAGAGCGGGAGGCGGGCCATTCTCAGGAGTGATAAAGAGT
Source organism: Verrucomicrobiota bacterium (assembly GCA_016219875.1). Lineage (GTDB taxonomy): Bacteria > Verrucomicrobiota > Verrucomicrobiia > Limisphaerales > JACRJZ01 > JACRJZ01. The sequence goes on along the minus strand of JACRJZ010000054.1, from coordinate 19,605 downwards.
GCTTGTGAGCCTGATAAGAATGCCGTGGCTTGAAGCCTGGTCCCGTGCCGCCAACTTGCCCAGGGCTGATCCAAGAAGGAGCGCGGGCAGCCTGCCCGCGTGTTTTTCGCTCCCATTTTCGACGGAACGCGCGGGCAGGCTGCCCGCGCTCCTCTTCGCATGTTTCTTGAATCAGCCCTGCCAACTTGCCGGCTCGGCAAGCTTTCTTGTTTACAATCGGGGCCGGTTTGCGAACTCTCTGCGCCATGAAAACCAAAGCCCATCGCCGTCCCGCATGGTCCGCTGCCTCCTTCCGCGTTTTGCCTGCGTCCCTGGCCGCTCTCGTCGCGTTCGCGTCCGCCAGCCGCGCCGCGGACCAGTTCCTCCGCCTGCCCGTCGAGGAATACCGCGACAAGATGAAAGGCGGCTGGATCGGCCAGATCGCCGGCGTCTCCTGGGGCGCGCCCACGGAATTCAAGTGGCGCGATCAGATCATCCCCGAGGACAAGATGCCCCAGTGGAAGCCCAGCATGATCAACGACGCCTTCGGCCAGGACGACCTCTACGTGGAGATGACGTTCTTGCGCTCGCTGGAGGAATACGGCATCGACGTCTCGATCCGCCAAGCGGGCATCGACTTCGCCAACAGCGGCTACCCGCTCTGGTGCGCCAATGACGCCGGGCGAAAAAATCTCCGCCACGGGATCGCCCCGCCCGATTCCAGCCATCCGAAGTTCAACAAATGCCCCAACGACATCGACTACCAGATCGAAGCCGACTTCTCCGGCCTCATCGCGCCCGGCCTGCCCCAGGCAGCGATTGACCTGGGCGAGAAGTTTGGCCGCCTGATGAATTACGGCGACGGCATGTATGCGGGCCAGTACGTCGGCGCGATGTATGCCGCCGCGTTTTTCGAGAGCGACCCGGTGAAGATCGCCGAGACCGCGCTTCAGGCCATCCCCGCGCAAAGCCAATACGCCGAGATGGTCCGTGACATGATCGCTTGGTTCCGCGCCGACCCGAACGACTGGCAGGCCACCTGGCAGAAGTGCCAGGCGAAATACCGTCTGAACAAGGAATACCAGAAAGCCAGCAACGGCGGCATCGACTGCAAGATCAACGGCGCCTACGTGCTCATGGGCTTGCTCTACGGCCGGCGCGATCTCGACAACACGATCCTGATTTCCTGCCGCAGCGGCATGGATTCGGACTGCAACCCGTCCAGTTCGGCGGGCGTGCTGTTCACCACGCTCGGCTTCTCGAAGCTGCCGGCGCGGTTCAACACGGGCCTGGATGAGAAACGCATCTTCAGCCACACCGCCTACAACTTCCCGCTCCTGCTGGACGCGTGCGAGAAACTGGCCCGGCAATTCCTCGTCCGCTACGGTGGCAAGGTCGAGCGCGACGCGAACGGCGAAGAAACTTTCGTCATCCCCGTGAAGCAGCCCAAGCCGAGCGCGCTCGAACTGAGCTGGGCGCCGGGGCCGATTGCCAACAGCCTTTTCACCGCTGCGGAGAAGGCGAAGATCACCGCCGTGGACGGAAAGGACTTGGCCAAGGCCGTCGAAAAAGTCCTGCCCGGTTGGAAGGTCGCTCAATGTGGCCCGGACATGGATCCCGGACTGCGAACCGAATGGGAAGGCCGGAAGAACGTTCTTTGCACGCACCCGCTGGACCGGAACACGGGCTGCGTCCTGAGCAAGACCGTGGCTGTGCCGTCCGGCAAGAAGACCACGCTGCGGCTCGTTGTTGGCCATGATCCGCAAGGCGACTTTGACCTGATCGTCCGGGCCGACGGCCAGCAGCTCTTGCGCAAGGCGGTCAACAAGGACACCTGCACGACCGGCCACTGGCTCGCGCAGGAGATCGATCTCTCCAAGTTCGCCGGCAAGAGCGTGAAGGTGGAACTCGTCAACCAACCCAGCGCCTGGCTTTGCGAAGCGGCCTATTGGGCGGAAATCGCCGTGACGAGCGAGTAAGCCGAGCGGTTAGGCATCGTCGAGTGCCATGAGCGAAACCGTCCCACTCAATGCACGCAGCCTGACGTTCAAGAGAAACGGGAAGCGTTGCATCTTGGAGTTCGACAGCGAGTATCTGACCTGCTCGTTTCACGATTGGCCGGCGGTGCACATCACCAAGACTCCGCTGTGGCGGATTATGCCCGATTTAATCATTGACCGGTCAGTGCCAGACTTTTCCAGGCGATACGGGCAAGTTGCGCGATACACTTTTCTGGCGAGCATCGTCGTCTATTTTTCTGACATTCGCACGCATGTCCCACTCCTTGCCCCGGCCCTCTTGCTGTGCGCGGCCTACAGCATGTATTGGAACTTTCGTGGCGTTTACCCTCCAGAGAAGACCAAGATAGTGAGCGAGTGGGGCGAGGAGATAGCAGTAATTCCGCACTACGAGCACATTGCAGAGCAGCGCAAGGGCTTCGAGGACGCGCTTTTGGAGACGGTTCGGGAAGCGAGACACAAACACTATGATGCCTAACAAAATCACTGGACCGAACGCGGGCGGTGGTGTCGCGGCTGACCTAGCGCACACTTTGCGAAGTGTGCGCAGACGCAGCTTGCTCCAGGGTCGTAGCAGCCGATGTGAGGAGGCTCTGTTTTGATTTCGGATTTGAAAACAGAGCCTCCTCACATCGGCTGCTACGATCCAAGAATTCTCGAATCCACCGTGCATCTTGCCGGCGTCGGCCGAGAATCTCCTTGCGCGGGAGCATCGCCGGGGAGATGTTCCGCCCAACAACGCTGAAAGAACCCGGTTATGAAAACGCTCTCAAGGAAAGCTGGACCTCGCGCCCCCGCCTTTACCCTCATCGAACTGCTGGTGGTCATCGCCATCATTTCGATCCTGGCCTCCTTGCTCTTGCCCACGCTGTCACGGGCCAAAGCCAAGGCCCGCCGCATCCAGTGCCTCAGCCACCTCAAGCAGATCGGCCTGAGTTTTCGGATGTGGGGAGATGACAACGAGAGCCGATACCCGTGGCAAGTCCCGGTGGGCGACGGCGGCTCGCGCGGTCAGGTCGCCACCTGGGTGCATTTTCTGCCCATGTCCAACGATCTGGTCACGCTGAAGCTCCTCCGCTGTCCCAGCAACGACAAGACCTCCGCCTCGGATTACTCAACCAACAGCACAGGCTTCGGCAACCTCCGCAACAACGCCGTGAGCTACTTCGTGGGGCTGGAGGCGTATGAGAGCCGGCCCATGATGCACATCGCCGGAGACGAAAACATCACGGGTCTGGACAAACAGGCCTGCACCAACTCCAAAGTGTCCTGCAACGTCACCTTCCTGAATCCGCAGCGCGACAGTCCTCGCTGGGACACCGGCGTGCATATCTTGGCGGGGAACCTCGCCCTGGTGGACGGCAGCGCACAGCAACTCGGCCAGAGCGGACTGCGGGCACACCTGGCCCAAACCGGCGACAGCACCCTCGACAACTGCGTGCTCAAGCCGGTGTACGGCACCTGACAGTAATCCTTCCTGCGCCCAAGGCGGGCGCTGTCAGCACGCGGGAGTCTTCGGGGCGAACAACCTCCCACTTCTCAGAATCATCGGGGTGTCCCTCCAAGGCTGATTCAAGAAGGAGCGCGGGCAGCCTGCCCGCGCGTTTTTCGCTCCCATTTTCGAAGGAACGCGCGGGCAGGCTGCCCGCGCTCCTCTCCGCATGTTTCTTGAATCAGCCCTGGTCCCCCGGTGTGGCGGTCACTTGAGTTGCACCAACCGCAACGCATCAAGGCGGAACCAGGCTTGGCCTTTGGCGGCGCGCAGTTCGGCGATCACTTCCACGTCTTTCTCGCTCGCGACTTCAAACTCAAACTCCAGGTCTGTCCAGTCGCGGTCGCCCACCAGATCGTACGGGCGTGGCGGCGGCGTTCCGCTGACGCGCACTCCCGCGCCGCGGTTCTTGCCGAAAGCCAGGGGCTTGACATCCGCCGTCCGCACTCGCGCCTCGAAACGGTAGCGGCCCGGCGCTAGCCGCACGACGCTGCGCCAGGACGCGGTCGTGGACGGCCCGGCCCGGATGGCGAGAGACGGCGTGCCGTCGGGGGCCGCGGCGCGTTCCAATTTGCCGCCAGCCGGCTCATCGACCGCGAACCAGTTCGTCAGGGTCGCCACGCCGCCGTCGAATCGGAGCGGCTTCGGCTCCGGGGCGGCTAGTTGCTGGGCGAGATGGCGATGGCGATTCGCGATCCGTTCCTTCAGTCCGCTCACTTCGCGCCGGAAAACGCGCGCTTCGCTTCGGTTGAGCACGGGCTGAATCTGCGCGGCCCACCGGTCCATCTTCGCGGTCAGGTCCGCAACGTTGAACACGTTCGTGTGCAGAAACTGGAGACGCTCGCGATAGCGCTGGCGGCCCGGCTCGGTTTCCAGCAGCGCCGTGGCGACCAGCCCGGCCGTGTGCGGCTCGATGGGCGTGTCGGCCCGGCCAAACAACTGGTCCATGCCGTGCGGCAGGAACACCAGGCGGTCACTCGCGGGGTCGTGGTAAATCCGGTAGTTGTTTCGCGCGAGACAGTAGCCGTCGCGGTGGCAGATCATGACTTCCGCGGCCATGAACGAGACGAAGCGATCCAGGTCGAGCGCCTCCTGAAGCCGCGCCCAACGTTTCGCCAAGTCCGGCTCAGTGACCGCGCTGGCCAGACGCTTCAAGTCCGCGCCGTCGTTGGGGCCGGGTCCGGAGTCACGCGGCAACGAATCGGTCACGTCAGCACCGCTGCCCTCGTAGAGATTGCCGGTGCCGCTGGTGAAATGCCCCGAGAGGAACTCCGCGGTGAATCCTTCCTTGAGCACATAGAGGCCAAGGCGGCGTCCATTCAGCTCGACCATCGCCCACGTCGCCTGCGGCGCGGGCACGCCGGCGGCGAGGAAAAGCTCGGTGCCAATCCTCTCGTTGAGGAAGCTCCGATCTTCGACCGAGTTGTTCAGGTGAATCTTGCTCAGGCCATGCAGGGACTGGCCGGGAGCAAACCGTCCGAAGTCCAGCGTGAGCGACGGCTTGTCGTCGATGCCGCGGAAGCTGCCGGTCGCCCCTTTGAGATGGACGGCGACATTGTCGTAGCGAGCGCCCCCGACGCGCACGCTGGCCGGAACGTACTTGCGCGGCTCGCGCCGGAGCGCCGTCACGCCGCGGCGCGGGATTTCGATGGCGATGGGATGGACCGCGGGGCTGGTGAAGAAGCTGCTGGCGGGAGCGGGAGCATTGCGACCTTCATCGACCGTCGCGAGCGCCTGGCTGGCCAACAGGAGGAAGCAAAGCCAGCGTCTGGGTTTGGCGCGGCCCGCGAGGAATTGAAAATTAAGTACTGCCGATGGCCCGCCGGCCTCAATCCACAAGGCTGCATCAAGCTCTCGCCCGGCACACCGGGTAGCGCAGGTTCTCAACCTGCCGTATCGCCGACTTGCAGTCGGCAAGGCCGTGAAATATCCAGCCGGCTGGCCTCTTCCAGCGCTCGCCGGTTGGAAAACCGGCGCTACGGCAGACTGGAAAGTCTGCGCTACGAGTACTCCCAAACCGAGCTTGATGCAGCCTTGCTCAATCCACGTCCTGCCTCGCACGCCTCCGGCCATTTGAAATTTGCGTTTTCCAATTTCCAATTCTCAATTCTCCCCCACCCTCCCGCTGAACAAACACCGGCCCGCAGGGCTTGGCCTTCTTCCTCATTTTGAGCCTCCGGCGTTGCCGGCGGTTTGCGGCGGGCTGCCCGGTTTTTTCTTGAGCACCACCACGAGCGCGTTGGCGGAAGGACGCTGGCGGCCTTGCGAGGGATTGTTCACCACCTGGCCGTAAACCCAAATGGTGGCGGAGCCGCCCCCGTCCAGGTTCAACGCTTCCTGGCAGCCCAGCTTCTTGATCATGTAATGGGCCAGTTCGGAGTAGGTCATGCCGACGGAGTGCCGTTGCCGCCCGTCCACTTGGACGAGGAAAAGATGGTCCTTGCTCCAGCCGACGGCCGAGCGCGGATGGCGCATGTCGAGGAAGCCCGCCACTTTGGCCTTGCCGCCGCTGACCAGCGAAGGCCCGCCCCCAATGGCCACCGTCGCGCCCGTAATGTCCGGCAGCGTGGCGGTGGACACCTGGATCGTGGCGCCGACCGGCAGAGTGGGCAACGCGGTCGCCAGCCGCGAACCGAGCGAGAGCACCAACGTGTCGCGGGTCAACGGGCTGTTCCCGCCTTCGCGGACCGCCCGCACCCGCGCCGAATAGGTCTTTCCCACCTGCAGCGGGAGCCACGGGCTGTTGGTCTGGCGTTCGAGGATGAACTCCCGCCCGCCGTAGGTGCGCGTGGAATGGCCCACCACCGTGGTGTAGAGCACGGCCTCGTCGGACGCGCGATACTCGTTCAGGCCGAACGACGTGGTCGCGCCATTGGGCCAGGTGACTTTGAACCGCGACACAATGTTCGTGCGATGCGGATTCCCTTGCGCGTCCAGGTAGAAGCAGGCGCGCGTGGCGCAAGGGCCGCTCCACAATTCACCGCGCGAGATGGTCAGCCCCTCGGGGTCGCCCGGATAATCCCGCGACATGTCGTAGAAATCGCCATTGATGGCGGCGACCGGATGGCCCCACTCCGCGGGCATGGCCCGGACCTGCTCCGAAACCACGGACATGCCGAACGTGGCGCCACCGCCGAGGGTCGTCACCAAATCCCAATCCGGCGACGAACGTGCGACTTTGAAGACGCGGACCGAAACCGGGCCATCGTCGAGTTCGTCGTGAATGAAGCTGAACCCGTGAGGGTTCTTGGCGTTCGCCGCTTGGCCGAGCGCCAGCATCGGGAAGAGAACCGCGCCGGCGAACGCTGTCCCCAGCGCACGCACCACCCACGGCCGGCATCGGAGGACGACCTTCGTTGTTGAAAACGAGTTCATCCGCAGGCGGCCACACCGGAACAGTTTTGCTGGCGTTTCATGCGCCAGACATTGCCGTGCCCGGCGGAGACTGTCAAAGGCGGGTTTCAACAAGCCTCTCCAACTCTCACCCTGACCCTCTCCCGTCCGACGGGAGAGTGAACTCGCGGCACGCGGTGGTCTTGGACAAACGCCTGCTTCGTCAAAACGCCTGTCTCGTCACAATGCGTGACTTGGTCCTCCCTCTCCCATCGGATGGGAGAGGGCCGGGGTGAGGGCAGCGTGAGCCGTGCGGCTGCCGAGCCGCCGCTACGCCAGCGCGACGAAGTTTTGCAGCAGTTGCAGGCCGACTTTCTGGCTCTTCTCCGGGTGGAACTGCGTGGCGAAAACGTTGTTCCACCAGATCGACGATGCGAAATGCGCGCCATACTCCGTGCGCGTGGCCACAATCGAAGGGTCGGCCGGCTGGGGAAAAAAGCTGTGGACAAAATAGACGTGGCTGCCGTTGGGAACCCCGCGGTAGAGCGGACAGTCCGGTCGCGTGATCTCAAGCTGGTTCCAGCCGATCTGCGGAATCTTCAAGCCGGGCCGCTCCTGGAACCGGACCACTTTGCCGGCAAAAACGCCCAGGCCCGCGGCGCAACTGTTGAACTCCTCGCTCCGCTCGAACAACGCCTGATAGCCGACGCAGATGCCCAGGAAGGGCCGTCCGCCGGCGATGAACTCGCGCGCCGCCTCCAACAACTCCTGGCGGCGCAAGGCGTTCACGCAATCATCGAACGCGCCCACGCCGGGCAACACGGCGGCGCGGGCGTCCTTCAAGCCGTCGGGCCGGGTCATCACGCGGACGTCCGCACCCACCTTGATGAGGGCCTTCTCCACGCTGCGCAGGTTGCCTGCGCCGTAATCGAGCAACGCAATCACGGGCGCAGGGTAAGGGCGGAGACAGACGATTTCAACCTTTGGAAAACCTCGCGTATGAGGCGATTTCAAAACCCCGTAGCAGCCGACGTGAGGAGGCTCAAACTTCAACGGAAACAGAGCCTCCTCACGTCGGCTGCTACGGTTTTGAAAGAAGCTCATATTTCAAGGAGCTTGACCGCAGCCCCAGCGGCAGCGCGCCGGCTTTCTGGAAGAAGACTGCGAAACCAGCCAGATCACACTTTTAAAAGTGTGATCTTCATCGTCTGCTCGCCTATCGGATGGCTCGCCGCCCGGGAACTGGACTTGAAGCCGCCGCCTCTTGCTGTTACCACCACGCCATGCACTCGCTTTGCGGCAAACGCGCATTCCGTCCCGCAGTATTGGCTGGCCCCGCCCGAGCCTTCTTCACGCGCCTATGAGCCCTTCCTCCGAACCCACCCAACCCGCCTCGCCACGCCTGCTGTCGCTGGATGCGTTGCGCGGCTTCGACATGCTGATGATTCTCGGCGCGGATGAATCGCTCTACGCGTTGCAGAAAATGCACGGCACCGGAGTGACTGGCTTCCTGGCGGCACAATTCGATCACGCCGAGTGGGCGGGCTTCCGCTTCTACGACCTGATCTTCCCGCTCTTCGTGTTCATGGTCGGGATGTCGATCGTGTTCTCGTTGCAGAAGCATCTCACCGCGGAGGGGCGCGGGGCCGCGTACCGGCGCCTGTTCCGGCGCTTCGTCCTGCTCTTCGTGCTGGCGCTGATTTACTCCGGCGGGGTGTCGCAACGCTGGCCGGAAATCCGGCTCCTGGGCGTGCTGAACCGCATCGCGCTCTGTTACCTCTTCGCCTCGCTGATTTTCCTGAACGTGCGCTGGAAGGGCCTCATCGCCGTCACGGCGGCCTTGCTCGTGGGCTACTGGGCGCTGATGACCTTCGTGCCGTTTCCCGATGTCCGGCCGCGCACGGCGTCAGGTGAACTGGTCAGCACCACCCTCACCGCGACAAACACCGCGCAACTCAACTGGTCCTCGACCCACACCCGGCGCGGCGTCTTCGACAAGGGCCTCAACCTGGCGAACTACCTCGATCAGAAATACCTGCCCGGCCGCAAGTGGGACGGCACATGGGACCCGGAGGGCCTGCTCAGCACGCTCCCCGCGGTGGCCACGTGCCTGCTGGGCGTGCTCGCCGGGCTGCTCATTCGCAACCCGCGCCTCAGCGAGCAACGCAAAGTTTTCTTCCTCGCCGGTGCCGGCGTGGCGTGCCTGGCGGCGGGCTGGTTGTGGGGCTTGCAGTTCCCGGTCATCAAGAAGATCTGGACGTCGTCCTACGTGCTGGTGGCCGGCGGATGGAGCGCGCTGCTCCTCGCGGCCTTCCACCAAGTCATCGAAATCTGGCAGTGGCGCCGCTGGACCACGCCGTTTCTGTGGATCGGCGCCAACGCCATCACCCTCTACCTCGCCAGCAACTTGGTGAACCCAACGCGCCTCGCTCACCGGCTTGCCGGCGGCGACGTGAAGCACTTCCTCGACGCGACGGTGGGCGGCGGCGCCGGGGAACTGGTCATTGCGCTGGCGGGGCTTGGACTCTTGCTGGCGCTGGCGCGGTTCCTCTATCAGCGGAAGATTTTCCTGCGGGTGTAGCGCGGTAACGGCCACGACGACCGCGAGGTTCTGCAATCGTCTCCGGCCTGTAACCTTTCCGCGCTCCGCGGCTCCGTCAGGGCAGATTGAGATTCTGACTATGAAGATGGAAAACGCGATTCGGATTCTGGCGGGCACGATGGTGTTGATCAGCATTTCGCTGGCGCACTGGGTCAGCCCATGGTGGCTGCTGCTGACGGCGTTCGTCGGCTGCAACCTGATTCAATCCGCTTTCACCGGGTTCTGCCCGGCGGAGAACTTCCTGGGCAAACTGGGCGTGGGCAAAGGCTCTTGCTGCTGTAGCCCGGCCCGCGGCCAGAAGGGGTAGCCAAATTGAGCGGCCGCCGACAGCTTGGCACCGTTCAGCCGCCGAACAGCTTGGCGGCTTGCGCCTGCTGTTGCAGCCGCTTCTGCACGCTGCCGCAGACGTGTTCGCACAGCCCGAACACCGCGGCGTCTGCGATGCTGTAAAACACCGCCGCGCCTTCGCGCCGCCGCTGGACCAAGCCGGCGTCGGCCAAGGCCTGGAGATGGCGGGAGGTGGTGGCTTGGGTGGCGCCCGTGGCGGTCACGAGTTGGCTCACGTTCTTCTCGCCCTCTTCCAACGCGATGAGCAGCTTCAAGCGGCTCGGTTCGCTCAAAACTTTGAAGCGCGCCGCAATGAGTTCGATCGCCTGATCGGACAGTTCGCTGGGACTCAGCTTTTTTGACATAGCACGAGTGTTGTGGGGCGGACTCTAGGCGGCCCGACCGCGTAGCGCAAAAACGAAATACGGGACACCGCCGATCACCGCGCCGGCACGCGCGGGCCCTCTCAGGGAGCAACCCGCGCGTGACGCGAAGCCGGACTGGCGGCCCTCACCTCACTGGGGGAGTTCCACCACGCGGTAGAACAATTGCCGGCCCGTGGCCAGATCGGCCGGAGGAACCACATGCTCGTAGAAGTGTTCCACGCCCGACAGCCGCTCGCCGACGGGGGTCCACACGCCGGACTTGAGATCGGTGGTGGACATCAACTGGTAGGCGCGGGACGGTTTGGCGGACCAGCGGAGCAAGAGGCCGTCCGGCCCGTGGCGCAGGGTGATGAATTGCACTTTCTCGAACAGGGTCTGCAGTTGGGTCGCGCGGGCCGGGCTGTAGCTGAGCGCGCGGAAGTCCAGGACGCTGGCGCGGCTGTGGCAATCCAGACACCGCAGGGCCTCGTTCCGCTTGATGCCGTGGCTCAAGCTGATGAAGGAGCCGGTGACGTGCGTGGGATCGTTGTTGGGATCGAAGGTCGGATCCGTCGGGTTGTTCGGCAGGTCGAGGCCAAGGAGATCGCCGCTCCAGAAATTGGAGCCGATGTCGTTGAGCGCCGATGGCGGCACGGCCCAGGCGTCCTGGCCCATCATCATCAGACCCAAGCGGCCCAGACCGATGTTGACTGCCTCCCGGACGTTGCCGGTGTGGACGTAGTGCTCCTTGTCAAAGTTCACCAGGTTCGGGAATTGCGAGAGGACCGCGCGCTCGCGAGGGTTCAGCCCTTCGGGACGCATGAAGCCCATCATCTTCATGGGAGCTTCCATCATGTCCATCGCGGCGAGCATGGTGAATTGCGGGTTGAAGTTCGGATCGTAGCCGAAGCCGCGGCGGTCCATGATCATGCCGCTGATAATCGGGCGGAGGGGATAAATCTTCGCGCGCGGCGTGTCCCGGGTGGCGACGCGGAAATCCCAGGCGTTGGCGTCATGCACCGGCTCGGCCAACATGCTGGCGTCGCCGTTGAACCAGCGATAGGCGGGACGCGAACCGTAGCTCGCCTCGTAAACACTGTAGGGTTCAAAGACGCCGGAGTTGGGGTCTGGTTTCGGGATGGAGGCTTCCGGCCCGTTGGTCATGCCAAAGGTCGAATACCACACGCGGCGGGAAGCACCCGAGGTGCGCGGGATGTGGCACGTCTCGCAAGCCATGAAGGCGACGTGTTCGTTGTAGGGCGCCCAAGTGCGCTTCCACGGGTATTCGGGATGCGGCCGGTTGCCGTGGCAGTTGGCGCAATCGACTTCCACGTTCTGGAGTTCCCAGCCGTGCATGTCGGTCACGCGGGAGCCGCGGGCCATCTTGTGGTGTTCGACTTTGTGGCAAGCCGTGCAGAGCACGCCGGCGGCGGCGTGGACGTCGTGTTGAGGCTTGTAGGGCGTGCCGCGCTTGTAGTCGGGGGCGGCTTGGCCGTGCTCGTGACAGCGCAGGCAGGAATCCGTGTCCACGCGCCGGCCCACACTCTCGGCGGCGCGGAGGGATTTATCCTGGAACCAATAACGGCGGCCGGATTGGGGATCGGTCTTTAGGGCGCGATGGCTCGCTTCGGCGTCGTGTTCATCGTAGGCCGCGTCGGCGGTCATGTCGTAATTCCCGGCGCTGGCGTGGCAGATGAGGCAGTCGAGGTGGTCTTTCTGCGTCTGCGTGTACTGACCGGTGCTGGGATCGGGGAACGGCAGTTCCTGGCCAATGTGGCACTTGCCGCAGGCGCTGGAGCCTTTGTGGTCGCCGAGGTCGGCGTAGTAATTGACCATGGCGCTGGCGCCGACGAGCGCGCAGAAGCGGTCGATCATGCCATGCGAGCCGCCGCCGGGATAGGCAAGCTTGGGATTGGGCGTGCGCCAAGTGTAATGAACGGTGTCCATGACTTCGTCCACCTTGCCGGGATGACATTGGACGCAGGAGGCCGAGCCAAGGAAGTTGGTGCCGAAACGTCCGGCGTGGTCCGGGCCATTGAGCAGCGCGAAGTTCGTCAGGCGGGCCGCGCGTTCCGCCTCATAGCCCAGAGCCGCGAAGTCCAAGCGGCCGTCTTGCGGCGTGTGGCAAGCCGTGCAAGCGAGGGCTTTCTCCTTGGGGGCCACCATGTGGTTCTCGATCCAGAACATCTCGGTTTCCACCCAGCCCACTTGCCCGCTGAAGGGCCGGCCGACGTAGGCCATGCCGGCGGCCAGCGCGTTCGTCCAGTTGAACGTCTTCCAATAGGCGTTGGTGTCACCGCCGAAAAGATGCGGGACGGCCAGGACGTTGTTGACGGGATCATACGGCTGGCGCCCCGTGAAGCGCTTCACCGGCATGATGCGGGCCTTGGCGTCGGTGATGTCGCCGTGCAGCCGGTTGATGGCTACCCGCCGAGTGGGGTCGATCACGTCCTCGACCGTCAAGTAATCCAACTGGCCATTGAACCAGACGTAGCGGGGCCGGACGTTCTTGTCCCAGGTGAACGTGCCTTTCTGCGTGTCGTAGATCGGATCACCGTTCGCGTCCTTGATGACAATGTTCTGGCCGTTGGTGCCTTTAACGCCCGCCGTGGACCAATCCCAACTCGTCATCGTGGTGCGGCCCCGAGCATATTCGGGCACGTGGCAGGTCTGGCAGGCCACGCGGCCGGTGTGGGCATTGAGCCGGCCCGCCGTCGTGCCGGTCTTGTGCGGGCGGGCGGTATGGCATTTCTCGCAAGTCTGGTTGTCGGTGTGGTCCTTGGAATAGATCGAACCCGGAATGTCGTGGGTCTTCGTCTCGTGGCAGGTGGCGCAGCGGAAATTCAGACCGTTGGTTCCCATGTGGACATCAAGGGTCCGAGTCGGGTTGAACAGGGAGGAATCCAGGTCGCCATGCTTCACCGCGTCGCCGCCGCCGCCGAAGAAGTGGCAGGCGCCGCAGGTGGCGCGGCTGGACTTGCCGGCGTTCTGGGCCACGTAGGTCTGGTTCACGGGCTGCCAGGTGACGCCGTTGAAATTCGTCGGGCCGGGGCCGGTCCACGGCGCGCCCGCCAAAGTGGGGAACTTCTTGTAGGTGCCGGTCGTGTCGTGGCAGACGAGGCAGTCCACCTTGGTGGCATCGGTGAAATCGAAGTTCTTGTCGCGGTACCCCACCCCGGCGTGGCAACTCGTGCAGCGCGGCTCGTTGGAGGGCAGGGCCACGCAGTAGTTGTTGATCACGGTGCGCTTGCCGAGCCGCCGGCCCGTGGCCGCTTCCGTGTGCTCCCACGTCCAATGCGTGGTGTGCATGACTTCGGCCGCCGCGTTGGTGTGGCAGGCCGTGCAAGTGCGGGCGTCCACGTAATTGGTCAGGCCGCGGTGCGCCGCCGGGACGCCGGCGCGGACGCCGGCTCCGGCCAGGAGGAGGAGTCCCGCCGCCGCGGCGAGAAGCCGGCCGCCCTTGGTCCATAGAGTCACAATATAGTAATATGCGTTCATGCGCATAATACCACACGAGCGGCTGCGGGAGGTCAATCACTTTCTAGCATGGAATTCCGTGAACCATCGGTTCAGCGCGCCTTGTGCGAGAGGAAGACGACCCCTTCGGCCGGATGTAACCTTTCCGTGCCTCGCGGCTCAGTCATGGCAGTGACGAATTCAATATAGCTTGAGACAGGAACAATATGAGCCAGATCACCGAACTGACGGAAGAAACCTTCGAACAGGAAGTGCGGCAGGCCGGATTGCCGGTCCTGGTGGACTTCTACGCGCCCTGGTGCGGCCCGTGCAAGATGCTCGCGCCGGTGCTGGACAAACTGGCCGGCGACTACGCGGACCGCGTCAAGATCGTCAAGGTCAACGTCGATGAAGCCCCCGGCCTGGCCGCCGATTTTGGGATCACCGGCGTGCCGACGTTGATGGTGTTCCGGGGCGCGCAGCTTCTTGACTCGTTCGTGGGAGTGCCCTCCCCGCGCGACTTGAAGGCCAGCCTCGATCGGGCCGCGACCGGCGTGCCTGCCGCCCACGCGGCGGCCGCGTAGCGCCCGCCCAACGCAAAGGTTTGCCATGATTCTCAAGATCATCATCGGCGCGGTCATCGGCGGGGCGCTGGGCTTCGCTTACCAACGGCTCGTCGGCTGCTCGTCCGGGGCGTGTCCGCTCACGAGCAGTCCTTGGATCACGACGATCTACGGCATGGTCGTCGGAGGAATGATCGGCGGAACGGCGCATTAGCGCCTGGTCGAAAACTCGGCCAGTCAGGGAACTGGCCCACCAGCAGGCGCTCTCCTGTAACCGGAGCTTGCAGGCCGTGTGCCCCCCCACGCGGCGCTTCGGAGTCGGACGGAAGCCTTGCAGGACAGCCCCGTTTTTGAAACACTTTGCTCCGTCGGACCCAATATGAAACTCAGCACAATTCTCAAATCGCTTCCTGTGTCAGCCCTCGCTGTGATCCTATGGGCCTCTGGTTGCTCCCGAAAGCAGGGGCCTCCCGCAGCCATAGACTCCGGGCCTGCCGTCTCCGTGCGCACAGTGACCGTGCAAATTCAGAAGCGCCTCGCCATCGAAGAAGTCGTCGGTACGGTGCGGCCGAAACTCAGCGCGTCCGTCTCCGCGAAAGTCAGCGGCACCGTCCAGCAAATGCTTGCCACGCCCGGCCTGGTGGTGAAAGCCGGCCAGCTTCTGGCGCAGGTTGATGCCCGCGAAATCCAGGCCCGGCATGACCAGGCCGTCGCAATTCGCGATCAGGCGCAGAAAGACCTCGACCGGGTCAAGACGCTGCTCGACGGCAAGATCATCACCCAGCAGGAATTCGATGCAGCGCAATCGCGCTTCCGGGTCGCGGAAGGCGCCGTGAAGGAAGCCGCTACCCTGCTCGGTTACATCCGCATCACCGCGCCGTTCGACGGCGTCGTCACGGTCAAGCACGCCGACGTGGGCGATCTCGCCGCGCCGGGCAAGCCGCTCTTCGAGGTGGAAGATCCGAACGTGTTGCGCCTCGAAGCTGACGTGCCGGAAGCCCTCATCGACCGCGTGAAACTGGGCGACAAACTCGGCCTTCGTGTCCCCACCGCGAATGTCGCGATCGATGGTGTCATCGGCGAGATCGCGCCGGTTGCCGACCCGGTGAGCCGCACGTTCCGCGTGAAACTCGATTTGCCCACGACGACAGGCTTGCGCAGCGGCCAGTTCGGCCGCGTGGCCGTGCCCGTCGCCGAGGTCAACGCCCTGCGCGTGCCCGCCGGAGCGGTCGTGGTGCGAGGCCAGATGGAGATCGCGTTTGTGGTCGTTAACGGCAAGGCCCAGATGCGCCTGGTGAAAACCGGCAAGCATCTCGGCGACGAGATCGAAGTCGTCGCGGGCCTCAATCCAGGCGAACAGCTTGTTTCCGAAGGCGCCGCTCAGCTTCGCGACGGACAACCGGCGGAGGTGAGGAAATGAGAAGACCCAAAACCCGCGCGGTTTTTACGTTTTACGTTTTACGCATGACGCAATTCCGCTGCCGGTTTTGTGAGACGTGAAACGTAAATCGTAAAACGAGACGATAGCCGGAATCCTTTCTCTGCAACTCCACACACCCAGCATGAAAGCCGCGTCCGCCCCATCTTCGCCATCGCCCGTCGGCCTCGCCGGCAAAGTCGCCCACGCCTTCATCGACTCGAAACTGACGCCGCTGATCGTGGTCACGGCCGTTCTGCTGGGCGCGTTCGCCGTCATCATGCTGCCGCGCGAGGAGGAGCCGCAAATCAAGGTGCCCATGATCGACGTGCTGGTCGCCATGCCCGGCTCCAGCGCGAAGGAAATCGAAGAGCGCGTCACCCGTCCGATGGAGAAGCTGCTCTGGGAAATCCCCGGCGTGGAATACATCTACTCCACCTCGCGCGAAGGCGAGAGCCTGGCCATCGTGCGCTACAAGGTCGGCTCCGATCCTGAGGAAAGCCTGCTCAAGCTCACCGACAAGCTCCGCGCCAATTACGACCGCATCCCGCATGGCGTCTCGCAGCCGCTCATCAAGCCCAAGTCCATCGACGACGTGCCGATCCTCGCGTTGACGTTCCACAGCGCGGACTACGATCACTTGACCCTCCGGCGCCTCGTGGCGCAGGTCGATGACGCGGTGAAACAAGTGCCGCTGGTGGCCGAGACGACGATCATTGGTGGCGCGCGGCGGCAGGTGCGCGTGCTGCTCGATCCCGTGCGGCTCGCCTCGCGCAATCTCAGCCCGGTCGGCCTCATCCCGATGCTGCAACAGGCCAACCGCCAGTACCCCGCCGGCGGGCTGACCACGGAGAACAAGGAAGTCTTCATTGAAACCGGCGCGTTCCTGCGCAACGCGGAAGAGGTCGGCCAAGTGGTCGTCGGAGTGTTTGGCGGCAAGCCGGTTTATCTTCGCGAAGTCGCGGACATTGTGGATGGCGCGGAAGAGCCGGCGAACTATGTGTTGTTTGGGGTGGGACAGGCGTCGTTGTCGCGTAGCGCAGATTTTCAATCTGCCGTATCGCCGATTTTCAATCGGCAGAACGTGAAGAATTCAGGAGCGTCGGAACCGCCGGCAACGCTCGCAGGTTACAAACCCGCGATACAGCAGACTGAAAGTCTGCGCTACAAGGAAGAGCCCGCCGTCACGCTGAGCGTCGCCAAACGCCCCGGGGCGAATGCGATTTCCGTCGCGCACGCCGTGCTCAAGAAAGTCGAGACGCTCAAAGGTGTCGTCATCCCCAGTGGCGTCGGCATCGCCATCACGCGCCACTACGGCGAGACGGCAGCGGAGAAATCGAACGAACTCCTGCTCCACATGGGCATCGCCGTCGTAGGCGTGGCCTTGCTGATTTGGCTCACGCTGGGCTGGCGCGAGTCGGGGATCGTGGCCATCGCCATTCCGGCGACGTTGGCGCTCACGCTGCTGGTCTTCTACCTCCAAGGCTTCACGCTCAACCGCATCACGCTTTTCGCGCTCATCTTCAGCATCGGCATCCTGGTCGATGACGCCATCGTCGTTGTCGAGAACATCGTCCGCCACTTCCACCTGCCGCACAACAAGGGCCGCAACTGGAGCGAGATCGCCGTCGAAGCCGTGAGCGAAGTTGGCAACCCGACGATCCTGGCCACCTTCGCCGTCATCGCCGCCGTGTTGCCGATGGCGTTCGTCGGCGGGCTGATGGGGCCGTACATGCGGCCCATTCCGATCGGCTCCAGCGCGGCGATGTTCTGGTCGCTGCTGATTGCGTTCATCGTCACGCCGTGGGCCTCGATTCGGATTCTGCGCTGGGGGAAGAAGTATGTTGGGAAAGCTGAAGGGTTGAAGGGTTTAAGAGTTCAAGAGTTGAAGAGCAAAGACGCGCAGGGCAATTGTGCCGAAGCCTCTTCAACCCTTCAACCCTTCGCCCCTTCAACCCCTCCTCCCAGCCACTTCGCCCACGAAGAGGACTTCTTCACCAAACTCTACCGCCGCATCATGGGACCGCTCATCGCCCGCGCGGCGTGGCGGCACGTCTTCCTCGGCGCGATCACGTTCCTCCTTCTCGCCTCAATGGCCACAGTGGGCCTCAGTTGGGTGAAGGTGAAGATGCTGCCGTTCGACAACAAGAGCGAGTTTCAGATCATCCTCAACATGCCGGAGGGCAGTTCGCTGGAGCGCACCGCCCAGGCCGCGCGCGAGATCGCCGCCGCCGTGCGCACCGAGCCGGAGGTGACCGACTATCAGGTTTATGTGGGTGTGGCGTCGCCGTTCAACTTCAACGGCCTGGTCCGCCACTACTTCATGCGCCGCGGCTCGCACGTGGCCGACATCCAGGTGAACCTCGTCAACAAGCACGAGCGCAAGGCCCAGAGCCACGACATCGCCAAGCGCGTCCGCCCTGCGGTGGCCGCGGTCGCGGAGCGATTCGGCGCGCGCGCGGCCGTGGCCGAAGTGCCGCCCGGGCCGCCCGTGCTCCAAACGCTCGTCGCCGAAATCTACGGGCCAAACGAGGCATCGCGCCTCAAGCTGGCCGAGCGGGTGAAACAGATTTTCAAGAACACCCCCGGCGTGGTTGATGTGGACTGGTACATCGAAGCCGACCAGCCCAAGACGCGCTTTGTGATCGACAAGGAGAAAGCCGCTCTGCACGGCGTGAGCGCGGAGACGATTTCGCAGACGCTCAAGATCGCAGTCAGCGGCCAGTCCATCGATCTGGTCCACCAGCCGCGCGAGAAGGACGACGTGAACCTGGTTTTGGAGGTGCCGCGGTCGGCGCGCACCACGCCGGAGGAGCTGTTGGCCTTGCGCGTGCGTTCCGGCGACGCCAACGCGCTGCCGGAGCCGGGTGCGTCCGCCGGCGCGCCGCCGCTGGTGCCGTTGCGCGAACTCGTCACGCTTGAGCGCACGATCACGGACAAGAGCATCTATCACAAGAACCTCATGCCCGTGACCTACGTCATCGGCGACGTGGCGGGCGTGGTGGAAAGCCCGGTCTATGCCATCCTGAATATGAACCAAGCCCTTCGCGCGCTCGACACGAAGGAATTTGGCGGCGACGGCGCGAAGTTGAAAATCCTGAACGCCATCCAGCCGTTCACCGACGCCCAGCCTTCGATGAAGTGGGACGGCGAATGGCACATCACCATCGAGGTCTTCCGCGATCTCGGTCTGGCCTTCGCCGCGGTCTGCGTGCTGATTTACGTGCTGATGGTTGGCTGGTTCCGCTCGTTTCTCACACCGTTGGTGGTGAT
Organism: Verrucomicrobiota bacterium; assembly: GCA_016219875.1. Taxonomy (GTDB): domain Bacteria; phylum Verrucomicrobiota; class Verrucomicrobiia; order Limisphaerales; family JACRJZ01; genus JACRJZ01. The sequence goes on along the minus strand of JACRJZ010000054.1, from coordinate 780 downwards.
GGTGGCGATCCCGTTTTCGCTCGTCGGCATCCTCCCGGCGCACGGACTGCTCCACGCCTTCTTCACCGCCACGTCGATGATCGGCTTCATGGCCGGCGCGGGCATCGTGGTCCGCAATTCCATCATCCTGGTGGATTTCATCGAACTGCGCCTCGCCGAAGGGATGCCGCTGGCCGAAGCGGTCGTGGACGCGGGCGCGGTGCGCTTCCGCCCCATGCTGCTGACGGCGATGGCGGTGGTGGTGGGCGCGGCGGTGATCCTGGCGGACCCGATCTTCCAAGGCTTGGCCATCTCGCTGATGGCCGGCGAAGTGGCGTCGCTGCTCATCAGCCGGATGGCGGTGCCGGTGCTTTACTACATGGCGTCCAGCCGGAAGGCCGTCGCGCCTGCGACGACGTCGAGTTCCTGTTAGGGCAATCGTGCGCCTCACGATGCGGCGCGAGGGTTCGGTGGATTCTCTGGCCAGCCGAACCGTTGGGGTCCCGGATCAAACCAAGCTTGATCCGATCCTGGAGCGCAGGGCTGATTCAAGAAAGCGTAGCAGCCGACGTGAGGAGGCTCTGTTTTGATTTCGGATTTGAAAACAGAGCCTCCTCACGTCGGCTGCTACGATCCAGGGATTCTCGAATCCACCGTGTGCACGCCGTAACTCAAAAGGGGGTGTTACCCAAGATGAGGCCGGAAAATGCTCCGGTTGACTCAAAAGTGGTGTTACCCAAATGCCCCTGGAAATTGGAAGCGAAGGAAGCCGGGGCACGGTGGCAGTCCGGCCTCCCTCGT
>JACRJZ010000051.1 GCA_016219875.1 Verrucomicrobiota bacterium | reverse complement strand
GTAGCGGTCTTTCTCCTCGTCATTCAGGGAATAGACGAAGTTGTTGGTGCAACGTTCGCCCTGCCCCGCGTCGCGGATGGAAACCACGTACTCCTTCTTGGGCCCGGTCTTCGAGTTGAAGGACCGTTCCCCCTCTTCCAGTACAAGCATTTCTGTCATCATATCATCTACCTTTCGTTTGTTTCTTTTGGCCATTGTGCAGTTACTCCCGCTGCGTCCGGCCAAAAACGCAGGCGGAATTTGGTGGATGCGGCCTGCCAGAATTCCCATGACTGGATGACCGCAACTTTAGTTCACCGGCCTTCCTCCTTCCCGGTCCTCACCGAGTCAACAATGGCGAGGATGGCGGTTTTCAGCGGCTGGCTGAGTGATCTCCATGCCTCGACCACCCTTGCCAGATTAGAATCCTGAGAGCTTGGGATCTGTGCGCGTATTTGTGTATACCTCTGTCCAGGAGAGTTGGAAACCGGCTGAGGATGAGGGGCTTCTGAATTGTTGGCCGAGGGTTCGAATCCCTTCGCTCGCTCCATTTCTTTGTACGCGTCCCTCTGCGCCAATCGCAACCAACTCCACCACTGGCAGGCACTTCCACGATTGTCTTTTCCCCCTCAGTTGCGACAGGCTGCGTCAGGTTCTGCCCCTCCGTGCCTGAAATCCAGGCGCGGGTTTATGGATATGATCTGAGGCGATTGCAGAACCCCGTAGCAGCCGACGTGAGGAGGCTCTGATTCCAACGAAGTTGGAGCCTCCTCACGTCGGCTGCTACGGGGTTCTGCAATTGCCTCTCGTTATACAGATTTCCTGTGTCGCGGTGTCCTTATGGATGAACGGGCCAATGCCTGACCATGAAAAAGCACCTCGACCAAGTTTCAGCTCCACAAAGCGGTTCATCGGCGCAGGGGCGATGGATGGGTCTCCTCATTGCCGCCAGCGCGCTGGTTTTTCTCATCGGACTGCTTCGTCTTCCGCGCCACGACGAACCGGTTCCAATCGTGGATTCTGCGGACGCAACGGAGGCGGCCGTGTCCGCCGTTGTTCCAGGAGTTGACCGCGCACGCTTGTTTCCCCACCGATCCAGTCCGGCCACGGCGCCCGCGGCGGAGGAAATTGTCGCCGGCAAACTATCGCAGTTCGCTCGTTCACGCCGTGAGTTCGCTCGCGTCATGGCTCAACGCCACGGAGTCGAAGTGCCGGGTGAAGTCGAACGCTTCTTCGACGCCGTGGAATCCGGGAATTGGGACGCGATCGACGCGCAGTTCAAGATCCTGGCCAAACGGTCAGGCCAGTTCGAGGGCTCAGGCCATTCGCCGGAACTGGACCCGTTCTGGTCGGCGGTGCTCGACGCTTACGGCGTGGCCGAGCAGGTCCATCTTTGGCCGGCGCAGCAGCTTCTCGACTACGGCAACGCGGTGCTTGGCTCGCTTCGCCCCGGCATGGTCTATGTCGGCGGGACGGATAATGGCCGGTGGATTCCCGAATTGCTCAACGACACCAGCGACGGCGAACGCCACGTCATCGTCACCCAGAACGCCCTGGCCGACGCCAGGTATCTCGAGTATCTCCGGTTGCAGTACGACGACCGTCTAGCCACGCTCTCGCCGGAGGATTCCCAACGCGCGTTCGAGGAATACGCGGCCGACGCAGAGAAACGTCTGAAGCACGATCAGGAGCATCCCGACGAACCGAAACAGGTTCGCCCCGGAGAAAACATCCGCGTCGTGGACGGAAAGGCCCAGGTTTCCGGGATCGTCTCCGTGATGGGCATCAACGAGCGGCTTTTGCAGGCGCTCCTGGCGAAGAATCCCCATCTCTCCTTTGCGCTCCAGGAATCGTTCCCGCTTCAAGGCACGTATGCCGGTGCGTTGCCGCTGGGCCCGCTGATGGAACTTGGCGCACCGGATGGGCAGAACGCCTTCACCGCCGAACGCGCGACGCAGTCCCTCGACTATTGGCGCAGCAGGGCACAACAGGTCTTGTCGGAGCCGGAAGCAGTTGGTTCTCCCGCGGCGCTCGAGTCGTACTCACACGACGCTGTGGCGGCGGCGAACTTGCTGGCAGCGCACAACTTCACCGCGGAAGCGGAACAAGCCTATCGCATCGCCACGCAACTGTGGCCGGGAAGCCCTGAGTCGGCCGGCGGTTTGGCCGACTTGCTTGCTCGCAGCGGACGGGAGAACGAAGCCAGGCAGTTCCTCGACGATTTCACCCGGCGACATCCAGACGAGCGGAAAGAGTTGGAGCGGGTCAGCGCGCTCTGGCGAATCATCGGCCCTGCGCAATCTGGCAAACCCTGACAAACGCGTCGATCGTCTTTCGTCAGAGGGTCCGCACTTGAGTGCATGGGGAAATGGTCGTTCCCCGACGGGCGCACCTCAGCATCATGGCCGGTGAGCCGGAGATGATCGACGACTCGCCTTCATTCGGGTTTCACGCACTCTGTTGAGGACGTTCCACAGACTCTCGCCTGCATCCACCCTGCGACGGGACTGCCAGAGCTTATCGGCGGCAATGACCACCGCGGGAAAACGCAGCAGACTCGGAAGCTCCCGCCACTGGGAAGAGCCGTGAAGTTTCCGCGCTCACGTGAGCGTGGCGAAGTTCTTCGTGAAGGCCTCGACCTCTTCGGGGCGGACAAGGTCGTCCGGGACGAGGCTGTGCGTGCCGCTACGACCATGCCGGTTCCAGCCGCGGCCCAACGCAGGCACGCGGTTGAAGACCGGGCGATGGTTGGTCTATGGCTAGACAGCCGCTCACGGATTTGTCTAGCCTCAGCCGCGTGAGCTTTTACCTCGGCATCGACGGCGGCGGCACTCACACCAGAGCTTTCCTGGTGGACGACGACGCCACTTGCGCCGGCGGGGGACAGTCGGGTCTCAGCAATCCCAACCATGCCCGCGCCGACGAGGTCAGGGCCAACCTGGAAGCGGCCATCAGCGGCGCGTGTCAGCAGGCGGGCGCGGAGCGGGCGAACTGTGTTTCGGTCTTCGTCGGAATGGCGGGCGTGACCACGGAGTTGGGCCGCGAATTCTGCCGCGACATGGCGCGCCAGTGCGGTCTGGGCCACGCCAAAATCGGAGTCGATCACGACATCCGGGTCGCGCTGGCCGGCGGACTGGGCGGCCAACCGGGCATCGCGCTCATCGTCGGCACTGGCTCGTCGTGCTACGGCCGCGACGCGGAGGGACGCACTTGGCAGACGGGAGGTTGGGAGGCGCTGATTTCCGATGAAGGCAGCGGCTATTTTCTGGGCCGGGAAGCCATCGCGGCCGCGGCGCGCATGACCGACGGGCGGCAGGCGGAGTCGCCGTTGCAGGGCCGGGTGTTTGCGTGGCTTGGCATCAACGCGGTCGCGGATCTTCTGCCGCGGCTCCAGGACCGGAAACTGAGCCGCTCGGACATCGCCGCGTTCGCGCCGCAATTGATTGAGCTTGCCCACCGCGGCGATTTGGCCGCCCTCGAAATCCTCGACCGGGGAGCCTTTCTGCTGGCCGAAATGGTGGCCGCCAATCATCGCAAGCTGCCGACCGGGCCGCATCCGGACGTGGTCATCACCGGCGGATTGGGCACCGCAGAGACGATTTACCGGCGGAAGGTCGAGGAAGCCATCCGTCGCCAACTGCCGGCGGTCTGCCTGCATGAGCCGCTGCTGCCGCCGGTCATGGGCGCAGCTCTGTTGGCCATGGAGCAGGACGGCCTGCCGGTCACCGTGGAGTTGTTGAACAAATTGAAGAGGTTTTCAAAATGATTGCCGAGGCCATCGTTTCGAGATTGAACCTGGACCAGGGCAGCCTTGCGGGCGGCGCAGTGACGGAGCGCCACTTGGCCGACTTGAAAGGCTGCTTCGCCGACGAGCGGGCTTATCGCGCGATGCTCGCCAGGGACAATCCGTTGCTCTACCGCGTTTCGAGTCTTGAACCCGCGCACGGCGAGGACCAACTCCACTACGGCCTGGGCGTCTTGATGCCAGGCAAGGTGGGCCGCGAATACTTCCTGACCAAGGGCCATCTCCACGCATGGCGACCGGCGGCGGAGGTCTATGTTGGCCTGCGCGGCGATGGGTTCATGCTGCTGGAAGATGAAGCGTCCGGCGAAAGCCGGCTGCTCCCCCTGCGTGCGAACACCGTCGTGTACGTCCCCGGTCACACGGCACACCGCACCATCAACACGGGCCGCGAGCCGCTGGTTTATCTCGGCATTTACCCGGCGGCGGCGGGCCATGATTACGGCGCCCTCGCCACGCGCAACTTCCGCAAGGTCTTGATCGAACAGGACGGCCAGCCGGTCCTGTTGGAACGCAGCGCGGTTTCGTGATGATTTCTGTTCCTGTTCTGGAACAAACCAGCCGTGAAAAGTTGGCGTCGCTGCTGAGAATAGCCAATCGCCGATAGCCGATGAATGGCCCGGGCGCCTTGGCGATTGGCTATTTGCGATTGGCGATTACACTGGCGCCCGCAGCACCGAAAAGCACACCAACGAAAACCACGAGAAGGGACCAGCCTGTATGCCCAAATACCAGCACTTCGAAGACCTGCCCGTGTGGCAGGAGGCGGCGCGGCTCTACAATCGCGTGCTCGACCTGCTGGAGCAGCCGGACGTGCCGCTCACGCCGGGCTTTCGCAACCAGCTCGACCGCGCCGCGCTCTCGGTTTCCAACAATGTCGCCGAGGGCTTCGAACGCGTGACGACGAACGAGTTGCTCTCGTTCCTCGCCATCGCCCGCGGCTCGTCGGGCGAAGTGCGGTCCATGATGGCGGTGGTCAAGGATCGGCCCAAGCTCAAGCGCATCGTGCGGGACTTGCAGGAGATTCGGCTGCTGGCCGAGTCGTGCGCGCGCCAGCTCACGGCCTGGGCCGGGTCCATAGAGGATTCGCCGGTCCAAGGCAAACGGCATCTGACCAGCAAAGGGCGCGAACAGCGACAGGTGGCGGACAAGGCGCGCGAATTCCGTTTGAGCTTCCTGCGCAACCTGAAACCCGAACACCCGCTGTTCAACTCACCGGAAGCTCGTGCGGCGCGTGGTGAAACGGTGCTGGAGCAATAGCCAATCGCAAATAGCCAATAGCCGAGGCGCCTGGGTGCCGAAAGCGCCTGGGCCAGGCAGATTCGCTTTTCGCAATCGGCTCTTGGCTATCGGCCATCGGCTATTCCGCAACGTCGAAAGTGTTTCCCGTCCTCCAGCCGCGACGGCCCCTCTGCCGCGACGGCCCCACTTGCCATCGGTTGCTCCAGCGCGCAAACTCTCTCCAGCGATGTCCCGCTATGAACCCTGAAGACATTAATTGCAAACCGATGAACCCCGAACCCATTCCCTCCGGGAAACCACCGGTCACCTTCGTGGAACGTCCGTGGGGATCGTTTAAGCAATACGCTTTCAACCGCGCCTGCACCGTGAGCCTGATGACCGTGCAGCCCGGCCAGCGCCTGAGCCTGCAATCGCACACCGGTCGCGCGGAACTGTGGATCGTGCTCGACGACGGCGCGGTCGTGCAGGTGGGCGGGGAAATCCGCGCGCATCGTGCCGGCGACGAAATCTGGATTCCCGCCAACGAGAAGCATCGCCTCTCCTGCCAAGGCGACCGGCCGGTGCGCGTGATCGAGGTGGCTTTCGGCAATTGGCAGCAGGGCGACATCTCGCGCTACGAAGATGACTTCAAGCGCCCGGCCAAGGGTGAATGACCATGCGCCACTCCAACTACGACAAGTTCCCGTTCGTGGCCGTGCCAAATAGCGACGCGGCGTGCGTCGTGGGCTGGGAACCAATTGGCCGGCGTTTGCGCGAGGCGGTCCGCCAGCGAGGGCGGACGAAGACAGTCATCACGGTTGAGTGTTATCCAGGCGTGTTTGAGGCAGACATACTGCAGGCTCTGTCACGCGAACTAAAACCGGCGCTCGCCATCCGCGCTACGGACGCGCTTAAGTCGGAGGCTGAAATCAACCGTCTCTGCGCGCCTTTCCTTGGCGGCGACGATCCCGTCTTCGGCTACCTCAGCAACCTCACGCTGCCGCAGTTCTTCGATGCGGGCCAAGTTGCAGTGTTGAAGCAACAAGTCCAAGCGATCAAAGCAGGGCTTGTCTTGGTCGTCGGCGTCGGCGCACGGCTCATCGCGGAAGGCGACGTGTTGGTCTATGCCGACCTGGCGCGGTGGGAAATCCAGCAGCGCCAACGCCGAAAGGAGATCGGCAATCTGGGCGTGAGCAACGCCGCGCAGTCGCCCGGCCTCAAATACAAGCGCGCATTCTTCATCGACTGGCGCGTGGCCGACCGCTGGAAGAAACCGCTGCTGCGTCAATTCGATTTCCTCCTCGACACGAACAACCCGCGCGAGCCGAAGCTGGCCGAGGGCGAAGCAGTGCGGCGCGGATTGGCGGAGGCGGTGCGGCGGCCGTTCCGCGTGGTACCACTCTTCGATCCTGGCCCGTGGGGCGGGCAGTGGATGAAGGAGGTTTGCGACCTCGACCGTTCGGCGGTGAACTACGCTTGGTGCTTCGATTGCGTGCCGGAAGAGAATTCGTTGCGGCTCGGCTTCGGTTCGCATCGCGTCGAGATTCCTGCCATCAACCTGGTCTTCGATCAGCCGCGCGCGTTGCTCGGCGACCCGGTTCATGCGCGCTTCGGCGACGAGTTCCCGATCCGCTTCGACTTTCTCGACACGATGGGCGGCGGCAACCTGAGCTTCCAAGTCCATCCGCTCACGGAATACATCCAGCAGAAGTTCGGGATGCACTACACGCAGGATGAAAGCTATTACCTGCTCGACGCCGCCCCGGACGCCTGCGTCTATCTCGGCCTGAAGGAAGGCGTGGACCGTGAGGCGCTGGTGTGCGACTTGCAGGCCGCGCAAACGGGTGACGCGCCGTTCCCAGACGAGCGCTACGTCAATCGCTGGCCCGCCAAGAAGCACGATCACTTCCTCATTCCCGCCGGCACGTGTCATTGTTCGGGCAAGAACAGCATGGTGCTGGAGATCAGTGCCACGCCCTACATCTTCACCTTCAAGATGTGGGACTGGGGCCGGCTCGGCCTGGATGGCAAGCCGCGTCCGATCCACCTGGAACACGGCCTCGCGAACCTTCAGTGGGACCGCACGACAGACTGGGTGCGCGAGCAACTCATCAATCGTATCACACCGCTGGGCCGTGGCGAAGGCTGGCGCGAAGAACGCACGGGCCTGCACGGGCGCGAGTTCATCGAGACGCGGCGGCACTGGTTCACCGGGCGCGTGCCGCATCACACCGGCGGACTCGAACGCGGCAGCGTGAACGTGTTGAACCTTGTGGAAGGCGACGAAGCCGTGGTGGAAAGCCCCGATGGCGCCTTCACACCGTTCGTGGTGCATTACGCGGAGACGTTCATCGTGCCGGCGGCGGTGGGCGCGTACACGGTGCGTCCCGCAGATTCAACGGAGCGCGAGCACGCGAGTGTCAAAGCTTCGGTTCGAGTGGGACCGTTGTGAAAACAGTTTGTCCATGCTGGCCGGGGCTGCCGGACAAAGTGGAATTCAGCGCCAACCGCTTCACCGAGCGCCGGTTAACGGGTTTGCGTTGAGGGGCCGAGAGGCGCGGCAGACTCAAGCTCAGCAGAAACCGCGAGCGCCATTTTCTGGACCGGCCGCCGCTTCCAGGCACCGTCTGTTCGCCACGGGAAGCGGAGAAGGTAGCCGAGTCATTGGAAACGGCTCGGAGATCGTGAAACCTGAGCGGATCGTCCTGCAGCATGTTTCAAGACCGCGATTCCAGTTGACGGCGACGTTCGCGGAGGAAGCCGGCAAGACCCGGCTGACCTGGTGGTTGCTTTTCGACTCCGCCGAAGAATGTGCTAAAATAAAACCGTTCGCCGCCGAGGCGAACAAGCCGGGCTTGGATCGTCTGAAACCACAACTGACGAACATGACAACCACAGAGCGACCCTTCGTTATCCCGCGTGGGTTCGACGCGCCACGTGAACTTGTGTGGAAGGCGTGGACGGAACGCGACCGCCTCATGCCGTGGTGGGGATCCAAAGGTGGACGGGCACGCTGGACCGGGTTGCCGATTACCTGGCGACGGTGTAAGGGGAACCAAGCCTTCCATTGAAACGAGACGATATGCAAAAGATCACCCCATTCCTGTGGTTCGATAACCAGGCCGAGGAGGCAGTCAGGTTCTACACCTCCATTTTCAAGAACTCGAAGATCGGGAAGATTGCCCGTTATGACGAAGCGGGCGCCAAGGTGAGCGGACGAGCCGCAGGGTCGGTAATGACCGTCGAATTCCAGCTTGAAGGTCAGGAATTCGTGGCGCTCAACGGCGGCCCGCTCTTCAAATTCACGGAAGCCATCTCGTTCGTTGTGAACTGCCAGACCCAGGCGGAGGTTGACGAGTTTTGGACGAAGCTCTCCGCCGGCGGCAAAGAAGTCCAGTGCGGCTGGCTCCAAGACAAGTACGGACTCTCGTGGCAGATCGTGCCCACCGTTTTGGGCGAGTTGTTGAGCGACCAGGACACCGCGAAATCGCAGCGCGTCATGAAAGCCATGCTCAAGATGGTCAAGCTCGACATCCAGCAATTGGAGCAGGCCGCGAAAGGAAATTAGACAATGAGCACAACCAACTACAACCGAGTCATTCAACCCTATCTCTTCTTCAATGGGCTTTGCGAACAAGCCGTGGACTTCTACCGCCAGGCCCTCGGCGCCGAAGTCGAGATGATGATGCGCTTCAAGGACAGCCCGGAACCGGCCCAGCCCGGCATGGTCCCGCCCGGCTTCGAGAACAAGATCATGCACACCAGCTTCCGCGTTGGCGAGACGACGGTCATGGCCTCCGACGGCTGCGCCGCCGAGAAACCAAACTTCCAGGGTTTCTCCCTCTCGCTCTTGGTTCCCAGCGAGGCCGAGGCGGACCGCGTTTTCGCCGCGCTGGCCGACGGCGGCCAGGTGCGAATGCCGCTGACGAAGACGTTCTGGTCGCCGCGCTTCGGGATGGTGGCGGACCGTTTCGGCGTGGGTTGGATGATCAATGTGATGCCGCCGGGGCAGAAATAAGCGCGTGAGTCTTCCCATGTCACCCGACGGTTTCCGAACGTCCGTGACCGCCACGCTGTCCGTCAGGAACTGGGCGCGAGCGATTGATTTCTACAAGTCGGCGTTCGGCGCGCGCGAGTTGTACCGCGTTGACGGCGGTGGCGTCGCTCAACTGTCGGTATCCGGCGCGGAATTCTGGGTCGCGGAAGAATCGCCGCAGCACCTCAACTTCAGCCCCGAATCGCTGGGCGGATGCTCGGTGCGAATGCTCCTGATTGTGGAAGACCCCGCCGCGGTGTGCGCACAGGCCGTGCGGGCGGGCGCGACCGAGGTTGCGCCGGTTGCCGATGCCCATTGCTGGCGTCTCGGGCGCATCGTTGATCCCTTCGGACACCATTGGGAAATCGGCCGACCGCTACGCGGACAATAGCCGCGTTGATTTCTGGGGCACAGACCGAATGAGAACCGGCAAGCAAAGGCGAATTCCTGAACGTGAAATGACGGAGACCTTCATCGTTCTGCTCCGCGGTGTGAACGTCGTCGGCGCGAATTCGCTGCCGATGAAGGATTTTCTCCGGTTCCTGGAGTCCGCGGGCGCCGGCCGCGTCAGGACCTACATTCAAAGCGGGAACGCGGTGTTTCAGGCTGACGCCGGGGACGCCGCCGGATTCCCTGACAGGATCAAGGCCAGTATCCAACGAAGTCTCGGCTTCGCGCCCGAGGTGATCCTCTTGCGCCTGGAGGAATTGGAAAAAGCCGTTGCCGCAAATCCATATCCTGACGCGGATGCCGATCCTCGGGCGCTGCACTTGATGTTCCTCGCCTCGACGCCCGGCCAGCCCGACTTGACCGCGCTGGCGAGGCTTTGTGCGGACGGCGAACAGTTTTCGCTCAACGGACGAGTCTTTTACTTTTTCGCGCCGGCAGGCATTGGCCGATCCAAGGCAGCCCGGCAAATCGAGAAACGCCTGGGGGTTCTCGGCACGGCCCGCAACTGGAGGACCACTGGTCGAGTTCTGCAGATGGCGCGTGAACTCGCGGCCAGTGGCCAAAGCCAGACCGTTCCCCGCCCGAGCGTGCTGAAACGGCGCGCGAAAGGTCTGTCATCAACATCCAACAACGAAGCAAAACCATGAGCAAAATCCGAGTCCTGGTCGGCACGAAGAAAGGCGCGTTCGTCCTGACCGCCGACGGCAAGCGCCAGAATTGGGAAGTCAGCGGGCCACATTTCGCGGGCTGGGAGATGTATCACCTGAAAGGTTCGCCCGTGGACCCGAACCGCATCTATGCCTCCCAGACGAGCAGTTGGTTCGGCCAGATCATTCAGCGTTCGGACGATGGCGGCAAGACGTGGAACCCGCCCGGAACCAAACCCGAAGATTTGATGGGGCCGGACGGCATGCCCAAAGGGCAGAGCAACATGTTCGTTTACGAGGGCGAGGTGGGCACGCACAAGTGGTACGACGGCACGCAGCATCCGTGGGAGTTCAAACGCATCTGGCACCTTGAACCGTCGCTGACTGATCCCGACACGGTCTATGCCGGAGCGGAGGACGCGGCGCTTTTCAAAACGACGGATGGTGGCAAGACGTGGCGGGAATTTCCCGGTTTGCGCGGCGCCAAGGGACCGCTCTGGCAGCCAGGCGCAGGTGGCATGGGTTTGCACACCATCCTGCTCGATCCGAAGAATGCGAACCGGATTTACATCGCCATTTCGGCGGCCGGCGCTTTCCGCACCGACGACGGCGGCAAAACGTGGAAGCCCGTGAACCGCGGGCTGAAATCCAATTACGAGCTTCCTGATCCCGATGCGGAGGTCGGCCACTGTGTCCATCGCATCGCCCTGCATCCGTCGCGCCCGGACGTGCTGTTCATGCAGAAGCACTGGGACGTGATGCGCACCGACAACGCGGGCGAGCAGTGGCGCGAGGTCAGCGGAAACCTGCCGACCGACTTCGGCTTCCCGATCGAAGTTCACGCGCACGAACCGGAAACCATCTACGTCGTCCCGATCAAGAGCGACTCCGAGCATTTCCCGCCGGACGGCAAGCTGCGCGTGTATCGCAGCCGGACGGGCGGCAACGACTGGGAACCGCTCACGAAAGGCCTGCCGCAAAAGGATTGTTACGTCAACGTGCTGCGCGATGCCTCGTGCGTCGATTTGCTCGAACCGTGCGGCGTGTACTTCGGCACTACCGGCGGACAGGTCTATGTGTCGGCCGACAGCGGCGACTCGTGGAACTCCATCGTCCGGGACTTGCCGGCGGTCTATTCGGTCGAGGTCCAGACATTGCCATGACAGCGACGCAACCACAGTCTCGAGGTCAACTGACGATCAGCACCCTTCGTCTGCGACTGCGCTCCTATGCGCCGCAGCATTGGCTCGCGATGATTGAGGGATCGGAACAATTCGAGCGCAGCTTCGGAGTGCGCGCAGCAGAGGGTCTCCGTAACTTCCTCGTGGAGGTTTCACCCCGGTTTCTCGCGCAGTTACGCGAGGCCAACGGGGCTGATCCGTGGCGCTTTGGCTTTGCGGTCATCCATCGCGAGCACAATTTGGTCATCGGCGGCGCAGGCTTCAAGGGACCGCCCGACGATGAAGGGATGGTGGAGATTGGCTACGGCATCGTCTCGGCGTTCGAAGGCCGGGGCTATGCCACGGAAGCGGCGCAGGCCCTCATCAACTTTGCCGTCAGCGACCCTCGCGTGCGTGCGCTTCGGGCGCACACGCTCCCGACAGCCAACGCTTCGACACGCGTCCTGACGAAGAACGGGTTCGCCAGAGTCGGTGAGGTTGTTGATCCTGAAGATGGCCGTGTGTGGCGATGGGAACGAACCACGAACAAACTCGGAGACCAGATCTCATGATACGCGTCGTGCTTCCCTATCACTTGCGGAATCTCGCGCGCGTGGACGGCGAGGTCCAACTGGAGACCGCAAGTTCCGTCACGCTGCGCTCGGTGCTCGACGCGCTTGAGGCGCGCCATCCGGTGCTGCGCGGGACGATCCGCGACCACGTCACCCTACGGCGCCGGCCGTTCGTCCGGTTCTTCGCCTGCAAAGAGGACCTGTCCAACGAACCTCCGGAGACCAAGCTGCCTGACGCGGTTGAGTCCGGCGCGGAGCCTTTTCTGATCGTGGGCGCCATGGCTGGGGGCTGAGCCTGGCAAAAGTGTGCTAACAACCATCCATCGAAAACCTGTGTTGAAAACAATCCTCATCACTGCCGCCGTCGTCATCGTCGGCTTTGTCATCCTCGTGGCCACGCGGCCCGCGGACTTCCGCGTCACGCGCACCGCAGCCGTCTCCGCGCCTCCATCCGTCGTCTTCGCGCAGGTGAACGAGCTGCGCAAATGGGAGGCGTGGTCGCCGTGGGGGAAGCTCGACCCCGCAATGAAGCAAACCTACGAAGGCCCGCCCGCCGGAACCGGTGCCGCATACGGCTGGTCTGGGAACAAGAATGTCGGCGAAGGCCGCATGACCATCACCGAGTGCCGGCCGAACGAGTTCATCCGGTTCAACCTTGAGTTCGTGAAGCCGTTCGCCGGGATCTGCACGACCGAGTTCACCTTCCAGCCCCAGGGCGACCAAACCGCTGTGACGTGGACAATGTCAGGCAAAAACAATTTCATGGCGAAAGCGATGGGCCTGTTCATGAACTGCGACAAGATGGTCGGCGGCCAGTTCGACCAGGGCTTGGCGGCGATGAAGTCGGTGGCGGAAACCGCGGCGAAGAATAACGAAGCGACGGTCAGCATCGCTGGAAAGCCATGAACCTCGCCAACCTTTTCAAACCGCTTCGCCTGTCCGCGCGCGTGTCTGCCGGCCTGCTCATTCTGCGACTGGTCGTGGGGCTGGCGTTCGTGTTCCACGGCTACGGGAAGATTCAAAACCCGCTCGGCTGGATGGGCCCCGACGCCAATGTCCCCGGCTTCTTCCAACTGCTCGCGGCCATTTCCGAGTTCGGCGGCGGACTGGCCTGGATGCTCGGCCTGCTCACGCCCCTGGCTTCGTTCGGCATCGCTTGCACGATGACGGTGGCGGTCTCGCTGCACGCCTTCGTGCTTCACGACCCCTTCGTGGCCAAGGGACCCGGCAGCGGTTCCTACGAACCGGCCAGTGTGTATTTCTGCTTGGCGGTGTTCTTTCTCCTGGCCGGACCGGGACGATTCTCCCTCGATCGCGTGATCTTCAGCGAGAAAGCTTCCGGCGCGCCAAGCCCGGACCCATCACCAGAAACAAATGAAACAATGAAAACCACAAACCCCCAACCCAGGAGGACTCATGCCGTACGTTGATGGCTTTGTCTTGCCCGTTCCCAAGAAGAACCTGCCCGCCTACCGCCGGATGGCCCAGAAGGCGGGAAAGATTTGGCGCGAACACGGCGCACTCGAATTCCGCGAGTGCGTCGGCGATGACCTGGACACAAAGACGGGCGCGCCTTTCCCGCGGGTGATCAAAACCAAACCCGGCGAGACGGTGATGTTCTCCTACATCGTCTTCAAGTCGCGCGCCCATCGCGACCGCGTCAACGCCAAGGTCATGAAAGACCCGCGCATCGCCGGGATGTGCGATCCCAAGGCCATACCGTTTGATTGCAGCCGGATGCTCTACGGCGGGTTCAAGGTGCTGGTGGAGGCTTGAGCGCCACCCGCCGATTGTTCCCCGCGTTGAGTCAATCTCCCCCTCCGGTGCGTCGTGCTCAGGCCGCCGCCGGCTCGCGGGCATGAGGAATATCGCCGACGCGGAGCGACCGCACTTGGTCCCGCTCCAACGTCAGCAGCGCGATGGTATGGCCATCGTAGCCTACGAACTCCACATCGAAGGCGACGCCGTCGCCATGCACGAGCACCGCTGTCCCCACGTCCCCGCGCTGTAGCCCGTGCTGCGGCAGGTCGCACGTCAGAGCCACGGCCTCAAGTTCTTTGATCTCGTTCATAGTTTTGGCAGCGGGTGTGCGGTCACGAAGCGCGGCACATCAGCCCCGGGATTGATATACCAAGCGGTGCGGACATTCAACACCGTGCCGTCGGGCGCGAGCAACGGGCCGTCCACGACGTAACGTGTGCCGTGCCGAGTCTGCTCCGACGCGGACACCTCGTTTTCCCGTGCATGGCGGAGCAACGCCCCCACCAGCCTTTGCCACTCGGCCACCGTGAAGCCGAAGCGCAGAAAAAATGACGCTTTGCTTCCGCCCGCCGGATGGGCGGGGTTGAGCAAATAGCGGATCACCTTCTGCTCCGGCACCGTGGCCAAGTGTGCGTTGGGCAGCTTCATGTACAGCCTTCCTCCACGATTCTGGTGTCCTTTTGTGTCAGACCGTCGGGGGCATGGACCTGCCGCTCACCGCCTGTCGCGATAGCGATAATTGTTCTCAAGAGCGACACACTGCAGGGCTGGGAAGCAAACTCCCACTCCAACACGCTCACGACAGCGGGAATCTTCCGCAGCCGTAAATCGGTTTCCGCATGTCTGGACGACCTGAAATTCATCTTCGCGCTGGCTTCCGTGTCGTGATTCCTTGCGGCGACGCCTCGGGAACCGGGCGTGTTTTAGTTCGGCCGGGCGGCAAACGCAAGGCAGCGTTATTTGTCCATTGCGGTGCGTGGAGCAAGCTGCCCGACGCAAAAGGTCCTCTGTAAAAAAACAAAGCCTCCTGTCCTGGACGCACCCGCCCGTTCGTCGTATTGGTGAAACTCGGTCAAGTGACCGAAAAACCGAAAACGAAATAGAGACAATGAAAACGAGAATCAGTTCAGTCTGCGGAACAATGTTGCTGGCCACGGCCGTGTGGTTGCACGCGGAGGAGCCAGCCAAGTCCAAGCCAAGTTCGCCCGAATTCGAGCGCATGAAAACGCTGGTCGGCACCTGGCAAGGGAAGACCGACATGGGCCAGGGGCCAATCGACCTGACGGTGCAATACCGGTTGCTGGCGGCGGGCAGCGTGGTGGAGGAACGGGTCTTTGCCGGCACGCCGAACGAAATGGTGACGATGTATTTCGACAAGGACGGCAAGCTGGCCCTGACGCATTACTGCATGTTGGGCAACCGGCCGGCCATGCGCCTCAAGTCGTCGGACAGCAAGACGCTGAAGTTCGACTTCGACAAGTCTTGCGGGATCAATCCCAAGAAGGAGTCGCACATGCACGCGTTGACGATCACGTTCGACGACGTGGACACGATCACGACGAGCTGCAAGGCGATCATGGAAGGGAAGGAGATGCCCGATCATCCCACCACGCTCAAGCGAGTGAACCCGTCCTCAATGAGCGCCAAGGCAGAATGAATGTCCTGAAGCCCCAGGCTCATTCGTCGTCGGGTTGAACTGAAACAACAACGAACAACGAACTATGAACTCACCAACCACGAACTCAGATTACTTGCTGCTCTTTCGCGGCACCAACTGGGACAAAGAACTCTCGCCGGCGCAAATCCAAAAGGTCGTGTCTGACTGGTACGCCTGGTTCGAGCGGCTGATGCAGGAGGGAAAGGCCACGGGCGGCCACCCTCTGCGCGACGAAGGCAAGCTCGTCTCCGGGAAGAAGGGCCGCATCGTGGCCGACGGGCCCTTCGCCGAGTCGAAGGAAGCCATCGGCGGGTACTTCTATCTCCAGGTGGCGAACGAGGAGGAAGCCGTCGCCATTGCCCAGCAATGTCCGGGTCTCGAATATGGCTGCGTCGTCGAAGTCCGCCCCGTCGCTGAAATGTGCGCTGTGAAGGAACGCGCCATGTGCAATGAGACTCACGCCGAGGAACTGGCCGAAGCGACGGCTTGAGTACGTCAGGCGACGGAGAATCGGTAGCAGCCGCGGAAACGAGGCTCTCTTCCAGACGATCAGAGCCTCCTTACGTCGGCTGCTACGCTTTTGCACGTTGCTCGTGTGAGTCTGCACCCCAACCAGAACGATTCGCCTTCGACCGGTGATGTTTTCCAACTCGCGGAACATCTCTTCCGTCACGAAGCGGGCAAGCTCGTCTCCGTCCTCACCGGCCTCTTCGGCATCGACCGGCTGCAATGGGCCGAGGACGTGGTGCAGGAAGCGCTCATCCGCGCGCTGCAAACGTGGCCTTACTACGGCATCCCGAAGAATCCCGCGGCCTGGCTCACGCAGACGGCCAAGAACCTCGCGCTCGATTTGATCCGGCGCGAAAGGCTCTTCCACGACAAGCAACCGCAGATCATCGCGTTCGTCGAACAGTGGTCGGCCGACGTGCGCCCCGACAATGCGGCCGCTTTCGATCAGGAAATCCAAGACGACCGCCTGCGACTCATGTTCGCGTGCTGCCATCCGCTCGTCCCGCAGGAATCCCAAACCGCGCTCGCTTTGAAGACCCTGTGCGGATTCAGCCCCGCCGAAATCGCGAAAGCCTTCTTGACCACGGAGGCCGCCATTGCCAAGCGACTGACGCGCGCGCGGCAACGGATCCAGGAGCTGAAGATTCCGTTCGAGATTCCGAGCGGCGAGGAATTATCCGCCCGGCTCGATGGCGTGCTGCAAACGCTCTACCTGCTCTTCAACGAAGGCTACAAGGCGTCGAGCGGCGACCGCTTGGTGCGCGAGGAACTTTGTCACGAAGCGATTCGCCTGACGACGCTGCTGGCGCAACATCCGGCGGGCAGCCAGCCGCGCGTCCACGCGCTCGCCGCGCTGATGCTGTTCAACGCGGCGCGACTCTCCGCGCGCACAGATACCGACGGACATCTCCTTCTGCTCAAGGAGCAGGACCGGTCCGCTTGGGATAAAGCGATGATCGGCCACGGCATGTTCTACCTGTCGCAGTCCGCCGCCGGTTCTGAACTTACGCCGTATCATCTCCAGGCGGGCATCGCCGCCTGCCACTGCGCCGCGGCGGACTACGACTCCACGGACTGGCCGCAAATACTCTCGCTTTACGACCGGTTGGTGGAACTCGACGATTCCCCCGTCATCGCGCTAAATCGCGCCGTCGCCCACGCGCAGGTGCATGGCCCCGAAGCCGGTCTGGAGACGATCGAGGCGATCAAAGACCAACCCGCGTTGGCTTCCTACCACCTGCTCTACGCCGTGCTGGCCGAGTTTGAGGCGCAACTGGAGGATTTCCCGTCCGCCGCCGACCATCTGCGCCAAGCACTTCAGTTTACCGACGTGAAGTCAGAGCAGGCATTGTTGTCGAAACGACTCCAGGAGTGCGAAGAAAGATGCTGCGAGGCTCCTCTTGTCCAGAAGCGGCTTTCCCGCCGGATTTTCGGTTGTTGATTTGTGGTGGCTGGGGACGGAATTGAACCGCCGACACAAGGATTTTCAGTCCTCTGCTCTACCGACTGAGCTACCCAGCCAACCCATGAAAACGCGCGCTGCCCGGCTTCCTGCTTGTCCCTGTGCGCCACTCCTGGACTCCATCGGCGTCGTGCCACGCCGCGAGCGCAGTCCGTCGCGAGGCTGTCAGCCATCCCGCAACCAGTCCAACCGAGACAAGCAGTGTTCGATCGACGCGGCGAGCGCGTGCGCGGACTCTGGAAGCGTGGCAGGCAGCCTTACGCCCAGACACGCATCGGCGGTCGCGATGTTCGTCTTCGTCTCAAACACGGGCAGACGGTGCCACAAGCCGGAGAGGCGATGCAAGCCCTTTGAGAACACTCTTTGAGAACACTTCCTGGCGGCCTCGTTCGATGCCGAGCCAGCCCGCCTCTGGCTCGTGAACGGCACGCGTTGATCGTTGCGGTGTGCCCATCGCCGCTCGGAGGTCGAACAGTTCCTCGCAGCGAACGCAGAAAGGCTCCGCGTTTCAGCGTTTCATCCTTGCTCCTTCTTCTTCCACGGCATGCTCGAAAGCTTTGGAGTTGGCTTTGGTGGCGGCGCTGACGGGGCCATCGACAATTGAGGATCACTGCCCGGCGGCGCGGGTGACGGGGCCATGTTCTCGCGCCAGCCGGCGACGCGCGCCTGGACGCCGTGGTGTTCGGCTTTCGTTTTGTCGCCGGCTTTCATGTAGAAGAGCGAGAGGTTCGTGTGGACCAGTTGCTCCTTCGGCTGGAGGGCCTCGGCCTTGTGGCCTTCGGTGATGGCGGTGGCGAAGTCGCCTTGGCGATAGAAACACATCGCCACGGAGAGTTGCGCGTCGAAGTGGCTGGGGTCGGCGGCGAGGATGGCGTTCAGCTTCGTGATGGCGGAGTCGAAGTCGCCCCTGCTGTAGTCGAACATCGCGTCGTCGTATTGGTCCTGGTGCGTCATAATCGTTTTGACAGGGAAGGCTATGGCATGATTGATGGGGTTTGTCAGTTGTTTGTTGTTCGAGGTTCGTGGCGGCCAGCATTCGTCGCCAGCGTTCCAACGGACAGAAACAACGAACCACCGTCAACGAGCCACGAACCTTGATCAAACTCATCTCCACCGATTTCGACGGCACCCTGCACGCGGACCACGAAGACCCGCCGGTGCCGGATGATCTGCAGGCGCTGATCGGCGATCTTCAATCGCGCGGCGCGCAGTGGGTCATCAACACAGGCCGGGACTTGGCCGGGCTGCTTGAAGCCGTGGCGCGGGCGCGGTTGCGCATCAAGCCGGACTTCACCGTGGTGGTGGAGCGCGAGATTTACCGGCACACCGGCGCGCAATACGTCGATCTCGCCGACTGGAACCACCGCTGCCGCCGCCTCCACGCCGAGTTGTTCGACCGCGTGCGCCGCGACGTGCGCCGGCTCACCGCCTGGGTCAACGGACGTTACCCGGCGATGGTCTATGAGGACGCGTTTTCGCCGTTCTGTGTGATCGCCGAGAGCAATGCCGGAATGGACGCCATCCAGGCTTTTCTCCAGGACTACTGCGGCGAAGTGCCGGGGCTGGCCGTGATGCGGAACGATGTTTATGCCCGGTTCAACCACGCGGAATTCAACAAAGGCACGGCGTTGGCGGAAATCGCGCGCCGGCTTGGCGTGAAGCCGGAGGAAACGTTCGCCGCGGGCGATCACCTGAACGACGTGCAGATGCTCTCGCGCGACGTGGCCCACTGCCTCGTCGCGCCGGACAACGCGGTCCCGCAGGTGAAGGAACTGGTGCTCCAGCAAGGCGGCTACGTGAGTCACCAGCCTTGGGGCCACGGCGTGGCACGCGGGCTGAAGTACTGGCTGGACCAGGCGGGGCGGGCCGCCGGGTGAGAGCACTGGGCCTGCAAAATGCGTCGCGGTTGTAGGCCGGGTCCCCTGACCCGGCGTCGCTGGATTCGTCCGAATTCCTCGGCCGTCCAGAATGCTGATTGCGGCTCAGGAGAGGTGAGCTTCCGCCGTCCTTCGGATGATTTCACGCAGCCGCGTACGCGGACGAAACCCCACCGTGCGCGCCAGCTTCGACACCACCGGCCGCCGCCGCCGCATGTCCTCAAAGCCGGGGCCGCAGGCGCGAGCGTAGGGCACGAACTCGAGGCGGGATTGGGAGCGCAGCGTCCGCATCACCAGCCGGGCCAGCGCCCCAATGCTGATCTCCTCCGTGCCGCCCACGTTGAACACTTGCCCGCGCGCCGTCGGCGAAGTCTGCAACTGCACCAAGGCTTCCACCGCGTCGCCGATCCAGCAGAAACAGCGCGTCTGCCGGCCCGTGCCGAACACGCGCAACGGCCTTCCCGCCCGCGCGGCCCCGATAAAGCGCGGCAGCACCATGCCGTAACGCCCAGTCTGCCGCGGCCCGACCGTGTTGAACAACCGCGCGATCACCACTGGCAACCCGTGCTCGCGCGCGTAGGCCAGGGCGAGAAACTCGTCCGCCAGCTTGGAGCAGGCGTAGCTCCAGCGCGCCAGGTTCGGCGGGCCGATGACCAGATCGTCCGTCTCGGCGAAGGCAGCCTTCCGGCTGCGGCCATAGACTTCTGAACTGGACGTGAGCAGGAAGGGCACGCCCTGCCGGGCCGCCAGTTCGAGCAAGCACTCCGTTTCCCGCAGGTTCGTTTGCAGCGCGCGCAGCGAGGATTGCGTCACCAGTTGGACGCCGACGACGGCGGCCAGGTGGTAGATCGACTCTGCCCGCGCCACCAAGTCCGGCAGCCGCTTGCACTGTGAGACTGGGCTGACGATCAACGTGAGCCGCGGGTGGCTGCGGACTCCGCTCAGGTTGTCCAACGAACCGGTCGAACAATCGTCGATCACCACCACGCGCTTGCCATCGGCCAGCAAGCGCTCGACGAGATGGGATCCAATGAAGCCCGCGCCTCCCGTGACGAGGACGTGATTGCCTCGGTGGGAGGCGGGAGCGTAAGGTCCAGAGGCAGGCGCTTCGCCCGACTTGCCGCCTTCCACCTTCAACCTGTCAACCTTCATGGCAGCGCCCTCGCCAGCGCCTCGGCCAGTTTCTGCCGGTAGGCGGCGGTGCTGATGCGGCGCGCCTCTTCCGGGTTTGAGAGGAAACCGCCTTCGATCAAGACAGCGGGCCGGCGTTGCCCGCGCAGCACGCCCATGAACCGCGCCCGCCGCACCGCGCCGTCCGCCGCCCGCGTGGCCGTGAGCACCTCGCGATGCAGGCGAAAGGCGACTTGCAGGTTCTCGCGGTCGTAGGCGTTGTTGGGGAACTCCTGCCGCGGATCGTCCTCGTAGCCGCGCGTCACGCTGGACGGCATTCCCGCTGGAGTGAGGCAGAAGGTTTCGATGCCGGAGTGGCGCGCCTGTGCGGCCAGCCCGTTGAAATGCAGGCTCAGGAACAGATCGGCCCCCACGCGGTCGGCCAAGGCCAGGCGGTTGGTCAGCGGCACGTCCTGATCCACCGTGCGCGTGAGGAAGACCGTCCAGCCGTTCGAGCGCAGCAACGGCTCGGCGCGCAAGGCCCAGTCCAGCGTGAAGTGCTTCTCCAACTGCCGCGCCGTCCCGTGCGTGCCGCTGTCCGCGCCGCCGTGGCCGGCATCGAGGACCAGCACGCGCCCCGGCTTCGGGGCCGGCGCGCTGCGATGCAACAGCGGGTCCAGGGTCTTCTGGATGTCCAGCCAGTGGAGAAGCGCCTGGCCTTTGCTCACGCGCGGGGCGTAGCCCAGCCAGAGTTGCGTGCCCTCCCAGCGCGCCACCTGGCTGCCCGCCTGCACCACCAGCGCGCCGCCGCGCGTGGCGGCCGCGAACTGATTGGCCCCGATCTTCTGCGGCTGGCCGAGGTTGTTGGCGACGCACCAGTTCGCCAACGGCACCCAGGCGGTGGACGGCGCGACGGGAGATTGCAGATTGCGGATGGCGGATTGCAGATTGGGAGAGGGCGGATTTGTCGGGGTCGGCGGACGCGCTACAGCGGACGGCGGGACGGCGAGGAGCGCGTTCGTATCGACGGTCTGCGAAGACACGGCGAACGGCTTGGACTCCGGCAACGCCACTTCCGTGACCGCGACCGGCTCGACTTTCGTCGTCGCGCAGCCCACGGCCAGCCAGGCGGCCAGCGTCAGCCAGAGAATGTTCCGCAACAGAGGCACGGCGGCGTATTGTGCGGAGAGCGCGGCGCGGCTCAAGCAACTTCCGCGGTCTGCAGGACCACCGAATTGACTCAAAAAGATTGTTACCGAAGGCGGGGAGAAATGGTTTGAGGAAACCATACGTTGACTCAAAAGGGGTGTTACCGAGCTATGGAACAGACAATGAGTCAAACAACACGAACGGAAGTGCTGGCCAAG
>JACRJZ010000050.1 GCA_016219875.1 Verrucomicrobiota bacterium | reverse complement strand
GCTTCTTGGCCAGCACTTCCGTTCGTGTTGTTTGACTCATTGTCTGTTCCATAGCTCGGTAACACCCCTTTTGAGTCAACGTATGGTTTCCTCAAACCATTTCTCCCCGCCTTCGGTAACAATCTTTTTGAGTCAATTCGATCAGCCCTGCCCGCGAGAGAAATCTTTGCCAAACCCTTTCGTCTGGCCCACACTTTCTCATGCCTGAGCGCGACATCGATCCGGCGCCGACACGGGCCAGCTTGCTGGGCCGCGTGCGGAATGTGGCGGACCACTCCAGTTGGGAGGAGTTTGACCACATCTATCGGGAGCTGATCTACAATGTGGCGATCCGGGCCGGCCTTCGCCCGGAAGAGGCGGAGGATGCCGTGCAGGAGACGTTCGCCGATCTGGCGCGGAAGATGCCGGAGTACGAGTACGATCGCGCCCGGGGGCCGTTCAAACGCTGGCTGTTTCGCCTGGCCCGCCTTCGGGTGATCGACCAGTTCCGCAAACGTCCCCCTATCGCGCTGCCTCCTGAGCCTCCCACCACCACCGACGATCCGTCCCGGACCAGCACTTTCCTGCATCGGGTGCCCGATCCCGCCGAATCGGAGTTGGACCGGATTTGGGACGAGCAATGGGCCAAGCATCTCATGCAGACCGCGGAGACGCGGGTGAAGCGGAAGATCGATCCGCAGCAGTTTCAGATTTACGATTTGTACGCCAACAAAGGGTGGCCGGCGGAGCGAGTGGCGGACGCCTTTCGCGTGGAGGTGGCCCAGGTCTATCTGGCCAAGAGCCGCGTCCTGGAGAAGATCACGAATGAGATCAAGCTCCTGGACACTGACATGCTTTGAGTTGCCGCCCGCCGAGGAGAGCCGGCCCGTGAAGCTAAGAGACTGAACTTCTTTGCCGGATCGGCACGGCGGAAAGCTCTTTCACCTGCCGGCGAAGTTCCAGGAACTGCACGATGACGCGGGCCAGCTTGCGCAAGGCCTCGCTCTGTTTCGAGTCGAGCACGCGCGGGACCCGGTCCGCCACGCACAAGGTCCCCAGGGCCAGCCCCTCGGAAGTGGTCAGCGGCGCGCCGGCGTAAAAACGAATGTAGGGATCACCGGTCACGAGCGGACTGCTTTTGAAGCGCGGATCCAGCAACGCGTCCCGGACCACCATCACGTCGGGCTGCAGGATGGCGTGCGTGCAAAAGGAGATGTCGCGCGGCGTTTCCGTGAGGGCCAAGCCCACGCGGGCCTTGAACCATTGGCGTTCCTGGTCCACCAGCG
Source organism: Verrucomicrobiota bacterium (assembly GCA_016219875.1). Classification (GTDB taxonomy): domain Bacteria; phylum Verrucomicrobiota; class Verrucomicrobiia; order Limisphaerales; family JACRJZ01; genus JACRJZ01. The sequence continues at coordinate 1,281 of JACRJZ010000050.1, read as the reverse complement.
ACACCATGGCGATGGGAGTCTGGCAGATGGAGGCCGCGAGTTCGGTCAGGTCATCGAGGCTGGCGTCCGGCGGCGTGTCCAGCACATCGTACTTCCAGAGCACTTCGAGGCGCCGCTTCTCGTTGGATGGAATCGGTATGTTCATGATCCCTCTGACGGGCCGGGATAATGACCAAGGCCCGCGCCGGTCACAAACAAAATTTCTCTCAAGTCTTCCTCCGGTGCGCCGACAAGGGGGCGCGCTCAGGAAGAGCGCATTTGCCATGTTGGCTCTGGAGCAGACAGGACGTTGCCCGGCCAGGTTCCGCGTGTGCGCGCGGGAGGAGACCAGGTTGTCCACGGAGTCCTTGGCCGTATGGGTTCGGCCAACAAAGCCTCGCGTCCGCGTCGCGCGAAGGGGGCCGGCCCCGCTTTCAACCAAGGAGACATTATGATTTGGGCGATTGTCGGTTTCTCGGTGGCGATCATCGCCATGTTTTGCGTCTCGCTCGCGGAGTTCGCCGCGGAGCGGCCGTGGTTCGAGCAGAACCGGGCCTACCTTGCCGCCGCGATGATGGCGCTGGGAGTGGTGTTCTGGTTCGCAGGACGGATGAAATCCCGACGAGCGGCGGCCGCGGAAGCCAAGGCCCCCAAAGATCGTTTTCAAGGGCCTCCGATGGAGGGCGCGGACGCCGGGGACTCCGGCAGCTTCTCCTTTGCTCTCTTCAGCTATCAGTACTGGGGCGTCATCCTGGTGATCCTGAGTGCGAGCGTCCTGTTTGTGCGTCCGTGGAGCACGATCCGCGAGCGCGGCTTCCCGGCGCCGCCAGCGTTGGTCCGCGCGATCAAGAAAGATCTGGCCAGGATCGAACCGCCTCCGCCACCCGCCCCCGCGGTGCCGGAAGCCCTCCCGTCCGAACTGCGGTTGCAGGGCATCATTTTCCGGCGCGCGAAGCCCTCGGCCATCATCAACGGCGGGACGTTCTACAAAGGGGACAAGGCGCTGGGCGCGGAAGTCCTGGACATCACGCGCGAGTCCGTGAGCGTGCGCTTCGCGGGGACGAACTACATCCTTTCGCTGCGCGAGTGAACATATCCTGAACTCCAGCGATTCGCGGGACGCTCAGAGCCTGTTTTAACCCGAATTCCGATCTCGGAGCGGGTGTGGAGAGTGGCCGTCTTCGGCCACAGCAACCTGCAACAGGAAGCGGGGTGAAGAAGTTCTCGCGCCTTGAGTCGGTGAAAGTTCCTGCGGCCGGGGACGGCCGCACTCCGGGCGCTGGGCCAACTTCGGTTTTCGGG
>JACRJZ010000049.1 GCA_016219875.1 Verrucomicrobiota bacterium | reverse complement strand
TTGGCGTTGTCGGTCCAGGCCAGATTGATTTGGCCGGCGGACGCGGCGGTCGCCGTCAGGCCGCTCGGAGCCGCGGGAGGAGTCTGGATGGCCGCCGTGGTGGCACTGGCGGTCGCGGAGTAGGCGGAGTTGCCGGCGGCATTGGAGGCGCGCACGCGGTAGTAGTAGGTGGTGCTGGCGCTGAGGCCGGTGTTGGCGTAGGCCGTCACGTTCGCGCCCACCGACGCGATCGAAGTGAAGGTCACGTTGTCGGTCGAGCGTTCGATGGCGAAACCGGTTTCGTTGTTGGCGTTGTCGGTCCAGGCCAGGTTGATCTGGCTGCTGGAGGCAGCGGTCGCGGTCAGGCCGCTCGGGGCGGCGGGAGGAGTTAGGATGGCGGCCGTGGTGGCGCTGGCCGTCGCGGAGTAGGCGGAGTTGCCGGCGGCATTGGAGGCGCGCACGCGGTAGTAGTAGGTGGTGCTGGCGCTCAGGCCGGTGTTGGCGTAGCTCGTGACGTTCGCGCCGACGGTGGCGATCTGGGTGAAGGTCACGTTGTCGGAGGAGCGTTCGAGGGCGAAGCCGGTTTCGTTATTGGCGTTGTCGGTCCAGGCCAGATTGATTTGGCTGGCGGACGCGGCGGTGGCCGTGAGTCCACTGGGCGCAGCGGGCGGCACGTTGGGAGTCGTGGCGGTGGCCGTGGCTGAGTAGGCCGAATTGCCGGCGCTGTTATAGGCTCGCACGCGATACGAGAAGGTCGTATTCGCGCTCAGCGCGGTGTCGGCGTAGCTCGTGATGTTGGCGCCGAGCGTAGCGATCTGGACGAAAGAGCCGGTCCCCACGGCCCGTTCCACCGCGAAGCCGGTTTCGTTGTTGGCATTGTCGGTCCAGGTGAGATTGACCTGGCTGGCGGAAGCCGCCGTCGCGGCCAAGCCGCTGGGGGCGGCAGGCAGAGTGGGCGTCGTGCCCGCTGCCGTATTGGCCCGGCCGATCATCGAGTAGTCGGAGTCGCCGGTCGTGTTGTAGGCCCGGACGCGGTAGTAGTAAGGCCGGCCCGCCGTCAGGCCGGTGTCTGAAGCCACCGTGATGTTGGCAGAAACGGTGCTGATTTGGGTGAAGCTCACGCCGTCCGTGGACCGCTCGATCTTAAAGCCTTGCTCGGTGGTGGAGTTGTCGGCCCAGACGAGGTCGATGCGGCTGGCAGAAACGGTCGTCGCCACCGGGCCGCTGGGCGCCGCGGGCCGGATGGCGGAGATGCGGGTCAGCCCACGTTCCGGCCGGGAGAAGTTGTGGCAGGAGGAGCAATCATACCGGTAGTTGGTGACGTGCCGGCTGTGGACACTGGCGAAGCCTGGATTGGACTTGCTGCCGTGGCACTGGCTGCACACCTGGGTCATGGTCCCTTTGAGGGCGTAGCCCAGGTCGGCCTGCAAGTTCATGCGCGCGGGACCGCCCGGGGACAAGGACGAGTGGCAGGCACCGCATTGCAGGGCGTTGGTGCGCGACTCAACGCCGTGGTTGATCGTCTGGTATTCCAGCACCGGCACCACGCTGGCCGCGCCGGTCAGACCCGACTGCGCCTGACCATCTTGCACGGCCTTGGTGAAGTCGCCGGACGTGAAGAAGGCAAACGTCGAGTGCGGAATCAAGAGGCCACTCGCGTCCTGCACCGCCGAATCGGAACGATGGACCTTCATGGGATAAAGCTTGGAAGCCGCCGACTGCACGCTGCCGTTAGGCCACGCCAGGACGTATTCGCCCGCGGCGTTTTCCGGCGGCACCTGGTCGAGCACGTTGGCCAGGCTCGTGCCGTCAAACCAACGGTAGGTGGGCACGACGTTGGTGGCCCGCACTTCGTGCGGCACCCAACCGCCCTGGCCGCGACAGGCCGCCATTGAGAAACCTGCGGCCAGCCAAGTGCGCTGCATCTCCGTGCTCTTGTCCTTGGCGAACTTGGGAATGTGACACGTCTGGCAGGCCACGTGCCCGGCGTGCAGGTCGCGCGAGGAACTGGTGGTCGCGCTGTAGTCGCCGTGGGGGCGATCGGTGTGGCAGTTGGCACACGCCAGCCGATTAGTGCTGTCGTTCGGACGCAGATCGACGCCGCGGCCCGCGACGCGATGGCCGCCGGCGCTGTGGCAATTCGCGCAACTCAGATCGGCGGCTTGCGGACTCATGTGGATGTCCGAAGTCGCGGGCGGGTTCACGGTCACGGTGGAGAGGTCGCCGCGTTTGCCGCCGTCACTGCCGCCGGCGCCGGCGTGGCACCGTAAACAGGACGCGCGCGTGGGCAGATGGACCGTGCGGGCCGCGTCGAGAATGGGGATCGTCATCTTGGCTGCGTCCGGCATGTACTGGAACCCGGTTTCATCCTCGATCGGCGCCTGGATGCTGTGGGGGCCGTTGGTGCCCTGGAACGTGATCGTCTGCATGGGCGGTGCAGGCACCCGTTTGTAGGCGTCCTGGTGACACATCATGCAGTCGATGTTCGTGAGTTGCTGCGTGGTCAATTGGGTGGAGGGGATGCGACCATTGCCCACGTGGCAGGTCGCGCAGGTGGCGCGCGAGGACGTGGTGGGCGTGCCGCAATAGGAGTTCATCACTTTGCCGCCGTTCAGGCCCTTCCCGGCCGGCCCGTTGATGTTCGGCACGTTGGGCGTCTCACCCATTTCTTGATAATGGACCGAGCCAAACATCTGTTGGGCTTGGGTCGCGTGACAGGCGATGCAGGTGGCTGGGCCGTCGTACGAGGTGATGGTGGCGTGGGCCGCCTGGGCCGCCGGAGACACCACCGGCACCTGGCCGAACGCCGTGAGAGTGAAACTCACCCACCCTGCCGCGAACAGCGCGACTACCGATTTGAGGATCCGTAGGAATAACTGTGTATGCATAGTTTTTGTTTGTTCACGAGTGCGTGTTTGCACGCAGCCGTCTAGCAGGCGGCTTGCCAGCCGGGAGGATGGCCCGGCGAAGAGGGGGAAGAAGGCGAGCGGCCCAGGCCTGCCGGCACGTTCGGAGCCGCAGTTTTCGCGGGAAAAGGCCGACAACGGCCGGGCGAGCCTCGTGAAGATGCCAGAGGGACGAGCACTCCCGTCCGCAGGGTCGCTTGTCACGCGGATGTGACACCCTGATGGACTTAACAGTGCGGCAGACGGAGGCCAACCCACCCGGACCCGCGCAGAGTCGGAGGAAAACCCGCGTCGGCAGACGCTGTCACAATTTCGTGACTCGCCAAAGCTGATTGTTCCTATCAGCGTGACTGGCCGGCGCCGCAGCCCTCGCCCGGCGCTTCACTCGCCGGTCCTTACGCCGCCGCGAGTTCGGCCTCCCGGAACTCGGTGGGGTTCACACCATGCTTCTTGAGCAGGCGATACACGGTGCCGCGCGGGAGTTCCGCCTCGCGTGCCGCGGCAGCGACGTCGCCCTTGAAGGTCCCGAGCAAGGCGCGGAAGTACTCCTTTTCGAACGCGCCCAGGCGCCGTTCGCGCTGGGCGAAAAAGCTGCCGCCGCCCCGTGGGATTTCCCCCGACCTCGCCACCAGGTCGTCGGGCAGGTCAGCGGCGGAGATGACCGGGCCGTTGCTCAAGGCGAGCGTCCGCTTCATCGCGTTTTGCAGTTCGCGGACGTTGCCCGGCCAGGGGTAACTGGTCAGCACCTCCATGGCCTCGGGCGTGACCTCGACGCGACCTCGCTCCATCTCTCCGCTCAGCCGCTCCATGAAATGCCGGACCAGCAAGGGGATGTCTTCCACGCGTTCGCGCAGCGGCGGCAGTTCGATGCGCACGACGTTGATCCGGTGATACAGGTCCAGCCGGAACCGCTCGCGCTGCACCGCCTCGCGCAGATCGACCGAAGACGCCGCCACGATCCGCACGTCCAGGCTGATCTCGTGCGTGCTGCCGACCCGGCGGATTTTGCGCTCCTGCAGCACCCGCAGCAGCTTGGCCTGCAGCCGCATGGGCATCTGCGCAATCTCATCCATGAAGAACGTGCCCTTGTTGGCGAATTCCATCAGGCCGAGGCTGCGCGTCTGCGCGCCGGTGAAGGCGCCGCGCTCGTGGCCGAAGAATTCGCTCTCCATGAGTTCCTCCGGGATCGCGCCGCAATCCACCGGCACGAAGGGGGCGTCCTTGCGCGCGCTGCTCTGGTGAATGCCCCGCGCCACCAGTTCTTTGCCCGTCCCGGTTTCGCCGATGATCAGCACGTCGAAGTTCGTGGCCGCGGCGCGCTGGACGTTCTCGCAGACTTTATGCATGCCCGGCGTGTGGCCCAGGATGTTGCCGCAGGTATAGGGACGTTCCACCTGCCGGCGCAGCAGCAGGTTCTCCTCCTGAAGCCGCCGCTCGTCCAGCAGCCGCCGCGCCGCGGCCTGGAGGGTTTCGGCCACGAACGGCTTGGTGATGTAGTCCGCCGCCCCCAATTTCATGCACTCGATGGCCGTTTCCACGGTGGGATGGCCGGTGATCACCAGCACGGGCAATTGCGGATCACGCTGCCGGACTTGGCGGAGCAGATCGATCCCGCTCAACTTGGGCATGATGATGTCCGTGATCAACAAATCGAACTCCTCCCGCTGGAGACGGGCCGCGGCCTCTTCACTGTCCGTTTCCAACACCGCTTCGACGTCCGGTAAGCGGCCCAGAATGTTGCCGCAGAAAACCAGCAAAGATTCCTCGTCGTCCACAACCAGGATCCTGGTGCTAGACATTCACCCCTCCTTCCGTTGGCCGGCGGATCCGTCGGCGGACGAAACGCGGCCGGCGCGCCCGGCCAAACACCGGGCCTGGCCAGCCCTGGATCGGGTCCGCCACGGATCGGCCCGGCGCCGATGCGCTCCCGAGAGGCCCGCTCTGGCTGCAGATGTGCATGTCTGTTATCATAGGCGATACGAACTTATGCAACTTTCCGGCTTGAGCAAGCGGGAAAGGCGGGCCAACGCGAACGCCTCGCTTCGGCGGGGCAGGTTGGGCCGCGCGCGGGCGCGGCCCAACCTGGGACGAGCGGCGGCTATTCGCCGCGGTCGCGCGCGGCAGAGCGACCGCGCGGAGGCAAAGGCCGGTCGCCCTGCGGTTCCACGTCCCAACCACGACCGCCGCGACCCGGCGGCGGACCCAGCCGCGGCCGGGGCGCTTCAGCCTGGAAATCGCGGCCTCCCCGTTGCTGCCACGCGGGCGGACCAAAGCCGGGGCCGCGTCCGCCGCCACGTCCGAAGTTCATCGGACCTCGTCCTTGCCCTCGCCCCAGGCCGCACTCGCAGCCACAGGCGGGGCAACGGCCCTTTCGAGGCCCAATGGCTTCCGTGTCGCGCAGTGGCGGTCCTGCCTGGGGCTTTCGTGTGTCGCGATCCAAGGCGCGTCCGCCTGGACGCTCGGCATCCCTCGCTGGGACCTGGTCGAGGTCAGCCCGCTCGCGCCGGCGTTCCAAGCGCGGACGGTCGCGGAGTGGGGTCGCCTCGTCGCGTGAGGAGGCGGCGGGTTCTTCCTGGGCCAAGGCTCCCAGCGCGGAAACGCCCAGCGCCAGGGCCGTGATGATGAGTCGGTGTTTCATGTGTTGTCTTTCGTTCTGTGGGTCACCCGCCGCCCGCGCCGCCGGCATCACCACGATGCCGCAATCACACAGCGAGGAGGCGGGAACCCGGGTGGCAGATTCGGCGGAAGACCGAGGCGATTTCAAAACTTCGCCGTGGCGTCTCGGCCGGGCCGCTGCGCCGCCCGCGAGGTCTTGAAACCGCGTCAACTGAATGTTGCTCTCTCGAGTCATAGGCCATCGAATCTTTCAACCTCACTAGACTCCGCGTGTGTTAAGCCGCCATTTCGGCGAACCGGGAAAATTGTTAAGGGATGGTAAAAGTTGCGGCGTTCCGGCGGCGACTTGGATAGTTTCTCCGGCATCGCGGCGGACCCGATCGTCACGCTGTGAGGGCACGAGAGACATGTCAGCTTTGAAACAGTCATGCAGCCCCGGCACCCCCGTTCTGACGGGGCGCACGCGCGTGCTGGTGATCGACGACGACCGCGAATTGTGCTGGCTCGTCCGGGATTATCTGGAGCCGCTGGGCTATGAAGTCCTCGCCGTTCACACCGGCCCGGAAGGCGTCGAGCGCGCGACCGCCGAAAGGTTTGACGCGGTCATCCTCGACGTCATGTTGCCGGGCTTGGACGGCTTTGAAGTGCTCAAGCGCATCCGCGCCAAGTCCGACGTGCCGGTCCTGATGCTGACCGCGCGCGGGGAGGAAGCCGACCGCATCGTGGGCCTGGAGATCGGCGCGGATGATTACCTGCCGAAAACGTTTTCCACCCGCGAATTGCTGGCCCGCCTCCGTGCCGTCACGCGGCGTTCCGCGCGCCGGGCCGCACCCGTGGCGGAGGAGGACGGCGAACGGGAGATCGTGGTGGGCGCGTTGCGGGTGAACCCGGCGACCCGCCAGGCCGTGATCGGAGACAAGCCGCTGGACCTGACCACGCTGGAATTTGAACTGCTGGCCTGCCTGGCGCGCTCGCGTGGCCGGGTCAAGACCCGCGAGCAGTTGATCGAATCGCTCACCGACCGCCACTACGACGTCTTCGACCGTTCGGTGGACGTGCATATCTGGTCCCTGCGCAAGAAGCTGGGCGACGATCCGAAGGACCCGCGCTACATCCGCACCGTGCGGGCCGTGGGCTACATGCTGATCAACCCTGACGCGGCATGAAGCGGTTTCCCCTCTACGCGAAGATTCTGCTCTGGTTCCTCTTGAACCTGGTCGTGCTGGCCGCCGGCTTCGGGGTGCTCTTCCGCGCGCAGTTCCGCTTCGGGCCGGACCTGTTGCTGGCGGGCGGCGCGAACGAACGCATCGAAGCCGCGGCCAGTCTCATCTTCGCCGAACTGGATTCGATCCAGACTGCGCAATGGAACAGCGTCCTGGACCGGTTTGGCAGCGCCTACGGCGTCGAGTTCTTTCTCTTCCGCAACGACGGCGCGCAACTGGCCGGCGAGGGGCTGGTTCTCCCGCCGGAGGTGCGGACCCGCCTGCCGGAGCCAAGAGGCCCTGGTCAGTTGATGCCGGAGTCGCCGGAGGATCGCATGCCAGGACCGCCCTTTGGGCCGCGTCGTCGGCTGGGGCCTGGCTTCGGACGGAGCGCTCCTCTGGAAGCAGGCTTCCCTCGCTCGCCCCGGCCCAAGACCGTGGTGCGGACCTCCCAGCCCACGTGCTATTGGGTGTTGCTGCACGCCGCCTTGCGCAACGAAGATCGGCCGCGCGTCATGCCGGTGACGCTGATTCTGAAGTCGCCGTCGCTCAGCGGCGGCGGCTTGTTCTTCGACTTCAAACCGTGGCTGTGGCTCGGTGTCGGCTCGGTGTTGTTCTCGGCGCTGCTGTGGTTGCCGCTGGTGCGCAGCATCACGCGCAGCATCGCCCAAATGACTGCGGCCACGGGCCAGATCGCGCAAGGGCGGTTCGACGTGCGCGTTGATGAGCGGCGGCGTGATGAACTCGGCTCGCTCGGCCGCTCGATCAACCAGATGGCCGCGCAACTGGCCGGCTACGTGCAAGGGCAGAAGCGGTTCCTGGGCGACGTGGCCCACGAACTGTGCTCCCCGCTGGCCAAATTGCGCACGGCCCTGGGCATCCTCGAAGAGCGCGCCGGCGACGACCACCAAACTTACGTCAGAGTCGCCAGCGAGAAAGCCGGCCACATCGCCAGCCTGGTCAACGAACTTCTCTCCTTCTCGAAAGCCGCGTTGGGCGCCTCCACGCTCAAGCTCCAGCCCGTTTCGGTCGCAGAGACGGTGGAGCGCGCCCTCCGCCGCGAGAACCCGGATGGCGCGTCGATCGAACGGAACGTGCCCGCCGGGTTGTGGGTCAAGGCGGAGCCGGAGTTGCTCACGCGCGCGCTGGCCAACGTGGTGCGAAACGCCCTGCGCTACGCGGGCCACGCCGGTCCCATCACCGTTCGGGCCGTCGTGGAGAAAACTGACGTGATCATCACCGTGGCCGACAGCGGCCCCGGCGTGCCGGAGACGGAACTGGCGAGGATTCTGGAACCGTTTTATCGCGTGGACACTTCACGCGACCAGGCCACGGGCGGTGTCGGGTTGGGCCTGGCCATCGTGAAGACCTGCGTGGAATCGTGCGGCGGCACGATTGCGTGCCGCAATCGGAAGCCGGCGGGGCTGGAAGTGGAATTGCGTCTGCCCCGCGCCGAACCGTCTGCAGAAGCGACGTCGTAGGACAGGCGCCGCGCCTGTTTCCATTGTCGGGAGTCTCACTTGCCGTTCGGGGATCGCACCGAGTCAGCAGTCTGCTTGCATGGAAACTGCCACCCTGAGAGCGAAGACAGGCGCGACGCCGTCTCACGAGAGCAGCCGGAGACTTGTCGCGATTCTCGACCACCTCGTTCCGGCCCAGTCAAGTTCTCGCTCTGAGCGCTCTCGCGAGTGAACTTAGGTTCGTCGTTCGCCTAGTTCTGTCGTCCTGCTTGAGCCGAGCGAGGAAGTGAATCCGCTCCTTCCCCAAGAACTCCGCGAGCAACTCCCCATTCGTCCGCGAGGACAAGTCCGGTCTTGGCTGCGACACTAACACGACCTGGGCGCTGGCGCGGACGCGCGGCGGGAGCGCGGCCAGGACCAGGAGCGATTGGTTGACCGCGCCCAGCCGGTTCGGGCAGACGACGACCGGCTTAGCGCGCCAGGCTGCGATCAAGTCTCTCGCGTTGAAATCCTCTCCCAGCGGACTCAGCAACCCGCCGGCCCCCTCGACGAGTACGATGTCGAAGTTCCGCCGCACGCGCTGGACATGGGCCGTCGCTTGAGAGAGGAGCACGCGCCGGCCCTCCAGTCTCGCGCTCAGCAACGGCGCCAGCGGCGCGCGGAAGTGCCAGGGATTGATTTCGTCCAAGCTCAAGCCGCCGCCCAGCGCCTCATGCAACGCAACTGCGTCTTCCCGTCCGCCGGAGCAAAACGGCTTGAGCGCCGCGACCTTCACGCCGGTGTCGCGCCAATGCCGCGCCAGCCGGCAAGCCACGACCGTCTTGCCCACGCCGGTGTCCGTGCCCGTAATGAAAACGATCTGGCCCATCGCGCTCGCGCCATGCAAGCAGGCCGCGGCGCGGCGGGCGACACATTTTATGGCCGAAGCGAAGGGCCCGGCGCTGGCTAGCTCGCGTTGGGGCGGCCAACGTGACTTCTGGGAAGCGAAAGATCGAAGGCTGCGGACCGCTTCGGTTTGCGCCGACCGGTCGGCGCGGGACTTGACACGCGCGGACGGCGGCCCCAGCGTTCGCCACAGCCCAAACCGAAAGGCCCAACATGCTGAAGCGAATTCTTGTGATAGCCGCGGTGCTGGCCGGCATCGCCACCGTCGCCCTCACGCAATGGGAGACGCGTAAACGCGTTCAGCTCCTGGCCACGGAGTGCGAGCGGCTCACGAACGAATCCGAGGAACAGCGCGCCGCCAAGAACCGCTTCGAGCAGGCCGCCCGGGAGAAGGAGGCCGCTCTGGCCGCCGCGACGGACTCGTTGCGGCTGGCGCGAGCCGAGCAGTCCACCAGTGCCGCCCGGCTCGCCCACATGGAAAAGTTGGCCGGCGAACTTCAGCAGAAGCTGGAGCAAGGCAAAGCCGATCTCCTCGCCCTCGAAAAGGCGAAGGGCGACTTGAACACGGCGCAGAAGCAGAAATCCGAACTGGACACGGAGAACAGTGTCTTGCGGGAAGAACTGCGGATGCTCGCCCAGAAGCTGGATCGCCAGACGACCCATACGCCGCCGCCGGACGGATTGCGTGGCAAGGTGATCGCGGTGGACCCCAAGTGGCAGTTTGTCGTGCTCAACATCGGCAAAGACCAGAACGCGCAGACCGGCTGGACGTTCGTGGTGAGCCGCGCGGGCAAGCTGGTGGGGAAGGTCCGCATCTCCAGCGTGCAGGGCGACCGCAGCGTCGCCGACGTGCTGCCCGAATCCAAGCATGACGAGGTGCAGGAGGGAGACGTGGTCGTGCCGGAACTGTTGCCGACCACTCCCGCGGATCGGCGGTAGAAGCCTTGGGACTCCTGATCCCGTAAAATGACGTGGGCCGCCCGGTGAGGGCACCGGGCCTACCGGGTCGCGCGAGAGCTGTAGGCCGGGTCCCCAGACCCGGCGATTGGGGATCAGCGTCGCTCCACGCGACCTCAACTCCCCGGCGTGGGATCAGAAGTCCTGAGGCGAAGCATTTTCTCGGGGAGCTTGACCGGCGACTCCCGCAGCAGCGCACATGATTTTTGACTGAAGAGCGCGCACCGGACAGGAGCACTCTTTTAAAAGTGTGGTCCTCGGAGTTTCTTTCAGAACTGTGACCGCTGACGTGAGGCTCTGAAGCTCGATCTGACTTCTGACCTCTGAATGGAGCCTCCTCACGTCGGCTGCTACGGGTTCTGAAAACGCCTCACCGCACCCAGCGAAAGGTCGGCTTGTCCACTTGAAAGGTCCTGCGCCGGTCGGGACTCTCCTCGGTGTAAACGGCGTAGTGGTGAGGCTGGCAGAAGTAAGCGCCGCTCAGGAGGCGCCGCAGCCGGAAATGAGCCACCACCAACGGGACCGCCAGCCGCGCCCACGCCGGGGCGCCCTGGGCGAACTCTTTTCTCTCCTGCGACGCGTTCGGGCCCAGGTTCATGTTGTGGCCCGTCTCCGTGAACGCGCTCGTGAACGCGCGCAACACCGCCATCCGCACGCCCGCCTGGATGAGGCGCGTCGCCCATTCTCCGTCGCCCAGATCGCGCCAGCGCGGGTCGAAGAAGAGCTGTCGTTCCTCAATCACGCGGCGGCGCAGGAACGTGGCGGCCGTGAGGAAGCTGAGATTGTCGCTCACCAGGGTGTGCGCTCGCTGGGGCGTGAGCGCCTTCCGATCACAGATGTAGTTCCCCTTCGGATCGATGACCACGCAGTCGGCAAAGACCACTTCCACCTCGGGATGCCGGTCGAAGAACTCACTCACCGTGCGCAGCGCGCCGGGCAAATACTGTTCGTCACAGTTGAGGTAGGCAAGCAACTCGCCCCGCGCCCGGCGAAAACCCCGGTTGATCGCATCATACATTCCGCGGTCCTTCTCGATGACCGCCAGCACCCGCCGGTCCTGCGGCAGCCAATCCTGCGTGCCGTCATCGGAACAGGCGTCCTGGACAATGTGTTCGTGCTCGATCTCCTGGTCGGCGACAGACGCAACACACAGCTTCAGCCAGCGGGAGTGGCGGAAGCTTGGAGTGACGATGGTGAAGCGCATGACGGCCGACCAGCCTCAGCTCGCCAGGATTTTCCCCATCCGCGCGACGAGGTCTTTCATCCCGTCGAGGCTGTCGGCGCCGCCTTGCTCGGAGATGGCCCAGCCGCTGTAGCCGACGTCGTCCAGCGCCTGCATGATGGCCGGCCAGTCGTTGTCGCCCTCCAGCAACTTGCATTCGAAGCCCTTCCACTTGCCTTCCTTGTCGGCCTTCTGGCGGCTGAATTCCTTGATGTGGATTCGCGAAATCCGCTGGCCCAAGATGCGAATCCACTGCTCCGGGAACCCGTAGTTGCAGACGTTCCCGCAGTCGAAGTGCCAGCCCACCCACGGGCTCTTGAACTCGTCCACGTAGCGCGCGGCCTCGAGCGGACTGAGATGAAAACTGTTCCACACGTTCTCAAGGGCGATGCGCACGCCCAATTCCTCGGCCAACGGCACGGCCTCGCGGATCACGGCCTGCGACCGCGTGTAGGCGTCGGCGTAGGAAACCTGCTTATTGACCACGCCGGGCACGAAGAGAACCGAGGTCGCGCCGTAGCGCTTCGCGTCGCGCAACGCCTGCTTCAGTCCCGCCAGGCTGGCCTCGCGCACGGCGGGGCTGGGATCGCTCGCCGGTTTGCTCCAGTGCGTGGAGCAGCAGACGCTCGCGGCCTGAAGTCCGGTCACCTCCATCGCCTTCACGACTTCGTCCTGGTTCATGTGGCTGGACGGCTCGATGCCCTCGAAGCCGGCTTCCTTGATGGCCTTGCACTTCTCCAGAATGGTGCCCTTGAAGCCAACGGTTTCCCACATGATCGCTTTCTTGAACGCGCGCCGCGTGGCTGGTCCTTCCGCGGCGGCCACAAGGGTGGGTGACAGCGCGGCGGCGCTCAGGGCGAGGGTGGACGTTTGGAGGAAAGAACGGCGGGTGTGGTGGTTCATGTGAGGTGATTTCAGGTTGCCGTAGCAGCCGACGTGAGGAGGCTCCATTCAATTGCGGGATGCGGAGTTCTCCGGAGCGATTTCCAAGTCGGATTCAACCAAGCCGCAATGGATCGGAGCCTCCTCACGTCGGCTGCTACGGTTCTGAAAGAGGTCCATGTCACGCGAACTTGGTCTTGCCGGGCTGGGCCATCGGCTCGATCGGCAGCTTGGCGTCCCAAGTCAAGTTGTCGGGCACCAGCTTCCACTGGGAATTCATGGCCTGCTCCCAGGTGACCTCCTGTCCGGTGTAGGCGGCCATGCGGCCCATGATGGCCACGAGGCTGCTCTGCGCCATCCAGGCGCCGTCGTTGATGGGCTTGCCGGAACGAATCGAGGCGAACAGTTCGTCGTGCTCGACTTGGTACATGTCTTTCTTCTCGCCGGCGTAGCGCCAGGAGTTCTCTCCACGAATGGCGGGCGGGGACCAGCCCTTGATGACGCCGGTGCCCTTGGTGCCGTTGAGATAGTCGGAGTTGTCGCCCAGGCAATTGCTGATCTGCCGTTGGGCCATCGTCGCGCGGGCGCCGTTCTCCCATTCGTAGAAGACATCGATGTGGTCGAAGATGTTGCCCTCGTTGTTCGGGACGTTGCGGCCGCCGTTGGCCGTGCAGCGCAGCGGCGGGGCGTCTTTCATGGCCCACATGATTTTGTCCACGCTGTGGCAGGCTTGCTCCACCAAGCCGTCGCCGGAGAGCCAGACGAAGTTGTACCAGTTGCGCAGTTGCCATTCCACGTCGCCCATGGTGGCCGGGCGGTTGGCGGCGGGCGGCATTGGTTTCACGGGACCGGTCAGGTAGGTGGCGTGGACGTAGCGCACGTCACCCATCGCGCCATCGTGGACGCGCTTGAAAAATTCGCGGCGGCCAAGTTCATAGCGCCAACAAAAGCCGGCCACGAGCGCCAGGTTCTTCTCCTTGGCCGCTTTGGCCGATTCGATCACCGAGCGCACGCCCGGCGCATCCGTGGCCATGGGTTTCTCGCAGAAGACATGTTTGCCGGCAGCGACGGCGGCCTTGAGGTGCTCGGGGCGGAAGCCCGGCGGCGACGCCAGCAACACCACATCGATGCCGCTGTTGATCACCTTCTGATAAGCGTCCAGGCCGACGAAGCACTTGTCCGGCGCGACCTTCACGCGATCCGCGATGATCGTCTTCGGATCCGGCGCAGGAGTTCCCTCCTTCGGTGGCGACGGACGGCGAGAGAGGTTGCGGAGACTGTTTTGCAGCGCGTCCTCGAATACGTCGCCCATCGCCACGAGTTCGACGTTCGGATCGGCGTGCAAGGCCTGGCTGGCCGCGCCGGTACCGCGCCCGCCGCAACCGACGAGGCCGATCTTGAGCGCCGGGCCGTCGGCCGCGAGCGTGCGTGAAGTGAGGACGAAGGGGCCGGCCAGCGCGCTGACGACGGCGGCCTTGCCGGACGTTTTGAGGAACTGGCGCCGCGTGGCGATCACATCGGAGAGATGGTTCATAAACAGTTTTGTTCGATTTGCCGGAGTGTTGTGCCGGAGCGCGGGGCCGTCAAGGGGCGGTTTGGCGGCGGGGGCAAGAGGTTGCTAGCAATCTCCGCCGCCTTCCGCTACCTTCTGCGCCACGAATCGCCATCCATCACGACCATGAACGCGACCTCATCCCTCGCCCGGCTCAGCCGCCGGGAATTTCTCCAACGTTCCGCCTTGGCCGGCGCGGGTCTTGCCGTCTCTGTTCCGCTCGTTCCACCGGCGGAGGCGGCGCCGGCGCCCGACGGTCCACTGCCCACGCGGATCCTTGGGCGCACCAAGGCCAGAGTCACCATCCTTGGTCTTGGCACCGCGCCCATCGGCGAGGCTCAAATCGACCGTCAGGAGGCCGAGAAGATTTTCGGCGAAGTCATGGACCGCGGCGTGAACTACATCGACACGGCCCGCATCTACGGCCACGCCGAAGAAGTGCTGGGCAACCTCGTCCCCAGCCGCCGCGACAAACTGTTCCTTGTCACCAAATGCTGGGTCGAAACCGCCGCCGCCGCCGAGAAGTCCCTCACCGAGTCTCTGCAACGCTTGAAGGTGGACCATGTCGATCTTGTCCACATCCACCACGTCGGCGGCAAGGACCTCGACAAGGTGCTGGCGAAGGACGGCATCCTCGAATACTTGGTGAAGCAGCGGCAGGCCGGCAAGCTGCGGTTCATCGGCATGTCCGGCCACGCCCGGCCCGCGCGTTTCCTTCGCATGTTGGAGACAAAACAGATCGACGTGATGATGGCCGTGATGAACTACGCCGACCGCAACATCTACGGCTTTGAGGAGAAGGTGCTGCCCGAATGCCGCAAGCAAAACGTCGGCGTGGTGGCGATGAAAGTGTACGCCGGCATCAAAGGCGGCTTCCCGAATCACCGCAAAGCCTGGGTCGGCTGCAACACGCCGCCGGAGATGCTCCCCAAGGCGATGGCCTACGCGCTCGACCTCGAAGGCGTGAGTTCCGCCATCGTCGGCCCGTTCACGCTGGAGCAGGCGTTGCGCAACATCGAGATCGCCAAACAGTATCAGCCGCTCACGCCGGCGGAACGCGAGCAGTTGCTGGCTTACGGCAAGAACCTCGCGGAGAAACTGGGACCCCGCTACGGGCCAGTGGCGTGAACAGACGTCTTTCCATGAACCGGAGCCAGGCCGGTGGGGCGAGCGTACTCGCGAGCCGGGCCAAATCATGGTCTGCGGCTCGCGAGTACGCTCGCCCCACCCGGTCCACCGGGTTTCGAAATCGCTCCCGAAGCTCGAAATTCCAAATCCGAAACGACAACGGGCCGGGAAGGTTTCGGCTTTGCCCCCTCGGATATTAGGTTGAATCCGGCCCACCGACATCAAGCTATGAAACAACTGCCCCTATTCGCCAGCCTCGCCTTGTTGCTCGCCAGTTCCGCCGTTGCGGCCAGCGCGCCGCCGGCGATGCGCTTTCACGCGACTTCCCCCGCCGAGGCGCGAGTCTGGCAGCAGGCCGCCCGCGAGAAGCTGTTCGCCTTGATGATGGGCGGCCAGCAGCCGTCGCGGTGCCCGCTGGACGCGAAAGTCCTCCGCCGCATCGAAGTGCCGACGGACGGCTACGTGCTGGAGGAACTGACGCTTCAATCCCTGCCAGACCGGCGCGCCCACGTCTGGCTTGCTCGCCCTGCGCAACCGAAGGGCAAGGTCGGCACTGTGCTCGCCATCAACGGCCACGGCGGCAACGGTGAGCAAATCGTGCGCGGTTCGAGCCTCTACTGGTATGGCCGCGCCATGATTGAGATGGGCTACGTGGTCATCGCGCCGGACGTGGGCCAACACGAGTTGCAGCACACCAACTGGTCCCTGATGGGTGAGCGGACGTGGGACGCGCTCCGCAGCTTGGACCACGTGGTCACCTTGCCGGAAGTGGACCCGGAACGTCTGGCCGTCGCGGGCCTTTCGCTGGGCGGCGAAACCACCATGTACGTCGCGGCGTTGGACGAACGACTGAAAGCGGCTTGCAGCAGCGGCTGGCTCACCACCGTGGCGAACATGAAGAACGGCCACTGTCCCTGTTTCAACTTTGCCGGCCTGGAAGAGAACTTTGATTTCTCGGACATCTTTGCCTGCGTCGCCCCGCGGACGCTGGTGTGTGAACTCGGCGAACTGGAGCGCGCCCCCGGCGGATTTCCCGTCGCGATTGGCCGGCAGGCGCTCGATGGAATCCGCGCGGCGTATCGGGTCTTCAACGCCGAGTCGAACGTGACGCTCACCGTTCATCCCGGCCCGCACGTATTCAACGGACAGGACTTTTTTCCGAGACTGCGCGTCACGCTTGGAGAAAACCGCCGGCCCATCCCGGACGATGCGGCGACCGTGGCCTGGGTTCGTTTCACCGACGGGCCAGAGTCGCTCGACGGCACGCCGTATTACTGGCTCGGCCGGACGGAACTGAAGCTGACCTTCGACGTGCGCCCGCAACCCGGCGACGCGCTCGAACTGGGTTGGGGCGGAAAGTCAGACCACCGCGACGCCGTGCTGCTCATCAACGGCCAGAGCGTGACCGTGCGGGATGGCGGCCATTGGGGCTTCCGCTGGCTGCGCGTGCCCGTCCCGGACGGGATCAAAGGGGAGCGATACGAAATCGAAATCAAGCGAGGCCAGGCCCAGCCCGCCTTCTTCAGCGAGGTTCGTCTGACGCGCGCCAGCGGCGACAAGAGCCGTCCCGATCTCAAGCAACCAAGCTTCAAGGGCAAGCTGGCTCTCACACCGCTCACTGCTGCGGCTCCGGTCGAAGCCTTTCCGGAAATGCGCAAAGTGTGGGACCGCCCCCTCACCCTGGCCCTCTCCCCCTCGGAGGGGGAGAGGGTGCCCGGAGGGCGGGTGAGGGGGAAGGCGGGCGACGAGCGCGTTGCCGCACTCTTTCTCCAGGCGGAGAAAAATGCCCGCCTCGCCAACGAAGCTCTGTTCCGTTGCCGGCGCTTTGTCGATGGTTGGCTGGCCCAGGCTGACCCTGCAAGCGGTTTGATCCCACGCAACCTCACTGCGGGCCGTGATTTCTGGAACGGCCGCGACTCTGCCGCCGACAACTACCCGTTCATGGTCCTGACGGCAGCCCTCACTGACCGTCCGTTGCTGGAAGGCCGCATGCGCGACATGCTGCGGACGGAGACACGCCTGACCTGCCGCCTCGACCGCCTGCCCGACGACTACTCGTTCTCGAAGAAAGGCTGGCGGCGCGAGAAGCTCGACCTCGACGCCGTCATCTTCGATGGCGCCGAATACGTGAAGGACGGCCTGCTGCCCATCACGGAATGGATGGGACCCAGCCCGTGGTCCGAGCGCATGATCGGCATCATTGACGACATTTGGAAACACGCGCCCATCGACACGCCGTTCGGGAAGTTGCCGACACTCAACTTCGAGGTCTGCGGCGACCTTTTGCAGGCGAACGCGCGGCTCTTTTGGTTCACCGGGGACCGCAAGTACCTCGATTGGGCCGTCCGCCTCGGCGACTACTTCCTCCTTGGCACGAACCATCCGACGCGCGACCTGCACCAACTCCGCCTCATCGATCACGGTTGCGAGGTGGTCAATGGCCTCACCGAACTCTACGTCGCCGTCTCTCGGGCGCGCCCGGAGAAGAAGCGGGCTTACCAGAAACCGATGCACGAGATGTTCGATTCCATACTGGCGGAGGGGCGCAACCCGGACGGCCTGCTCTACAGCTATTTCTATCCCAAGCAGCGCATCCACAGTACCGGCCTGTGTGATACCTGGGGCTACGACCTCGACGGCTTCTACGCGATGTGGCTGATCGACGGGACCGCCGCCTACCGCGACGCCGTCCGCCAGGCGCTGGGCCATCTCAAGGGCAAGTACGTCGGCGCCTGCTGGGACGACAAGAGCGCCGACGGCTTCGCGGACTCCATCGAAGGCGCGATCAACTTGTTCAACCGCGAGCCGGTGGAGTCCGCCGCGGATTGGATCGACAGCCAGACGCGGCTGATGTGGGCCATCCAGAAACCCGACGGTGTCATTGAAGGCTGGCACGGCGACGGCAACTTCGCGCGCACGTCACTGATGTATGCGCTGTGGAAAACGCAAGGCGCAACGGTGCAGCCGTGGCGGGCCGATGTGCGCTTTGGCGCGGTGCGTGAAGGCGGCGGCGTCAATCTCATCCTCATCGCGGATCAACCCTGGGAGGGACGACTGCTCTTCGACCGGCCGCGGCACAAGCTCCACATGCGCCTGCCGCTCGACTACACGCGGATCAACCAGTTCCCGGAGTGGTTCACGGTGGAGGCGGACGCGCGCTACGACGTGAAGCTGGGCCGCGAGCAAACGCTGGACAAAACCGGTGCCGACCTCGCTGACGGAATTCCTCTGAAGCTTCAGGCGGGAGAGGCGCTCGCCCTCGAGGTGCGGAAACGATGAACCTGAACTTCGAAAGGCGAGCGGCATTCAGAATCCCGTAGCGGCGTCTCGGCAGAGCGCCGCCATATTGGGGAATCGGAAAGAGCGGCGCTCTGCTGAAACGCTGCCACGAGGAGCGCGCCGGCCGTCACTGTAGTTCGTACAGTGTCACGCTGAACGGTTCAAAGGAGAACACTCCCGTTGCGCCCTTCCACGCTGCCGGCTGGCTGAACACTTTCACCCGCTCCGGTTCGTCGCGCGAGTTCAGGATTTCAGGCGTGCCGCTACGCTCGGCTTCCCGCACCACGTGCATGGTTCCTTTGCCCACCCGTGTCTTCCATCCGGCCAACTCAGCCTTCACTTCGAGGCGCTGCGCGGTGGCGTTCACGCCATAGACACGCAGCGTCCGCCCGTCGGCGCTGAGCGTGGCGCTCAGGTCCGGCTCGTCGAGGTTCCACGGTAGAGGCGCGCCACTTTCATGGACGTGGCGTTCGACGCGCACGGGAAATGAGCCGGCCGCGCGGGCGTAGAGGCATTGAGCGTGGTAGGCAGGCGCGACGTAGAGCCAGCCCGGCCCCGTCAGGATCACGCCGGAGCCGAACGAGTCGATCAGGTTCGACCGGATGGCAATTTCCACCGAGTCCGCGTGGCGGTGCATCAGATTGTGATAGCGCGCCACACTGAGGGCGTTGCCCAGCGTCTGCAGCGCGGCGCGGCCCAACTCCCAATCTCCGGCCGTGGTGTTCCACTCTGTCACCGCGATGCGCACCGGGCGTGCTCCGGCCAAGCGCCGGATTTGATCTTCGAGCGAAAGGAAGTCCCGCTCCATCCTCAGCAAGTCGGCGCAGCCGTAATGGTGCGGACAAAGATAATCAAGGTAACCGCCGCCGGCGCGCAGCGTTTCGGCCGACGGGAATTACGAAAGCACCTTGATGGACGGATCCGTCCGGCGCATGGCTTCCGCGAACGCGCGCACGGATTCATCGTAAGCCGGCCCGCCGACTTCGTTGCCGATTTGCCAGAACTTCACCGCGTAAGGCGCGCGATGCCCGTTCTGCGCGCGACGCTGGCCGCCGACAGTGTTCGGCCCGCCGTTGAAATACTCGACTTCCGCCGCGGCGTCTGCCGGCTTTTTGCCCGTCCAACGCAGGCAGACGAGCGGCTCCGCGCCGACGGCCTGGCAGAGTTGCACGAACTCCTCCACACCGACGAAGTTCTCCTCGATGCCGCCCCAGTAGCCCTGCACAAAGGGCGCGCGTGTGTCCGCCGGTCCGAGGCATTGGTCCCACTCGTAAGTCTCCAAGGCCGAGCCGCCGAAGCGGATGACGCCCGACTGCATCTCGCGCAACGCCTGCACGGCGTCGGGCCGCCACAAGCCCAGCACCGCGTCCTCACCGATCAGCGAAACACGGTCGAGCCAGAGCGTGCCGGGCCCCTCGAAGTCGAGCGTGAGGGTCGCGTTCTCCAGCGTCCGCGTCGCGCGCAGGACGGCCTCCATCGGTCGCCATTGCGAGCCGGCTTTGCCCAGCGTGGCCGGAGCCGCGGCGAGTCCGCCGCCGCCGTGCAACGTGGCGCGCACGGCCACTCCACCGACGCTGCGGGCGTGAAGACGCAGTTTGTAGGCCGTTCCCTTCTTCAGATAAAAGCCGTCCTGCGAAATACCGGCGTGGGCGCGCGGGGTATTGAACTCAATGCGCAACGAACGCCGCCCGTTGAAAGGCTGGTTGGTGTCGTAGGAAAACCGGGCGAGATGAACGGCGCCATCCGGGTACCAAGGCCGAAGCGGCCGGTCCACGTCGCGCTTGAACGCCACGTTCCACGGCGGGTCCACCTCGAAGCTGGTGTTGGCCACCTGTTGTGCGAGCAAGCTTGGAATCAAATTGCACAGCGGCTCGATGAACTGCCCGCCTTGCTTGGCATCGATCGGCCGCTGCGTCAACCGCTCCGGCATGATGCGAATGGTTTCCGGCCCGCCGGCGCTGGCCGGCTCCAACCGCACATCGTCGAACCACGCCCGGCCCGTGCCCTTGCCGTAGCCAATGAAGAACAGCACGACCTTCACGCGTCCCTCGGCTGGCACGCGAAAAACCGTCTCGACTTTGCGCCACGCCGTTGTGCCGAACGAACTCGGGCTGCGCGCCAGTGTCGCCCCACCGGTCGTCTGAAGGTGCAGCGCGCCGCCGGTGTCCGTGTGGTCGCGCGCGCTCAGGTTCTCGGTCTTGACCCAACATTTTGCCCGCCAGATCGAGCCGGCCGGCAGCGACACCTCCTGGCCCCGCGCCACATCCGCCGGACTGTTGGCTTCGATGAGCAGAGACTGCCGGCCTTCCTGAGCTTGGCTGGGGTCGGCGCGGAGGACCGGCTCCGCGCCCTCGTGGTAGATCCACGAGCGCCAGGCCTCGAGGACGCGGGCGTGTTCAAATCCGGCGTTGGTGAGCAATGCGGAAGCGGGTTCCGCGGCGATGGCAATGGCGCCGGGCACGCCGACGCAGAGAAGGAAACTGAAGAGGGCGCGAATGGACATGCGCGATGTGATTCCACTCCCAGGCCGCCAAGTCAAAAGGTTTCTTGGTCCTCTCGTAAGGCCTCCAGGGCTGATTCAAGAAGGAGCGCGGGCAGCCTGCCCGCGTGTTTCTCGCTCCCATTTTCGACGGAACGCGCGGGTAGGTGCCCACGCTCCTCTCCGCATGTTTCTTGAATCAACCTTGGTAAGGCCTCGTCTTGCCCGGCGAGCGTCGTAGCGCAGGCTCAGGTGTCCTGGTCCCACGCCGGGGAGTTGAGGCCGTGTGGAACAACGCTGATCTCCAACCGCCGGGTCTTGGGACCCGGCCTACATCTCTCGCGCGACCCTGTAGGCCCGGTGCCCTCACCGGGCGGGCCACGCCATGTCCACGGGATCAGGAGTCCTGAGCCTGTGCGTGGGCCGCTATTCTGCAGTGAAGCGGCGGAGCCAACGCCAGGCCGTGAAGGCCGTCCGCATCCAACGAGCCAGCGCGCGGCCCTTGCGCAGGGCCAGCAGGCCGGCCACCACTCCTGCGGCCACGAGCAACGGACGGGGGGACTTCAGTGTCGCGCGCGCCGCGCCCAGCCCGGCGAGGCGCTCCCGCAGGGCCACGGCTTCAAGCTGCAGCAAATGGCGGTGGAGGTCCGCTTGGAGGACCACCAGGCGCTTGGCTTGGTCCAACTCTTTCAATCTTTGCCCCGCAAACATGCACGGTCCTTTTTGAACTCAGCGATGGTTTCGGCGAAGGGCTGCGGCCCTTTCCGCAGGCGCTCCCGCAGTCGCCAGAGAATCACGGCGGCGGCACCCACCAACACCACCATCATCACCAGCAACCCGGCGAAGCGCGCGATTTCCCAAAGGTAGAGCGCCAAGGCGGCCGCGCCGAACAGCAGACCCACGCCGCCCAACGCCAGGCCGAGGCCCAGCCAAAGCAGCGTGTTCACCAGCCGCAGTTGTTCGCTTTGAAGTTCGAGCGCCAACAACTGCAGCCGGCTTTGCGCCAGCGCCAGGAGCGAATCGCCCAGGCGGCGCAGTGACGCGAGCCACCCACCCGGTGGTGGGGCCGTCTCGCCCATACGCTACTTGCGCGTGACCAGGACCCCAATGAGCAGCCCAACGCCAAAGGCGATGCCGATGGATTCGTACGGGTGTTGCCGGATGACTTTGTCCGTGGCTTTGGCGGCGGCGACGGTCTTCTCTTCCAGGCGGTGGCAAGTGGCTTTCGCTTTTTCCAGGGCCTCGCTCAAGCGGGAGCGGGCTTCTTTGGCCTTGTCGCTCATGTCTCCCGCGGTGGCTTTCAGCAACTCTTCGGCGTCCCGCGCCAAGGTGCGAAGGTCTTCCTTGACCTTCTCGCGTGACACCTCGTTGTGGGCATTTTCCATATTTTCAAAGACAGTTTCCATTGTCTGGCCTTTCTCGTTCTTCCGGTGTTTCGGTTCCACGGCTTCGCTGCGAGTCCGGGCCGGCGTCCTTCCCCCATTGGTCCAGGTTGACCACCTTCGGCCGGTCGGATCGCGCTTGTGCCAATGTCGCCATCATAGCGGCACTGAACCATCTTCCGGCGCGAAGTCAATTCCACCGGCCCGGGCGCGCCACCGGTCAATCAGCCGGGGTTCCATCAAGCTCCGGTTCGCTCCGCCACGTGGCGCCGACTTTCGAGTCTGCCGTAGCGCCGGTTTTCCAACCAGCGGACGAAGAAGGAGTCAAGCCGGCCTGTCCTTTTCGCGCTCTGCCGATTGAAACTCGGCGCTACGGGAGCTTCCCGCAAAACTGTAGCCGCCGACGTAAGGAGAGTTGGAGCAACCGATGATTGCTGGATTGGGCCAAGGAACTTGGCCGGTTCGGGATTGAAAATGGAAGTGCATACTTTTAAAAGTATGCACTTCCAGTCGCCCTGCCTTCGCTGTCTCCTTCTGGTTTCGCACGTCTGCCGTCGCCGTTCCTTGGCAGGCTCTGTTTTCAATCTGCATTCTGCAATCTGCATTCCGCAATCAGAGTGAGCCTCCTCACGTCGGCTGCTACGATCCAGGGATTCTCGAATCCACCGCTGCAATCAAGGTCGGAAACCAAAACATGCGTTGACGTGACCGTGCCCGCCAGAGTTCAATGCCCGCGACAGTTCATGAATCTGGCCACTGCTTTTGCAACCACGGCTGCCAGGCACGCGGCCCGCACCGCCCTGTTCTGGGGCGAGGAAGAGTTCACTTACTCCCGTCTCGCGAGTCAGACGCGCCGCGTCGCCCAGAGGCTGGTGACCGCCCACGCCGTCCGCCCCGGCGACCGCGTGGGCTTGTGGCTGAGAAATTGCCCGGAATTTGTCCCGGCGCTGTTCGGGGCGCTTGAAGCCGGCGCGGCGGTGGTGCCGATCAACAACTTCCTCAAGCCCGACGAGGTGAACTACATCCTGGCCGACGCGGGCATCGACGTGTTGATCACCGAAGACTCAATGAACGAGGCCTTCGGCAAGCTCCTCGCAGCGCGGCCCGCTTTGAGAATCTTGCGCATCGAGGAATTCGCCTCCCTCCCATCTGGCAGCCACGAGGACGGAGTTTCCACCTGTGCCGGTGCATGTCAGGAAAACGATCTAGCGGTCATCATCTACACGTCCGGCACCACCGGCCATCCGAAGGGCGCGATGCTCTCGCACGGGAACCTGCTGCACAACGTGGAGAGTTGCCGCCAAATGCTGGCCGCAGTGGCGGAGGACCGCTTCGTGGCGGTGTTGCCGATGTTCCACAGCTTCATGCTGACCGTCTGTGTGCTGCTGCCACTGCTGGTGGGCGGCTCGATCGTGCTGGTGCGCTCGCTGCATCCGCCCAAGAACGTGATCCTGGAAATCCACCAGCGCGGCGGCACGATCCTGCCGGCGGTGCCGCCGTTCTTCCGGGCGCTGGCCAACAGCCCGGTGCCGCCGGGCTTTCCGCTGCGCATCTGCATCAGCGGCGGCGCGCCGTTGCCGGTGCAGTTGCTCCGCGACTTCAGCGCCCGGATGCCCATGCCGCTGATCGAGGGCTACGGCTTGAGCGAGGCCAGCCCCGTCGTGAGCATGAATCCGCTGGCCGGCCCGTGGAAGGAAGGCTCCATCGGCGTGCCCGTGCCCAGCGTGGAGATGAGCGTCCAAGACGACGACGGAAAGTTCCTCAGCCCGCATCAGACCGGCGAAGTTTGCGTGCGCGGCGGCAACGTGATGCTGGGTTACTGGAACCAACCGGCGGAAACCGCCCGCACCTTGCGCCACGGCTGGCTCTTGACCGGCGATGTGGGCCACTGCGACGCCGACGGCTACTACTACATCACCGACCGCAAGAAGGACATGCTCCTGGTCAATGGGATCAACGTCTATCCGCGGGAGATCGAAGAAGTGATCTATCAGTTGTCCGCGGTGAAGGAAGCCGCCGTCATCGGCGTGCCGGACGCGCGCAAGGGCGAGCAGCCGCTGGCTTTCGTTTCGCCGAAAGAGGGCGCCACGGTGGACGAGAAGGCCGTCCTGGACTACATCCGGGAAAAGCTGGCCGACTTCAAACTGCCCAAGCGCGTCGTGGTGATGGAATCGCTGCCCCACAACGCGACGGGCAAGATCCTCAAGACGACCCTGCGAAAAATGGTGTGAGGACGATCGACTTCAAAGCCCCGTAGCGGCGTCTCGGCAGAGCGCCGCCATCAGCCTGAAATCCGAAGCGAACGTCGAACCACTCGCGCCAAGGCGCCAAGACGCAAAGCTCTGGAGCCTCAGACTTCCTGATCTGGCAGGGGAGATTGCACAGGCTCCTGGAATCGGGGTG
The DNA here is from genome assembly GCA_016219875.1 of Verrucomicrobiota bacterium. Classification (GTDB taxonomy): domain Bacteria; phylum Verrucomicrobiota; class Verrucomicrobiia; order Limisphaerales; family JACRJZ01; genus JACRJZ01. The sequence continues at coordinate 36,471 of JACRJZ010000049.1, read as the reverse complement.
GATCTTGGGGCGCCGGGTCAGGGGACCCGGCCTACAGCCGCGACGTCGCTTGTAGGCCCGGTGCCCTCACCGGGAGGCCCAAGCCAATTCCACGGCTCAGGAGTTCTGAGCCTCTTGGCGTCTTGGTGCGAGTTTTCTTCGGATTTCGGATTCGGACTTCCAGGCAAAAAGTGCGGCGCTCTGCTGAGACGCCGCTACGTGCGCGAAGTTCTGGAATTGCCTTGTGAGTCGCACCCAAAATCACGGCGCGGCGCGGGGCACGCTGGTTCTCTCTCTCAGCCAATCGAAGTCCGTGGGCGGCGCTGCGATGAAAGTGCCGCTGGCCCCGCCATGCTCCGCGGGCCGGCGGGTATCGCCGACGACCCAGCGATGGCCCTCCACGTGGCCGTCGGCAAAGGAGAGGTTCGCGGCGCCATTGTGGTAGGAGGCCGGGAGGTTGCCCCAGCGGTATTCTACCCAGCGGTTCATGAAGAACCCGTCGTTGATCGTGTCGGGATGCTCGTCCAAAAACACGTAGATGTTCGCCGGAGTGGGAATCTCCGCCAGCCGGAAAAACTGGACGAGTTGGGGATTGAACCGATTGGTCAGTTCGCCCGGGTCGCCGACGAGGGAGTTCATCGCGAAGCTGCGGATGCGCGGGCCGTTCTCCGCCAAGGACCGGTCGGACGGGCACTTGAAGACGGCCGTGGCTTCGCTGAGGAGCGGCGCGAGTTTTCCGCTGGTGAGGGTGGCGAGGTTGGTGTTGCCGTCGCCGCTGAGCCAGTCCTCCACGTTGTTCACCCAATTCTGCTGGAGGCGGAGGGTTTCCTGAATGCCGTGGTTGTTGACCAGCGCATCTGCGTTCTCGTCGGCGTAAAGCAGCCATGCGAGCGACAATTGCCTGACATGGTTGGCGCAGCCGGCACCCTGGGCTTTGGCCTTGGCGTGACCCAGCGCCGGCAGCAGCAACGCCGCCAGCAGCGCGATGATGCCGATCACGACCAACAGTTCAATCAGCGTGAAGCCGCGGCGGAGGCCAGGGCCGTGGGGCGAGCGTACCCACGCGCCGCTCGGGGACGCTCCACCGCGGCTCGCAGGGGCGCTCGCCTTTCCGATTCCCGTGAGGATCAGGGAGCCTCTTTCAAACCTGTAGCAGCCGACGTGAGGAGGCTCTGATTCCTTTGAAGTTTGAGCCTCCTCACGTCGGCTGCTACCGAGTTTTGAAATCGCCTCCAGGGTCTGCACAACTCAGGGCCGGCTGAACACCGGCTTGCCGTCGAGGTAGGTTTCATCCACCTGCGTGCGTGCGATGGCTTCCACGGCGCAGGTCAGCAAATCCGTGTCGAGCACGATGAAGTCCGCCATCTTCCCCGGCTCCAGCGAGCCGAGCCGGTCGTCGCAGAAAAGCAGCCAGGCATTGTTCATGGTGTAGAAGCGGATGGCCTGCTGGCGGGTGAGCGCCTCTTCGGGATGCAGCGGGCCGTCTTGCCACTTGGCCCGGCGCGTGATGGCGGTGGCCATGCCGAGGAACGGACTGTAGGGATTCACCGAGCGCAACGAACCGATCTTCTGCATGTGGTCCGAACCGCCGCCCGCCACACCGCCCGTTTCAAAGATGCTGCGCAGCGGCTGGAACCAGCGCAGCCGCCCGTCGCCGAAGTGCTTTCTCAGCGTGCGCGTGTCGAGGTAGAGCCACGCCGGCTGGATATCGACGCTCACGCCGAGGCGCGGCAGCTTGTCCACGGCGTCGCGGCTCATGAAGTTCGCGTGGGAGATGCAGGGGCGTGTCGGCCGGACGGGCGTCGTGCGGGCAATCTCCTCGTACACGTCCAGCAGCGCATGGACCGCGCCGTCGCCGACGGAGTGCGCGGTGAATTGCAGCCCCGACTCGACGGCCGTGCGCACGATGGGCAGAAGCCGCTCGTGCGGGATGAAGAGCACGCCGCGATAGGCTGGGTCGGTGATCGCGTAGATGTCGCTCACGCCCCACGGCTCGCGCAAGTAGGCGCTGCCCGTCAACATGCCGCCATCGAGGTAAGTCTTGATGCCGATGATGCGGAAGAAATCGTCGCGCTCCTTGAACAGCGGGTCTTCGGCGACGCGCCGGATGCGGGCCTGGATCTCCTCCATCGGCCCCAGCGTGTCGATGTGCTGGGACGCGCTCACCCGCACCGTCAACTGGCCGGCAGCGCGCAGCTTTCGGTAAAGCTCCAGGTCGGCCACCGACGCATCGCGGTCGCCTACGCTGGTGAGGCCAGCGGCGTTGTAGTCGCGGAACAGTTGGACCAGGCGTTGCGCGCGGTCGGCGTCGGTGGGCCGTCGGCCCGACGGTTGCACCTTCACGAAGCGTGTGCAGTTGCGGAGCAGGCCCGTCGGCTCGCCGGACTTTGAATCTTTCTCCACAAACCCGGAGCCGCCGTCGGTGACTTTGAAGTCCCGGTCAATGCCGCTCCGCTTCAGGGCCAGGCTATTGAGCGATGCGTCCGGGCCAGTGCGGAACATGACGGGATGCCGCGGGGCCACACGGTCGAGTTCCATGCGCGACGGGTAGCGTTGCTCGCGCAAGCGGGTGATGAAGACCTGCTGCACGACGATCCAGTCGCCCTCCGGGAGGGCCTGAGTTCGGCTGCGGATGTAGTCAAGCACGTCTTGGATCGTCTCCATTTGCGGAATGGGATGATCGAACTCCGTCATCGCCGCGGCGATCGGATGCGCGTGCGAGTCCATCAAGCCCGGCAGCACCATTCGCCCCGACAGGTGGCGGGTGACGGTGCGTGGGCCTTTGAGTTTCAGGACCTCGTCGTTCGCGCCCACCGCCAGGATGCGGTTGCCCGCGAGGGCCATCGCTTCGCGGATGGAGAACGCCTTGTCCACCGTCACGATCTTGCCGTGATGCAGGATCAAGTCGGCCTCCGCCGCCAGGGAGAGCGAACTCAGCCAGGTCAAAGCCGCGAACGAGAGAAAGGCTTTCATCGGGGCCGGAGGCTACGCGCGCGGGCGGCTTCCGACAACTCTCTTTGCGTTTGCAGGGCTGATTCAAGCTCCCGCCCGGCGCATCGCGTAGCGCAGGTTTTCAACCTGCCGTAGCGCCGACTTGCAGTCGGCCAGACCGTGAACCTGCCGGCCGGCTGGCCTCTTCCAACGCTCGCCGGTTGGAAGACCGGCGCTACGGCAGACAGGAATGTCTGCGCTAGTGCGCCTGAGAGCGCACTTGGACAGCAGGGTGCAAGTCCCTGACCTAGCCGACACTGTAAGGCCAGTAACAGAAAGTAACTGCGCCGGGGCCATACCCCCGGGTGGGAAGCAACTGAATGTGAACGAACAGTCCGTAACAAGGTCCCCCGTGGGGGGACAAGGTGAACTCGATTCGGTCGGCGGTTCTGGCGAGCCTGCTAGCGAAAGGCGAAGCCCGAACAAAATAGTGCGGCCAGCGTTGAGGGAGTGGATCGCGTCTGGTCGAGAACCGCAGAGGGTTGGAGAGGGAATGTTGGGAAGTCCAAGGGACGTGAATCAGGGAACCACGGCCGGTGGCGAAAGGGCCGGTCGGGGTCAGAGTCCTCGTAGGAGCGAAGAAACGGGTAACGACCGTGGAGCGAAGGGGGACAGGGAAGCGGGGCGCAAGCCTACGCGGCTGGTGCGACTCTTCTGAAAGCCCTGAGTCGAGTGCCTGAGCCCGTCCATCGGCGACCACGAACTGGAAAGCCGGATGCGGGAGAACCGCCTGTCCGGTTTGGGTGGGGGGCGACGGAGCAATCCGTTCTCTATCCACATCGACGGTGGTGCCCGATTCCACCCAAGTCCATGCTTGGCCCCGGTATCGCCTTGACGGGCTTCGAAGGCACGGATAGCTGTTCTCCCGTCGATTCCACCAGGAAGTCAAATGCGTCGGATCATGAATGTGCTCGTGCTGGGATTTGCCGTCGGTCTGTTCTTCGCCGGCTTCGCCGCGACAGGACAGGCCTTCCAGGTGGCCGTCCCAGTCGATACCAATGCCTCGACGCTGCGGGTCCAGTTGTGCGTCAACCCGGCTCCGTTGGCCCAACGGTGCGACGAGGAAACGCATCCTCTGCGCGGCACGCTCGTGCTGGGGTTGGATGACGACCTGGCTCCGGCGCACGTCGCGCTGCGCGACTTCGATCTCCAGGCGACGGCGGACTACAGCCTCGTGCTGGACTGGGGCTTCTTCATCGGGAAGATCACCGCCATCGCGCGCAATCTCCGTTTGTACCACGCTCAACCCGGCCCGACGAACGCGCCAGCTCCCGTCGCGAACGGCCAGTTCGTGCTGACCAACGTGCCTTGCCGCGCCAGCGGCACCACGGAATACCGCATCTCCGGCGCGCTCTGCTCGCTCATCGCCGGCAGTTTCCCGTGCAGCAGCAACGTCGATCTCTCCACGATGGACGGAAACGCGGCCACCAATGTTCCCGGCTCCATCCTGGTCAGCAACGGGGTCATCCACGTCAGGCTCGACCTTCCGTTCTCGACGCCGCTGAACGCGACCAACGCCGACTTCGGCGTGCTGCGGGGCCACGCCGTCGTGCGCGGCTCCGCTCCAGTGCCGCCGCGGATGGATGCCGTTGCCGCGGGGACCAACGTGGTGGTGCGCTGGCCCAGCGCCGCTCCCGGCCAACTCTACCAAGCCACTGACCTCCGGGAACCGATCCAGTGGACGCCTGTTCCCACCTCGCCTGAGGACGACGGCACGACGAAGTCCGTGCGGCAAAGCAGCGGCAGGACGAACCGGTTCTTCCGGCTCGTATGTCCCTGAGGAGCGTCTCATCCACCGAAGATACACTGCAAAAGTAAAAACACGCTCTAGGCAACAGCCTAGTAGGGGCTTGCCCCAAGTTCGCAAGGATTCGGGCTGACAAAGACTTCCTCAGTTCGCTCGATCCGCAACACCTAAATCCCATACGTCATCGGGGAAACCCGGATAAGAAGATTGGTATCCTGCCAGGCCAAACAAATCCTTGCCTGATCCAAGAGCGCAACTACTATCGCCCAGCAGTCCAGAAGCCCTGCCGGGCAATCGTTTTTTTTGGCGGCAGGAATTCGGGTTCAGCTATCGGGTTCAACTACAACTATCTATCTATGCGAGCAATTCTATCCTCGGTCCTGGCCACAACGGCTCTCGCGGCAACAGTGGTCGCGGGCATCAACGACAATCTTCAACTCTACCTCCCGTTCAGCGGAAGCTTCGAAGATGTGAGCGCCGCGACCCGGAGCGTCGCGGCAAACGGGAACACAGCACTCTGTCCTGACCGCTCCGGCACTCCGAATAGCGCCTGCGTCCTCGACGGCGACGGCGACTACCTGGGTGTCACGCCCACGGTGTCCGGCATGAGGGACTTCACGGTTGCTCAGTGGCTGTCGTTCAACCAGACCCTCAACCCTGGTAATCCCATCCTGCAATGCGGCAACATCCAGCTCGCGTATTACTGGTTTCCGACCGTTCCGGTGTTGCACGAGATGTTAGAGGTGAACATCTTCGCCAACCGCAACGGGCTTAATCCCCAGTACGCTCACCTCGTGCCCGTTGGCGATTGGCGTGGCGGCCTTCTCCACGTGGCGGTCGTTGCCCACGACAACAACTCCTTCGAACTCTACATCAATGGCACGCTCTTTTGGTCGGGTATGGGGCATTACGACGGCGGCGTGAGTGGGAACTACTCAGCGACCCGCGTTGGTGGCCTGCCAGGCGTGGTGGACGAAGTTCGTATCTACAGCCGCGCACTCACGGCGGCGGAAGTCCAAGAGGTGATGGTCATGCCGCCGCCACCGCCGCCAATCAACCGAGACCTTGGCTTCTATGGCACTGGTGAAGAAATCACCTCTTCTCCGGCCCTCGGCCTCGATGGCACAGTTTACGTCGGGTCGGCGGACGGGAAGTTCTACGCATTTGCCGGCGGACCAAGCTTTCAACTGCGGGGGCAATTCAACACCGGCGGCCCGGTTTACAGTTCGCCGACCGTTGGCGACGACGGCACGGTTTACATTGCCACTTGGAACAGCCAGAACCTGCTGGCATTTGCCCAAGGTTCCGACTTGAGCGCGCTCGTTTCCAGTCGGCCCGTCGGCCGGTCCATGTGGACTTGCCCAACGCTCGGGATTGACGGTTCGATGTATTTCGCCAGCGGCAACCCGACCGCCCATTTCAACAAGCTGGCTTCCAGTGATCCGCAGACTTGGAACCAGGCGGCGTTGTCGGACTTCATCGACGATGCTCGGTCGGGGGGTGTTAACTCGAGTCCGGCAGCAGGCGCAAACGGACTGGTCTATTTTGCTGGCAGTTGGAGTCACCGGTTTGTCGCGTTGCGAAGCAGCGACTGGACCATGGCGTGGTCGTACCCGCTGGGCATACATGCCTTTTCGTCTCCAGCGATTGGAACTGACGGCACCGTGTACGTGGGGGACTGCTACGGCAGGTTCTACGCCTTCGATGGGAATAGCGGCACTCGACGATGGCAATTTGCCCCCGCGCCTGCTTCTGAAGGGAATGCGATTTATGCATCGCCTGTGGTGGCCACCGACAACACCGTGTATTTCGCGTCCTCACCGGGAACGGTGTACGCTCTCAACGGACAGACCGGGGCAGAGCGTTGGCGCTTTGTCATGGGCGGGGGAACCTCGTCGTCTCCCCTGCTCGCCGCCGATGGGACGCTCTACATCGGGGCAGGTGACCGTTACCTCTATGCCCTGGATGCGGCGACCGGGCAGCAGAAGTGGAAGTTCAAGGCCAAAGGACCCATCAACCAGTCGGCTCCGGTGATTACGCCCGAGGGCATCATTTACTTCGGCACGGGTCGCGGCGACGAGAACAAGGGCTGGGTCCACGCGGTCCAGACGGACGGCGCAGTGGGTCTGGCCGACGCCCCCTGGCCGATGTTCAAGCAGAATGCTCAACACACCGGCCGACAAAAGGGACTGGTGCCGAATCACGCACCGACGATTTCATGCCCGCAGGCGACGGTCGTCAACTGTGCGGGCACGGCCGGCTCCCCGGTCCAAGTCCAAGCCACGGTGACCGATCCCGACGCCGGCACGCTGACAGTCACGTTGAAGGAAACCGTGTTGGGGACCCCCACCGTGCTGAGCACTCAAACGACCGCATCGCCCGCGGCCAATCAAGTGGTGACTTTCGAGGCCCTTCTCTTCACATCTGGAGCGCACCTCCTGACCATCGAAGTGAGCGACGGGGCTCAAACCGCGTCGTGTGAGACCACACTGACAATCGAGCAAGACACCCAGGCCCCGACCGTCACTCCGCCCGCCGCTCTGACGGTGAACACCGACGCTGGGCAATGCCACGCCAGTGGCATGGTCTTGGGCAGCCCAGTCACGGACGATAACTGCCGCGTGAGCAGCGTGGTCAACAATGCGCCGACCGTGTTCCAGAAAGGCGCGACGATGGTCACTTGGACAGTGACGGACACAGCCGGCAACACGGCGAGCGCCACCCAGACGATCACCGTGAACGATGGTGAGAAACCGACCATCGCCGCTCCAGCGAACGTGGAGGTGAGCACTGATGCTGGGACGAGTTACGCCAGCGGTGTGGTATTGGGTATCCCAACCACGGCCGACAACTGTGGGGTGGCCGGCGTGGCCAACAATGCGCCTGCCCAGTTCCCGCAAGGCTCCACCACGGTGACGTGGACGGTGACCGACACGAGTGGCAATACAGCGACCGCCATGCAGATCGTCACAGTGAACGACACGGAACCTCCGACCATCGTTGCCCCGGCGGACGTGATCGTGAACACCGATCCCGGACAGAATGGCTCCGGCGCGGGACTCACTCCTCCTGTGACCTCCGACAACTCTGGGATCGCCAGTGTCACCAGCGACGCCCCGGCCACTTTCCCGTTCGGCACGACCGTGGTCACCTGGACGGTGACTGACACCAGCGGCAACGTCAGCACCATCACCCAGACGGTCACAGTGCGTGACGCGGAGAAACCTGCGTTCACCGCACCACCGCAGTCCCCGGCACCCATCCAGGTCGCCCAAGGGCTTTGCTCGGCCAGCGGTGTGAACCTCGGCACTCCGGAAGTTCGCGACAACTGTGGCGTGGCGAGTGTGGTCAATGATGCGCCCGCGGTGTTCCCGAAGGGCGTCACCATCGTCACTTGGACAGTCACTGACACCAGCGGCAACACCGCCACCGCCACGCAGACGGTCACCGTAGTGGACTCCGAAAAACCGACCATCACCGCTCCGGCGGCGATCACCATGAACGCCGATGCCGGACAGAGTTCCGCCAGCGGCGTCAACCTTGGCACCCCGGCCACCGCCGACAACTGCGGTGTCGCCACCGTGGCCAACAACGCCCCCGCGACCTTCCCGGTGGGCACGACCACTGTGACCTGGACCGTGACCGATACCAGCGGCAACTCCGCCACGGCCACTCAAACTGTCACGGTCAAAGACAACCAACCGCCCACCCTCACCGCTCCGCCGGCTGTGGTCGTGAACACTGACCTTGGCAAGTGCGAGGCCAGCAACGTGGCGTTGGGCAACCCGACAGCCTCTGACAATTGCGGCGCTGCCAGCGTGGCCAACAATGCACCAGCCGTCTTTGAGAGAGGCGTCACCGTCGTGACTTGGACGGCGACGGACAACGCCGGCAACACCGCCACGGCCAGCCAGACCGTAACCGTCAACGATGCGGAGAACCCGACCATCACCGCTCCGGCGGCGATCACCGTGAACACCGACGTCGGACAGAGTTCCGCCAGCGGTGTCAACCTTGGCACCCCGGCCACCGCCGACAACTGCGGTGTCGCCACGGTGGCCAACAACGCACCGGCGACCTTCCCGCTAGGCACCACCACCGTCACCTGGACAGTGACCGACACCAGCGGCAACGCCGTCACGGCCACTCAAACCGTCACGGTCGAGGACAAAGAGACGCCGGCGATCGTCTGCCCGGCGAACATCACTCTTCCTGCCAGCCCCGACTTGACGACTCCGGTCACGTTCGCAGCCACGGCCACCGACAACTGCGCTCCCGCGCCGACGATCACCTGCTCGCCGAGTTCAGGCTCCGGCTTCCCCGTGGGTGTGACCACGGTGACGTGTACGGCGACCGACGCGAGCGGCAACACCGCGCAGTGCTTCTTCACCGTGACTCGCCCATCACTGAGCTTCGTCGGCTTCCTGTCGCCGATCGGCGGTGCCGACGCGACCGGCGGCGGTTACGCGAATCCCGTGCGGACCTTCAAACTGAAGAGCACTATTCCCGTGAAGTTCACCGCCTCGTGCAACGGCGCACCGGTGATGGCCGGCGTCCACCGATTGCAGGCCGTGAAACACACCAACGAAACCACCGAGGAGGAGCCGATCGATGTGGCTCCCCAAGGCAACGCCACGACCGGCAACGCATTCCGGTATGCGGACGGTCAGTGGCTGTTCAACCTGGACACGCAGGCCACCGGCCTGAGCGTGGGCATCTGGGAACTGATCGCCATTCTGTCCGACGGCAGCGAGCACTCCGTCTGGATCCAACTCAAGTAGGCCGCTTCCTACGTTCCTTCCGCGACGGGGGGACGCGCTTCTCGCGTCCCCCCTTTTCTTTCGGCTCAGCTTGTCGCAGCAGCTCGCGCTCGGCGCGCAGGCGCAATTGGCCGCACGCGGCTTCGATCTCGCCGCCTTTTTCGCGGCGGAGCGTGGCTTGGATTCTGAACCGCTCCAGCGCGCGCAGGAAACGCTCCTGGCCTGGGACAGCGGCAGGAAACAGCCTCGGACCAGATGCTCTCCAAACTGCTGAGCGATTCCGACGACACTCAACTGCGCTTTCCGTAGCAGCCGACGGGAGGCTCTGATTGTCGTGAAGGCTGAGCCTCGTCACTTCGGCTGCTACGAGATTTCGAAATCGCCGCCGCGGCGCCGCTCTTCATCGGCGGATCAGCTTAGAGGAACTGCCTGGCTCCTGGATCCAGGAGTTCAAGCTGGTGAGGCCGTGACCGTAGCCGGCATAGGCCCGAACCGAGGCCTTCTTCTGGAACTCCTCGAACTTCAGGTCGCCCTTGGCGAAGGCGTCGGCGTCGGCCTTCTTGACCCGGATCGTCAACACCGTGCCGGGAGCAGGCTCGCGGCGGGCGAGCATCGTGCCCAACTGGTAAGATACGTTCCGGCTGTCCACCCGCTTGACCGTCATAGCGGTGGGAGGAGCGCCCGCTGAGTCGGCGGCGATTCCCGCGGACGGCGTCGCTGGTTTTGCCACCGGCTTTCCACTCCTGGCCGCGGATTGGTCTCCCGCTGAGGGCGCGCCTTGTGGGGCCTGAGCCGTCGGCGGCAGTTCGGTTCCAGCGACTGAGATCGAGCCGCCGCCACCACCCATGCCGCCACCGATGCCAGTGCTATACCGACCACTACCACCGTACCCGCCGCCATACCCGCCGCCATACCCGCCGCTGCCCGCTCCGGCCATCGGCCCCGGCGTCGAGCTGCTGCCAAACACGCTGATGGCGATGGATTCATCCGCCTTCAGCTTGCGGATGTTGGCGGCCTGCTTGAGCGCATAGAGCAAGACCTTCTTGAATTCCTCCACTTGGCTGGCGTCGTATTCGGCGGCGCTGGATCCGCCCACCCAGGCGGGATCGGGGGCGGCGCCTTCGAGTTCTTTGCGCGTCTGCTCCCATTCGGAAGTTCCTGCCGGCTCCGGCTTTTTCTCCGCGCCCTTTGGCGGCGCGAGCAGGGGGAAGTTGACCTTGACCATGAACACCGCGCCAAAACCTTCCAGATACAGGGCGCGCACGGAGCGGCTGCCGGAACTGAGCAGGAGACGGACGCCCATTTTGATCTCCGGAGCGTCCTCGCCCAGGCTGCCTTCGAGCGCCTTCTCCAAGATGCGCGTCATCACCGCCAAGTCCTCTTCCATGGTGCGGTTGGCTTCCGCGTCACTCGAAGAAAACCGCAGCACGACGGGCGGCACGGAGTCGCGGTTGAGGCCATAAGAGGGGGACGGGGCGCCGATGAGCGCGGTCTTGTATTTCACTTCGGCCAGCGCGTTCTGGGCCTGGGCCAGTTGCTGCTTGGAGTGGTCAAGCTGCTGGTGGAAGCGGTTCATCGCGGGCGCGGCGGCCTCCGCGCCGGATTGGTTCCGGGCCACGGTCACATCGATGTGTTCTTCGATGACCGGCGGGGAAGTGGATTGGGCGCCGGCCGAGGCCAGCGCGCTGAGCAACAGGAGGGTGGGAATGAATGTTTTCATGAATCGGCGAGGGTCGTTGTTGGTTTATTGCGCGGCCTTGGGGACCTCGTAGCCGGCGAGTTCAATCAGCTTCAAGCGCGCTTGACGGATTTCATCGTCCGTCAGCGACGCGAGGGTCTCCAAATCTTTTCTCAAGGCCACGTAGGTCGCGGTGTGTCGTTCCTCGAGTTCGCGGAACAACGCCAGTACCGCTTGCCGGTCCTGGGTCCGCGCCTGGTCCAGCGCCTGGGTCACGCCTTGCAGCAATTCGCGTGAACTGATCTCCGTGGCGTTGGTGAGCCGCGCCTCCAGCGCCGCCAGCGAGTTCGACATCTGGTGCTGCACCTGGAGCAACGCACCCGCCGGCACGCCTGCCGGGGCACTGGACCGCCCCAGGCCGAAGCCCAGGCCCAGTACCAGCGCCGCGGCCATGGCCCATCTGAGGACCGGGGTGAAGGCCTCGCGCCGTTTCTCCGCTCGCGGCAACTTCCACGCGTTGAGCCGGCCCAGACTGCGCTGCCAGGCCTCGATCTCGTCGCGGCATTCGCCGCAGGACTGGAGGTGCTCCTGTAGTTGCCGCCGGTCGAACGAGTTGGCCTCGCCAAAGAGGTAAGGCACCCACTCTTCATGTTTCGGATGGTTCATAGCACAAAAGCTTCGTTCGGTTTGACCGGTCGATCCGGTCGGGTCGTTGGCACCCGTTTGCCATTCAATTGGGGTTCCAGGATGCGGCTAAGCCGGGCCAGCGCCTCCGCCATGCGGGAGTTCACCGTGCCTTCCGGGATTTCCAGGATCTCGGCGATCTTGGCCAGCTTCAGGTCCTGGTAATGCCGGAGGACCAGCACGGCGCGGTACATCTCCGGCAGTTGCAGCAGCGCCTGGCGCACCAGTTCGCCCTCTTCGAGTTCGGCGGCGCGCGCATCCGGGCCTGGGGTGTCGGCGGCGCACTCTTCGGCCTCGCCGTCGCCGTTGGCCTCGGCGCCGTCGCGGACAAATTCGCGGCGGCGTTCCTGACGGCGGAGTTCGTCGTGGCAGAGATTGAGCGCGATGCGCCAGAGGTACGTGGAGAACCGGCCCGTCGGCTCGTAGTCCTTCCGCTTCACAAAGAGCCGCGCGAACGTCTCCTGCTTGAGATCTTCGCCGCGATGCGGATCGCCGGTCATGCGCGCGCAGAGGCGCCGGATGGGTTCCTCCCAGCGCCCCACGAGCCGGGCGAATTCGCGATGGTCGTCGTGCATCTTCACGCGCCACATCGCTTCCTCGTCCGTTCGCGAGAACAGCAAGGACAACGTTGAAATGGTTAGCCTGTTCATGCGCCGTTTGCGCTGGTGCCGCGCCGCCAGCCAGCACCGCTCTGGGTGCCTGCTCGGCCGGTCCGCCCTGTCCGAGGGACCGGCTCAATAGGTTAAACGCTCGCCAGAGAAAAACCGTCGGAAAAAAGTTTGATCCGTCACGGCGTTCTGGGGAACCGAGACAAGCGACGAGCGGAGGAGTTTCGTCGAGTTCGGGGGACCAGGCTCCCCCTGGACCCTCACCCCAGCCCTCTCCCATCCGATGGGAGAGGGAGCCGTTGCCCGCGCGCGTTGAAAGCGAACGCCTGCTTCGTCGAGGTGCGTGATCGGTTCCTCCCTCTCCCATTGGATGGGAGAGGGCTGGGGTGAGGGGACGGTTGTTGGCCTGCCCAGCCCTCACTCCTCGGAATCCCCTGACGGATCGTTTTTTTGAACCTTTCCGCTCTGGGCCGGGATTGATAAACAGATGGTCATCGCCGACGACCGCATCGAGATGCCCGACACCCGCGCGCTCCTGGCTCGCGCCCAGGAGGGGGATGCGGCGTCGTTTGGTCGGCTCCTTCTCCCGCTCGAAGCCCGCTTGCTGCGGCAGGCCGTCGCGTTGTGCAACGATCCTGCCGCGGCGGAAGACCTCGTTTCCGAGACGCTCATCGAAGCCTGGAAGAGCCTCCGCCGCTACGACGAGACTTGCCGCTTCTCGACCTGGCTCTACGCCATCCTGCTGCACCGTTACCAGAAATGCGTGCGCCGCGCGCTCTGCCGTCCGATTCCGCTGGCGTGGCTCCCGTTCTTCGATGCCGAGAAACATCTGGCGGCCCACGAAAACCAGCCGGCCGACGGGCCTTCACCGGCGGGCCAAGCCGAGCAGCACGAGCAGGCGCGCGAACTCCGGCGGGCCGTCGCCCGGCTGTCGCGCAAGCATCGCGAGGTAATCCTGCTGCGCTTCTTCGAAGACGCTTCGCTGCCCGACATGGCGTCAGTGCTGGGCTGTTCGGTGGGCACGGTCAAATCCCGGTTGCATCACGCGCTGGAGAAACTGCGCCGAATGAATCTGAACCTTTCCCCGGCCTCGTGGGATACACAGACATGAAACGGTTCTTCAACCTCTGTCGCCGCCAGCGCGAGCGCCTCAGCCTGCTGGCCAGCGGCGCGTTGCCCGACGCTGAGCGGGCCACAACCGAAGCGCATCTGGCGGCGTGCGCGGAGTGCCGGCGATACTTCGAGGAAGTGCGCGCCGTGAGCCGGGGGCTTCAGTCCTGGCGCGACACCGCGCCGCCCGTCGAGCCGCGCCCGGCTTGGCACGCGGAGTGGGTCCGTGCGATCCAGCCTGGGCACGAGCCGATGAAGCCTCGCGCGGAAACGTCGTTACCCTGGTGGCAGGCTCTGTTCGCGGGCCGGCGCGCGGCGCTGGGCGGGCTGGGCGCGACTTGGCTGCTGATTCTGTTTTTCCGGGCGACGGCCCCGGAAGTGGCGCAACCCGCGAGCCAGGCTTTGCTTCCCGCGCCCCGCGCGGTGCTCATGGCGCTCAAGGCGCGCGATCCCTGGTCCGAACAACGGGTGCCGGCACCGGAGTCGGATGACGAGTCAGCGCCCGCGCAGCGCCCGCCCAAATCCCCGCCGCCGCGCAGCGAGCGCGGGGCCAACCACTTCATTGGCTGACCTATGAATCCTCCTGAGAAACGAACCCCGATCGTCGCCCGAGTCGTCCTCGGCCTTGTCAGCGCCGTTGCGCTGGTCGCGGTCGTCTGGGCGTTCGTGGCCTTGCGCTGGTTGCATGGGCTGCTGAGCCTTTACACCGCGATCCTGCTGGCGCCGCTGCTCTACTGTTTCTGCCGGCGCGGCGCAGCTCTGTGGCGGGACGGCTTTCGTCGTGCGCCGAAGAGCGAAGGCTGGCGCCTGTATGGCTGGACGCTCCTGGTGTTCGTCTCGCTGACCGTGTTGTTCTACTCGCTGGAGTTGTGGCGGGGCAAGCGGGCTTACGCAAACCTCCAGCGTGAGGTCGAGGCCCAAGGCGGCTCGCTCGAACTGAAGGCCGTGATTCCGCCGCCGGTGCCGGACGACCAGAACTTCTGCGCCACGCCGCTGCTGGCGGCGATGATGGATTACGACTCGGCGGTCCCGCCGGTGATGGAAGAACGAATACGCTGGCGCGACCCGACGGCCCTCCAGCGCATCGAGGCCCTGCGCCTGCCGGAATTGAAGCGGGAGGAAACCGGGCACCGCCGGACTTCGCGGGCGCCGTCGTCGTCGTGGCTGCGGGCGGAGCGCATAGACTTGGCGGCGTGGCAACGGACCTTCGCCAGTCACACCAATTTCCCGGCATCCAACCCGCCGCGCAGTCCGGCGGAGGACGTGGTGACCGCGCTGAGCAAGTTCGACCAGGACTTCGCCGAGTTGCACGCCGCCAGTCAGCGTCCGGCCGCGCGCTGGGCGTTGCACTACCAGGACGGCTGGTTCAGCGTGCTGGGCCTGGAAGCCCGGTTTCAGCATTTGCGCAGCATGGCCTACGTGCTCAAACTGCGGGCGGTGGCGGCGGTGTCCGCGGGGCGCAGCGAGGGGGCGTTGCAGGACGTGAAGCTGATGTGGCGTCTGGCGGACTCGATGAAGGAAGAGCCTTACTTCTCTGCCCACTACTTCCGCAATGAGTTGCTGCTCCTATCGCTCCAACCGGTGTGGGAAGGGCTGGCGGCGCGGGCCTGGTCCGACGGCCAGTTGGCTGAGATGCAGGCGCGTCTGGACCCATACGACGCCCTGGCAAGCTGGCAAACCGCGGTGCGTGGGGAAACCTTCCAGCTCATGAGCCTGTGCCGTCAGGTGGGCGACATCTTTTCGTGGAAGACGATTCGGACGCGCTACCGGGAGTTGATGCCGGATGCGGCGATTGTCGGTTACGTTGCGGCATGGCTGCTCTACCCGAGCGGCTGGACCTACCAGGACCAAGTGTATCTCTACCGGTTTTGCGAGCGGGAATTGGCGGCGTCGCGTCTGGCTGAGCACTCTGTTTCGAGCCACCGCGGACTGACCAGGGCAGAGATTCCTGTGGATCCGTTCGCAATGATCTTTGTGCTGCCCAAGCTGCGGGAAATGTTCAAAGACCAGAGCTACTTCGAGTTCGTCCGCTCGTCCCTCCAGCAGGCGCGGCTGGCCTGCGCGTTGGAGCGGCATCGGCTGGCGCAGGGCGATTTCCCTGCGACGCTTGACGCGCTCGTGCCGCGGTTCCTGGACAAGCTGCCGCTGGCACCAGATGGCAACGGGCTGCTGCTGGGCTACCGCCGCACGGCTGATGGCCAGTTCCTGCTCCATCCGGCGGGCATGACCAACGTGTCGGAAAGGTTTGAGAAGAAGAACGCCCGCCACACCCGCTACCACCGGCTAGGGAACACGGACGGCGTCTGGCGATATCCGACGAAGTAGAAGGCCGCCGCTTGTGCTCGTGAGGTTGAAGCGTTCAAGCGTTCAAGCCGAACTCCGAAGTCGGGGAGCACGCCCGCCCCGGGCGTCGCTGGACGCGCCCTCGCGGCCAGCACCGTGGGCGTAGGGCCAGAAGAAGGCGGCAGAACTATTTCCGCGTTCCCGGAGTTTTCCGCGAGGGCGCGAAAAACAGCGCCCGCGGCGGGCGCGCTCCCCCAGGCCATTTCGGAATTCGGGTACAGCGCTTTTCCCCATCGCCGGACCCGCTCGCCGCTACTTGTCCGCCGCCGCGGCTTTTTCTTCCTTGGCCGGGGATTCCTTCTCCGCTGCTGGTTTGGCCGCCTTGGCTTGTTCGGCGATTTCCAGGACATCGGCGGCGGGAATGACGACCACTTGCGAACCTTTGTTCTTCACCGAACGCACCGAGGCGATGCCCAGGACTTTGCCGTCCGGGAGAAACGTCGGGCAGCCCTGGGCGGCGCCTTGCACGCGGAGGAACTCGCGCGGCTTCTTCGTCGCCCCGGTGATGTGGCCGCGCGTCACGGTGGCCACGCGGTTCAAGACTTCATCGACGCGGCCCAGGGTGATGACCTCGTCCAACACGCCGCCGCGGCCGCCGTTTTTCAAATCCAGCGCCTTGAAGGCAACGCCTTTGGCTTCCTTGCTGGCGGTCTTGACACGGATGAAGGCCAGGTCCAGGTCGGCGTCTTTCATCACCAGTTCGGCGGGGATTTCCGTGCCATCGGCCATCGTGACCTTCACGTCCTTGATCGTGGCGGTGGCGTCGATCTTGATCGTGCTGCCGCCGTAGCGGAACTCGCGCCCGCCCATGTTGCGCGAGGGATCAAGCTGCCCCAAGGCCGCCACCACCAGCCCGGAGGCATCGACGACCGTGCCCAGCGCCTCGACCTTGTTTTCCTGGTCCGGCGGCGCGAACGGCAGGTCCTTGGCGCCTTCCGCTGTGACAGTGACTTTGGCCACCGCGGAAACCCAGATGACGGAGTCCTGGTGCTCGGTGAATATCTTCTTCGCGGCCGCCGTGAGGGCGTCATCCGCCGCGGCGGTAAAGGCGGCAACGACGATAAGGGCAAGAGAGAAAAGGCGTGGGGTGTTCATGGTTGTGAAAAGTGTCGATTGAGGGAGGGGGAAAGCGTGGCGGGTCTTGTCACCACTTCGGCTCCATTTCCAAGTACTGCGTGCGGATGCCGCGCTTGATGAAGAACGAAACCCGGCGCGGTTTCGTGTCGCGCAGTTTGGCCATGATCTTTTTGAGCGCGGCGATGCTCTCGGTGGGCTGGCCGTCGATGGAAACCAGGATGTCACCGCTGCCCAGCCCGCCCAGAGCGGCCCAGCCGGCGTTCTGGATGGAACTGACCCGCACGCCCTTCTCGTCGTCTTTGAGCCGCTCGTCAATGCGGTCGGTCAGCGAGAGATCGCGGGCCTTGAACTCGAACTGGTCGTCTTTGTACTCGTCCAACTCGCTGTTCGGCTTGGGCTGACGCCCGAGTTTGGCCGTCAGCTTGAGCGCCTGCCCGCTGCGCACCCCTTCGAGTTCGGCCTCCGTGCCGACTTTGTATTGGCGGACGAGGTTCTCAAACAGTTCCTGGTCCGACTGCGTTCGTGCAGCGATGACCTGCCCGTCAAGCTTGAGCAAGAGATCGCCCACTTTCACTCCGGCGACGTCCGCGGGCGAGCCGGGCACGACCTGGGTGACGCGCACGCCTTTCTTGCCCTCCAGGCCGAGCGCCTCGGCGAGATCGCTGGTCAGCACTTGCGTCTGCACGCCGAGCCATGCTTTGGCGGGCCGGCTCGGTTTGTCGTCCTGGATTTCCGGGCCGACTTTGGCGACGGTGACCAACTCCTGGGTGTCGCGCTCAAAGGTCACCAGCACCGGCTTCGGCTCGGTGCTCCCTTTGGTGAATTCCTTCGTGAAGGCGATCAGCGCGTCCACGTCGGCGATCTCTTGGCCGTTGACCTTCGTGAGAATGTCTTCGTTCTTGAGCGCGGGTTTGGCTTCCGCGCACGGGCCGCCGGGCCGCACACTATCGACGAACACACCCTGCTTGGTCTTGCGATGGCTTTCCAGCGCCGAGACGCGCGTGAAGCTGCGCGCGGTCAGACCCCAGTTCTTGATCTCGATTTCTTTCGCGAGGTTCGGCTCGCGCGCCACGGTGGTGAGCGGCCAAGTCATGGGCTGGCCGGCGCGCAGACCCTTGAGCGTCACTTTTGCTCCGACCGGTGCGCCCAGCACGAGACGGTTGAACACGGGAATGTCTTCTTCCGACCGGCTCTCCAGAACGCTGTCGCCGTTGAACCGAGTGATGAAATCCCCCGGCTCCAGGCCCGCGCTCTTGGCGGGGCTGTCCGGCAGGACGGCAGACACCAGCACGCCTTTCGCGTCGGCCATCTGCTTGAGGAGCGGCTGCACGTCGATGCCGATCCAACTGCGCGTGACGGTGCCCTTGGCGATGAGTTCCTTGGCCACGGCCTGGGCCACGTTGCTCGGAATCGCGCCGCCCAGACTGCCCACACCGACTTCGTTCACGCCGACGATTTCACCCTGAAGGTTCACCAAAGGTCCGCCGCTGTTACCCGGATAAATCACTGCGTCGTGGCCAATCCAGCGGACCAATTCGCCGACACGCTCGCCATCGAGGATGAAGCTGCCGAGGTTGTTCGGCAGAATCATGGCGGTATTGGACACGATACCTTTGGTGACGGACTGCGACAGGCCCGCCGGGCTGCCCATCGCCAGCACCACGTCGCCGACGGTGAGATGGTCGGAGTTGCCGAACTTGGCAACCGGGAGTTTCGCCTTGGGGTCGCGGCGCGAGGCGAGGTCGAGCTTCAGGATGCAGAGGTCGCTCAGCGCGTCCGTGCCCACGACCACGGCATCGACTTCCTCGCGATTCGAGAGGCGGCAGACGACGCGCGTGGCACGGCCCGCGACGTGGTGGTTGGTGAGGACGTAGCCGTCCTCGGAAATGATCGCGCCGCTGCCGGTGGCACGGTTCTTCTCCATACGCCCTTCGCGGCCTTCCTCGTACACGACGTGAATGCGCACCAGCGCGGGATAGACGGCGTCCACCGCGCGCTGAATGGCGGCGCGCTCGGCTTCGGAATCGCCCAGCGCCGGCCGGGTCGCGGCGTCGTTGGGGGAAACGGGACCGACATCGGGAGCTTTCGCCGCGTCCGCCAGGAAGCCGGGAGCGGCCAACAGCAGCGTCGCGCTCAGGAAGGAACGGTTCATCGTCATGCCGGTATGAGTTCAGAATTGGAGCGCGGCGTCGAGCTTTGTGTTCAATCGGCGGAACGGGCTGCTTGCTCCCGCGCCAAGCCAGGACGATGCAGTCCAGCCCTCCATCGCGAGCGGCAGCCAGTCCGTGGGACAGGCGTCGCGCCTGTCTCCATTGTCAAGCGTCTCCCTTCCTGTTCGGCGTTCGTTTTAGGCCACACCACATGCCTGCACCGGACCGGCCGCACTCATTGATATCGGAGACAGGCGCGACGCCTGGCCCACGGCGTAGATACAGCAAAGCTCGGCCTATTGGCGCGCCGCCGAACTGAGAATGATCTCCGCCGCTTCGAGCAGGCTGCCGCAACGAAAATCCGGCGCCTGCTTCAATTCTTCCGCGTAGCCGTAGTCGATGAAGATCGTGCGGCAGTCCGCTGCGCGGCCGCAGTCGATGTCCCGCCAGCGGTCGCCGACCATCCAACTTCGTGCGAGGTCGAGGCCGAGATCGCGCGCGGCGCGGAGCAACATGCCGGGTTTGGGTTTGCGGCAGTCGCAGTCGGACTGGCCACCGCCCGGATGGTAGCAGACCTCCACTCGGTCGATCGGAAGCGCGCGGCGGAGGTGGGCGTGAATCTCCTCCACGACCGACTGGGCGAGCGTGCCGCGGCCCACGTCGGGCTGGTTCGTGGCAACGACGAGGAGAAAGCCGGCCTGCTTGAGCTTTGCGCAGGCTTCCGGCACGCCGGGAAGAATCTCGAACTCCGCCAGACTCGTGGGCGGATACGGTTTGCCGTCGCGCTCCAAGGCGCGGTTCACAACGCCGTCGCGGTCGAGGAAGACGGCACGGCGGAGAGGGATAGGATTCACCATAACCCGTCTTCTTGCAGCATGGCCCGCAAGGTCACGCGCTCCTCGGCATTCATCTGGAGCAACCATACCGTGGCGCGACCTGCTTCGGTCAATCCTACGATCCGTCCTTGGCGCACAGCGAAATGGGTTTCCCAGCGATCAACTCGCGGATGGAACAGGCTCACCACCTTCTCGGAATCCGGATCGACACCGGTGAGGTTGGTGCCTTTGAGAAGATTACAGCGCTGGCACGCCCAAGCGAGGTTGGCCATGTCTTTGCGACCCCGATGCTGGCGGGCGACCACATGGTCCAAGTGGAACGGCCAGAGCGGCAGATGCTCCTCCCGGAAATGACAGTACTCACACCGCGCCTCAGCGCGCTGCCGGACGAGTTCTCGCAAGCTGCGCGGCATTACGCGTGCGGCAAACCCGTCAGGTATCGGCGGGCCTTGGCTTGCAGCACCGCCACGAAATCGCCGACCTCAACGAAGAACTGGTATTCCGCCCGTTCCTCCGGTGTGAGCTGACCGTCGTCGCACTTCTGCGCCAACCTGGCAAGGCGGCGCCTCGCCGTTGGCCCCGCCCGCAGAGCCAGGATGCGCCGGGCGGCCTCGGGATTCAGGCAACGGCCCAGGGGTTCCATCACACCTCCCAGCATGGCCACCGCGGAAGCTTTCGTTTTCATGGCGCAAAGATAACGGGTCCGTCCGAGGGAGGGAAATGGAATCTCCAGACGAAGGCTGCAAAGGGTGGTCGAGGGAGACGGCGCAGCGCCATTCCGCATTCCGCATTCCGCATTCCACCTTCACTTGGTGCTTTCCCACTTCGTCCGCGCCACCTTCAGTTTCGGGTGCGACACGATCAAGTGCCACACGACGGCTTGAAACGCTTCCGAGTGCGGCGTGACGTGGTCGGGGTTCACGGTGGGCACGATCACGCACGCCGTGGCCTCTTTCGCGGTGTAGCCGCCGTCGCGACCGACGATGCCGGTGATCGTGGCGCCGGTTTGCTTCGCGAGTTGGATCGCGGCAACGAGATTGGGGCTGACGTTCTTCTCCAGGTTCCCGCCGCCGACGGAGAAGATGAGCAGGCCGTCCTTCGCGTTCAGGCGGCTGCCCTTGAGCCACTCGGCGAAGATCGTGGCCCAGCCTTCGTCGTTGGTGCGGGCGGTGAGTTCGGAGACGTTGTCGGTGGGCGCGTAGCACTCGATGCCGCAAATCTTGCGGAAGTCGTTCACCGCATGGCTGGCGTTGGCGGCACTCCCGCCCACGCCGAGGATGAAGAGCCGCCCGCCGCGCTCGCGGACGCGCGCCAGCTCGTCCACGACCTTCTCAATGGCGTCAGTCTGAAGCTGCGCGGTGACCTGCTGGACCTCGCCCAGAAACTGTTGTGCAAAACTCATGGCCGGGATGGAACACGGAACCGGGTGGGATTTGAAGCGGGAAATTTCTGTAGCCGTATCCATGCGGGGGGACAGACGTTGCCTCTGTCTCTGGCTCCGTTGGGAAAAGGACCTTTCGCAGAATCACTGCCGCCACGCGAAACATGCTTTGAGGAACAAGAAACTGGAAAACTAAGACAGGTGCGACGCCTGGCCGTTGTTCGCAACACTTTCTTGCCATGCAGGCGGCTGGAGGTGTAGATAGACCAGCATGAGCGAAGAAACTCAACGGGAAACACCGCCTCAAAATCAGGCTGCGGACAAAGCCTACCTTGAGTGCGAAAAGCTGAAGGCAGAAATCCAAGCTATAGGCAAACCATTGCTCAGGACACCCGGATTTTATTCTGCTATCGCTCCTGTAGCACTCGCGATCCTTGGTCTGGTTTTCACTTGGTCAACGGGCTGGTTTGATGTGCAGCGCACACGAGTCAGCAACGAGAAGACGCTTTTAGAAGCACAGACGGAACGACTCAAGATGGAACGGGTAACTTTGGAGGGACAGGCGAAAGAACAACAGATGAAGGTAGAGCGAGCAGATGAAGAGCTTGGTAAGCTCAAGCAGCGGGTATCACTTCTCACCAATCAGATGGCAAGGCTTGAGCGCGACCGAGCCGAGTTGGCAGCCGCAAAAGAACTGCTAGAAAGTCAGACAGCTCAGGCGACCGGATCGGAGGCTAAAGCCTCCCAGTTCTTGGCGGAGTTAAAGTCGTTGCAGACGAAGCGCGAACAAATGGCTGGTGATTTGCAGATGCTGAGCACTTCGAACGCAACGCTTCAAGTTCTCTGCACTCGGCAAATGGCATTGATCCGGTGGGCGAATCGCGTGCTTTGGGAAGGCTGGCGGATAGCCCTCGAAGACAAATCCACGTGGGCCAAGTTCCGCGACTTTGGAGACCACGTCATGGATGTGCAAATGGCATCGACTCCGTATTTGTTAGAGTGGCAGATTGAGCAAGATCCTGCCCCAAGTCCGACTGGGGGCGACGACAAGACACATGATGAAGAGAAGCGCAAAGAGCTTGAGAAGATGTTTCGTCAAGCGTCCGGCAAGAACTACGACGATCAGCTCCGCAAAGCCAAAGAGGATTTTCAGCAAAAGTCCGGAGAGAAGCTTGACAGAGCCGAACTGAATAGAACGACGCGTTAGCTGCTCACCGCCAGTTCCTCCTCAAAGTCCACGATCGCCTCCATCTGCGAGGGGAATCAACGGCCGATTTTGAGGAGCCGGAAAATGTTCTCCGTCCCAAAGCTGGCGCAGAAGGGACAATTACGTCTGTCCCACCGGGAACGAATAATCTGTTGCACCGAAGCGCGCCCCTCCTATATTCCGCCCGTGAATTGGAAATGGGCACAGTTCAGCGCGGTGGCCACTTTGGCAGTGGTTGCCGGACTGGCGATGGGTTGCAGCGGGATTAACGCCTCCAAGAGCGTTTCCCCCGCGAGTTTCCTTCTGCCCGGGCTGATACGGAACGCTCCCGCGCCGGAGCCGCTTGATCTCTCTACTCCCGCGCCCACGAACGTCGTCGTCGCCCTGGCCCAATAACTATGCGTTTTCCCCTGGCCCTCTCGCTGAAAATCGCGAGACACATCGTCAAGCACAAGCTTCGCCGGACCCCGAAGTTCGCCATGGTCCTCCAGCTTGAGCCGCTGCACACCTGCAACCTGACCTGCACCGGCTGCGGTCGCATCCGCGAGTACTCCACGAGCCTCAAAGACATGATGTCGCTGGAGGATTGCCTCGCGTCGGCCCTCGACTGCGACGCCCCGATGGTGTCCATTTGCGGCGGCGAACCGCTGATCTACCCGAAGATCGAGGAACTGGTGGAGGGCCTGCTCCAGCAGCGCCGCATCGTCTATGTCTGCACCAACGGCGTCTTCATGCGGAAGAAGCTCTGCGACTACCTCGCCGCCATCTACTCGCCCGCCTTGGAACCGAAGTTGAAGGAACTGCTCGACGAGAAGCTCATCACGGACAAGCAGGCAGAGACGATCCGCAAAGGCAAGGCCGACGGCCGGCCCGTCATCCGCCCGACGCAATGGATGTATTGGAACGTCCACATCGACGGCCTGGAGTACACGCATGACCTGATCGTCGAGCGCGAAGGTGTCTTCAAAGAGTGCGTCGAAGCCATCAAGCTGGCCAAGCGCCTCGGCTTCCAGGTCGCAACCAACACCACGGTCTATCGCGAAACCGACGTGCGCGAGATCGAGCAGATGTTCCAGTTCTTCTCCTGGCTGGGCGCGGACGGCCACACGATCTCGCCTGGCTACGATTACGACGCCGCCAAGAAAGACATGATGAAGCGCCTGGGCAAGAAGCCGGAGGATTTCTTCCTGACGCGCGCCATGACGATCCAGAAGTTCGCGAAGATCCAGGAGTGGGGCGAGCGGTTCACCATCTTCGGCACGCCGGTCTATCAGGAGTTCCTGGCCGGCAAGCGCGACCTCACCTGCACCGCCTGGGCCATCCCGACGCGGAACATCGCCGGCTGGAAAGCGCCGTGCTACCTCATGACCGACGGCCACTACCAGAGCTACGGGGAGATGCTCGCCAAGGTGGACTGGGAGAAATACGGCGTGGTCAACGGCGTGGCACGGGACCATCGCTGCGAGAACTGCATGGTGCATTGCGGCTACGATCCCAGCGGTGCGCTCGGCACCAACTACCAGCCCGGCGACCACTGGAAGAACTTCAAGTACAACTTCGGCGCCCGGCCCAAACCGTACGCCGACGGCCACCAGGTGAATGCGTTCACCGGTTTCTCGGCGGGCAAAGGCCATCTCGCCGAGGCGAAAGCGGCGGTTCAGGCCGCCCCTGCCGGGGACAATGGCAATGGCAAGCCGCACGTCGGCACCTTCTGCGGCGCCGGCGGCCCGACGCAGCGGGAGGAGTTGCTGGCAAAGATCGCGGCGGCGAAAAAGATTGATGTGAAAGCCCAGTAATGGCCGAGGCGCAACCGAGATGAGAATCATCCTCGATCCACAAGACATCAAGAGCCATGTCCGGTGAGATGACCAACGTCCTTCACGAGACGCCGCCAGCCTGTCCAGCGCAGACGCGATTTCCGGCGCTGCATGACCCGCGGTACCCGGTGCATCGGGTGGCGAATCGCTTGGAGCCGTTTTTGCGCGCGCTCGTGGATCGTCTGCATCCTGAAAAAATCATCCTGTTCGGCAGCCATGCCTACGGCCAGCCTACGGAGCACAGCGACTTTGACCTGCTCGTCATTCGGCGCGGATTCGCGACGGAAAAGGCCAGCAATCTGGAAATCCGCCGGGTGTTCTGGGAGGTCCCTGGGCCACGCCCTCCCTTCACCATCCTTTCCAAGACACCCGAACGCCTTGCAGAACGGCTGGCCGTCAAAAGCCCTTTCTACCAAGACATCGTGGGCCAGGGGCTGGAGGTCTATGCTGCGCACCAAGACTGACGAGAAGAACCCGGCCCACTGGTTCGCGATGGCCGCTGAGCGTCTGCGCGGGGCCGACGTGCTTTGGACCCACGAAGGCTTGACGGGCTTGGGGATCGAAGCCCTCCATGAAGCCGCCGAGCGTTATCTGAAGGGCTACCTCATTGCCCGCGGATGGTCGCTCAAGAAGACGCACGACTTGGAGGCGCTCATCAAAGACGGCCTCTCCTACGACCCGGCTTTCGGCCAGTTCGTCACGATGGCGGGCGAATTGACCGAGGATTTCATCGCTCAGCACTACCCCGGTGAAGAGATGATTGACACGGGCCAGAACTACGAAGAACTCCGCGCCCAAGTTGGACAGATGATCGAGTTGATTCAAGGGAGTCTCCCTCAGTTCTTCCCCACCCTGCCCGCCTCCTCCTAGTTTGGCTCTATGAAAACCCTTTTTCTCTCCCCTCCCAGCTTCGACGGCTTTGATGGCGGCGCCGGCTCGCGCTACCAGGCGCGGCGCGAGGTCACGAGCTACTGGTATCCGACCTGGCTCGCGCAACCCGCCGCTCTCGTCCCCAACTCTCGTCTGCTGGATTGCCCACCGCACGAGATCGACATCAAGCAATGCCTGGCCGAAGCGAAGAACTACGACCACGTCATCATCCACACCAGCACGCCGTCGCTGAAGAACGACAGCAAAGTCGCCGAAGCCATCAAGGCCCAGCGCCCGGACACCCGGATCGGCTTCGTCGGCGCCCACGCGGCCGTGCTGCCGACCGAGACCCTCAAGGCTTCGCCCGCCATCGACTGG
Source organism: Verrucomicrobiota bacterium (assembly GCA_016219875.1). Classification (GTDB taxonomy): domain Bacteria; phylum Verrucomicrobiota; class Verrucomicrobiia; order Limisphaerales; family JACRJZ01; genus JACRJZ01. Next base: position 10,855 of record JACRJZ010000049.1, on the reverse strand, counting down.
GTGGGCCGCAAGGAATTCGACTACACCTGCAAGGAAGTCGCCGAGGGCCGTGACCTGGCCTCGGTGGCCGGCCTTTCCTTCCGCGACAAGGACGGCAAGATTCGCCACAACCCCGAGCGCGAGATGATCTCGAACATGGACGCGCTCCCGTGGGTCGCTGATGTGTACAAGCGCGACCTCCAGATCGAGAAATACTTCATCGGCTACCTGCTCCACCCTTACGTGAGCATGTACACGGGCCGCGGCTGTCCGGCGCAATGTACGTTCTGTCTTTGGCCGCAGACCATCGGCGGACACAAGTATCGCGTCCGTTCCGCGCAGAACGTCGCCGACGAGATGGCCTACACGAAGAAGCTCTTCCCGCAGGTGAAGGAGTTTTTCTTCGACGATGACACCTTCACCGCGAACCTCCCGCGCGCCCGCGAGATCGCGAAGAAGCTTGCCCCGCTCGGCCTGACGTGGAGCTGCAACAGCCGCGCCAATCTCGACTACGACACCATCATGCAGATGAAGGACGGCGGCTTGCGTCTCTTCCTCGTCGGCTACGAGAGCGGCAACGAGCAAATCCTCAAGAACATCAAGAAAGGCGTCACGCTCGACGAGATGCGGCGCTTCACCAAGGACTGCCACAAGGCCGGTGTCGTCATCCACGGCACGTTTGTGCTCGGCCTTCCGGTGGAAAGCCAGAACACCATCGAAGAGAGCATCCGTTTCGCGCAAGACCTGGACGTGTTCAGCATCCAGGTGTCGCTGGCCGCGCCCTATCCGGGCACCGAGCTTTTCGAGCAGGCCAAGCTGAACGGCTGGTTCACCCAGAAGGACAAGACCGACATCGTCCACACCGACGGCTTCCAGGAATCTTCGTTGGAGTATCCGGGCTTGAACAAGGCCGAGATTTTCGAAGCGGTCGAGCGCTTCTACCACCGCTACTACCTGCGTCCGAAACCCATCCTCCGCATTGTGAAAACCATGCTGGAGGACAAGGACGTTTGCGTCCGCCGGCTGCGCGAAGGCTGGGAATTCTTCCGCTCCCTGCGCCAGCGCAAGAAGGACCTCGAAGCCTGCGGCTGCAACGCCCCTGCGACGGCGTAGGACAGACGTCGCGCCTGTCTCCGTTCTCAAGAATCTCACTCACCGTTTGGTGACCGCTTCGGGTCACGCTCCTGCCCGTATTGGAGCCGCCGCACAGGTATCAGAAACAGGCGCGACGCCTGTCCTACTGCTTGAGCCGGTTCTCCAAAAAGTCCACGTGCATCTTGCCGCCAACGCCATTCCACGGGCGCGTGCCCCAAGGCTTGGAGCAGATGTCGATGTCGCCGTCGCCGTCCACGTCGCCGACTTGCAGTTCGTGTCCGCCCAGCTTGGTGTCGAGGATGACGCGCTCCGCAAACTTCAGTTGGCCGAGGTTCTCCCACAGAATCCAACGCGGGTTGGCGCGGCCAGTAGGAAGCAATTCCTCCTGCTCGTTGGTCACGATGTCAGGACGGCCGTCACCATTGAAGTCGGCCACTGCGAGCGAGTGCAGTGAGCCATAAACGAAACTCTGAGGCAGTTCGATCTTGGTCCAAGCGCCGCCTTTGCCGTCGGCGTTCTTGAGGACAACGGCCTTGGAGTCCACGATGTCGGCATCGGCGATGACGATTTCCTGCCGGCCATCACCGTCCAGGTCCACGACCGCTGTGCGCACGCAAACTCCGTAAGGGCCTTTGCGGCCCATGGGGATGTTCTGATGCGCGACCCACTCGGTGCCTTTGCTGTTCTTGTTCTCATACCAGGTGTCGGCGCGAAGCACGTCCAGATCGCCGTCGCCATCCAGGTCGGCAACGCCGTTCGGCAAGATCGCGCCGTGGACCGGAGGCCCGATCGGATGGCGCGTCCACGGCTGCTTCGGGTCCGCCGCGATGGAAAACCAGCAGAGCGCGTTCAGCTTGGTCCGCTGGTCGCCCAGCATTACCACGTCGGGCCGCCGGTCCCCGTCCAGGTCCGCCACGAGGACGTCGTGCGCGCCCGTGGCGGCTCCGTCGAAGACGCATCGCTCGAACGGCTGCTCGCGGGGCTTACCCGGATTCCGATACCACACTCCGCTGCAAACGAGGTCGGGCCAGCCGTCCCGGTCCACGTCCAGCGCCGCCACGCCCACGTCGGAAAGGTAGTTCGTGCCGACGAGGTGCTGCACCCAACGATCCGGCGCCTGAAACTCGAACCAATGAAGCTGCGAGGGCTTGGACAAGCGGCCGCCGAGCACGAAATCCAAGTCGCCGTCGCGATCCAGATCCACGAGCGCGGTAAGGCCGTAATCGCCGTTGCCCTGCGCGGAGACGGTCAAATTGCCGCCCATGAAGTGATGTTGGAAGCTGGGAGCCGCCGCCGCGGCGGGCGCGCTGGACAAGGAGAACGCCGCCATGATGGCGAGGAAATTGGGCCAGTGAATTTTCATGGTGGCGACGATAGGAGTTCGGCCACGAACTGGCGACTGAATTCTTTGCCGGCAGAAGATCACTCCGTTCCCGCCAGAAGGTCCGCAGCCAAAGCGTGACTGGGATCACGGGCCAACACTGTTTTCAGCAACGCTCTGCCGCTGGCCCTGTGTCCAAGGCCAAGGTGCGCCTGCGCCTGGAGGAACAACGCCGTTGTTTCTTGCCGACGTTGGAGGTCGTCCTCGAAGAGCAGCATCGTTGGCAACGAAGTGGCGAAGTAATCGATCTTCGCCGGCGCTTTCTGAAGTTCCCGCGCGTAGGCCAGCAAGTCCTTCAGCAGCTTCCTTGCCCGGCCTTTCCGGCCCAGCCGCTCCCACGACAGCGCCGAGGAGTACGTCATCTCGGAGAACCGGCGCACGCGCATCTCCTGGAAATCGCCTTGGAAGCTGGCGGCGTCCCGCCAATGCCGGCGGGCGGATGCGCGGTCGCCCAACACCTCGCACGCGCAGCCCAGCCAGTAGCGGACGTCGCTTGGGTTGGCGAGGAGATGTCTGGCCTCGCCGAGATGGGGCGGTGCAGTCAGAGCGGCCTCGAAATGCTCGCGGGCCTTGACGGCGTCGCCGCGGGCCATCGCTGCTCGTCCCAGTGCAAGGTGTGAGCGCACATGCTGGCCGAGCGGGCCGCCTTCACCGCCTTCCCACGGCTGGAAGCGCCGGCTGCTGAGCAACGCCAGCGCCTTCTCGGACTGGCCCGTCTGGTTGTAGAGCGCGCCCAGTTCGATGCTGAGATCATCGCGGGCACGGACAAGATCAAGGCGCTTTTCCAGTGCGCGAAGTCGCTTCGCCGGCGATTCGCCGAGCCGCTTCCAGAGCTGGTCGCGCTCGTAAAGCAGGCGGGCGTCTTGCGGTCCCGCGGCGTGCGCTCGCTCGTAAGCCGCGCGGGCCTTGGTCGGTTGGCGACGGATGTTGAAATAGGCGATGCCGAGGTTGCGCCAGACGACGGAGAATTTCGGATCAAGCTTTGCCGCGCGTTCCCACAGCGCGAGGGCTTCCTCGTGGCGGCGGCGGTCGTAAAGCAAGTTGCCGAGGTAGTACGGCGCGCGGGCGTCGTTCGGGTTGGCAGCCATCGCCGCTTCCAAAACAGCGATCTCCTCCACGCGCGCGGGGAAGCAGTAGTCGGGCGGCAAGGTCGCCGCGGTCTGACGGCAAGCGGCCGCCTCTTTGGCGCGGTCGAGCTTCTCGTACAGCCAGCCCAGCGTGTAGTCCACCAACGGAAACGAACCCAGGTTTTGGTCTGGCAAGTCGCTTCGCTGAACGGTGGCCGCGCGCAGCAATGAAACGGCTTCCGCGTGAAATCCGGCGCGGGTGTAGTCGTGAGCAACGTCGAGTCGGGTTTGTAGGTCGCACGTCAGCGGTTCTCCGCGGAGATGCCGCGCCCACCAGTCGAGCGGGTCGAGCGCGAGCGTTTCGTTGAGCAACGCTTCCGCGTCGTGCACACGGCCGAGCTTGCGGAGAACGAGCGCCTGCAAGTCGCGGGCGCGGAGGTTGTCGGTATTGGACCGCAGCGAGCGCGTCACGTGCTCCAGCGCCGTGGCCCAATCCCCGCGACGGCAATCCAACTCGGCCAGCGCGTGAAAGCCGGCGCCGGCCCAGGCCTGGTTCCAGGTCGCTTTGTAGAAAGCCGCGTAGGCGGCCGAGAATTTCAGATTTGAGATTTCAGATTGCAGATTGGGAACGGCCACCAACTGCCACCGCAAGCACAGGCCCAGGTTGTAGAACGGCTCGCCGTCGGACGGATTCGGGTTGCGGTGGGTGAAGCGATTGATGGCGTTGCGGAAATGTGTCTCTGCTGAGGCGAACTCGCCGCGGTGGAGATGCCACAAGCCGAGGGCGTTGTTGCAGCGGGCGTCGAGCGGATCGCGGCGGAGCGCCTCGCGCCAATACAGCGTGGGGCAACGCGTAGCGTGGCGGTATTGGGCGAGGTGCAGGCCGGTGATGAACAGTTCGTCGGCGCTGGCGATGTCTCGCGGGGCAGGCGGTTCGGTGGCGGGCGGCGGGACTTCACCAGCCACAGGCGGCATGGGTTGGTAGGCGATAATCTCCTGCCCGTTGGCGTCGGTGACGCGGACGAGGAGTTCGGTTTCAGCAACTCCGCGCGGAAGCGTCACCTCGGCGACCAGCGGCGTCGCAGGGTCAAGGTTTCGCGTGAAGCGGGCGAACGGCCGCTTCGCCGCAGCGGCGGTCTGGTGACTGCCGCCATTCTTCCGCAGAGAAGGAGCCGCCATGCAAAGCATGATTCTGGCCCTGGGAAAAGTCCGCGTCACCGCCACCCCCAACTGAACAGCGGTGGTCGCCAGACCGCCGCTGCGGCGCAGCGACACCGCCGCATCGAGATTGGCTTGCTGCGCGGGGCCGATCTTCCGAATCGGATACCAGTATTGGCTCCACATCTTCGTCTCGCCCGGCTGGAGAAAGCTGAAGTCGGGCTGGTTGTCCGTGAAGACGCCGGCCATGAGTTCGATGTACGGCGCGTGTTCGCCTTTGGCGTCGGGGTCGGTGAGGTTGCGGTCCCAGGCGTAACCGAATTCGTGATTGCCCCAGGTCCATTGCTTCTTGCCAGGCGCGATGTGGTGGTTCGCAACGTGGACCAACCCAGCCTGAGCAAACCAGTCGTAGCCGCCGAAGAAATCTTCCTCGCTCCCCAGGCACATGTAGGACGTGGGCATGGGGATGTTGGCGTACCAGCTCAAATCGTTCGGAGCGTAGGCGGGAAGTTCCGGGTTTCGGGTTCCGGGTTCCGAGTTCCAGGTTCCACATTCCGCGTTCCGCATTCCGCATTCCGCATTCGTTTGGCAGTGCGGCGGGATGAAGTTCGCCGGCACTTCGCTGGGCGGCACGCCGTGTTGTCCGCGCTCACCGTAGTTCACACCGTAGTAAAAGCCTTCCGCCAACGGATACGCGCTCGTCGCGCGCCGGGCGTGGTCGGCCACGCAATGAACATCCGGCGGAAAGAAACTCTGGTAGCCTTCATGGACGCGCGTGGCGACGTTGGCCCACCAGAGGAAAGTCTGCGGGAACGGCGTGCGGTTGTAGGCGCGCACCTTGAGTTCGAGCAAAGCCCGGCCCGGATGCAGACAGATGCCATGCATCCCTTTCATCCGCGTCATTGGGTCGTGGTCGCTGCACCAAATGGTCTTGCTGCCATCGGCGTGGTCTTCGATCTGAAAATCGACCGGCAGGAATGTCGCGGGGCGATGGTGCTGCGGCCAGTTGAACTCGATGCCGCCGCTGATCCACGGCCCGGCCAAGCCGACGAGCGCGGGCTTGATGACCTCCTGGCGATAGATGAGGTCGTAACCGTTGGTCTTGTCTTGAAGAATGTGAATGCGCCCGCCAAGTTCCGGCAGGACCATCGCGCGCAGGAACTCGTTTTCGATCCACACGGCCTTCCACCGGTGGTCCACTGGTTTCTCGGCGATGCGGTCAGTGAACGGCAACGGATACACGCGTCCGCTGCTGCCCTGATAGACGCGCTTCTCGAGGAACATGGGGTTCTTGTCCGGCGGCGCGGGCAGGTAGGTGGGAATGACGCGGTCTTCGGTCCAAACGCGAACGGCTGATCGAGTGCTCATAGCTTCAACAGAACGCCGGCAAGTTAGCCAGCGGCGGCGGCGCCGTGAATGGACGAAAGACGGATTCGCATGGAGAATCCGCTGGCAAACGGACGGCCTCAGTCGGAACCATGCCGTGGCGTGGGGAGCGCCCGCGGCGCGCGGGCGGTTTTCGGCGGCCCGCCGAAGACTTCGGCTCACTGACTTCCGCTCCACCGTTCGGTGCGGGAGAGAAGGGTGGAACGAAGTGTTGGGCGGGCCGCCCAACACCGCCGGCCAGCGGCCTGCGCTCCCCGTTTCAACTGCATCGTTCCGGCTGGGAGCCGTCTGCATCAGAGTGATTGAACCGCCCGATTGACCGGCGTAGAGTCCTGCCCATGTTCAATCCTGCAAGCGCTCTGAGGCTGGGATGTGCGTGTGCGTGGCTGGCCGGCGCGGCGGTTGGTGCGCCGGGCGCGTCCGTGGAATTGACCGTATTGGAGGCCGCGGACTCCTCGCCACTGCCCAGCCGGATTCACCTTGAGAATTCGGCAGGCCAGCCCGTGAAGCCGCGCGGGTTGCCCGCGTGGCGAGACCATTTCGTCTGCGCCGGTCGGGTGACGCTTGATCTGGCACCGGGCGTCTATCGCTTCGTCGTTGAGCGTGGGCCGGAATATTCCTCCTCAAGCCGACGCTTTGAAGTTGCGGAGGCCCCGTTGCGCCTCACCAACCGCCTGGCTCGCCTCGCCCATCTGGCTCGGGAAGGCTGGTGGTCCGGCGAAACCCACGTGCATCGTCCGCTGCAAGACATCGAGTTGCTGATGTGCGCCGAAGATTTGCACGTCGCGGGCGTGCAGACGTGGTGGAACAACGTGAACCCGTGGCAGACAAATCCGCTGCCCTCGAACTCACTCGTCCGGTTCGACGGTGATCGGTTCTACGACGTGATGTCCGGTGAGGACGAGCGCGGCGGCGGCGCGTTGCTCTACTTCGGGTTGAAGGGGCCTTTGCCCATCGCCGGCTCCAAACGCGAGCATCCGTCGGCAGCAAAGTTTCTCAAGGAGGCCCGTCAACACGAGCGTGTGTGGGTGGACGTGGAAAAACCATTTTGGTGGGACGCGCCGGTATGGCTGGCCAGCGGGCTCGTGGATTCCGTCGGTATCGCGCACAACCACATGCACCGCGGCGGCGTGCTGGACAACGAGGCGTGGGGAAGAACTCGTGACCGCGCGAAATATCCCGGCGCGCACGGCAACGGCCTTTGGACGCAAGACATCTACTACCACCTGCTGAATTGCGGTCTGCGCATTCCGCCTAGCGCCGGCAGCGCGTCGGGCGTGCTGCCCAATCCCGTCGGCTACAACCGCGCCTATGTTCACCTGGACGGCGGACTGACTTACGAGAAATGGTGGCAGGGCTTGCGGGCCGGGCGCGTCTTCGTTTCGAACGGGCCGTTGCTGCGCTGCCGCGCCAACGGCCAGTGGCCCGGCCATGTCTTCAAGAGCAATGGCCCGCTGCAAATCCAACTCCAGGCACAGCTTGATTCGCGCGATCCAATCAAGGCCGTGGAACTGGTCCACAACGGGCGTGTGGACCGCGTCGCGCTGCCTCAAACCATCACGGTGAACGAGAGCGGCTGGTTCCTGGTGCGCGCCATCGCCGACGCGACGAACACTTTCCGCTTCGCCTCAACTGGCCCGTGGTATGTGGAGATCGGCAGCCAGCCGTCCCCCGTGCGTCGCGAGTCGGCCCAATTCTTCGTCGATTGGCTCCACGAACGCATGGCCGCGCTGAGATTGAACGATCCGCAGCAGCGCGCCGAAGTCATGCAACCGCTGCGCGAGGCCGAGCAGTTCTGGCAGAGCAAGCTGGCCCAAGCTCCCACAACCACCGAGATCACCGGTGAAGTTGTGGACGCCGCCACCGGGCAAGTCATCCCGTCGCGAATCTATGTCCAGCGCCAGGATGGGCGTTGGTTCTTCCCGGAGTCCGCGGCTCCCGCCGGCTCAGCCATTCGCTACGAACGGAGAAACTGGGTGAACACCAACTCCGTCGAGTTTCACACCACGCTTTCGGCGCATCCGTTCCGGGTCGAACTCGAGCCGGGGACCTACACCGTGACCGCGGAGCGTGGGAAAGAGTATCGTCCGCTGATCCAACGCGTCGAAGTCGGCGCCGCGCCGGTGACGCTGCGCCTTCCCCTGCACCGCTGGGTGAACATGGCGGCGCGGGGCTGGTATTCGGGCGACACACACGTGCATCGCACGCCCGCTGAACTATCGAACGTCATGCAGGCCGAGGACCTGAACGTGGCCTTTCCGCTGACGTATTGGGTGACGAAGGGGTTCGCTCCGCCGACGCAAGGCGACAAGAACACCGATGCCGGCGTGGGCAACCGACTGGTCGAGGTCGATGCCACGCATGTCTTCTGGCCGCGCAACACGGAGTACGAGATTTTCACAATCGGCAACAAACGCCACACGCTCGGCGCGGTTTTTGCCTTGGGCCACCGGACGCCCTTCACCAACGGCGCGCCGCCAGCCGGCCCCATCGCCGAACAGGCGCGACGCGAAGGCGCCTTGCTCGATCTCGATAAGCACGATTGGCCGTGGTCAATGGCCCTGGTGCCGTTGCTGGGGGTGGACCTGTACGAACTGGCCAACAACCACCATTGGCGGACGGAGTTCGCCATGACGAATTGGAGCACGCCCGCACCCGCCTGGATGGGCCTGCCCAATAACGGGCGATCCGGCAACGCGCTCGACTGGACGCGCTACACGTTCCAGAACTACTACGCATTGCTCGACTGCGGCTTTCGCCTGCGCGCCACTGCCGGCACCGCCAATGGAGTTCATCCGGTGCCGCTGGGCTTCGGCCGCGTGTATGTGCATCTGCCCGGCGGGTTCAGTTACGACGGCTGGCTGAAAGGATTGAACGAAGGCCGCAGCTTCGTCACCACGGGTCCGATGCTGCTGGCGAAAGTGAAGACGAACGAAGTCAGCGGCCTCGTGCTCAGCGAGGAAGCGGTTCGCGAAGTTGAAGTCGTCATCAACGGCGAGGCCCGTCATCTCCTCACGCTGCGCGGGGAGAAGAACGCAGATGGGGCGTGGGAAGCGCGTTTTCGTCAGCCCTTGAAGCTCGACGGCACAAGCTGGGTCGCCGTGCGCTGTTTCGAGCGCGGAGTGAACCGTCCCGTGCGCTTCGCCCACACGGCACCGCGCTGGTTCGATGTGCCGGGGTCTCCATTGCGGCCCAGGAAGCAGGAGATCGAGTTCCTCATGCAGCGCGTGCGCGATGAAATCAACCGCAGCCGCGGCGTCCTGCCCACATCGGCCCTCGCGGAGTACGAGCGGGCGCTGGCGGCCTATGAGTCGCTCCTGACATTGCTGGTTGAGCCGCGGCCACCGACCGACGACGACCTGCGGTATTGGCTGGAGAACATGACTGTCTTCCACCGTTTCACGCCGGAGGAAGTCAGCGCGGCCACGGGGCTTTCGCCGGCCGAAGTCAGTGTCACGCTGGACAAGTTCAACCTTGCTGGCAAGGCCGTGCCGCGCCGCGCGCCGGGGGAGCCGTTGCGTGTGCTGCCTTATCCCGGCGGGCGCCACCCGCGCAGCGGTTTCTTCGAAGGCGCGGTCCTGCCCCAGCGCGAGACGAAGTTCAGCGTGTTCACGCCGTGGGACGACGCAAGCTACGCGGTCGTCGATGTGCCCGAAGCGATCTTCTCGAACCTCGGTTTAACCTACCTGGCCCACACGCACATCGCGACGCTGTGGGACCAGCAGGGCCTCAAGCTCCCTCCGCTCGAATGGAATCGCCACCCTGACGGCACGCTCACCGCCGAACGCACGCTGCCCAACGGAATCGCGTTTGGCACGCGCGTCGTCCCGGCTGCTGATGCCGTGCGAATGGAGCTGTGGCTGCGCAATGGCACGCCGGACAAACTCGCCGGCCTGCGCGTGCAGAACTGCGTGATGCTGAAGGCTGCCACCGGCTTCGCCACGCCAACGCTGACGAACAAGGTGTTCCAGACGCCGTACGCTGCCGTGCGATCCGGCGACGGGCGACGCTGGATCATCACCGCGTGGGAGCCTTGCGACCGCTGCTGGGGGAACGAACGGGTGCCGTGCCTCCACGCCGATCCAAAGTTCCCGGACTGCCCGGCGGGCGAGACGGTGCGTTTGCGCGGGTGGTTGTCGTTTTACGAAGGCGCCGACCTCGACGGCGAACTCAAGCGCATCGAGCAAACCGGCTGGCGCGAGAAGCCGCGGCGGTGAAAGCGGAGGCGATTCCTGCCGCCCTTCACCGCGCCCAACTTCAAGACTTCGCGCGGACAATGAGTCGGCAACGGAGTAAGCCAGCAACTCTAAGCCGCATCCATGCAGTAGGACAGGCGTCGCGCCGCCTGTCCTACTGCATGGATGCGGCTCAGCCAATCAACCGCCGGAGGCGGTGGGCGGATGGAAGTAACTTTCGAGATGGGGCGAGTGAGGTAGTTTGAGCGGTGGCGCGTGCCAACGGAAGCACAGGCCGGTTGGTCAATGGTGCGTGGGTGCCCGGGGCTCAGCGTGGTTCCTTTGGTGGGCGGCGTGGACTTTGGCGAGTCCGCCCTCATCGCGTGCGGTGGCGGCGGTGATCCCGTTTGGAAGAGTGTATGGTTTGCGCCCAAAGGCCGGACTGGCACGGGCCCTAAAAAAGCCAATTCAACGACGATCCAACGATGGCAAACCAGACCCAGCCCCCATCCGTTCCCACCGGCCAGATCAAGCCGGCCCAGCAATGCCCACGGTGCATCCGCACGCGGCGGGAATAGATTTGGGCCATGCGACGCACTTTGTCTGCCTGCCCG
>JACRJZ010000053.1 GCA_016219875.1 Verrucomicrobiota bacterium | reverse complement strand
GGAAACCCGCACCATGGTCAAACCGGTCTGGACTTCCGCCGCGCGCACGAGCGCCCCGACGATGCGGGCCGAAGGCGGTTCTGCCAAGTTATTCTGCCGGCCCGCCACCGGCCCCGCCGGCTGAGTGGCTTTCCAGTCTGCTGTAGCGCCGGTTTTCCAACCGGCGAGCGTTGGAAGAGGCAAGTCGGCTGGAAGGTTCACGGCCTTGCCGACTGCAAGTCGGCGCTACGGCAGGTTGGAAAACCTGCGCTACCCAGTGCGCCGGGCGGGAGCTTGATGCAGCCTTGGCTCCATCGCGACGGGGCCGCAATTGGAATCGTTGCAGGGCTGAAGAGTTGAAGAGTTGAAGAGACTTCACGGGATGGCTTCAGCCCAAGGCCGGAGCCTCTTCAACTCTTTAACCCTTCAACCCTTTAACGTCGCCAACGAAAAACCAGTTCCCCTCCGCCGCCCTACTTCACCTTCTCCAGCCGGAACGTGAGGCGGACCTGACCGAGCAAGCGGCGCATCCGCTCGAACGTCTCCCAGCGCAACAGGTCGGCCGCTTCAAGGCGCGTGACGGCTTCCACCAACTCTGGATGGTCGAGAACGGGGCTGAGAGTGACCGGTTGGTAGCCGGGGGCCTCAGCGCGGAGCCGGACCGTGCCGGGCACGATGAGCACTCCTCCCTGATTGCCGAGGTCGTGTTTCCGGCCGTCGCGCGGGAGCGTCGCGTGGAACGTGACTTCGGTGACGGTGCCACTGATCCCCTGCCCTGTCGTGGCATCCACCAAGTTGGCTTGTACCCGGGCCGGAACGGGAGTCGGCGGCTGGTGCGGCTGGGCGTCGAAGAAGAACGCTCCGCTGACTGCCCTCTGCCGCTGAGGATCGGCGCCAAAGACGCGCACGCAAAACCACGAGTCCGCGGTTTCACGAAGCACGAGGTTGGTGGAGAACTGGAGGCACGCCGGCGAGCAAACGTTCGTCCAGAATGGTTTCCCGTTCTTCAAGACTTCGAGCCGGGTGAGTCCTTTGGTCTCGGCGCCCGACGCCCAGGCTTCGATGGCGAGTTGTCGCTCGCGCCCGTCCGCAGCAAATGAGGAGCCGGGCGGCTCATGGTCCAGAGTCGCCAGCAGCAACGGCCCGCTGGTCGCAAAGGTCCGCCCTCGCGCCGTCGCCCGCGTGGCGGCAGGCAGAGAGAACGGCTCGTCGAGGAACGTGTACGTCCGCACCGCTCCGGGCGTCGCGCCGCCGGGCCGGTCGAAGCACGAATCGGAGGACGCCGTCGCCGCCACGCGGTATCCGTGGTTCAGGAGGAGACACCAAAGCTCGAACGCCATCGCGTTGGCCTGGAACTCGCCCGCGCCCGTCAGCACGTCGATCCCGTCAAAGGTGGGTCCGAGCAGCGTGTCGAGCGGCAGTTCCACCGCGAGGTTCGAGACGCGCATCTTGTCCTGCTTGGGATAGCCCCCCTGCCCTCCCCACGGGCCGGTCCACCAGCGCGCCGGATGACTGTAGAAAGCCGCCCCGCCCTGGGCGCGGATGAGGTGGTGCGACTCGAAGTTCGCGAAGCTCGGCTTGTCCGACTCGTAATCATGCGCGCTGGCCTGCTGCAACAAAGGAATCACATCGCGGCCCTCCGGCGTGCGCCCGCGCATTCCCAGCGTCCAGCAGTGGCCCAAACAACGGCCCGCGTCGCCGCGGTAGTAATTCTTGGGCGCTTCAAGGTTCCACGTGAGCAGGCATTCCGGCGTCGAGCGTGACGTTAACTCCGCCGCCAGCCTCTCCGGCGTCGGGTCCGTCAGCGACCACGCGTGGGCCAGCGAGAAGTACTGCAAGTCCTCGGCGCGCGCCGCCAGGGCCACGTCATCGAAGTTCACCGGCAGGGTCCGCTCGCCGTGAATCATGTGCGCGTGGCTGTCGCCCGCGAACCAGCCGCGCCGGCGCAAATCGACCACGCGTTCCAGGCGCAACTCCACCGAGACGTCCTGGCCTTCCTTCAGTTCCAGGACCCGTTCCACCGCGCGCGTTTCAAACCCGCGTGTCACGCGAAGGCGCGTCCGGCCCGGAGGCAGATTCTTGCTGAAACGCCCCTCGCAGCGGAACCCGCCCCGGTATCCCTCGCTCTCACTCACCGTGTGGCCGGTGGCGTCGATGATGGCCACCGTGCAAGCCGTCGGACGACCGGTGACAGCGTCCAGCACGGTGCCGCGGAGGACAGCAGCGCGAGTCGCGTTGGTCGGTGCTTCGGAGGAGTCCAACCGGCTTGGCATCGCCGCGCCCAGCAGCACCGCCAGCAAGAGAGTTCCACCGCCGATGGTTTTCATGGCCTGCGTGAGGGAGATAGCTTCGCAGAACTGCTGATCCAGCGCGCGGAGTGGCCTGATTCTTCTCCGAACGCGAGAAAGAGCCGGTGCTGCCAATCGTGGAAGCTCGTTGTCGGATCGAACATGTCTTTCAGACACTTCCGGCGGCGATCAATTCAAATCTTTCCAGTGGGCCATCAGGTCCTGAAGCCGCTTCATCGATGGCTGGGACCGCGAGGTCGTTGGTTTCGCCCTTGACGAGGCTGGGGAGCTTTCGTCCTCAGAACGCGGGCGGGGGTTCCCCTGGGGCGATGATCGCGCGGTGCAGCGTGGCGAGCAACTGTGCCACGGCAAAAGGCTTGGTCAGCAGCACTGGCATTTGAAGGCTCTCCAACCCCTTGATCCCCGCCCGTTCGGCCAGACCCGTCATGCCGAGGATGAACAAGTGCGGTTCCATCTGCCGCAAGGCGCGAACCAAAGACGGTCCGTCCATGCCGGGCATCATCAAGTCCGTGATCACGGCGCGGACCTCGGCGCGGTGCCGGGTAAAGATGTCTATCGCTTCGCCCCCTTCCGCCGCACTGACCACCCGGTAGCCGTGTTTTTCCAGCACGCACTGGACCATCCGGCGCACGCTGGCTTCGTCGTCCACAACCAGGATCAGTTCGCCGTCAGCGCGCGGCGGCAACGATTCGCGCTCGGACACGGCGGCGGTTCCTGTTTCCGGCGAGGCCGGGAGGTAGAGTTCAAACATCGTGCCTTGCCCCACCTGGCTCTTCACCCGCACAAAGCCGCCGTGACCGCGCACGATGCCGAGCACGGTGGCCAGGCCCAGCCCGGTGCCCGTGCCGATTTCCTTGGTGGTGAAGAAGGGGTCGAAGATGCGGTCGAGGTGTTCGGGGTGGATGCCCGTGCCGCTGTCGGCCACGCTCACCCGAATGTAATTGCCCGGCTTGGCGTCCGGGGTCCCGGTGGCCGCGGCCGCGTCGAGCGTGAAATTCTCCGCCGCCAGGGTGAGCGTGCCGCCCTCGGGCATGGCGTCGCGAGCGTTCACGCATAAGTTCATGAGCGCCTGGTGAATTTGCGTGGCGTCGCCCAGGACGGGCCAAAGGTCCGTGGGTGCGTTGACGCACGGCTGGATGTTCCGCGGGAAAGTCTCGCGGATGATCTTCTCCATCTCGCGCAAGAGGTGTCGCGCCGGGAGGGGCACTCGCGCGTCGGGTCGGCCACGGGCGAAGGTCAGCAGTTGCTTGATGATGTCGCTCCCGCGTTGGGCGCAGCTTGTCACGGTGTCGAGCATGGCGCGGCCCTCGGGTTCGGTGACCGTCTCCCGCAGGAGCGACGCGGACATGAGGATGGGAGCGAGAATGTTGTTCAGGTCGTGAGCAATGCCGCTGGCCAGCGCGCCGATGGCCTCGAGCCGCTGGGCGCGAAGGAACTGGGCCTCCAGCAGCTTGTTCTCCGTGATGTCCGTGTTGATGGCCAGGATTTCGGCGGGGCGGCCCTGCCCGTCTCGCAACAAGGTCCAACGGCAGAAGACCACACGCTCCTTGCCCGCTTTGCTGATCTTTCTCAACTCGCCGGACCAACTGCCCTGCTCCAAAAGCACGGCGTGGGCCGCCCTGAACGCCGCTGGATCGGCATCGCCCAAATCCGTGATCTTGCGGCCCAGCGCTTCGACGTGCGGCCAGCCGTAGAGCCGCTCGGCGCCCTCGTTCCAATAGGTCACGGTGTGGTCCAGCGCCCGCACATAGATGGCGTCGTTGGCGGCATCGAGCAAAGCCGCTTGCTTGCGGAGGTGTTCCTCCACCCGCTTGCGCTCGGCCATGTCGTGTTCCAGTTCCTGGCGGACTTGTTCCAACTGCACCAGCTTGTCCTCCAACTTGCGGACGAGCACCTCGTTGTATTGGCGTAGAAAACCGGCTTCTTCCTCCGCCGGGGCTTTGACCGGAACTCGCTTGGGTGCCAAGGCCGACGGCTGTGAACGCGCCGACGCCCCGTTCTCCGTCTGGCGAATGACCTCCCTGATGCCTCGAATGAAGACATCGGGTTCTTCGGGTTTGACGATGAAGCGTTGGGCGCCGAGGCTGAGCGCCAATTCGCGGTCGCGCTCGTCGGTGTAGGTGGCGGTGTAGAAGACAAAGGGAATGTCCTTGAGCCGCTCGTCCTGTTTCCAGGCCCGGCACAGCGAATAGCCGTCCATCACTGGCATCAGGATGTCGGCAATGATGAGGTCAGGGGGCGCTTGGCGCGCGCGGTCCAACGCTTCCGCGCCATGAGCGGCGGTCGTGACCTGGTATCCGTTGCCAGAGAGCAGAACCTGCAACTGGTAGCGGTTGCACTCGTTATCGTCCACAATCAGGATGTTCATGACGGATCACCTCCGCCCGGCTGCCGGGCATTCAAGTATTGTTCGATTTCGCTGACAAACGTGTCCGGGTTGATCGGTTTCTCGATGTAACCGGTGCAACCCGCCGCCATGACGCGCTCCCGATCCCCCACCATGGCGTAGGACGTCACGGCCACAATTGGCACCGCCCGCAAGACCGGGTTCTGCCGCAAGGCGTGTGCCACAGCGTAGCCATCCATGACGGGCAATTGGATATCGAGCAAGATCAGTTCGGGCTGCACCCGGCTGGCCATCTGGATCCCTTCGGGGCCGGTGGCCGCCTGAACGACCTGGTGGCCGCGCTTCTCCAGCAAGAACGTCTCGAGGTAGCGGTTCTGGCTGTTGTCTTCGATGATGAGGATCTTCATGGCGTGGTCTCCGGACTCACCGGCAAGGTGAAAGCGAACGTGCTGCCCTGGCCCCACTGGCTCTCCACGCGGATTTCTCCACCGAGTCGTTCCACGAGCCGTTTGCAGATGGCCAAACCCAGCCCTGTTCCTTCGTGCTGGCGTGTCAGCCCGGTATCAATCTGACGGAAGGGTTGAAACAGGATCGGCATTTCCTCCGGCTTGATGCCGATGCCCGTGTCCGTGACGGCAATGCGGATGGCGGGTTGGGGATTGCGGACTGCCTGGCACACGACTTCCACAGTGACCGTGACTTTGCCCCGCTCGGTGAATTTGATGGCGTTGCTCAACAGGTTCAGGAGGACCTGCTCGACCCGGCGCCGGTCGCTTGTAAGCGTGCCAATCTCCGGTGCCAGTTGGGTGATCAGCCGCAGGCCCTTCCTCTCGGCCAGCGGTGTCACCGTCTGCGCGACCCTCTGGATGGCCTCCCGCAGGTCAAACGGACCGCGGCTGATTTCGATCTGGCCGGCTTCGATCTTCGAGATGTCCAGCACGTCGTTGATCAGGGCCAGGAGATGGCGGGCGCTGCCCTGCACCATGCGGAGCTGTTTGGCTTGTTCCTCGTTCAACGGCCCCGCCAAGCCTTGCAGCAAGATGCCGGTGAAGCCGATGACGGAATTGAGCGGCGTGCGCAGTTCGTGCGACATGGTGGCCAGAAAGGCGGACTTGAGGCGGTCTGACTCCTCGGCGCGGTCCCGGGCCACGGCCAGCTCGGCGGTGCGCTTGGCCACCCGACGCTCCAGACTGGCGTTCAGTTCCCGGATCGCCTCCTCCGCCCGCTTGCGCTCCGTAATGTCGGTGCCGATGCTCAGGATTTCTGCGACCTGTCCCTGCGCGTCCAGCACCACTTTGTTGGTCCAGGCAATCCAGACGCGTTCTCCGTTGCGGCGCACGTTCTCGTTGATGTTCTTCTCGAAGGCCACTGGGTCCGCGCAAACCTGTTCCATGAGGCCGCGCAGGTCGCGACCGCTGCTCTCGGCCGTTGGGACGATCGTGCCGATCACGTGGCGGCCAAAAACCTCCTCCGCGGAGTAACCAAAGAAGCGCTGGCCATACTCGTTGAGGAAGGTAATGCTCCCCTCGGAGTTCCAGCGCAGGATGATGCTGTTGGCGTGCTCCACCAGTTCCCGATACTTCCGTTCGCTCGCTTCGATCCGTTCTTCGGTCTGCTTCCGATCAGTGATATCGCGAGACACGACCACCACTTGCGACACCTGGCCCTGGGTGTCTCGAATCACGCTGCCCTGCGACTCGATGCAGCGGGCATTCCCGTGTTGGTCCACCAGGCGGTATTCCAGTCGCTGGCCGACGCCCGTGCGGACCGTCTCCTGGAAAGTCTGTTGCACCCGCGCCCGATCTTCCGGATGGACCTGGTCGAACGAGGACGATCCACGCAACTTGTTCGGGTCGCCCAAAATGCCCTGGTAGGAAGGACTGTTGTAGAGGCGACGACCGTCCAAGTCGAGCACCGCCACCAGGTCGGCCAAGTTTTCCATGATCAAACGGAACTGCTCCTCACTCTGGCGCAATGCCTCTTCCGCCCGCTTGCGCTCCGTAATGTCACGCACGATGGCCTGGAGCAGAATCTCCCCGCCCAGTTCAATGCGGTTCAAGCTCACCTCGGCGCGGAACGGCGTCTGGTCCAGCCGGCAGTGTTCCCATTCAAAGAACTGGGGCCCCTCGGTCAGGGCCAGGTGAATTTTCTCCAAGGCTTTCTCCTCAGAGCGCCGCCCGTCCGGTTGCGTGGGCGGGGAGAACTGATAGGGCGGCGCACCCACGAGTTGCTCCCGGCTGCAGCCAAACATCAGCAGCGCCTTCGCGTTGCAGTCAATGAACTGCTCTTGGCGCATCAGCAGGATCGCGTCGTTGGCGGTCTCGAACAACGTCCGGTGCTTGAGTTCGCTTTCACGCAACGCCTCCTCGACGCGCTTCTGTTCCGTCATGTCCCGAACCACTTCAATGGCGCCGCAGCGCCGCCCTTCCCGGTCGAACAGCGGTGCCGCCGCACCCCACAGGTGAGCGCCTTGGCCACCCCGCAAACGAGGGACGAAGGACTCGGCGCAGATCTTGTCGCCCACGCGTTCGACATACTTGTACTTGGCCTCCACCTCCAACGAAGGCAGGTCCAGCAAGTCAATCAAGATCGGGCGCCGCTCGCCAAAGAACGGCTCGGCATAAGCGTGGTCTCCCCGGCCCAGCAGCTCTGGCTCCGACACGCCGGTCAGAACCTCGCAGGCGTGGTTCCAAGCGATGACGCGCTTGTCCTGGTCGATCACAAACGTGGCATCGGGCAGGAACTCTATGATGTCCGCGAGCCGTTGATGCGCCGCTTGGCGGGCCTCCTCGGCTCGGGCGTGTTCGGCGCGCGTGCGCAGCACGGTAATGCCGTAGGCGACGTCGTCGGCCAGTTCGGTCAGCAACTCCACCTCGCCCGCATCCAAGGTGTCCGGCTCGGCGGCATAGACCATGATCGCGCCCAAGACTTGCTCATCGCGCAAGACGGGCAAGGCAGCCGAGGCGGCATAACCGCGGCCGGTCGCGGCCTGGCGCCACGGCTCGAACGCGGGGTCGCAGAGGATGTTCCGGGCGATGACGGGTTGCCGGGTGCGAATGGCCGTGCCAGGGGGGCCGCGCCCGCGCTCGGTGTCGGCCCAGGTAAGGTGGACGGTGTCGAGATAGCCCGCCTCGAAGCCAGCTTGGGCCACCGGGCGCACGGACTTGGCTTCATCCTGCTCCGCCAAACCGACCCAGGCCAGGCGGTAGCTGCCGTGTTCAACCAGCAGGCGACAGATGGCTTGCAGCAATTCGGTTTCGTCGGTGGCGCGCGCCAGAACCTGGTTGCACTCGCTGACCATTCGCAGCGTGCGGTTGACGCGGCGCAACCGAGACTCGCTTTCCGTGAGGGCGACCGCGCGGCGGTTGATCAACCGGTTCAACGCCAGATTCCAAACCAGCAAAACCAGAACCAGCAGCAGCCCCAAAACCACCACGTATCTCCAGGTGTCGTTCTGGAAGAAGGTCGGCACGTCGATCCAGGCAAAACTGATGTCCATCGCCACATGCAAAGGTCCCGGCGCGGTGGGTTGGCCGAAAACCAGCGAGCCGCTCAGAAGGAAGAGGAGCCATGCTCCGACGCGCCGCCGCCAACCCAAGCCTCCGCCCGTTGTCTCCGTGACTTTCACCAGGCGCCCGCTCCCGATGCACACAGAAGAGCGCAAGATGGTCGTCAGCGATCCTCCTTTGCTCACGGCCTTCGTCGCTGGTGGATCAAGCGAACTCCGCGGGAAGGACACCTCTGGGCGCCTTGCCTCAGTGCGGTCTTGGCTTTCAGGTTGCATGGAAACCAACGCATCATTGCCCAATCAGGTTTGGATGCGCCACTCAAAAGTGCCTCGCCCTCCATCTTCACATGGCTGCCTCAAGCTCGGTTCGGGAGCACTCGTAGCGCCGACTTCCAGTCTGCCGTAGCGCCGGTTTTCCAACCGGCGAGCGTTGGAAGAGGCCAGCCGGCTGGTAGTCTCACGGCCTTGCCGACTGCACGTCGGCGCTACGGCAGGTTGAAAACCTTGTCATTACCCACATCTTTTCAGTCTCCCATTAGCTGGACGCCTTCACTCATCCACATCAGACGCTGCCAGCCGCGCCAGATCGTTTGCCAGCCGGGCAGCCCGTCCTGCTTGC
>JACRJZ010000047.1 GCA_016219875.1 Verrucomicrobiota bacterium | reverse complement strand
GCGCGCCTGGGAGGTTTTCTGGCGCGCAAGCAGGACGGGCTGCCCGGCTGGCAAACGATCTGGCGCGGCTGGCAGCGTCTGATGTGGATGAGTGAAGGCGTCCAGCTAATGGGAGACTGAAAAGATGTGGGTAATGACAAGCCTTGAAGACTACCCCTACTTCACGGCCTGCCGGCGGAGCCAATTGGAATCCAGCACACAGATCGCAGAACGTCTGAAGCGCGTGATGGAATTCCAGGCTTCCCTTCCCTTGTCCGGAATCATCGCTCCGAACATCGTGGTTTCGCGGTCATTCGATTCTGTCGAAGCGGTCGTGGCCAAGAATTTCATTCGGCAGACGCGCGTCATTTGGGATGCCATCGGGGATGCCCGGCCTGTGTATGCAACGCTGGCCCTCTCCCATCAGACCCTCCTGGATCGCGCGGAACTGGAGTCGTTTCTGAACGACATCACCCTGCTCGACAACCCTCCGAACGGTTTTTATTTGCTCATCGCCGCATCCAGTAGCGAAGCCAGGACTGAAATCTTCAACGCCGATGTTGTCGCTGCTTGGATGGCTTTCAACTACTCGCTCAAGTTGAGTGGCTACACAGTCATCAATGGCTATGCTGATCGTCTGGCTCCATTCCTGGGGGCAGCGGGCGGCGATGTGGGCTGCGCCGGCTGGTTCAACACTCTGCGCACTTTTTCGCTGGAAAGATTTGCTCCGGCTGCCACCGGCGGGCGGCTGCCGGTACAACGCTATCTGTCGGCTCGCCTGCTCAATCGGCTTACTTTCATCGAACTCAATGCTCTTCGGAACATGCTGCCGAATCTTCTGAACAGCCTTCCGCACGACGCCGACTATCCGCCGGATGAAGAACCGCCGCGAAACCGAGAGGTTCTGCAATCATGGGAGACTTTGGTACAGTTGGGACAGCGGTTCGCGGGAGAAGACGTCGCGGCTAATCTCCAGCATTGCGAAGGATCCCTCAATGCGGCGGAGGAGCTTTACGCGCAAATCGCCGCCACGGGCTATCCGTTGGACGCGAAATCGAACTCGGATCACATCGCGGCTCTGCGCGAAGGCATCGAATTGTTCAAAGAGATCCCCGAGCTTTGAGCCGGCCAGCCAGGACCGCCATTGCCCGCTCACGGGCGGATCCACTCAGGGGGCGCTTGGGGCGCGGGGTGTAGAACTTTCGGATCACACCGCTGGCTTTATCAAACGACCACAAACCCACGTCGAGCAACTTGAACGTGGCGAGAAATTTCCGGGCGATTTGGGCGGTGGCAGGCGGCAACACCACAAACGCCGCATCCGCAAAGTAGCGATAGCGGTAGGCCTGGGCCAAAGCTTTGTGCCAGTCACGAAGCTTTAACTCAAAAGCGAGGAGCGTTTGCTTTTGTCGGGACTTTCGGGAATGCATCCCAAAACCAGAACCTTCCTCCGCATTCACGGCAGAATGCCATGATATCCATACGAAATCGGCAATCCCAAAACCCTCCACCCGCAGTTCCCGGGCCGGCATAGAGTGGCCTTGTCGTAACCGCGTCAACGCTTGGTTTGTGTAGGCCCGGCCAAAGGCGAGAACGAAGTTCGACTCGCCGCGCTTCCCAGCCAACAGCCGAGGCAAGTTCCGCCGCGGATGACTGCGTAGCAGCCTGACGATGGCTGGCGTGTTCGTTGCGAAGCTCACGGGGTTCATTTACTCGATTTGAAGTGGGAGCGCCAACAAGATTTGAGAGAACAATTCCCGATTCGCGCGCTGTCTGAGAAGTCTGGTTTCGCCGCAAACCGGGTGCGCCCTTTTGGCGAACCGCGCCTTGCGCTCGGTGGGCTGGCGGGTGTTGCGCACCGGGGCGGCACAAATTGAGGCAAAGCGGAATGCAAAAGTCACGGCTTTTGGCGAAGCTGCGCCGGGGGCTGGAACCGTGAGACGCGAATGGCGCCAATCATTGCCAAAGGTATTCGCGGTCATTTGCGGAATTCGCGTCAACGTCTGAAGTCACCACCGAAGCCATGTTTCCGGCTTGGTCACTTCGCCTTCTTGTAGAAGATCACCGCCGAGCCGGGCTTGGTTTTGAGTTCCACGGCCAGCCCTTGTTCCATGAGTGCTTTGCCCGTCATCTTCCGCGGCGCGGCGCCGTCGAGGTCGGTGATTTCATACTGCGTGGACGGCGCGAGGCCGGCGAGGCGCAGCACTTGCGTGGGCGACTCGTTTTTGTCGCGGCGGAAGGCTTGGACCACGCCGCCGTTGAGATCGGGCCGGTCGAATTGCCACGCGATCCAATCGCCGGGCTGGATGCTGTAGGGCGTGAGCGGGTAGTAGTCGCCCAGCATGTAGGGCGCGACTTGGCGGGCTTCCTCGTAGGCGCGCCTGGTGGCGGCGTTGGTCCCGCCGTAGCCGGTGCAAGGCATGATGTAGCTGCGGGCGCTGTAGGTATCCGTGAAGTAACAGCCGGAGCCGTAGTAGGGAATCCAACTGGAGATGCCGTGGGTGTGCCCCTGGTTCGGCATGGTGGCGCCTTCGCCGAACTGAAAATCGCTGCGGAGGAGCGGCACCGAGCGGCGGAGCGTCTCGAGATCGTTGCGGCGTCCGCCGGAGGCACAGGAGTCGATGAGCATTCCGGGATGCCGGCGGCGCAGTTCGTCCCAGAACGCGAGGTAGCCGGTGACGTATTTGATCTCGGTCATGCCGCGGCGATTCGGGGCGTCCTGGCCGCGCCAGTTGCCGAGCGGGTCCATGTTGAAATCCTGCCGGTAGTAGTCGATGCCCTGCTCGACGAGCATTTTGTCGATGTGTTCGACGAGCCATTTCCACGCGTCGGGATGGCCGAGGTTGAGCAAGTTTCCGCCGATGATCCAGTCGGGATGGTTCTTCGCCAGCCAACTGTCGCGGTCGCCCACGCGCTCCGGCTCGAACCAGACGATGAACTTCTTGTTCTGCTGATGCAGCCAGTCGCTGAAGGGCCGCCAGCCCTTCGGATAGCGCTGCCCATCCAACTCCCAGGTGCCGGTGTTCGGCCAACTGCCTTTGCACGGATACCAACCGGCATCGCGCCAGCACAAATCGAACGGGATGCCGGCGCTGTTGAATTCTTTCACCGTGTCGAACAGGTCTTGCTCCCCGCCTTTTTCGAACGTCCGGTAGCACTGCATCTGCAGCATCGTCGGTGGATTCTTCCCGTTCAGGCGCGGGATGTTGTGGGCCATGAACCAGCGCCGCCAGAGGTTCTGCGCGCGCACGGTGTCCGTGCCCTGCCAGAAGAGCGCGGCGATGAGCGGCGTGCGGATTTCCTCGCCAGGCTTGAGCAACAAGTGCGTCAACTGCTGGCCCGCGACGATGCGCAGCCCGCGCCGGTCGTCGCGGGTGAAGGAACACGCCCATTGGCCCGGCCAGCCGATGGCGAAGATCATCCCGCCGCCCGGCATCTGAAGGTTGAAGTAAGGCCAGCCTTTCGGGCCGTTGGTCGGACGCCCGCCATCGGGTGCGAAGCGCTGGGTGGACTTGGGCTTGAGGGTGACTTGATACGGCTCGTAGCTCTGCGCGACGCACCAATCGCCTTTGTTGCCGTGGAGAACGAACTCATCGGGCTGGGATCTGCGGAGCGCGGCTGTGTCCTTCGGACCAGCCGCAGCAGGTTGAGATGTCGAGCGTGCTGCGGCTGGGTCTCCGACCACAGCCGCGCTCCGGTCCCCGGGCTTCAGTTCGAACTTCGTGTCCAGCGCCTGGATGTTCTCCAAGATCGCCGTGTCCGTCTTGCCCGTGTTCTTGAAAAAAACCGTCCATTCAGCCACGGGGAAATCGCTGTACTCCACGGCCACGCAGCGGACTTCCAAGCCGGTTTGCGGATCGGTCCAGGTGAACGTGTGCTGGGTGCGTGACGAATCGAGTTTCTGCTTCGCGGACTTCTTCGGCCAAGTTGCCAGCAAATCGTCGGAGGATTGCCCGCCATAGACGAACGAGATGGGTAATTCGCTGGTCCGCGAGATCGGCGCGAAGCCCGCGTCCGTGCGGCGATCGCGCAACGGCATATCGCCGAGCCAAAGTTCCTTGCCGTCGGCCAGCGTCACCTTGGCATCAGCCCAATCGCACTGGTCCCAGCCAATCCCGTCGCCGACATCGCCGATGTCCAACGTGAACAGGTCTGCGCCGCCGAGATCGACGTTGACCTCACGCGCCGGCGTGCCGAAGCGCATGACTTCCGACTGGAACGCGACCTTGTCCTTGACCCTGACCGTGAAGATCACGCTGCCTTTGCCACGCTTCGTGTCGTCGTTGTGATCGAGGCCCACCACGGCGGTGAAACTCTTGCCGGGGCCGGGCAGGCGCACTTCCACCTTGCTCACCGCATGACAATACAGCCCGCGCGAATATTCCTTGTCGCCAATCTTCATGCGGTGAGTGCCGCGCCCATTCGGAGTGACCGCGTCGTTGTTCGCCAACACCTCAAGGCCCGGCTCCGGTGTCGGCGGGGTGAGTTCAACCGGCTTGAGTTGGCCGGGCTTCAGCTTGCAGTCGAGCAGGTGCTGCTTAAGCCAGGCCTTCTCCGCCTGCAACTCGCCTCGGGTGGGCTTGATGTCGAGGGCTGGCGCAGCGTGCGCCGCCAACAAGGTTGCTAGCGCCACCGCGCTTAGCCGCAGGGCATGGAAGCAGTGAATCACCGCAAGATATTGTTCGCGTCGGATCATGTTTGGTTTGTCGATGCGCATAGCAGGCGTGAGTGTGAGCTTCTCGTTTTCTGTTTTTTTTGTCCGCCTTTCGGCGGGAGATGATTCGCGGAAGACAGAATTGTCCTCAGGGCGTCCCCGCCTCGGCGCCTTTCGCCAACAGTAGGGCTACGAAGGTCAGAAGCAGGATGGTCCAATCGGCGAGCGCGATCCAGGCGCTGGGCAGCCGCGGTTTTTGATAACGCATCGTTCCCTTGTTCTCAATGGGTCGTCTTGATGAGGTTCGTGGTCAGGCCGATTGGCGCATCCTATTTCCGGAGATCATCGGCCGCAGTCTGTTGAAAAGCGCGCCGGACTTCGCTGGCGTCGCTGTTGCCGATGTCCGAGCGCTGGATCATGAGGACATAGGCGACGCCACGCGTGGGATCGATCCACGCTTGCGTGCCCCAAGCGCCGCCGTGGCCAAAGGTGCCGGGCGAGAGCGTGGCGGCGACGCCCGGGTGAGGTACGCGCAAGACGC
Source organism: Verrucomicrobiota bacterium (assembly GCA_016219875.1). Taxonomy (GTDB): domain Bacteria; phylum Verrucomicrobiota; class Verrucomicrobiia; order Limisphaerales; family JACRJZ01; genus JACRJZ01. Next base: position 133,365 of record JACRJZ010000047.1, on the reverse strand, counting down.
ACGTGCCGATACCCCAGCCGTAGTTGGTGCCGCGATTGCCGAGATCGGCCGACTGGAAGAAACCCGTCGGCAGATTGCCGGTCTGGACGGTCTGAAGCAGTTTCATGGCCTCAGGACTGAGGTAGCGTTTGCCGCCAAACGTTCCTCCAGCCAGCAGCATCTGACAGAACCGTGCGTAGTCGGGACCGGTGGAGAACAGGCCGCCGTTGCCCAGTGGCGGGCGGCCTTCAGTTCCAAATCCGCCCGGCGGAGGCGCAGACTCCAACGCGCCGGTGATTTTGTTCTTCCGGCTTGTTCCCACCAAGTGGGCAGAAGGTTTTCGAGCGGGATAGAACGTCGAGTCGTTCATGCCGAGCGGGTCAAAAATCCGTTTCTGCACAAAGACATCGAAGGGCATTCCGCTGACCACCTCGACGATGCGGCTGCCCGTGTTGATCCCCGACTGGCAGTAACTCCACCTCGCGCCCGGCTCAAATTGCATGGGCGCGGCCAGGAACAGCGGGATGAGATCGGCCAGCGTGTGCGCGTTCGTGGCGGCCTCTCGGGGTGCTTCGCCTAAGCCGGAGGTATGCGTCATGATCTGCGCGATGGTGAGATTGGCCGGCCGGCCGGAAGGCGTCTTGAGGCCGGCGAACTCCGGGATGTATTTCGCCACCGGGTCGGTGACGTTGAGTTTGCCCTCATCCTGGAGCATCAGCACGGCGACGGCGGTGACGGGTTTCGTCATCGAGGCGATCCAGAAAAGCGAGTCGGGACGCATTGGCTCCTGGTTGGTCAGGTTGGCCAAACCCGTCGCGTCGCAGTGGACGATCTTGTCTTTGGTCACAACCACGGTGACGGCCCCTGAGATTTCGCGCGCCTCCACGGCCCTCCGCATGGCCGCACTGACACCCGGAAGTTTGGGAGCGGCACAAGAGGCGAGCAGTGGCACGAGCAGCAGGAAGGAAAAGTGACGGAGTTTCGTGTTCATGGTTTATGGGTCGGTCGTTGTTGGTTTGGTTTGATCCCTCAGTTCCCAATCTGAAAATCGGCCGCAGCAGTGGCGGCCACTTTGAGGAACTGGCGGCGTTGCATCATAGATTGGTGGGTTGGACTCAGGCGGGCGCGGGTTTCTTCAGCGTCAAGCAGGTTGCTGAACTGGAGACTCTCCGAACTGGACAGCCGCTCGGTCGGCGCAAATACTCATCCGGTGCGAACCGTGAAGACATTCATCCATCTGCGAATTCGGGGAAGCAGGCCCTTCGCCGCGACGGCCTGTCTCCTGTTGGTCGCCGCCGCGGCGATGGCGGAAACCCCGGGCGAGTGGCCCAACTGGCGCGGGCCAGAGGCCAATGCCAGCCTCGCGACGGGGAAGTATCCGATCAAATGGGACGCGACCAATGCCCTTTGGAAGGTCGCCTTGCCCGGCAAGGGCGGTTCCACGCCGATCGTCCGAAACCAGCGTATTTACCTGACCGTGCCGTCCGAGGGACAGGACGCGGTGCTCACGTTTGACTTGTCGGGCCGACAGTTGTGGCAGACGAAGCTCGGCGCCGAGAGCAAGCCCAAGCACCAAACGCTGGGTTCCAGCGCCAATGCTTCGCCGGCGACCGACGGGAAAGGGCTGTTTGTCTATTTCCGTAGCGGAAATTTCGCGGCCCTGGAGTTCGACGGGACGGTCCGCTGGAAGATCAACTTGGTGGAGCGGTTCGGACGGGACCAGCTTTTCTGGGACCAAGGCACTTCTCCGATTGTCACAGACCAGCATGTCATCATGGTCCGAATGCACGCGGGCGAATCGTGGCTGGCCGGCTTCGACAAAGCCACCGGCGAACTGCGCTGGCAGCAGCCGCGGAACTACAAGACAGCGACGGAGGGCGATCACGGTTATTCCACGCCGCTGCTCTTTCAGCACGAAGGCAAGCCCGCCCTGCTGGTCTGGGGCGCGGAGCATCTGACAGCGCACGACGCCGCGGACGGCAAACTGCTGTGGTCTTGCGGCGGCTTCAACCCGGAAGGGACGGGCTATTGGCCGGCGATCGCCACGCCCGTCATCGTCGGCACCATGGCCATCGTCCCAGTGGGCCGCGATGATCGTCCGGGCCAAGCGCGGATTCATGGCATCAAGCTCGGCGGCCACGGGGACGTCACGGCCACCCATCGCGCCTGGAAACGGGAGGACACGGGCGTCTTCGTCTCCAGTCCGGCCGCCTATCAAGGCCGGGTGTATTTGCTGCGGCATCGCGGCGGCGTGGTCTGTCTGGATCCGGCCACTGGCAAGACCATTTGGACCGGCGCCTTTCCCGAAGGCAAAGGTCCTTACTATTCCTCGCCGGTTATTGCCGGCGGAATCCTCTACGCAGCGCGCGAGGACGGAATGGTCTTCGCAGCGCGAGTGGGAGAGAAGTTTGAATTGCTGGGCGAAAATCCAATGGGCGAACGCATCGTCGCCTCGCCCGTGCCGGTGGCAAACCGACTCCTGATCCGTGGCGACCGTCATCTGTTTTGCGTGGCGGGAAAGTGACCAGAATTGTGCCCTTCTTGGAGCGCGGCTCGTAGCACGCCGCTCTGCCTCCACAAACCCCAATCCGACCGCACCCCATGAAGATCATTCAACGCCGGCATCTCCGGCACACCGTTTGGCTCGGCAGCGTTCTCTGCGCGCTGATGTTCGTGAACGAAGCCGACTCCAACGCAGCGTCGCCCTCACCGTTTGCGGCGGAGAAATTCATTCCCAGTTTCACCATCTGCTATTCGAATGCGCGGGGCGCACGATCACCGGAGGAGACGGCGCGTTTCGACCTGCTGTTGTCCGCCACCTCCAAACGCGCCGCCAGCGCGTGGGGCCAAGGCGGCCGGAATTCCTGGCAAACCTTGAAAGCACTGCATCCGGGAATGGTGGTGGCGCTCTACGTCATGGGACCGGGCGAGTATAACACCGCCGATTGGGGCCAAATGGGCGAGGGCTGGGACTGGCTCAAGCAACATCACGGCAAGGACGCCGCCGACCGCTGGATCGCCGTGGGCCAACAGAGCGGCGGCTACTTGCGCGCGGTGCCCTATCCCAACGAGCGGCTCATGGAATACGGCAACGCCAACTGGCAGCGCTACTGGTGCGACACCGTCTATCAAGATCTCTGGCAGGGCCGCAAAGGCATCGATTGTCAGGGCGCCGATGGAGTTTTCAGTGACAACACCAGCTTCCAGGTCGCCTGGGCCGGTCAATGGCGGATGGAATCCCAACCTGACCAGCCCGACGTGCCCACTACGTTTTATGCGGACGGAAAATGGCGGCACGATTTGTGGCAGGCCGGGTTCTTCAAGTTCATCAACGAAGCGGTCCCGCGGTTCGGCAGCAATCAACTCAAGCTGGTCGTCAACACCGGTCAAATCGGGCGCGCCCCTGAGACCTGGCGGGAACTGGACGCTGCGCCCAATCCGCCGTTCGCGGCGATGGAGGAAGGCGGTTTCGTTTGTCCCTGGGGTGGCGACCAGAAAAGTTTCAAGTTTTGGGACTGGGAAAAGAAGCTCGCTCCCTTCAGCCGGATGCGGCACGTGAAGGTTCTCATGTGCAACCACGCCGGCCCGTTCGCGGGACAGGGCCTGGCCGCGATGGACTCGCCCGATGCCAACGGCATGACCGGTTGGGATGCGCTGTGGTTCTCACTCACCAGCTTTTTGCTCGGGTTCGACGACGTGAGCCGCAACGGCCTGATGAATTTCACCATTTGGGGCTACAGCGAGTATCACTGGTTCGACGAGTTCGATCCGCAATGCCTCCACTTGGGCAAGGCCGTGAGTGGTTTCGAGAAGCGGGAGCGGGTCCACTTCCGGGAGTTCGAGGATGGCTGGGTGGCGGTCAACGGCGAAGCCAAGGACGCTACTGACGTCAAGGTGCCTTCCGGTTCAGCCCGCGTCCTGAATCACGCCAACTTCAAGAACTCGCAAGCGGCACCGCTCGTCACGTCCTTCGACCTGCCGGCGCATCGCGGCGTGGTGCTCTTGCGGGAAGGCAAGCGGGTCGGCAACGCAGATAATCCCCGTTAAGAGACCCATTGCAGAACTCCGTAGCAGCCAACGTGGGGAGGCTCAAACTTCACGGAAAACAGAGCCTTCTCACGTCGGCGTTGAAGCCCGGCCAGAGTCTTTGCGGTGAGTGATTCGGGAGCCGGCCCAGTGCCCAATCCGGTGGCCATTTCTTCTCCGGCACAAAGCGACGGCGCGTTGATCCTGAGTTAACTTGGCAGGCCGAGGCCCGCACGAATGCGTATTGCCGAACGCCTCTGAAACCGGAAGACTCCCGCCACCAGTTATGAGCATTGCACCAGCACATCGCGGGAGAGCACTCTCCAGCGCCGCCCGGGTTTCTCTCATCGTTCTTGCCGCTTCGATCCATTTGCGTGCGGCGCAGACCGGCTTCCACCCCGGTGACATCTGGCTCGACACCTCCGGCCAGCCGATCAATGCCCACGGCGGCGGGATGCTGTTTCACGAAGGCACGTATTATTGGTACGGCGAGAACAAGGATGGCCGGACTTGGTTGCCGGAATCCACCAAAGCCTGGCAAGGCTATCGCGTCGATGTCACCGGCATCCGCTGCTATTCGTCGAAAGACCTGCTGAACTGGAGGAATGAGGGGCTGGTGCTCAAAGCGGTGCCGGATGACCCGGCGCATGACCTGCATCCGTCGAAGGTCTGCGAACGGCCCAAGGTCGTTTTCAACGCGCGCACGAAGAAGTTCGTCATGTGGATGCACATTGACAGCGAGGACTACAAGGCCGCGCGGGCGGGCGTCGCCACGGCGGACAAGCCCACGGGACCGTTCACCTACATTGAGAGCGTGCGCCCGGAGGGCGAGGACAGCCGTGATCAGACGCTGTTCCTCGACGACGGCAAGGCCTACCGCGCCTATTCGTCGGAGAAGAACGACACCACTTACATCTCGCTGCTGACAGACGATTACCTCAAGCACAGCGGCAAGTTCGCGCGCGTGTTCGAGAAGCGGCGGATGGAGGCGCAGGTGATCTTCAAGCACGCGGGCAAGTACTGGTTCATGGCGTCGGGCTGCACAGGCTGGGACCCGAACGCGGCCCGATCGGCGGTGGCGGATTCCATCTTGGGACCCTGGAAGGAACTGGACAATCCCTGTCGCGGCCAGCGTGCCGAGGAAACGTTCGGCGGCCAAAGCGCCTTTGTGTTTCCGGTCGCGGGCAAGGCAAACGCCTTCATCTTCATGGCAGACCGTTGGAACAAGACCAACCTCACGGACTCGCGTTACCTCTGGCTGCCGCTCCAGTTCAGAGGCAACCAACCCATTGTCGATTGGGCAGCGAATTGGGACCTGTCCTTCTTCGATCAGAAGGCGTCCGAGGCTGGAGCAAAGTCCAGAGCGGGCAACCCCGTCTTCCCCGGATGGTATGCAGACCCTGAAGGCGTCATCTACGGCAAGGAGTACTGGATCTACCCCACCTACTCGGCTCCGTATGACCAACAGGTGTTCTTCGATGCCTTCTCCTCGCCCGACCTCGTCACCTGGACCAAGCACAGCCGTATCCTCGACACAAACGCCGTTCATTGGGCGCGGCGCGCGATGTGGGCTCCAGCGGCCATCGAGAAGGGCGGGCGCTACTTCCTGTTCTTCGGTGCGAACGACATTCAGAACAACCAGCAGCGCGGTGGCATCGGGGTGGCGGTGGCTGATCGTCCGGCGGGGCCGTTCAAGGATTATTTAGGCCAGCCGTTGATTGACCGCTTTCACAACGGCGCGCAGCCGATTGACCAATTCGTCTTCAAGGACCGCGACGGCCAGCACTACATGATTTACGGCGGCTGGCGGCACTGCAACATCGCCAGGCTGCGCGACGACTTCACCGGCTTTGAACCATTCCCGGACGGTGCCACTTTCAAGGAGATCACACCCCAGGGTTACGTCGAGGGACCGTTCATGTTTCTCAAGGACGGCAAATACTATTTCATGTGGAGCGAAGGCGGTTGGACCGGCCCCAACTACTCGGTGGCCTACGCCATGGCCGATGCGCCCCTCGGCCCGTTCACGCGGATCGCCAAAATCCTCCAACAAGACCCCCAAGTCGCCACCGGCGCGGGACATCATTCGATCCTCAAGTTCCCCAGCGAAGACATCTACTCCATCGTCTATCACCGCCGTCCGCTGGGTGAGCGCGACGGCAACCACCGTGTGACCTGCATTGACCGGATGGAGTTCGACGATCAGGGCTTCATCAAGCCGGTGAAGATCACCTTTGAAGGTGTCGAAAGGCGCGCGCTGCGACCGTGATTTCTGCGGCGGCCGGTGCGCCTCACGGTTGCGTGAGGCGCAGGAACATGTTCACGAGATCCTTGTAGGCTTCCATGAACGCGGCGGCGTTGACCTCGTCCATCGCGTCGGGCGCATGGTCTTCGATGACCGCGATCCGGCTCAAGATGAGCGGCAGATCGTCCGCCGTGAGGTTCTTCGGATCGGGGAAGCCTTCTTCGTTCAAGTCTTCGATCAAGTCCTCGCGTTCGTTCCCGGGAAGGTCCGGGTTGTTGATGGCCAGTGCCCAGACGGCTTCGGCCTCGGCGTCGGCCCCAACCAGACCCAGGGCTACACGAGCCAACGGGTCCTTGAGTTCAGGCTTCGCTCGCGGAGCCTTGCTGGCCGGGGCTGCCGAGGGTGCCTGGACCTTCGGCGGCGGGCTGGATTTCACGGGAGGCGGTGGTGGGGCCTCCGTGATGGCGAGAGCTGGCTCAGGCGGCGCTGGAGCGACGACCGGCGCGGCGGCACGGGACGCCTGATGCTTGGCCCGCTCCACTTCAACCGCGCGGTCGGCTCTCTGTTTTTCCAGCGCGGCGTGCTCCGCAGCCCGTTGGGCCGCCTGCCGACTGGACACCCACCAGGCGGCGGCAACGCAACCCGCGGCGGCAATCAGAAGAATGACGATGGTTCGTTTCATATTCGTGAGCGAACGAGACGACCGCTGACGCGGTCACTCGCCGGCGGTTCCAGTTGCTGGCTACTTCTTCACAAACCCGTATTTGACCAAGCGCAAGGGGCCGTCCTGGACCAGTCCGACTTCCGGCGCGTAGAACTTGTACTCCGTGCCCGATTCGAGCGGCGTGGTTTCTTTGACCTTTAAGCAATGCGCGAATGTCCCGGCAGGGGTCGTGACGGTTTCAGTTGTGGAGACATGCTCCGCGCGGTCCATGGCCACTTTCGGCGCTTTCTCCTGGTAGTACCTGGCGCCGGCTTTGATCTCGCCCGGCATCAAAATGCCGGACTTCGCGCCGTTGACTCCAGCCAACCACGCGCCTTCATGGACGATCTTGTCGCCCTTGTACACGTCCACGTCTTCGCCGAAGTAATAGACGTGGTGCGACTGCGCGCCGACCGCGAAGTAGTTCCGGGAGACTTCCACCAGTTTGCCGTCGGCGCTTTCGCGCTCCTCGACGACACGGGTCTGAACGCCCGCCACCTCTTTGAGTTCGTCCAGGACCGTGATCGTGAGGTTGACGGCCTTGCCGTCTTCCTTGCCTTCGAGGACAAGCTGGTAGCCCGGCTCCAGAATGAAGAACCGGTTGCGGCCAGTGCTGGAGAACCGTTCGGTCGGGGCCGCGAGGGTTTCCGTCCACGAGGCTTCGGTCTGCAGCTCGGCCTGGGATTCTCCAGTGGCGCAGCCGACGGCGAGCGCCAAGGTGGCGGTCACGAAAACTAAGCTGACGATATGGTTCGTTTTCATCTTGCCGGCATTCTAGCAAACCAACCTTAACGGAACCTTACCGTTCGCCAAGAAACGAGGGGAGAGGGAGAAAGATGCGGTTGCAGTTTCCAGGACCACACTCATATTGGCCACTGTGAATTGGCTCAAACGAGTTGTCGCGGTGCTGCTGCTGGCCCTGTGGGTGCCAGTCACGATGCATTGCGCACTGGAAACTGTGCCGGGCTTCAGTTTCCTCCAGTGGTGCTGTAGTCAAGATGAGGCGCCACAGCCACAACACGATTGCAGCCAGGATTCCTGTAGCGCGGTGGAATCGGGGTTCTACAAGATTGAGGACAATCCGACGATCACTCCCGGCCTGGCACTGCTGCTCGCTTTCGCCGAGTGGGATTGGGTGGCTGAACCGCCCACCGACACCACATCTGCTTTCCTTCCCGCCTCATTGACTCCGCCAGAGCTTCCACGATTCTGGCAATTCTCCTATCGCACGGCACTGCTGCCGCGCGCTCCTTCTCTCGTCGCTTAAGCAGTCCCGTTCGGGACGTTTCCGCTGAAGCTTCTCGTCCAGGGATTCCCCTGATGGCTGCGGTGTGTCTGCACGCCGCGCGTTTTCCCCTGTCGTTGTGTGATGTCGGTTTGTATCGAGAGATGATTATGAAGCTGAGTTTGATTTTGACATGGTGTCGGTGGTCTGCCCTGGCGGTGCTGGTCGCCGGGGGTGCGCGTCTGGGATTCGCTGCCCAGACGCCGGAGTCTTTCAGCCTGAATGCGCTCACGCTGGACGAAGCAGTTCGACTGGCGCTGGCGCACAACCCGGCACTCCGCGCTTCGCGCGCGCAAGTGGACGCAGCGTCCGGGCGAGCCTACCAGGCAAAGAAGTGGAGCAATCCCGAACTGGAACTGAGCGCCGAAGACTGGCCGGTGCGCAACGGGCGCGGTTTCTCCGAAGCCAAGCAGACCATTGGCATCGCCCAGACGCTGCCGTATCCGGGGAAGAAGTCGCTGGACAAGCAGATTGGGGGCGCGGGGGTGAAGTTGTCGGAAGCGGAACTGGCATTGCGCCGGACGGAAATCGTCCGGGACGTGAAGGCCGGATTCTTCCGGGTGCTGGCGTCCGAACGGCTGGTGGAGGTGTCCACGCAACTGGTGGCGGTGGCGGAGTCTTCTGCGGCCACAGCGCGGAAGCGAGTGGATGCCGGCGCGGCGGCCTACCAGGAGCAGTTGCGGGCGGAAGTGCAATTGGAGCAGGCCCGGACGGAGTTGACGGGCTTTCAAAGGGAACTGGCCACGGTGCGGCAGATTTTTGCCACGATGCTGGGGCGGCCGGACCTAAAGGACGCCAGCCTGTCCGGAACGCTGGCCGATGCGCCGATTCCCGCGCTGATGGAATCGGGCGCGGAGGGCGTGCTGGCGAAGCATCCGAGCGCTGCCGCCGCCCAGGCGAATCTGGACCGCGCGCAACTGGAACACCGCCGCGCTCGGCTGGAGCCGTACCCGGATGTGAAGGTGGGCTTGGCGGGCGGGCGCATCGGCGAGACGGACCAGTCCATCATTCAACTCGGCTTCTCGCTGCCGTTGCCTCTCATCGACCGTGGGAAGGGGAAGCAACAAGAGGCGCGGGCGAACGTGAGTGTGGCGGAAGCGGAGTTGCACGGGGTACAGCAGCAGTTGCAGCGCGAGTGGGCCAACGCGTTGAAGCGCTACCGGACGGCCGCCGAGCAGGTGGCCAACTACCGCGAGCGGATTTTGCCGAAAGCGAATGACGCGCTGCGGCTCGTTCAAACCGGGTTCGAGCAGGGCAAGTTCAACTTCATTGACCTGGTGGACACGCAACGCACGACCGCTGAAGCGCGGCTGGCCTATCAGCAAAAACTGCTCGAACTGAACGTCGCCCAGGCGGAACTGGAAGCGTTGCTCCAGCCGCAACCCCATCAAACTTCAACCCCCCAATAGGAATCTGACCATGAAGACACAAATCACTTTGAAGCTTGCCGTCTGGGCGAGCGTTGTGGCGCTGGCGCTCTTCGCCGGCTGCAAGAAACAAGAAGGCGCCGGCGAAGACGACGGCCACGGCCACGCCGGGCACAAGCATGGCAAAGTTGAAACGGCTCCCAAGGGTGCTGCCGGCCCGACCGCACAGGCGCCACTCAGCGGCACCAAATGCGCCGCGCACGATGCGCCCAAGGAACTTTGTTTTATTTGTGACGCCAACCTGCGCGAGAAGGGCCGGCTCTGGTGCGAAGAACACAAACGATACGAGGACCGGTGTTTCGAGTGCCACCCGGAGCTTCAAGACAAGAAGCGTCTGTGGTGCAAAGAGCATTCGCTCTACGAGGATGAATGCTTCCTCTGCCGGCCGGAGTTGAAGGGCAAAGGGAAGCCCGCCGCCGGCGCCGGGGCGGTGCTGATGTGCTCCGAGCACGGTGTGCCGGAAGCCGAGTGCGCCATCTGCCGGCCGGACGCAGCGGCCAAGCTCAAGCCGGGCGAGAGCATGAAGGTGCGGCTGCCTTCGACAAACTCGACCGCCATCGTGGGCGTCCAGACCGCGTTGCCCGAGCGCGGGGCGATTGCCGACGGCATCGAGTGCGTGGCGGAAGTGAGCTTCAACCAGAACAAGCTGGCGCAGATTGCCGCGCCAGTGAGCGGAATCATTCAGACGGTGGATGTGGACCTGGGCACCAAAGTCGAGGAGAAGCAAACGGTGGCGAAGATTTGGTCGGCTTCGATTGCAGAAGCGGTGGCCAAGGCGGTGTTGTCGCATCAAACCCTGGACCGGGAACGAAAGTTGCGCGAGCAGCGCGTGACTTCAGAACAGGCGTTGCAGGAAGCCGAGGCCGCTCACCGCGCGGCCTGTCAGCAACTGCGGACCCAGGGCTTCACCGAGGAGCAGATTGATGAGATGGGGAGGAAGCCGCAGGAGCAAGTGCTGATGGAAGTGCGCGCGCCGTTCGCGGGCGAAATCGCCGAGCGGATGGCGGTGCGCGGGTCGCTGGTGGACGTGGGCAAGCCGCTGTTTACGCTGGTGGACCATTCGACGGTGTGGGCGATGCTGCAAGTGCCGGAATCCACGCTGGCCCGAGTGAAAACTGGGCAGGCGGTGGAACTGCGGGTGGATTCGCTGCCAGGGAAGGTGTTCCTGGGCAAGCTGACGTGGATTGGCCCGGCGGTGGATGAGCGCACGCGGATGGCCCGCGCCCGCGCAGAATTCGCCAACCCCGACTGCCTGCTCAAGGACAAGATGTTTGCCACGGCGCGGATTCTCACGCGCCAGGCGGAAGGCGCGATGCTGGTGCCGCCATCGGCTGTCCAGCATGTCGAGGGCAAGCCTTTTGTGTTTGTGAAGCTCGGTCAGGATTTGTTCGACGCGCGCGCCGTGCAACTGGGCGCCAAGTTCAACGGGCGGCTGGAGGTACTGACGGGCCTGAAGCCACAGGAGGAAATCGCGGTGAGCCATGCGTTCGCCATCAAGTCGGCGATGCTGATGTCGCGCTTGGGCGCAGGCTGTGCGGATGACTAAGCCCAACCCTCTCAAGAAAACATCCCGATGCTAAACTGGATCATCAATTTCTCGCTCAAGAACCGGCTGCTGGTCTGTGTGCTGGCGGTGGCGCTGGTCGTCATCGGCGGGCGGAGCCTGAGCATTTTGCCGATTGACGCCTTCCCGGACACGACGCCGGTGCAGGTGCAAATCAACACCACGGCGGCGTCATTGAACCCGCAGGAGACGGAAGCGCAAATCACACTGCCAGTGGAACTGGCCATCAGCGGCTTGCCGGGCCTGCACAACGTGCGCTCCATCTCGAAGTTCGGGCTGTCGCAAGTCGTGGCCACGTTCGACGACAGCATCAACATCTTCAAGGCGCGGCAGCTTATCATGGAGCGGCTCCAGACGGTGGAGTTGGCGGAAGGCTTGGCGCGTCCGCAGCTTGGCCCCATCGCCACGGGCTTGGGCGAGGTGTTCCATTACGTGGTGCGGTCCACCGACACGAATCGTACGCCGACGGAATTGCGGACGTGGCAGGACTGGGTGGTGAAGCCGCAACTGCGCAAGGTGGCGGGCGTGGCCGAGGTGAACACCTGGGGCGGATTCGAGAAGCAATTCCATGTGGTGGTGGAAACCGACCGGCTCATCAAATACCGGCTGACATTCGAGGAGCTGGTCGAGGCGTTGCAGGCGAACAACCAGAATGTCGGCGGCGGGCAGATTGTGCGGAGCGGCGAGTCGCTCTTGGTTCACGGGGTTGGACTGACAACCAACGTCCAGGAGATTGCCAACATTGTCATCACCAGCCATGACGGAACGCCGGTGCGGGTGCGGGACGTGGCCAACGTGAAGGAGGACCACGAGATTCGGCGGGGCGCTGTAACCGCGGATGGCCGGGGGGAAGCGGTGCTGGGACTCGGCTTCATGCTGATGGGCGAGAATAGCGCGGTGGTGACCCACGCGCTCAAAGCCAAGCTGGCGGAGGTGCAAAAGTTCCTGCCGCCGGACATCAAGCTGGAGGTGCTCTACGATCGGACGGAACTGGTGGATAACGTGATTCGCACGGTCGAACACAACCTGCTGGCCGGGGCGCTGCTGGTCATCGCCATCCTGTTTGCCTTCCTGGGGAACTTGAGGGCCGGATTGATTGTGGCGGTGGCGATCCCGCTTTCGATGCTCTTCGCGGGCAACTTCATGTTGCAGGCCGGCATCGCCGCCAGCCTCTTGAGCCTCGGCGCGGTGGACTTCGGCCTCATCGTGGATGGCGCGGTGGTGATGGTGGAGAACGCCATGCGCCGGCTGGCGATGCGGCAGCACGAACTGGGGCGGGTGCTGACCAAAGAGGAACGCGAGGAGGTGCTCCGCAGCGCGCCGTTGGAAGTGGCGCGGCCCGTGGCGTTCGGCGTGGGGATCATCATGATCGTGTTCCTGCCCATTCTTACCCTGGAGGGCATCGAGGGGAAGCTGTTCAAGCCGATGGCGCTGACGCTGATCTTTGCGCTGCTGGGCTCGTTGATCCTGGCCCTCACGCTGACGCCGGTGCTGACGGCATTGTTCCTGCCCAAGCAGGTGAAGGAAAAGGACCCGTGGCTGGTGCGGCTGGCCCACCGCGTTTATGAACCGGCCCTCGGCCTGGCGCTGCGGTTTCGCCTGCTCACGGTGTTCGGGGCGGTGGTCTTGTTCATTGGCGCGGCGCTGATCGCCTCGCGCATGGGCGGGGAATTCCTGCCGAAGCTGGGGGAGGGAGCGATTGTGGGAACGACCGTGCGGTTGGCAGGCATTTCCGTGGTTGAAGCCGTAGCGCAAAACGACCGCATTGAGCGAGTGTTGTTGGCGGAGTTCCCCGACGAAATTGAACATATCTGGACGCGTCTGGGCACGGCGGAAGTCGCCACCGATCCGATGGGGGTTGAACTGGCGGATTTCTTCCTGGCGCTCAAACCGCGCGGGCAATGGAAGAAGGCGCGCACACAATCCGAGTTGACGGAGAAGATGCGCGACGTGTTGAACCAAGTGCCCGGGCTGAAGCCTGCGTTCAGCCAGCCCATCGAGATGCGCCTGAACGAACTGATCGCCGGCATCCGGGGCGACATCGGCATCAAGGTCTATGGCGATGATCTGGAGGAATTGCGCCGCTTGGGCGGCGAGGTGCAAGCCGTGCTGGCCGGGATTCGTGGCGCGAGCGAGGCCTCGGTCGAACAGTTGACCGGGCAGACCTTCCTGCAAGTGCGCGTGGACCCGCAGGCCATTGCCCGCTACGGCGTGCCGACACGCAACGTGCTGAACGTCGTCGAGGCGGTCGGCTCGCGGCGGGTGGGCGACGTGCGCGAAGGGCAACGGCGTTTCCCGCTCGTGGTGCGGCTGCCGGACAAACAGCGCACGGACCCGGACGCGCTGGCGGCCACGCTCATTCCGACCGCTGGCGGCCCGGTGCTGCCGTTAAATCAGGTCGCGAAGATCACCGAGATGGAAGGCCCGTCCACCATCAACCGCGAGTGGGGCAAGCGGCGAATCACCGTGCAGTGCAACGTGCGCGGGCGGGACGTGAAGAGCTTCGTCGCCGAAGGGCGGGCGAACATCGCGGCGCAGGTCAAAATGCCCGACGGCTACACGATCGAGTGGGGTGGGCAGTTCGAGAACATGGAACGGGCCAACCGGAAGCTGATGTTTGTGGTGCCGATGGCGCTGGCGCTGATCTTCGTGCTGCTGTTCTTTAGCCTCAAGACCGTGCGCGAGGTGCTCATCGTGGCCTCGGGCATTCCGCTGGGATTGGTGGGCGGCGTGCTCGCGCTTTGGTTGCGCGGCCTGCCGTTCACGGTGAGTTCGGCCATCGGGTTCATCGCCCTGAGCGGCGTGGCTATCCTCAACGGCCTGGTGCTGGTGACGTTCATCAAGCAGAAGCTCGACGCGGGCGAACCGCTGGAACAAGCCGTCCGGGAAGGCTGCTTGGTGCGGTTGCGCCCAGTGCTGATGACGGCGCTGGTGGCGGCGGTGGGCTTCATCCCGATGGCGGTGAACGTGGGCGTGGGCGGCGAAGTGCAGCGTCCGCTGGCGACAGTGGTCATCGGCGGCATCTTCACCAACACGCTGCTAACGCTGCTGGTGTTGCCGGCGCTGTATGTTTGCGTCGGAAGAGGAGCGCCGAAGAGGACGTGCTCCGCGGCGGGGAACAGTTGAGAGGGCTGCAAGTTGATCTCCTGGTTGAGCCAGTGGGCCGGGGCTGAGACAAGCCAGGAGTAGTGGCTTGGGAGCCAAGCACACTTTGCGAAGTGTGCTTGGCGTTGCCAGGTCCGTCCAAGTTCCAGAACTCGGGCGCGCCTAACGTGCCGCCGCGCCGGGGCAGGTTCGCGCCGCGCAACGACGGCGAGCGGTCCACGACAGCGCCGTCGCCCCGCCAGAGTTGGTAGAAGGCTGTGCTGACATCCGCGTCGAACTCGCGCATGAACAGGTCGGCGACCTCCAACTTGATTTCGCCGTGATCCTGTTCGGTGATCGTGGTAAGGGCCAGGGCTTTGGTGCGCAGCGCGTCGTCGAACTGCCGCGTCAAGGCTGCGCGCGTGGTGACGTAGGCCACGCCGCCGCCGAGCAGGAGCAGCAAGGCCCAGCCGCGCGAGCTTCAACGGCGTCAATCCAACCCATCGCCTCGCTCGGCTTGTTCAAATCAGTGGAGAAGTGAGCGCGATCCACCAGCAGTCCTGCAAAGTTCGGCCTCAGGGCGTCCCGATAAAAGCTGTTCACGATGGATTGGGCAGACAGGGGATCCACCACTTGCACAACATCGGAATTGGGATACTCACCGAGGGGGACCAAGTGGATCCAACCATCGTTGGCCAGAGTGAAAGGATGGCGCATCATCACGAGTTCAGGTTTCTGGGCAGGCACATCACGAATAGGCAGGCCCGCGGGAAGCTTGGAGGCGGGCGGAAACCCTGCCCAGTTCGTTGCTGATTTGACCCAAGACATCCATCATGGCGGTTTCCACGTTTTGAATGGAGTTCACGGCATCGATGGCTCCCTTTCGGATGCGTTCTGGCTCTGGACCGAGCCGAATGGCTTCCTTCCCCCACGCTTCGGCGGCGGGGTAGTCTTCGCGCTCCAGGGCTTCAATTTCGTTTTGCCGGTAGCGGCTCATCCGGTCATGCCAGACTTCCCAAGGGGCAGGAGCGCGGGGCGCTTTGGCATTCACGCCGAACTGGCGCGGTTCCCTGAAGTTGAAGAGGCCGGCCACTTCGGAGAAAATGGAGAATTGTTCATCGCTGCCCGGCTGCGCCTTCTTGAAGGCTTCGTCGAGTTGTTTGAGCCGCGCCGCCACCATTTCTCCCGCCTTCTCCTCGTTGATTTTGGCAAAGGTAGCAGTGAGTTTTTGAATTTCATCCGCCAAGTCTTGCGCAGCTTCGGCTTCGGCTTTGTGAGCTTCAATAGCGGCGGCCTGGCGATCAATCAGCTTGTCACGGGCCGCCGTCATACGGGCTAGATTCGCCTTTTCGGCAGCAATATTTGCCGTGACGATTTGTTCCTCGTGATAGGCCGCCCGCAAAGCATCTTTGGCAGCAGCCAGACGCTTGTTGGCATCGGCCAACAAAACTCCGCTGACCGGCTGGCCCTCGGCATTGATTCCTCCGAGATAGGCGGAGGAGGACTTGTCCAAAGCCATGAAGGCACTGTGCCGGCGCTCCGCTTCCGCCTGGGACTCCACGGCCTGGTTGTAGGCGGTTTGGGCTTTGTCCTGGGCCTTTTTCCAAAGCGGCTGGTTGGCTTTGGCGTCGGCTTCCATCTGGGCGATGATCCCGATCTGGTAATTGACCGTGCCCGGCGCGGCTCCGACGGCCGGGCCTTGCAACGCTTCCGCTTGCGCGCCCAGTTCGGCGGCCTTTTCCTTGGCGCGGGCGGATGAAGAAGCGCGCAAGCCGTACTCCGCTTCCTTTTTCTGGAGATCGCGCTGCTGACGTTCCTGCTCCAACCGCGCTTCCAATTCGGCCAGGGCCTTGGTCTTGGCCAGGCCATCTTCCATCAAATCCAGTTCCGCGCGCAGCCGTTTTTCGCGGGCGGAGGCGACTGTCTCTTGCCGCGCGAAGTAGTCCGCCAAAATGGTCCTGGAATGGGCCAACTGCTCCCCGATCTGCTTCTGACCGCGGGCCGCTTCATGCAGTCTGTCGGCCAGGCTCTTGGCGCGGATGCTGGCTTCGGCCATCAGTTCGACGGAGCCGCGGAGAATCCTGATGAAATCCTCTCCTGCGCGCGCCGCAAGAGCCGCTTCATCGACGGCCTGCTTGAACTCGCGAAACTTGGCGACGACGGTTCCGAGCGCCACAGCGAGAGCCACGTACGGGTTTTTGACGATGGCCATCACCTGCCATGCGCCGGGGATTTGGCCCAAGGCGTGAGACAGGATTTTGACTTGCTGCACCAGCAGCTTCTTGAGGGAAAGGGTCTTCCCAGTTTCGTCACTGGCCTTCGCTTGAACTTCAGCTTCCTCGTTGAGTGCCTCCCGAAACTGCAAAGCCGCCTGCAGGGCTTGCTGCTGTTGTTCAATTTCGGCTTGGCCCTTTTTTTCGAGTTCGGCATCGACCACGCCCAAGAATGTGGCCAGTTCCTTTTCCGCCGCGGCTTGTTCCTTGGCGGCCTCCGCGGCCTGCTGGCTCGCCGCGGCCACGTCGCGGTGGGCTTGCGCGGCGCTGGCGGCGCCGGAGTTATCGGCGGTGGTCTTGTAGTGGACGCGGAGTTCAGGGTTCTCAGGCATAAGCGAGGCCAGTGGGTCTATCCATCAATCTTGAGCGCCGCTCTGGTAGTGCCAGGCGTAGCCCAGACTGGCCAGCTTGGAAGAAACCGACCAGCCTAGGCTGCCATGACCAATCGAACCGCAGGGGCGGCCGACTGTAATCTGCCACGGAAAGTGATGCCGGGATTCATGGCCGGGATGCCTCGGAAGCGGCGGTCACTGCGCCGGAGAGGGTTCCTGCAACACGAAGCCCCATTTGGAGGCGAACGCGAGAAACTCTACGGCAGCCGGGAAGATCGTCCCGTCACGCTGCCTGTACGAAGGAAAATCGAGCGTGTAATAACCGCTGGCCCGGTCGGCATCCTTGACCACATCCGTCTGATTGGCCACCTGCCTGGCTGCTTCCGGGGTGGAGCAGAATGGTTGGAGGACTTCAGCCACGCGTGAAAGCGTGGTGTCCCTTTGGTTTCGCAGGTAATCGTTGACCAGGCTAATCTGCCGCCGCATCTCCTGGTGGATTCCGTCTTCTACTTCGGCCAGCCGCTTTTCCCATTGCTCGCGCCGTCCGGGGATGCAAGCCAACCTGAGACGGACAGCGCCCAGCAGCTTCATTTTCTCAGCATCCTCTGGGTCGGTCGTGCGCAGAAGCTCCGATTCCTCCTGCTTGTACTGGGTTTCGAGCTTGTCCAGCCGCGCCAGTTCCTGCGCTGCCTTTTTGTGCTCGTCGATGTGTTGGCTGATGGGGTTGGGCGTAGGCATGTGGATTGAGGGAGTCAGCGGTTGGTCAAGGGATGTTGGGAGGCATGGTGGCCGGGGCCGCGGCGACGGCAGGAGTCTCCGCTGGGTTGGCCCCGAGATGGAGGTTCAAATGGGTTGGATTGGGTTGCTGGGAGGCTTTGAGGGCCTTGTACCTCGCGAGAAGCTTGGGACTGGTTCGAAGGTTCGCCAACACGCACCATAGATGGCCGGGGGTGATTCCAAGCTGCCGCGCGTCAGAACACAAACCTGGAAACCGGGTGATCCCTCCAGGTTTCCTGCCGCATTTCGACTTGATGAGAAGTTCGCTCATGCAGGAGGTAAAATAGTCACTGTATGACCATTAAGCAAGAAAATATTTCATCTTTTTCTGTCCCTGCTAGATTGCTGCCAGTGCAAAAACAAAAGCTCCCCAGAGTGGAACTCGACATTTGCCGCCGGCTTCACGATGCGCGCAAGAAACTCGGATTGACGGCGGCGGACTGTGCGCACCAAATCGGCGTCCCTAGAACGACACTGGTTAATTACGAGATGGGAAAGACTCCCATCCGCGCCGATGTGGCGCTCCAGTTCTGCCGCGAGTTCCTTGTCAGCGAAGAATGGCTGGCGACAGGCCGCTATGATGCGCTGAAACGCTTGGCTGCCCAGAAAGGGATTCCAGAAACGAGCGATTTGGAACAAATGCCGGAGCTTTTTTTCCGCCAGTGCGTTGATCTGCATAGCGAAGTCGGCAATAGAGGATTGCCGTCGCGGAGCTTGTACAGTGAGGCGTTTCCAAACTGTCTAGCTCCAATTTACGAACGACTTGCCGGGGAGTTTTTCTATTTCCCGCGCGTGGTGCTCTGTGACAACGACAATCCTCAAATCCTGCAACGCTTCATTCAAGTCACCCTTGCCCGATGGCTTCTTCTATTGGGCAACGAAGCGGTTCGGCGGAAATTCGTCCCTGGCCGTGTGCGTCGGGAGTACATCCGCGCCTTGTTTGAAGTTGCCGACCTGATCTTCTTGAGATTCATGGGGCAGCCCACTCCAGGCGTTCAGATGCCCCACCTGGAATGGCTTCGCGTACTGGTGCGCGATCCGAACGTTCCGCTTGGAACAATGCAGACCCAAATCGCTAGTGCCGACCATTTCTTGGCCGATACCGTTTCCGCGCCCGCTCAAGCTGCTTCAGGGAAACGAGATAAGGCTGAAAATATTGGTGAAAATAACTTGAAAGAGAAATCTCTTAAGAGTACAAAGCTGCGCGTGACACCAGACTTGGCAAGTTTGTTGGAGCGGCTCAATCAGGCCACAGCGGCCCGCGGACAGAAGATGGCGCTGGCCCAAACACTGGGCGTTCCACCTGCCCGAGTCTCGGAATGGCTGTCGGGCAAGAAGGAACCCGGCGGTGCCGTCACGCTCCGCCTCTTGGATTGGGTCGAAGAGTGGGAGCGTCAACAACAAGAAAGCCCTGGCCGTTCAAACCGGCCAGAGCCAGAGGCCCAGAGAAAGAGACAAACCAAATGACATCCCAGACTCAGAGCCGCCGGAACGGTGGCACGGACAAACTGACGAATCACGCACTGCGTTTACCTTGGGAACCGGAGCCATTGCCTCGAAAGCTCAAGTGCTACGCGAATTTTCCAAACGAGAAAGCGCGGCTCGACAATATGGAAGGGATCGGCTTCGCCAGCATCATGCGAAGCCATGAAGAGGGACTTGCCATAGGGACAGCCCACTTGAGGATGGTGTACGCCTTGATCCGTGGGAGCAGCACTCTTCACATTGAGGCGAGCGCGATCCGCGCGGTGGTCGAGTACTACGCACTTATTGAGCGGTCATTGGAAACCGTGCGTGCATTGTAGCTGAACGCGCCCACTTCTCGCGCCGGTGGGCCGCAAGGCCGGCCGGCGCTGTTTTTTTTGGCCAGAAAGGGCAGGGGAGGGAAGTGCCCGCCAGACGGGCCGGGGGCGATGGCTCACCGTGTCGGGAACGCCGCTCAGTGCCGGCTGAGTTTTGCGCGTCGGCGATGTCCAGAACCGCCAGTATGGTTTCGAGGAACACCACGGCGAAGGCGGTGGAAACAGCGGCAGGGAAAAGCGCACCCCACCCCAGGGGTTCCTGTCCGGCACCGAAGGCCAATTCAACGCGCGGGGGCGACGCGGAGGTGCGCAAAGGGTTCGCGGGAAGGCCGCGGAGAATGCGCGTCAGATGCGCGGAGGTGTCAACCAGCCGCCGCAACTGGGGGCAGCGCAATAACGAGATTCCGTCTCCGTAATGGGCGCGGCGGTGCCACGGTCAGAAGGCGTTGCCGCGGCATCGAATCGCACATCGACCGCATAATGAAGGCGGCGGCACCCAGAAATCCTTCACACCTTTGTTTACCGAGAGTTGTCCAGGTTCAAGGTGTGAAACGACGGATGATCTACTTTTCATCCTATTGCATATCAATAGATTATCAGCAGCTTCACACCTTTTTGGACAATTCGTCTCCGATTCGAGAGCCTCGGACAACTTCACACCTCAAGAATGGCTGGAATCGTCGCCGCGGGGCTTTCTGGAAGCCATTGATGAGCCAAGGTTTCCATCCATTGCTCGGCAAATCTCGCCAATTCGCACCAATTCCCGCATCCTGGACAATTCAGGGGTAAAGGCGCAGCAACGTTGGGCGGCTTTTCTGCACATGGCAGTATAGAAACATAACAAACATTGTCCGCATTGAATACTTTCGCTTCCCGAACAGCGACATCAGCCCGTTGGAAGGCGACCTGGACTGGCGGATCGGCCCGGTCATGAACCCCGAGCAGGGGGAGCCTTCCTGGCGCAAGTCAGTGCCGCCCCCCCCGGAAGATTTTATCGTCATGGTCGTGGAGGGAGCCCGTTCGCCTGTGGCCCAGGTGCTGGTGGTGCCGGCGAACATCCGCCTGCACCGCTTGCCCGGCTATTCACCGGAACTCAATGCGCAGGAGCATTTGTGGAGGAGATTCGCGAGAAAGAATTTCCCAACCGGGTGTTTTCAGACATGGCCGGGGTGGTCCGAACCTTGGAAACAGGCCTGCCACGCTTGGCGGCGGATCGCGACCGGGTGCGGAGCCTCTGCGTCTGGCCCTGGATGGTTAGTCTCAGCTTGAACGCGAACTAGAATAAGCTCTCGGTGGACTCTCTTTTCGTTGCCGCCTTAACCTCGCATTTCTCACCACAAGATCGGCGCGGCCGCAATGTGTCGGACCACGACCGGTCCCCGGGCGCAGCAGGATGCCATGTGACAGGCGCTGCGGCCGGGGACCGGCCGCGATCCGGTGAGAAATGCGGGTGAAGCCGGGACCGGTGATCCTGCTTGCACCTCACTTCGCCAAGGTGACGTCTCCTCCAGTGATTCTCTCCAGCCGGCCATGCTGTGTGCGAACCAGGAGCGCGCCATCCTCGTCCAATGACTCCGCTCGACCGTCGATCGTGCGCCGGCCGATCAGAACATGCACACTTTTGCCGAGCGTCGCGCAACATTGTTCCCATTCGTCGGCCACCGCGGTGAACCGGCCGTCGCAGACCCGCGCATAATCAGCGTCCAACTCCCGTATCAATGCGACGGCAAGTTCGGCACGGTTCGCGCTCCGGCCCTGTTCCATTTGGATCGAAGTGCCGATCCGACGCAGTTCAACCGGAAAATCTGTCAGGGTCAGGTTCACGTTCACGCCAATGCCCAAGATGACATACTTGATGTGGTCCAACTCCGCGCTGAGTTCCGTCAAGATGCCCGCGACTTTTTTTCCGCCGAGCAAAATGTCGTTGGGCCATTTCACGGAGGCGGTCAGCCCGGTCTGACTGCAAATGGCCCGGCAGACCGCAGCGGCGGCGGCAACTGTAAGCTGTGTGGCGGCTTGCGGACGGAGCGCGGGCCGCAGCAAGACGGAAAACCAAAGCCCCTTGCCCTGAAGCGACAGCCACGCCCGCCCCAATCGCCCGCGGCCTTTCGTCTGGGCTTCGGCAAACACGACCACGCCTTCTTTGACGTCATCGCGCGCCAGCTTCTCCGCCACGTCGTTGGTAGAAGTGGTTTCCTGAAACACCCGGATGTCGCGACCGATCACTTTCGTGGTTCGCCAGAGGCGGGACAACAGGTCATCCGCGTGAAGCACGTCCGGCGTGTTGCGCAAGCGGTATCCATGCAGCGGGCTAGCTTCAATTTCGTAACCGAGCGCACGCAGTTCTTCAATACGTGCCCAGACGGCAGCGCGTGTCACTCCCAGTTTCTGCGCCAGTTCCGCTCCAGATGTGCCGGCGTCCCCTGCCCTGCGCATCGCGGTCAAGATTTCTGAATCGATGGACATCTTTCTCCTTGCCGGTTCAGGATTCAAAATCCAATCCGATGTCCACCGCGCGGGCTGAGTGGGTCAACGCGCCCACCGAGATGAAATCAACCCCTGTGGCGGCCATGGCACCCACGATGTTCAAGTTCACGCACCCGCTGGCTTCTGTGACGGCTCGTTGGTCGATCAGTGCCACCGCCTGTCGCAGTTGCTCCGGATCCATGTTGTCCAGGAGGATGATGTCTGCCCCCGCTTCCACGGCTTGGCTGACTTGTTCCAAGCGGTCCACCTCGACCTCGACCTTGAGCGCCGGGAACGCAGCGCGGGCGCGGGCCACAGCCGCCGCGATTGGATTCGGCACTTCCGCGCGAAGGGCAGCCAGGTGGTTGTCTTTAATGAGGACCAAGTCGTGCAGCCCGGTTCGGTGATTCGTCCCGCCGCCACAGCTCACCGCGTATTTCTCCAACCGCCGCCAACCTGGTGTCGTCTTGCGCGTGTCGAGGATGCGCGCTCTGGTTCCCTTGACGGCTGCAACAAACTCCGCGGTCAGCGTGGCGATGCCGGAAAGCCGCTGCACGAAGTTCAAGGCCACTCGCTCCGCCGTGAGGATCGCACGGGTGGGGCCGCGGACGCGAAGCAAAACCTCTCCTGCCCTCGCGCGGGATCCATCGGGCACCTGAATCTCGACGGCAATCTCTGCCGACAGTTCCACAAACGCTGCTTCCGCCAAGGCCAGCCCGGCTACGACGAGCGGTTCGCGCGCGACCATGCTGGCTTTGCCGCGGGATTCCGCCGGCACGGTGGCGAGCGTCGTCACGTCCCCTGGCCCAATGTCTTCCGCCAAGGCCCGTCGGACGTGTTCCCGGATTTCGTCTTTGGACAACGTCAACACGCGCACAGGATGCCGACTGCCTCCGGCCGATCAAATGCTTTTCTCGAACAAGCGCGGGTGCGCCGGAGGAAGAGCGATTCACTCGTCGCTGGAAGCCGTCAATCTGGCCAGCACGTTCAAGTCCTCGAGTGTGGTGGTGTCGCCTTTGATTTCGGTGCCGGCAGCGACTTGCTTGAGCAGGCGGCGCATGATTTTGCCGGAGCGGGTCTTGGGCAGCGCCTCGGCGAAGCGGATGTCGTCGGGCTTGGCGATGGCCCCAATTTCTTTGGCGACGTGATCGCGAAGTTGTTGGCGCAGATCAGGCGACGGTCTCACCCCGGTCTTCAGAGTCACGAACGCCACGAGGGCCTGCCCCTTCATCTCGTCCGGGCGCCCGACCACTGCGGCTTCAGCCACGCTGGGGTAGCTGACGAGCGCGCTCTCCACTTCGGCAGTGCCGATACGGTGGCCGGCGACGTTCAGCACGTCGTCGATGCGGCCCACGATCCAGAAGTAGCCGTCTTCGTCCTGCCGGCAGCCATCGCCGGTGAAGTAGCTGCCGCGCACGTCGCTCCAATAGACCTGTTCGTAACGCCGAGGATCGCCCCAAAGCCCGCGCAACATGCTGGGCCACGGCTTGCGGATGACAAGCTTCCCGCCCGTGTTGCGCGGAACAGGCTGGCACTGGTCATCCACCACCTCGGGGACCACGCCGAAGAAGGGCAGCGTCGCCGAACCGGGCTTGGTGGGCGTGGCCCCAGGCAAGGGCGTGATCATGATCGTGCCGGTTTCCGTCTGCCACCACGTATCGACGATGGGGCAGCGCGCTCCACCGATGATCTTGTGGTACCACATCCACGCTTCGGGATTGATGGGTTCGCCGACCGTGCCCAACAGTCGGAGCGAGGAAAGGTCGTGCTTCCTCGGCCAAGCTTCGCCCCACTTCATGAACGCCCGGATCGCCGTGGGCGCGGTATAGAGAATGGTGATGCCGTATTTCTCCACGATGCGCCAAAAGCGATCCGGCTCCGGGTGGTTGGGAGCGCCTTCATACATGAAGCTGGTCGCGCCATTGGCCAGTGGACCGTAAACGACGTAGGTGTGGCCGGTCACCCACCCCACGTCAGCCGTACACCAGTACACATCCGTGTCCCGGAGGTCGAAGACGTATCTGCTGGTCAGTTTGGCGCCCAGCAGATAACCGCCGGTGGTGTGGAAAATCCCTTTCGGTTTCCCCGTCGAACCGCTGGTGTAAAGGATGAAAAGCGGGGCCTCGCTATCCATGGGTTCCGCCGGACAGTGGGCATCCACTTTCGACAACTCCTCGTGCCACCAGACGTCGCGCCCGGGTTCCATCGGCAAGGCTTCCAGGGCGGCGCGGCGGAGCACGATCACCTTCTCGACGGTCTGCGCGAGAAGGTTGCCGTGGGAGTCGGTCAGCTTCAGGGCGTCATCCACGTTTCGTTTCAGCGCCACCACGGCGCCGCGACGGAAGCCGCCGTCCGCCGTGAGGACCATCTTGGCGGTGGAGTCGTGGATGCGATCCGCCACCGACTGCGCGCTGAAGCCGCCAAACACCACGGAATGAATCGCTCCGATGCGCGTGCAAGCGAGCATGGCGATGGCGGCCTCCGGAACCATCGGGAGATAGATGATTACGCGGTCGCCTGCTTTGAGGCCGTTTCGCTTGAGGACATTGGCAAAGCGGCAGACTTCATGGTGGAGCTGCTGGTAGGTCAGCGTGCGCTCCTCGCCGGGTTTGTCGTCTGAAGCCGGTTCCCCTTCCCAGATCAGGGCGGCCCGGTTGGCCGCGGGCGTGCCGAGATGGCGGTCGAGGCAGTTGACGCTCACGTTCAACTGGCCGCCGACAAACCAGCGCGCAAACGGCTCCTCCCATTGCAGAACCTCGTCCCACCGCTTGGACCACACGAGTTCGGCCTCCGCTTGGCGCCCCCAAAACTTCTCCGGTGACTCGACCGATTGCCGATAGAGTTCCCGATAATGATCCAGCGACTTGATGTGGGCCGTGGCCGAGAATTCCGGCGGCGGGCTGAAGAGCCGAGTCTCATGGAGGACCGAAAGGATCCCCGCCGAGGCGTTAGAGTTGGCTGTCATAGTCATTCGATAAACCTAATGGCGGAAAATGTAGGCCGGGGACGCGCCGCGTCAAGGTGTGCCGTCGGAGGAGCCGCAGCCGCTGGCGATGCGGGGTTCTCCTCGTCCCTGATCTGAAAAGGTGTTGACACGCCGCCGCCAAGTTCCGCTTCCGGCGCAAGGTTTGGCTTGTGGCTTCTGATGATGGTGGTAAGGTCCGCTCACGCGCCGGCGTCAGAGCGGGCGCGGGAACCTGACAAACAACTTGAGATTGAATGGGAAATCACTGCGTGGATTCGTGCGCGGTCAATCAGAATGACATGGTTCGACCGCAACCGGCATTTCTCCAGCAGGGTCTCCAGGGAGACAGATCGCTTCAGCGACCTGCTGGAGGCCAGCCTTCAACGACAAGGAAGTTTTCCGTATGAACAACCCAGTCTTTCGGCTTCAGACCGTTTCGGGATTCTATCACCGCCACTGCGCCAGGACGGCGTGGATGCCGCTGTGTCTGGCTGCGCTGGCCGCCGTCGCCACCGCCGGGGCGCAAGTCACGAACCTGTTTGAAGGTTTCGAGGGAACGTTCCCCGGCGCCTGGAGTGTGGGCGACGCCAACGCCAGCGGCACGCCGGCTTACTGGGGCCGCGTGGACAGCGCCTTCGGCGGCGAAGGCACGCACGCCGGCAGCTACAAAGGCTACTGCGCGGGCGTCGGCTATGCCGGCACGACGAGTGCCCCGGTCTATGTGACGAACATGACCGCGACCATGTCGCGGAGCGTGAACCTGGCGGTCTGCACGAACGCGCAATTGAGTTTCTGGTACAAGGTCCCGAGCATTGAAGCCACCTACGACTGGATCTGGGTCTTCATGGACTCCACGCCCATCTGGTCGAACAACGCTGTCCGCTCAAGCTGGACGCTGACCAACTTCTCGTTGAACGCCTTCGTCGGGACCACGCGGACGCTGAAGTTTCAATTCGTCAGCGACGTCTCGGTGAACCAAGAAGGTTGGTATCTCGACGACCTCACGCTCACGGTGATTTACCCGCCCGTAGCCAACGACAACTTCGCCACCGCCACCGCCTTCGCGTCTTTGTCAGGAACGACCTCTGGCACCACGCTCGGAGCGACGAAAGAAATCGTCGAGCCGAATCACCACGGCAACACCGGCGGGTCGTCGGTGTGGTTCCGCTGGACGGCTCCGCTCAGCGGCACGGTCACGTTCAACACCTTTGGCAGCGGCTTCGATACGCTGCTGGCCGTTTATACGGGCGCCAGCGTCGGCGCGCTCACGACGGTGACATCCAACGACGATACGCCGGTGGGCAACACCAGTTCCGTCACCTTCGATGCGACGGCGGGCACGGTGTACCGCATCGCGGTGGACGGCTACAACGGCGCGGCGGGCAGCTACACGCTGTCGTGGCTGTACCCGACCGTGAACGAAACCGCGGTGACGACCGCGATCACCAACCTGAGCAACTTCGTGATCGACTCGGACGCTTCGAGCGGCGATCCGAGCTACAACCGGGAGACGTTCCTGCTCGAGTCGGACGTCGTGTCCACGAACACCGCGGCGATCAGCCACTACACCACCTACGTCCTGAGCTACCGGCTGCTCGACACCAATGGCCAGGCGCATCCGCTCTTCGATTCCACCGGCGTGACCAACGCCGCCTACACCTGCAACGTGACGAACACGGTTTGGATCGGCAGTTCGCAGAACCTCACTTCCACCACGCCGGCGTCGCTGCGTCCGGCAGCCCTGCTGAGTTCCCTCACGCAGTACACCGCGGAGGTGCGCCTCTTTCGGCGCGGGATTTTCACCGGCGACACCGACAGCGACGGCCCGACGATTTATCTCCACTTCACCAACACCGTCAGCGGCGACGTGGCCTACAACGTCATCCCGTACCACTTTGGCGATGCCTTCGCCCAGACCTTCGCCATCAAGACCGCGCCGGGCAAGACCGCCTTCCTCGTCAACGCCGTCTATGGTCTTTACCGCTACGACGAGTTCAACTCGGCCTCGCCGGTGACCAACGACGTCACCGTCTATATCAACTACGAGTTGCGCTCGACCAACGGCACGCTGGTCCCGCTCGTGAACAACTCGACCAGCTTTGTTCACGCCGTTCCCAGTTTCACCGCCGGCGCGCCCAAAGGCGTCGCAGCAGTCGGCGCCTCCGACACCCTGCAAGTCGAGCCGGTCGGGCAGTTGGATTCCGTGTCGAACTCGTATTACGTGGTCGTGAATCTCTCGTGCTACAACGGCCCCGGCCAGCCGGTCGTCGCCGCCAGTACGATGCAGACTTCGCCGACGCGGCTGCTGCACTTCAACGGCCATCTCCGCTTCAACAACATCGACACCGTCTTCACCAGCATCAACAACACGCCGGCCGCGGGCGCCACCGGCGTGGGCTACCTCAGCACCACCTTGGGCGTGGACGCGAACAGCGGCTACGTCGTCGCCGATCCGGCCCACACCTACGGCAGCGGCGTGGCCCTGGATGTCCGCTTGCGCAGCAGTGGCAACGCCGAACTCAACTCCGGCTCCGTCACGCTCAACGCCCCGTCGCCCGATCTCGACGCCGTGGGGCGCGTGCGTTTTGTGCGCGGCCCGATCACGCTCGACCCCACAGGCGGCTACTGCAATCTCACGGTGTTCCTGCCACCCGGTTTCAGCTACCGGCTCAACAACACCGCCTCCAAGCTCACCCGCGGCAGCATCGACTTCCCGGGCCTTCAATTGAACGGGAGCCTCAATCCGCTGAGCGCGACGCTGGTGTTCAATCCCGGCGTGCCGATCTACGCCGTCGAGGAAACCAAGCCGGTTTGGATGGAGATTCCCGCCATCACTTGGGTGGTGGCAAACGGCGTGTTCAACACCACGGTCATGCCGGTGCCGACGTATGTGCGGGCCGCGGACTACGCGTACCTGGAAGGTGTCTCAAACCAACTCGTCAACCCGCCGAGTATGGCGCTCAAGCGGTCCAACGAGCGCTACTGGAATTCCGTCACCGGCATGTCGCAGACGCTCCAGGTCGCTGCGGACTCACAGTCGAACGCCGTCCTGACTTCCACATTTGACTTCGGCCCCGGCAACTTCGTCGCGCATATTCCGTACGACACGGCGATGGAATGGACCGGCGCCGGCACCATGGTCGTTTCGACGGACCTTCCTGTGCCGAACGTCAGCAAGCTGGACGGCTTCAGCGCCGTGCAGGTGCCTTACACCGGCGATTGCCCTGGCTGCAACCCGGCGGGTATCACCAACACGCCGGCGATCGCGCCGAACGGCACCGTGCTCAACTTCACCCTCGACGGCGGCTTGGTGGGCGAAGGGCCGGCGGCGCCGACGGTGAACCTCCGCTGGGGCTACATCACGGACCTGGGCACGTTCGCGCAGCAAGCCTTCACCTTCACGGAAGGTGCGTATCACATGCCAGGCGTGTTCCTCCGCGGCCTCTTGAACTCGCTTCCGCCCAACAGCGGGCCGGCGAACATCCTCTACACCGGCGTGGCCGCTTCGAACTTGCTTGTCCTGGAGCGACCGCTGAGCGCCGCCTACAGCGATGGCTTTGCCGATTACGCCGGCCTGAACTTCCGCTGCCTTACCGACAACGCCCACAACGCCCGCAGCACCATCGGCGGGCGGCCGAACGTCAATTGGAAACTGACCGGCCGCTCCAAGTACTACGTCCGCTACGCCGGCGTCACCGGCATTCACGAAGCCGTGCCCGGCACCTTCCCCAGCACGCTCTACATCTACGGCTACAAGTTCACCTTCGACAACTACGGCCTCTCCTACCTCGACAGCCAGAACCTGGAATCGCGCACCTACGGCTCGATCACGGTCCCCTACCCTTCCGACTTCGTGCAGCGGTTTGACGAGTTGAAGTTCGACTGCCTGGGCGCGTTGCTCGACGCCAAAGTGCCGAGCAATGACGGCTTCAAGATGCTCAATTACTGGCAGGCCGACTTCAAGACGCTGGCCATTCGCTTCCTCCGCAACGACGGCTGCGCACCCGGCGACGGCTCGCTCACGCTCGGCGTGGAAGCCTACGCGTCGCATGTGGACGAGCCGCTCTACGGGCTGCTGGGCTTCCAGACGAACGGCAACCTGATCGCAAAGTCCTACGGCCTGAAAGACGGCACGAAGGACTTCGACTCGCGGCTGAAAGTGCCCAACAGTTTCTCCATCGATGGTCCCAGCGGCAGCGCCTACACGTTCATGCCGATCATCGACACCTACTACAACAGCTACTCCAATGCGCCGCCCTCGCCGGGCTGGATCAACCTCATCGGCAAGCTGGACGTGCCGTTCTTCGAGGACATGAAGACGCACCTGCAGACCAGTTGCCGCACCAACATCCCGAACGTGAATCCGGCCATCTACCTTTCCGGCGGCTGGGCGCGCACGGGGAGCGGGAACCCGAACCACGGCTGGCAGGATGGTGGACAAGACTTCTTCACCGCATCCTACTTCGACCCCGACAACTTCGGCTTCCCCCAGGCCACGGTGTCGCTCGACAACTACCGCAATAACACCGCCGAGGACTACCACCCGCGCGCTCAGAAGCTCTGGCTCGAAGTGGTCGATTTCGATTACCCGCTGAGTTGGTCCACGACCACGCGCACCTTCAAGTCCTGGCAGGAGCGCACTAACGATCTCCTCGTCATCAACGTGCGCCACCAAGTCACTTACCTCGACCCGCTCAAGGCGGAACTGGACTTCGGCGTCCAGTACGACGGCTTGCCCAAGATCAGCATCACCAGCATCGCCATCAACGCCATCGACGAAACTACCGGCGTGGCGCACTCGATCATCGAGGCCGCCACCCAGCCGATCCATGACGTGCTCAAGACCGGCGTGGACCAGATGGACCAGATGCTCGACGCTCAGATGCACCGGTTCTTCGACGGCGTGTTCGACGCCACCGTCGATCCGATCATCAGCCAGTTCTACCGGCAACTCTCCAACGATTGGGCCGCGCTTTCCGTCTCGCAGCGCGCCCTGTTTGTCAGCAACGTCGCCGTGCGGGCAAGCAACTCGTTCATCGGCACGGTGTCGATGGGCACGTCGAACCTGAGCTTCGTCCTGCAAAACCTCGGCAACGCCACCAGCGGCGCGGGCAACCTCATCGACCAGACCCGCACCTATCTCGGCAACGTCACCAACGCCATCGACGCCGTCACGGGCGGCATTGACAAGACCACCAACGGCGCGCCGCTCGGCGGCTTCGTCAAAGGCCTGCTCCACAAGGCCGGCGACAGCTACGACGTGGCCCCGGCGCTGGTGGAGAATCTCGTGATCGACTTCGCCGCCGACTTCATCGAATCGGTCACGCAACCCGAACTCGACAACCAGTTGAAGAAAGTCCAGCCCGCGCTCGAACAGGTGGAAACCGTGCTCGGCCAAACCAAGGACGCCATCGTCCAAGTGGACTCGCAACTCGCGACCGGCGGCCAGTTCGTAACGGAGATCGACAACACGCTCCACGGCCTGACCGCCGACATCACCAACGTCAGTGTCACCGTCACGAAGGAGATCACCAACTTCTTCGGCAAGCTCGACTTCACCGTCGATGATCCGTTCCAGGTCTATACGGAACAGCAGATCAAGGACTACGTCCGGCAGCAGGTGGAGGACGCCTTCTTCGCCTCGGTGCCGGCGGTCCAAATTCAAACCGCCGTCCGCCAGCGGCTCTACGATCTCGACGCGCAGATGACCGAGGCCATCGACTCCGGATTCCAACAACTCAACACGGCTATGCGCGACATGATCAGCGAGTCGCTGGCCGATCTGGACAATTCCATCAATGGCCTCCTGGGCGACGTGAGCGACACCATGGGCGCGGGCAAGATCGACGGCCACGCCGTCATCACCGGCGACGCGCTCACGCTGCTGCGGCTCGACGGCCATTTCGAGTGGAAGGCGCCGGACGCGATGCAGTTCGACGCCTACCTCCAGATCAAGGAACTCAACTCCGACGGCTCGTCCGGCTGTTACAGTTCCAACACGCCGGCCACCGAAGTCACGCTCGGCGCCAAGGACGTCAGCCTCGACTGGATCAGCCCCGACCTGACGTGCAGCATCGAAACCAAGTTCACGTTCGACAACTCAATCCCCTTCCCCGTCAACTTGGCCGGCACGCTGGAGTTGAACGGCGAGTTGAGCTTCGAAGCCTTCAAGCTCTACAACCTGGCCGCCTCCGTCGCGTTCGGAAAATACGAGAACTACCTCGCCCTGCGCGGCGGCGTGAAGTTCAACAGCTACGACTTCTCCGGCGCCATCTTCTTTGGCCGGACCTGCACGCTCGATCCGATCAAGCTCATTGATCCTGACGTGGCCAGCGTCTTGGGCAACCCGCCTTTCACCGGCGCCTACGTTTATGCCCAAGGCTGGATTCCAGTGTCCGAGGCGGTGCTCGGCATTCCGGCCTCGTGTCTCTTCCGCATCTCGGCCGGCGTGGGCGCGGGCGCGTTCTACTTCGTCGAAGGCCCGACCTACGGCGGCAAGATGTTCCTCGGCGTGTCCGGCGAGGCGCTTTGCATCGTGAGCATCGAAGGCGACATCACCATGATCGGCGTCAAGCACGGCGACGATCTCCAGTTCAAGGGCACCGGCCACTTCGAGGCCGAGATCGGGCCGTGCCCGTTCTGCCTCAGCTTCAGCAAAAGCATTTCGCTCCAGTACAAGAACAGTTCGTGGCACATCGACTAAGGGGTTCCCATGTTCAACTTGATTTCCAGAATCTCACAGTTTCGCTCTCTCGTGGCGACAATTCTCCGTCTGCCAGCATCGCCTGGAGCCGGCCCGGCCCGTGACGATTTCGTCCGTCGAACAGCAGACGGCGGCTTCGTAGCGCAGGTTTTCAACCTGCCGTATCGCCGGTTTTCCAACCGGCGACGCGTCCGAATGATTCGGATGTTGGATTGTTTTGAGCGCCTTGGAACTTCGCTGGGCCCGCCGACTAGAAAGTCGGCGATACGGCAGACTGGAAAGTCTGCGCTACTTTGGTCGTGGCTCTGCCGCGTTGCGTCAGTTCTTCCAGGAGTCGTTGCAGGCCGCTACATTTTTCAGAATCGCCAAGCTTGCACTTGCATCCGCTTGGCCGGCTTGCTCCTTGCGGCGCTGCTTCCGGCCTCGGCCCTGGCCCAATCCGGCCTCGGCGATATCGTCTATACCGTCGCCACCACGACCAAGGATTCCACCAGCCGCGACTGGGCGTTCATTCTCTGGCAGGCCACCACGCCGAGCCTGGTGAGCGGACGCTCGTTCGCGATTTACGCCAAGCCCGGCTTCCCCTCGAATGCCGCGCCTTACACGCGCCTCTCGGTCGCCGCGCTCCAGACTGACGCCCGCTCCATCGAGCCGCTCCTGCGCCGCGCCGAGAACGTGGGCGAAGACTCCGCCCAGCTTGGCGACGACATGATGCAACTCTTCGCCAGCCTCATGCCCACCAACACCATCTCCCGCGCCGACCAGCTTTCCGCCGTCATCCGCGGCTCGCTCGTGGACGAGGCGCACTTTCGCAACCTCGTCCTGCTGGCGCGCAATCATCCCGGCGTCGCGCTCTGCCTCGGCATGGCGGACGCGCAGATGGTGACACCCGGCGTGACCACGTTCGAGATTCGTAACTTCGACCCCGCCGCCAACCGCGACGTCGCTGTGGTAGGCCGCGTCACCGTCGATACCGCCAATCCCACCGTCCTCCCGCGACCCGGCCCGCCGGTGCTCGTGCCGGAAACCACGGCCCAGGGCGACATCAACCTCAAGTTCCGCTGGGGCACGCCGGACGCCTTGCGCCGTCTCGGTCTGCTGCAATTCGGCTACAACCTTTGGCGCGTGCAGAAGAACTACGCCGTGGCCCAAGGCTGGCACGTCACGCCGCCCACGCCCGCGCTCCTGACCAACCGCTGGCTCGCCACGACCAACATCGCCGTCCGCCGCGTGAACCGCCTTCCGATCATCAACGCCAAGGTCTTCACCGTGGCCGAAGCGGCGAACCTCACCCCGCCTGCTGGCGACACGAACACGCTCTTCATCGCTGACGACGACGGCCGCTTCCTGCCCGGCTATGTCAACTACGGCTTCACCAACGGCGCGCAGTTTTATTACTTCGTGACTGCCCGCGACGTGCTGGCCCACGACGGCCTGGTCTCGACGGGCTTGCTGGCGACCGTTTGCGACCGCCTGCCGCCGCAAGTGCCGGTGCAACTCAAGGTCATCAACGACTACAGCTACAACACCGTGCTCAAGACCCAATTCCAGTCGCTGCGCGTGTACTGGAACCAGAACACCAACACCACCGACCGCGTGACCAATTACTGGGTCTATCGGTGGACGAACATGAACGAGATCAACCTGAAGTCCGGCAACATCTCCAACAACCTCATCGCTGTGGTGCCGCATGTAGCCGGCTCGAAGCAGAACAGCTACCTCGACAACGGCCCCACTGCGCCGAAGACCGCCAGCGATCTCGGAAAGACTTTCTGGTACACCGTGCGTGCCGGCGACTCCGGCGCCTGCGGCCAGAACCTCTCCGGAAACAGCGGCCCGGCCTTCGGCGTCTTGCGCGACCGTGTCGGCCCGGCGGCCGGCAACGGCTTCATCGACATCAACTGCACCAAGCCGCGAGTCGATTACTGGAAGGCTTACCTCATCCCCCTCGACCGCGGCACCACCAACTACGAGTTCGTCGTGGAATGCACCCGCCGGCATCGGCAGATCGCCTGGGCGGAGTTCAGCGTGCTGCAAACGATTTACGTCCCTGGCGTCGGCCTGACCGTGGAATCCAACTTTCTCGGTCGGCGCTTCTACTCTCCCGGCAACACCCTCGTGGACGTCAAGTGGGCCTACCCGCTGCGCACCGAGTTCTCCTCGTCCATCTTCTACTGCCGGGCCGGAATGTATGATGGGAAAGTGTCGCCCTGGACCAACAGTCCGCCCGTGCCCTCCACCGGCATTGCCTTGCCCGACTCCAAGTCCGAACTGCACGTCGCCTTCCTCGCGCGAGGCCAGTCGGAGCGCACCATCGTCCGCGGCCCCAATCAGGGCCACGACGAATGCCGCTCGCACGATTCCGGCGATCCGGGCGACGGCAGCCGCCCGCCCATCATCATCTCCATCCAGCCCACGCCCACGAGCCGCGAATGGAAACTCTATCGCCGCGTCGATAACGGCCCGCTCTCGCTCATCTGCCAGGGCGAGATCACGAACATCCTGGCCATCCTGAATTGCTTCGACGACTCCATGCCCGCCAACGCCGGCACGCTCTGCTACTTCTTCCAACTCTTCGACGAGCACGGCAATCCCAGCGCGCTCACCAAGCTGGGCTGCGTCGAAGTCGGCTCTTCGACCGACCTGCCGACGCCGCTGCTTTCACCGATCACCTCCGTCGGCAACACCAACAACCCCGGCATGAACCTGCTCTGGTTCTGCCCGCCATACGGGCTGGAACGGTTCGAGGTCTGGATCGGCGCCCTGCCGACGGCGCCGGGGAATGGGCTGTCGGCCTTGCTGGCGCAGACGACCAACGCCGCGACCTCGCTCACGTTCACCAACGACGGCACTAACGCGACCTTCAACTTTTATGTGTACCACACGCCCAAGGTCGGCCCCAGCTTCGGCAACGGCGGCGCGCAGTTCCTCATTCCGGCCAACATCTCGATGGGCAAGACCTACGCCGTCTTCGTGAAGGCCGTGGGCAGCGACGGCACGCCCGGCGAGCCGAGCAACTTCGAGACGTTCGTCTGGAACCCGACCAACACGCCCGGCCCGCAAGTGCCGTGGCCCGCGCGCGGCTTGCCGCCGACCAACGCCAACTTCGGCACGGTGGCCGCCTTCCTCTCGCCGACCAATTCCAGCGCGTTGCTGAACGGGCCGGAGTACGAAGTCGGCGTGGCCATCGGCTTAGGCTCCATCACGTCAAGCCGGATTAGCACGCAGAAAAAGCCGCAATCCGTGGGCGGGGAATTCGATCCCAACAGCCTGGTCCTGACCAACGCTTACGGCGACCGCCTGCTGCCGGTGGCGATGTACCGCTACCAAGTCGTCAACACCAACTACCCGACCGTCTCCGGCGACGTGGTGCAAGTGTCGCCGCTGATGGAGAACATCGCTTACGAGCAGCAGACGGGGCCGAGCGCCACCTCCACCTTGCACGATCCGTTCATCACCCTGACGCGACTGCAGATCAGCGATCTCGTCTCGCTGGCCTATCTCTGGCTGGTGGACACCCAGCCCATCGTGTCCGGCGCCAGCTACCGCTACGTGCTGGTGCGCTTCAAGCCGAACCGCGAAATCGATCAGGTCATCACTTCCAACGAGGTGTACGTCCCATGAAGACCATCCCGAACGACGAATCCCGAACGACGAAGGGAGTCCCTATGCCCCGAAACTTGGAGCCGCTCTGTCCTCCCTCAAACGCCGGCCCGCGCCGCTTCGTAGCGCAGGCTTTCCAGCCTGCCGTATCGCCGACTTTTCAGTCGGCGAAGCCAGCAGTGTTTCATGACGCCCCAGGAGCGTCCAAGGCCGGCTCCATTCGAGAGCGTCGCCGGTTAGAAAACCGGCGCTACGGCAGGTTGAAAACCTGCGCTACGCAGCCGCGGCCTGTCCTGCGGAATCGTCGCGATCCGCAAGGGTTTCTGACGAGACTGATAGACTGGAAAGTCCGCGCTACAGACGCCACAGGACGGAGTGAAACGCACTTTCATCCTGAACCCCGCCGTCTGCGTGGCGCTTGGCCCGCTTGGCTCTTGGCGATCGGCTGTTGGCTCTTGTTGGCTCCGGCCTCGCCCGCCTTCGTCTATGAAAACCCCTACGAGTTCAGCGCCGAGGGCGACTTCAACGGCGACGGCCTCACCGATCTCGTCCTCGTGGACAAAACCACCGGCGCCTACCGCATCGGCCTCCAGCAAGCGGGCGGCGCCTACACTTGGCTCAGCGCCCGCTCCAGCGGCATCGACAGCGTCACGGGCTTCACCGTCGGCAGACTGAACTCGCTGCTTTACGAGTCGCTCGCCTTCGCCAGCCCAGACGCCAACCGTGTCAACATCCTCGACGCGACCAACGCCGCCGTGGCGGGGCTGCCCACGCCGGTCTATATCGGCTCCGTCGGGCCGAACGCTGTCCAAGCCATCAACATTTTGACGGGCTTCCCTGGGTACGACGATCTCTTCATCGGCAGCGCCTACAACTCCGCGCCCAACGCCTCCCATCACACCACGTTGACCAACGATGGCACGACGAACCGCGTCATCCTGAGCGACCTGGGAGCTGTGGCACCCGTCGGCGGCGCCAACCGCATTGGGCTTAGCCCCGCGCCGGCCCATCGGATGGGGTTCTTCCATCGGGGCAGCACAGAAACCTTCCGTGTGTATGACTTCACCACCAGCGGGAGCGGCGCGCAGACGCTCTCGCTCGGCGGCTTTATCCCGACCAACCAATGGCTTCACGGCAAGTTCAGCGCGACCAACAACCTCCCCCAAGTCTTGTTTTACCGGCCTGGCCAGAGCTTTTTCTCCCGCTACCAAGTGGTCGAGGCGACGCCGGGGAACTTCACTCTGCCGAGCGGCAACCAGCTCAATCTCGGCCAGCCGATCTACCAGATCTTCTCCATCCCCACCGCCACCACAAACAAGCTCCTCGTCCTCTTCGGAAACGGCGAGACGGCGAAGGCGTATTACTTCGACGGCCTCAGCACGCTCACGGTAATCCAGACGTTCACCGCTGACGCGGGCGAGCACTTCACCGGCGCAGGCGTGGTGGGCGGGAACGACTTCACCCTCTTCTCCGGCTCGACGAATTCCGGCGTCTCCACCAAGTTCAAAAACTGGAACTGGAACGGCACCGGCTACACCGCCGGCCAATCAGGCGACCTGCCCTACGTGAGCCAGTTCTCCGGGCGCGGCAACGTGCTCCAGTTCCAGCGCGAGCCGTTCGTCACGAACGCGCCGGTCCTGCTGCGCCTCAACAACGCCGGCGATTGGACGGGCCAGCCGCTCATCGGTGGCGCGCCGCCCGCACTCACGGTGCGCAGCGAAACGTTCCTCAGCGCCACGCAGGGCCTGGCGAATCCGTCCACCGTCTCCGTGGGGCCGATCCATCCGCTCGCGCAGTTCGGTCTGGCCAACCAATACAGCAACGCCATTTCCCTTTTCAGCTTCCAGGCGCCCATCGGCGACAAAGTCAGCGACGTCAGCATTTCGCCCACGCCCGGCGTTTACTCGGCGGCCATCACCGTGAAGTTCACGGCGACCGACCCGTCGCACTTGATTTACTACCGCATCGGCAATGCCGCGTCGTGGTCGCAGTTCACCGGTCAAACGATCTACGTGTTCTCCAACACCGTCGTCCAGTACTACGGCACGCCTGCCGCCGGGAACGCCAAGTCCGCCATCAAGTCCGCGGCCTACTCGTTCACCAGCACGACGGCCGCGATCGACTCCGATGCCGACGGCGTGCCGGATTACGTCGAGAGCACCTACGGCCTGAATCCAAGCGGCGGGCGCGACTCCGACGGCGACGGCTTTTCGGACTTCGAGGAACTTCTGCACGGCACGGACGCAAAGAGCAATGCCAGTTTCCCAACCACGAACAGTTGGCCGGCGAACAAACTCCACATCGACGACCAAGCCGTGTTCGACCTCTCCGTGCGCCCGCAGCCGTGGGACGGCTTCTCGAATCGCGCCACGCTCATCGCCACCGGCGCGACGCTTTATGCCTGGGACCTGCACGGCAGCTTGCTGGGGCTGGCCAAGACCACCAACCCTCCCCTGCCCTTCGCCCGCATGACGAACATCGTCGTCGATCCGCTCAAGCGCCTCATCAGCCTCTCGACCGATCTTCATTACGACATCCTCACCACCAACGCCGACAAGACCGTGGGCCGCGAGATGATCGGCCTCGTCGGCGTGCCGGCGCTTCCGGCGCTCGCGGTGCCATACGTCTTCGCCGGCACGAACGTGGGCCGCGAAGCCACCAACTGGGTCCTCTCCGCCTCCAACGCCTGGACCAGCCTGACCCGCGCCTTGCTGACGAACCAGATCACGGTCAACCGCTCGCTGGAATCGCTCCTCTTCGAGCAAGCCGTCGCCATCCTGCTCGGCTCCCGCTCCAACTCCTGGTGGAGCAACCTGACCTTGTTCCCGTTCCGTGTGGCCGACGTGGGCCGCACGAACCCGCCGGAATCAGCGTTGCTCTCGCTGGAAACCAATCTCGACCTCGCGCATCCCGGCTACCAACTCAAGGCCACGTTCGCCACGATCAGCAACCTCGTGGAGAACTCCACCGTGGCAGGCATCACCAACCTGCGCCGCGTCGCGCAGGACATCTACCGGATCAACAGCCTGCTCAACAACACCAACCCCGGCTCGTTCATCTCGCCCATCGACGCGCTCCGCACCTTCCTCTGGAACGGCACGCTCGACTCGAACTATCTCCATTGGGCCACGACCTCCAATGCTTTCGCCAGCGCCTCCAGCGGCGTCACGACGATTCTCGCGTCCCTCCAGCCGCGCTCCACGACCAACCTCGCGCTCGTCGTGCGCAGCGATTCCTTCGGCAGCGCCTGCCGGATTCTCGACGTGCCCGGCACGAACGCGCCCTACACGCTGCTGAATTCCTCCGCCCTGCCCTTCAGCTTCCCGGACAACTTTCAACTTCCAACCGGCAGCCTCATCTACGTTTATGGCTACACCGACGTGACGAACACTGCTTGCACCAACCGCGCCATCGAAGTCATCTCCATCGCGCTGGCCGCCGTGCCGATTGCCACGGACCAGGACTCGGACGCGTCGCTGCTGATCGATTCCTGGGAGCGGAAATTCTTCGGCGACCTCGGCCAGAACGCTTTCGTCGATTCTGACGGCGATGGCTACCGCAACCTCCAGGAAATGTGGGAAGGCTCCGACCCGCGCGACGTGCTCGGCATCCCGTCCGTGCCGGCGGCCAGCTTGAGCCGGCCGGTGCTGGAAATCGTGCCCGACGGCGCTCTCATCCGGCTCCGCTTCAACTGGCCGTCCGCTTACCTGAGCAAGATTCAGTTCCGCGTGCGCAGTAGTTCCACGGTCAACGCTGCTTACACGGATCTCGGCACCGCCACACCGGCGGTCATCGGCACTGACCGCTGGGAAATCACCGTCGCCACGCCGCTGGACCCGCAGCAGTTCTACCTGATCCATCTTCTGCTCGCGCCGTTGTAAAGACGACGAGCCGCCAGCGCCTCAGCACGTTTCCGCAGCGCAACGCCAGTCTTTACAACCCAGCCCCGCTGGACGATTCTGCGTCCGTGAAAACGATCACTGCGCAAGAGGCTGAACGGCATTTCGGCAAGTTTGCCGAGATGGCGAATGCTGGGGAACGCATCCTCGTGACTCACGACGGCCAGCCGTGGGTTGTTCTCCAGGCAGCGCGAAACAGCAGAAGCCGCCCTCGCCCTGCCCAATGGCCTGACTACCCGGCCCATTGGAGACAGCATTTCCCAGACGGCCCTGCGCACGGCCCTACCGCCACAGAACTGCTGGACCAGGACAAGGAAGACCGGTTTTGAGGGCCTACTTCGACAGTGGATTTCTCTTCAAGCTCTACTGGCCCGAACCCAATTCGCCGGCGGCCTTTGCATTGCTTCAGAAGTATGAACCGCCGGCCTTGTTGTCCCGTCTCAACGAGATCGAAATCCTCCATGTCGCGCGACGGAAAACGTGGCTGCGTGATGCCTCCGGCCAACCGCTGTTGGCGCTGGCCCAATATCAAGCGGGGCTGGCGCTCTTTGAGCAGCACCTTCATTCGAGCCAACTCGGCTTTCTCGAAGTGGACTACGATGAAGTGTTCGACGCCGTCGCAGAACTCTCGCGGAAACACGGCCTGACCCAACAGGTTCGCACTGCCGACCTATTGCATGTGGCAATGATGGAATTTGGTTTCGACCACTTTGTCACCGCTGATCACCAGCAACACCAGTTCGCGCCGGCGGCGGGCTATACGTCGGTTTTCTTACCGCCGTCGTCCGAGGTGCGCTGACTCGGTCAAGCGGCGCATTCCGGAGAATACCGCTAGGCAGTCGGCGTTTGCTGGAGCGCTGGTTTTCTTCAACCGCGGTGGCCCGAATTCCAACTTCCAACTTGCCAAGCGCAACGCTTTTCAGGACTCTCCCAAGCGAAATGCAGGCGCAGGACCATCCGTTCTTCCGAGATCAACCGCACCGTCTCGCGGTTCATTCCTGGTCACTGCCCTGGAAAGACCGGACACTCCTGTCGTTTCTGCAGTTTGTCCCCGGAGAGCCTGCAGTCAGCCACATGCGACTCAATACGCTCTAGACCTTCACGCATGCCAACAAGCGTCAATGGAATCGGAACTGGATTCTACGGCGAGGCGGAGTATCGGCCTGATCGGTCATTCATCACCACGGAGTGGATCATCTTCTTGATGGTGCCGCTCTTTCCGCTGCGGTCGTTCCGGGTGGTTCGTGACAGGTCGCAGAGTACGTATGCGGTCGTGGCAACCGTGGAGGGCTATCGTGTTGTGGAGCGGATACCCCTTCACCGCCCGCAGGTTTTCCGAACGTATCTGTTCACACTCGGTAGCATCGGATGGTGGAGCTTCCTTATTTGGGGAATGTCAGCCACACTCACTATCGACAATCCGAAGCATTGGTTTTTCATGATCGCCATCATTGTGACACTTGGACCCCTCCCCCTCTTCGCGCTCTGGTGGTTCAGACGCGGAGCGTCAAGATTGCAGCAATGATGAGGGATCGTAGGGCAACAAGACCGGTCAAGCGAACCGCCGCCCCTCTCTCGCTCACGGCACCGGCAGTTCGTCGAAGATCTTCTGAATGATCGTCTCGCTCGTCTTCTCTTCTGCTTCGGCTTCGTAGGTGATGGCGACGCGGTGTCGCAGCACGTCCATGCCGATGCTTTTCACGTCTTGCGGCGTCACGTAGCCGCGGCCTTTGAGGAAGGCGTGGGCCTTGGCGGCGAGGGTGAGGTAAATCGTGGCTCGCGGCGAGGCGCCCAGTTGGATCATGCCGGCCAGGTTGAGCTTGTAGTTCGCCGGATCGCGCGTGGCGCAGACGAGATCGACGATGTAGTCCTTCACCTTGTCATCGACGTAGATGTCGTTGATGACCTGGCGGGCATCCAGGATGGGCTTCGTGTCGATCACGGGACTCGTCGTGGGCGCGCCGGAAGTGCGGGCCATGAGTTCGAGGATGGCCCGCTCTTCGTCACGCGACGGGTAGCCGATCTTGAGCTTGAGCATGAAGCGATCGACCTGTGCTTCCGGCAACGGATACGTGCCTTCCTGCTCGATGGGGTTTTGCGTGGCCAGCACGAGGAACGGCTCGGTCAGCTTGAAGGTGTTCTCGCCGATGGTGACTTGCTTTTCCTGCATCGCCTCGAGCAGCGCGCTCTGGACTTTGGCCGGCGCGCGGTTGATTTCGTCGGCCAGGACAAGATTGGCGAAGATCGGCCCCTTGCGCGTGGTGAACTGGCCGGACTGCGGATTGTAAATCTGCGTGCCGATGACGTCGGCGGGCAGCATGTCCGGCGTGAACTGGAGGCGGGAGAACTTGGCGTTGATGCAGGCGGCGAGTGATTTCACCGAGAGCGTCTTGGCCAGGCCCGGCACGCCTTCGAGGAGGACGTGGCCGTTGGCCAGCAGCCCGATGATGAGCCGCTCGACCAAGTAGGTCTGGCCCACGATGACTTTGCTCATCTCGCTGAAGAGCGGACGCACGAAGGCCCCTGACTGTTGCACGGCTTCGTTGATGGCACTGATTCCGGTATTCATGTTCGTTCGCCGAGAATTGTGCAAGAAAGACAGCGGGAGGACAAGGGGCGTTCAAACGCGAAGGCGAACCTTGTTCATTTCTTGCACTGCGGGAAGGCGAAGCGGCGGCAGACTCGTTCCGAATTGACGCTGCTGAGCGTGCTTGGCGGGCGGACCGCCTCCGGCCACGCTCAGCCGGAGACATCGAGTGGACTCCGCCCGCCGGCAGTCGTCGGAGCCTGTGGGACAGGCGTCGCGCCTGTCTCCATTATCGAGGGTTTCACTCACCGTTCGGTGATCGCTTCAGGTCACGCCTCGTGGGCGCATCGGAGCCGCCGCTGATAACGGAGCCAGGCGCGACGCCTGTCCCACTGCCTGGTTTCAGCTCAGAGCCTCCTGCGCCTGGGTCTGCTGCCAGTCTGGAGCGTTCCAGCGCACGGTGATGAAGGAGAGGAAGTCCTCGACGTGCTCCGTCTTCACTGGTGCCGCCGGCCCCAAGTGCCGCGCGTGGTACACGCCGAACTTGCGCACCTGCTCGGCAGCCCATTCTTCCGACGTGCGCCGCCGTCGGCCCGGCCCGCTCCTGGAGTTTTCTGCCATCATCTGGAATCGGCCCGCGCGGGGACGTTTTTCTTGATTGACGAACGCCCACTTCTTCCCAAGCCTCCCACCAAAATGCAAGCACAGGTCCATCTCTTTCCCAGGATAGACCGCTCAAACTGTGGTTTATCACGGGCACGGTCCTGTGATAAGCCGCACAAAGTGCGGTTTATCCCCGGAAAACCCGGGATGAGCTACTTGCGGCTCAATCACTGTTAGGCCACTCGACACACTCACAGATGAGAACTTCAGCACCATACCTCGTCGCAGTCGTGGCGATCTATCTGTCAGGCTGCGCGACCTCATACCAATCCAGCGGCTTCACCGGTGGCTACAAGGAGACGCAGTTAGCACCCGATGTGTTTCGCGTTACGTTCCGCGGAAACCGCTACACATCGCCAGAGCGGGCACAAGATTTCTCGATGTTGCGCGCATCAGAGCTGGCTTTGCAGCACGGGTTCACTCATTTCGCAGTTGTCGATGAACGGAGATCGACAACCGCTCACAGCTTCACGACATCGGGCCATGCGACGACAACAGGCACGGCTTACGTTTACGGCAATCAAGCGACCTACTCTGGTCAGACGATCTACACGCCTGGACAGACGCACACCTTCTACAAACCGAGGACTGGACTTGTGGTTCAGTTCTTCAAGACGAAGCCGGATGGTATCTTTGCCTTCGATGCTGCTTTTCTCCAGCAGTCTATCAAGCAGACATACAAGATCAAGTGACCATGACTGGCTGGCCGAACAAAATCACTGGAGCGAACGCGGGCGGGCGACGTCAGTTGCCAATGCGGACACGCTGGGCCGCCCGCGTCGCTCAGTTCGGTCGTTCGGCGCGTTACACCTATGGACATTCAACAATTCACTAGCGGATTGACTCTTGCCAAGACCGCGCTCGACATTCTTGGGAGTGCGGCCGGTTTGCTGGCTGATCCCACGAAACGCGAAGCTGCCAAGACCGCGCTTGAGCAGTCGAAGCAGGCTTTTGCCGCGGCCGAGATTGCGGCGGCTCAATCCATCGGGCATTTGATCTGTCCCTGTGACTGGCCCAGCGGCATCTGTGTTTTGGAGCGAGATGGCCAGTGGCGCTGCTTGAAATGCGGCACGCGATCTCTGATACCGAGCCGCCGCGGCGGCGGTTTCTGACCACGCATACCAGCGTCGCCACGGCATTGCCACGTATCCGACACTCCAGTTGAAGCAGATCGATTTCAGTCGAGCCACCACACCCACTGCCAGCCCCATCGGTATGCCGCGGCGTGTGAGGGGAGTTTCTCAGTCAGGAGCCAGAGCTTTGTCCCAATGTGCCGAACCATGCGCTGCACCGCGACGCCGCCGGGCCGCTTCAGTTTCGAGGTCTTGGGTTTGTTCATGGTTTGGTTCCTTCGTTGTTGGCCTGGCTCCCCGGCGTCGCGGGTGAGCTTGGGTCGGCCCAGACACTCCGATGAAGCGAAGCTCACAGACCGAAGAGAACTATGGGCGGTTCGAGGCCGACGACCGCTCGTGGGATGCGGCCTTTTGGCAGCGACAGGGCAGCGAGGCCATCAGGCGCGGAGCGCGGGCCGGGCAGTCCAGCAAGACCGAACCAGGCGCGGCACCGAATGGCGGCCCCGCGACGCCTTCAGGCAA
This sequence comes from Verrucomicrobiota bacterium, assembly GCA_016219875.1. Lineage (GTDB taxonomy): Bacteria > Verrucomicrobiota > Verrucomicrobiia > Limisphaerales > JACRJZ01 > JACRJZ01. The sequence continues at coordinate 89,447 of JACRJZ010000047.1, read as the reverse complement.
TTCGGGAGTCGGAGAGGGGCCGCCACCGGTGAACTGATCGTTCGTCCGCAATCCTCACGGCTCCACGACCACCGGCGTGCCCACGGTGACGAGCCGGGCCAGGTACTCCGCATTCCAGTTCGCCAGGCGAAAGCAGCCGTGCGATTCCGTGCGGCCCACTTGCTCCGGCGCAGGCGTGCCGTGAATGCCGTAGCCCGGCCGGTCCAAGCCGATCCAGGCCGTGCCCACCGGATTGTTCGGCCCCGGAGGCAAGACCAGTTTGCGGCCCAGACGGCGGCCTTCTTCGGATTCCGGGAAGACCGCCGGGTTGAAGGTGTAGTTCGGGTCCGGCGCGACCACCGCCACGCTCAATTCACCCACCGGCCGCTTCTCCGCCAGTTTGCCGATGCTGCACGGAAAATGGGCCAGCAAGTTCGTCGCGGCATCAAAGGCCTCGAGGGTCTTGCCGGAGAGGGAAATCCTGACCAGCGCGGCCCGCGCGCGCGGCGGCGGATGCTCCACCCGAGGAACCTTCACGACCGCGCCCGCCAGGACGTTGGACCAGTTGATCTCGGGGTTCAGGCTGCGGATGAGACTCGGATGGGCGAAGCTCTTCTCGGCGACCAGTTCGAGGAGGGTTTCGTAGTCGAGCCGCGGCTGCTCCGACTTGCCCAGCCAAGTTTTTGGCACGGGCAACAGGCGGGCCAGGTCGTCGGTCGTGACCACGTAGGTGACGCAGAGCGGCGGCTTGATCTGAAGCAGCGCCTTGGTGTCGCCGTCGAGGACGCCGGTGGGCACCAGGCCGCGCTTGCGCTGCAGCGCGCCCAGGGCCGCGCGCGTTTGCGAGCCAAGCCCGCCGTCGATGGGGCCGGAGGAAATGCCTTCGCGGGCCATCGCGAGCTGGGCCTCGAAGATGTTCTGCACCGGACGCGCGTCGCCGGTGAGGTCCAACTCAGGCGGGGGAAGAGGAAGGCGCCTGGCTACGTTGGTGGCCTCCGGCGGCGGGCTGGTCGCAGGCGATGGTGTCACGACGCGCGGCTGAGGAGCCGGCACCGACGGAGAAGGAGGAACTGGCGGCGTGGTTGGAGGCACTCGTCGAGCGGGCGGTGGCGGCTCGGTGAATTGGGTGGAGTTCCACCACACCCAGCCGATCACCCCGGCCAGTCCCAAGCAAAGCAGGGCGAAGAAACCGGACTTCCATCCCGGTTCCTTCCGAGGCCTTTTGGCGCGATAGCGGGTGTCGAGGCGCACGGCGGGGAGGGTGGCACAGTTGATCTGAGAACGAAAGAGGGAGGGACGACGGATCGCGGGACCACAGGACCACAGGACCACAGGACCACAAAGGCGGGAGTGCATCAGGCTCCGTAGCAGCCGACGTGAGGAGGCTCAAATTTCAATGAAAACAGAGCCTCCTCACGTCGGCTGCTACAGTTTTGCATGAAGCTCCCGTAACGCCGACTTGCAGTCGGCAGACCGCGAAGACGACCAGCCCGTTTGCCTTCTCTCGCGTCCGCCGGTTTGAAAACCGGCGCTACGGCAGACTCGAAAGTCTGCGCTACGTGGCGGGGCGTTCCCGTCTGCTTTTCGCTTTTCGCGCTGGGCTGGGTTCCCTACTTTTGCCGGCCATGAAATTGTTTGTCACCGGCGGCGCCGGCTACATCGGGTCCATCTTCGTCGAGCAAGCCCTGAATACCGGCCATCAGGTCACGGTGTTTGACAACCTCACCGAGGGCCATCGCGCCGCGGTCGATGCCCGGGCCGCTTTCGTGCCGGGTTGCTTGAGCGACGAGGCGGCGCTCGCGCAGGCGCTCCGCACCGCGCAGGCCGAAGCGGTGGTCCACTTCGCGGCCAGCGCGCTCGTGGGCGAGTCGATGACGAATCCCGGCAAGTATTTTCAAAACAACGTCGGCAACGGCGCGAAGCTCCTCAGCGCCTCCGTGGCCGCGGGCGTGCGGAAATTCGTCTTCAGTTCCACCTGCGCCACCTATGGCTTCCCGGATCGAATTCCGATGACGGAGGACTTGCCGCAGCGGCCCATCAACCCTTACGGCGAGTCGAAGCTGATGTTCGAGAAGATGCTGCTGTGGTTCGAGCAACTGCACCGCTTGGAGTTCGTCGCCTTCCGCTACTTCAACGCCGCCGGCGCGTCCGGGAAGTTTGGCGAGCATCACCGCGTCGAAACCCATCTCATCCCAAACGTCCTCAAGGTCGCGCTGGGCCAGAAACCGCAGGTGGAGGTCTTCGGCACGGACTATCCGACGCCGGACGGCACCTGCATCCGCGACTACATCCACATCGTCGATCTGGCCCAGGCCCACTTGCTGGCGCTACAGCCGGGGAAGCGGGGCTTCTTCAATCTCGGCAACGGCGACGGCTATTCCGTGCGCGAGGTCATCCAAATGTGCGAAAGGGTTTCCGGCCAGAAGCTCAAAGTGGTGGAAAGCCCGCGCCGGCCCGGCGACCCGCCGCGCCTCGTCGCCGGAGCCGACAAAGCCAAGGACGAACTAGGCTGGAAGCCGCAGTTTCCCAAGCTGGAGGACATTGTCTCCACCGCCTGGACGTGGCACCGCCAGCATCCGAACGGCTACGCGGACGGAGCGTAGGACAGGGCGTCCCGCCTGTCTCTGATGGTGCAGTGAGGACGTTTCTGAGCGCCTGTTTGAAACCTCTTCCGAACCGCCGCGTGGGGACACGCGGCCTACAAGTTGTGGCTGCAAGGAGGGTTTCATGTAGGCCCGGTCCCCTGACTGGGCGAGTTTTCAAACAAGCTCTGAGCGGATGTGCCGGCACACGGATCGACTCTTCTCAAACCCCGAGCCGCCACCGTTGAGATGGAGACAGGCGGGACGCGCTGTCCTACGAAATTCTGCGCAGCCCAAAGCCCATCTTGCTTGCCGGTGGGCCGGCTGCTAGCTTGCGCGCTCTTTGGTTGAGCGTATGGACTACAAAGACACACTGAACCTGCCGCGCACCGACTTTCCGATGAAAGCCGATCTGGTGACGCGCGAACCGCAACGCCTCGAACAGTGGGCCGCCGCCGGCCTTTACGACAAGATCCAGGCCGCCCGCACCGGCGCGCCGAAGTTCGTCCTGCACGACGGCCCGCCCTTCGCCAACGGCGATGTCCACATCGGCACCGCGCTGAACAAGATTCTCAAGGACATCATCGTCAAGTCCAAGACGCTCCGCGGCTTCAATGCGCCCTACGTGCCAGGCTGGGACTGCCACGGGTTGCCCATCGAGTTCAAGGTGACGCAGGAGATGCGCAAAGCCGGCGACGCGAGCGCCGACGCCGCGACCATTCGCAAAGCCTGCGAGGCCTACGCGCGGAAGTACATCGACATCCAGCGCGCCCAGTTCAAACGGCTCGGCGTGCTCGGCGATTGGGACAATCCCTACCTCACCCTCAACAAGGAATACGAGGCGGACGAATTGCGGCTGTTCGCGGACATCGTGGAGAAGGGCTTCGTCTATCGCGGCAAGAAGCCGGTTTATTGGAGCATCCCGTGCCGCACTGCGCTGGCCGAGGCGGAGGTCGAATACCAGGACCATGTCAGCCAGAGCATCTATGTGAAGTTTCCGCTCGTCGGCCATGAGAACACGTTCCTCCTGATCTGGACCACGACGCCCTGGACGCTGCCGGCCAACTTGGCCGTGGCCTACAATTCCACGTTCAGCTACTCGTTGGTGCGTGTGCCGATCGATGAGGAAGGCGAGAAGTGCGAGGACTACCTCGTTTCCACCATGCTGCTGAGCACGGTGGCGGAAAAATGCGGCTGGGCCAACTACACCATCGTCCGCAGCCTCGACGGCGAGCACTTGAAACAGGTCGAGTACCAGCATCCGTTCTGCGCCCGCACGGGCAAGCTCTTCATGGGCGACGCCTACGTGGACAACGTCACCGGCACCGGCTTCGTCCACACGGCGCCGGGCCACGGTCTGGAGGATTACGGCCTCGGCCGGCAGGTCGGCCTGCCGATCTATTCGCCAGTCGATGACAACGGTTGCTTCGCACACACGAACGACCTGCCGGCGGCGCAACAAATGCCGGCGCACATGCTGGGCAAATCTATCCTGGAGAAGCACGGCAAGAGCGACGCCAACGAAGTCGTGCTGCACGAACTGCGCGTGAAGGGCGCGCTGGTCCACCAGGAGAACTACCATCACAGCTACCCGCATTGTTGGCGCAGCAAGACGCCGGTGATCTTCCGGGCAATGGACCAGTGGTTCATCAAGATTGACCACCCCGTAGGACAGGCGTCCCGCCTGTCACCATCTGAGAAGGGAAGCGAGAAATCAGAGACAGGCGCGACGCCTGTCCTACCTTTCCGCGCCGCGGCCCTCGCTGAAATCGACCGCGTCCACTGGGTCCCCGAATGGGGCGTCTCCCGCATCAAGGCCGCCGTCGAGTCACGGCCCGACTGGTGCATTTCGCGCCAGCGTTCGTGGGGCGTGCCGATCCCGGCTTTCTACGACGCACAAGGCCAGCCCGTCCTCGACGCCCGTATCATTCGCGCGACTGCGGACCTCGTCCAGCAGCACGGGTCCAACGTCTGGTTCGAGAAGAGCGCCGCCGACCTCTGGGAACTCGTGAAGCCCGCCGGCTGGACGGGGCCATCGCCGACCGCGAAGTCCACCGACACGCTCGATGTGTGGATTGACTCCGGCTCCTCCTCACGCTGCGTGATTGCGCAGCGGCCTGAGTTGCGTGGACAAGACAAGCCCTTCCAGTGCGATGTCTATCTCGAAGGCTCCGACCAGCACCGCGGCTGGTTCCAGTCGTCGCTGCTGTTGTCGCTCGCCGGCAACGGCGCCGCGCCGTTCAAGACCGTTCTCACGCATGGCTTCATGGTCGATGCTGATCGGGAGAAGATTTCCAAGAGCAAGCAAGGCCAGGGCGCTTACGAGAAGCCGCAGACGGCCGACGCTTACGTGAAGAAATGGGGCGCGGACGTGGTGCGGCTCTGGGTCGCTTCGCAGGACTTCCGCAACGACATGGTCGTGAGCGAGGAGCGCATCAGCAAAGTGAGCGAGAGCTACCGTCTGCTGCGCAACACGCTGCGCTACCAGCTCTCGAACCTTTACGACTTCGACCCCGCGCGACACGCGATTCCGGAGGCTCAACTGACCGGCTTGGACCGATGGATTCTGGCTGAGTTCGCCAGAGTGGAAGCCGAAGTGGCCCGCGCCTACGACGCGTGTGAATTCCACGCGCTCTACCAGCGCCTGACCCAATTCGCCGCCGTGGAACTTTCGGCCATCTACCACGACGTGGTGAAAGACCGGCTCTACACCGATGCCGCAAATTCGCCCCGCCGCCGTTCCACGCAGACGGCGCTGCATAGCATGGTGCGCGGCTTGTGCCAGATGCTCGCGCCGATCCTGGCGTTCACGGCGGATGAAGCCTGGGCGTTCATTCCTGGCGAGGCGCTGCGCTCCGTCCATGAAGGTCACTGGGAGCCGTGCGCCTTCGCGCTGCCTGAAACCGAGCAAGTCGTCTGGAAGAAGCTCTTCGCCATCCGCGAGCAGGCGCTGCCCGTGCTCGAACAAGCCCGCCAAGCCAAGCAAATCGGCAAGTCCCTCGAAGCCCAGATCGTGATTGAAGGCACGGTCGAGGCCCTGGATGGCGTGCTGGCCGAACAGGAAGCCTTGCGCGAACTGCTGAACGTCTCCCAACTCACCGTCGAAACCGTGGTCAGCACCGATCCGGCGCTTCCGCTGAAGATCAACTCCGCCAAAGCCGCCGGGCACAAATGCGAACGCTGCTGGCACTGGGAAATCGAAGTCGGCGCGAGCGCCCAGCACCCGACGCTGTGCGGGCGGTGCGTGGCGGCGGTAGGGACGGTCTGATGCGCCCGCCACGCTGACGATCACTTCAGCGGCAGGAAGACCACGCGGCCAGCCAGATCCTCAGGGTGGCCAGCCTTAGCCAGTAGCTCCAGGTCGTCGATGGTCTGGCGGGTGGTGATGTTTTGCTGGTGGGCGTAGATCACGCCCGCGAACGGCACGCTTTGGCGCTGCCGAAACGATCCCTCTTTTAGCAGATCTTCGTCTTGCGAGAAAAGGACCCGCTCCAACTCACACGCGCGGTCCAACAGAGCGTCGTCGTCCCATCGGGCTGTTCCGTCCTCCTGGGCGGTCAGCACGTCCACACCGCGCAGCCGCAGGCCAGTCGTCACGGACCGGCGCACGTGAACGTCCATGTAGAGCTTGAGGCTCACGGCTTGGGCAGCCGCGAGAGCAGTTCTTTGCGGGTGAGGAACGGCGGGGCTTCCTCCTTGAGCGCTTCCGCTCCCTGATGCCTCCGTTCCATCTCGGCATCCAGTTCCACCCGGTGATCGTGATAGTACGCGAAAGCAGCGAAAATCTGGGCCAACGAAAGCGAAGGATGGTCCTGATGAATTTGCTCAGGCCCCACCCCATGAGCCAAGTGCTCGGCCATGACTTCAACGACTTTCACATTCGCGTCGTCAATCCACGCCACCCCCTTGTCATCCGTCCAGACATGTGATGTTGGTGCCGCAGTTGTCATGGCGCCAATGTAGCGAAGGCCATCTCGAATGCAATCGGCAAGCCTGTGCCCAGGGTTGCATCAAGCTCCCGCCCGGCGCGCTGGGTAGCGCAGGTTTTCAACCTGCCGTAGCGCCGACTTGCAGTCGGCAAAGCCGCGGAACTTTCAGCCGACTTGCCTCTTCCTTCGCTCGCTGGTTGGAAAACCGGCGCTACGGCAGACTAGAAAGTCTGCGCCACGAGTGCTCCTGAACCGAGCTTGATGCAGCCTTGGCCTGGGCCCGCCCCGTCCAGGCTCCGCGGGACCGGATCGGCAATTGAGCCGGCCGGAGTCTCCCCGATGGTCCCGTCAGTCTCTCGGAGAAAAATTTGTCCACTTCCCGCATTGCCTGCGACTAATCTGACAGACGCACCATGAGTGATCCGTCAGAACATCTCGTCGAGCAGGCCCGCGCGGGCGACCGCGCCGCGGCGGTGGAACTGGTCGGACTCCACTACGAACACGTCTTCGCCTACTTCCGCCGGCTGTGTGGCTCGGATGCCGACGCCGCGGACCTGACCCAGAAGACCTTTGCCAAAGTGTGGGTCGCCCTGCCGTCGTTCCAGGGTCGTGCGCGGTTTGCGACTTGGATTCACGGCATCGCGCATCACGTGCTGGCCGACTGGTGGCGGCGCAAAGACCCGCTGGAATCCGCCTCCGACGAATGGTGGGAAGCCCGCGCCGCGGACAGCCCCAGTCCGTTTGAGGACGCGGCCGAGCGCGAACTGGCCGCGCGCCTTTACGCGCTGGTCGGTCAGTTGGACGCTGAGAAACGCGAGGCCGTCCACCTGCATTATTTCCAAGGATTGACGCTGGCCGAGACTGCCGACGCGCTGGGCGTCGCCGCCAGCACCGTGAAGTACCGGTTGCGCGAGGCGCTGGAATTCCTGCGCGCCCGAATGACGGAATCGGAATTGAAAGCCAACGCCCGTTGAAAGGGACATCTCTATGACTCACGACCAAATTGACTCCACCCTTCGCAAGGCCCCGCGCCCGACCGTCCCGGACGGTTTGCGCGAGCGGATCGAAGCAGACGTTGCGTTGCCGCAGAGGGCCGCGGCCGTCCGCACGCCCGAACGACGCGACTGGGGCGCGTGGCTGAAGCGATGGCTCCCGGCCCTGGCCTACGGGCTGGTGCTGCTTTCATGCGTGACCCTCCTGGCGGTGCAGACCCGGCAACTTGCCGAGGTTCGCCGCGAGAACGACCGACTCCGCGCCGTCACGCAGAGTCTGGAGCAACTGCGGGAGGAGAACGCTGACTACCAGAAGCTCGTGGCGCTGGCGCGGGAGGCGGAGCGGTTGCGGCAGGGCAATCAGGAGAAGCCGCGATGGCAGGAGGAAGCGACGCGGTTGCGCGCTCTGGTGGCGGAGCTTCCCGCGTTGCGGGAGGAGAACCAGCGGCTCAAGGTTGAACGCGCCTCGGCCCAGACGGCCGCCGCCGAAGAGGATCCGCTGGGCGAGGCGCGGAAGAAGGCGCAATCCGTCCAGTGCATCAGCAATCTCAAGCAGATTGGGCTGGGAGCGCGATTGTGGGCTGCGGACAACAACGACGTGCTTCCGACGACCTTTCAGATGATGTCGAACGAATTGAACACGCCAAAGATTTTGGTTTGCCCGGGCGATACCTCGAAAGCACCAGCGGCAACCTGGTCGGAATTCACGTTGGCCATTGTCAGCTACGAGTTCCTTGCTCCGGGAATCAGTGAAACCAACTCGCCGGAAATTATCATCACGCGCTGCCCGATCCACGAAAACTTCGGGCTTCTGGACGGCAGCGTCCAGCGAGCGAAGGAAAGCCTCGACTCCGGGAAGCTGAGAGTCGCGCCGAAGAACGGCTTTTACTTTCTGACCCGATGAAGGCGCGAATGGTTCTTCGCTTAGGCGCAATCGCCGCGCTGGCCGGCGTCCTTGCCGCGATCGCCTTTCAGCGCCGTGCCACAGGGCGGCTCAATGAGGAGAACCAAGTTCTGCGCGAGCAAGAACAGGAGGCCGAACGGCTCGCGCAGGAGAACGAGCAGTTGCCCCAGTTGCGCACCAACACGGCGAACTTGGAGGCCTTGCGCGTCGAAGGCAGGGAAGTCGAGAAGCTCCGCGCCGAGGTCTGGCGGCTGCGTCCTCAACTCAAGGACCGGGACCAACTGCTGGCGGAGAACCAGCGCCTGGCCGCGTTGCCCAAAGCGCCAGGCGGGGCGGTGTCGCGCTTGGCGGAGATGCCGGGCTACGTCGCCGCGGCCAGCTTCAGTGACGCCGGATTCGCTACGCCGGAGGACGCGCTCCAGACGTTCTTCCACGCGATGCAGCGGGGCGACTGGGAACGGATTTTCGAGTCCTTGACTGCTGAGTCCCTTGGAGAGCTTCAGGAGAGTTTGAGCGAGAAGGCGGAGGAAGCGCGGGTGAAAGAGGGGGAGCAGATGTTGGCGACGTTTCGCGTGAAAGGCTATCGGCTGGCGAGCAAGGAAGTGCAGTCCGAGGACCGCGTCGTCCTCATCTTGCAGACTTCAGCGGACGGCGAACCGCATCGCATGACGCTGCGACGCGTTGGGACCGACTGGAAACTGAAGTTGTAGGTCCCGTTCGCCGATCAGCCTCTTCCGGTTCGTCGGGTCCACCGTCGCAGCACGCCCACCACGGCCTGGTCGGCCCGACGACTGATCAAGCTGAGGGGCGAGCAGCCTTGCGTCACCGCCCGCCAACCGACAAAGCCCATCAGCGACACCGTGATCAGGAAGTTTTGCCAGCCATCCAGCCGCCATTGGTCCGTCCACACGAACATCGGATGCCGGCTGAGCGGGGCGAGAAAGTAGATCGGCCACAAGTCCGTGGGCGAGGGGCCGCGGGAACCGGCGAGATCGCACAGCAGGTGGAGGTGGAACACGAGCACCCCGATCAGGAACACCCGCAGTTTCTGTTTTCCAAACAGGCAGAACAAGGCCGGCAACAGCACCGCTGCCGGCAGTCCATGCGTCAGGAAGTGGTGATACGTGTGGTAGAACTTCGTGCCGCCCCGGTCCAGCGCGGCGTAGCCCAGCTCGAGCGCCAGCCCCAATGCATCGAGGTCGGGCGTGACGCCGCACCACGTCACGAGGGCCCGGTCCCGCGGCTGGAGCTTCGCCAGGTCAGCCGTGGTCCACGACACCAGGAGATGGGTTACTGGGTTCATGATTTCGTTGCCATGTCGGTTCCAGCTTTCAACACCGAACGGGTGGGTAGGTTGCAGAGCTGTCGGCCCGGCCTGTTGTCCTCACTGGAGACGGTGAAGGGTTGAAGGGTTGAAGAGTTAAAGAGGCTCTGGCATTGGGCCAAAGCCACACCTTGAACCCGCTTCACTCTTCAACCCTTCATCCCTTTAACTCCTCTCCCGAGTCGTGTCCTCTTCACACTGGTGGTGAGAAGCTGGGGCCGCAGCTTTTGCATTTCCGCGACTGGAGCAAGACTTGCTTGGAACCGAACATGGCTTTGGCCCGTCGCGCACGAAAGAAAGAAATGTCCTTTTCCCCTGTTCCACGTCATCTTCCCGGCATGTCCGTGGTCGTGGACACCAAAGATCCGGCCGCAGTCAGGCGCGAAGTGGAGGGAATCCTTCGCGGGGTGTTTCCGTCGGCGGACCTTTCCTTTGTGCGACGGGCCTGCGGTTGGGTGGAGGACTGCTTCGCCGGCCGTCATCCGGGCTACCGGGCCATCGACACGCATTACCACGATCTCGAACACTCCCTGCAAGGGACGCTGTGCTTGATGCGCCTGCTGGCGGCGCGGCATCGCACGGGGTCGCCGCCGGTCCTGACCGTGCGCCTGTTTGAGTTGTCTCTGTTGGCGATCCTCCTGCACGACACGGGCTATCTCAAGACGGCCGAGGACAAGGACGGCACCGGCGCGAAATACACCGTCATCCACGTCGCGCGGAGCGCCGAGTTTGCGGCGGGGTTGCTGGGACAAAAGGGTTACAAGCCGGACGAGATCCGCGCCGTGCAGCACATGATCCGCTGCACCGGAGTGAACGCGGACCTGGGGGCGATCCCCTTTGCCAATGATGCGGAGCGTCTCTGCGGGTGCGCGCTGGCCACGGCGGATCTCCTGGGCCAGATGGCGGCGGACGATTACGTGGAGAAGCTGCCGGACCTTTACCTGGAGTTTGCCGAAGCGGCGGGGTTCCATCATGGCCAACCGGTCCCCGCCATCCTGTTCCACAGCCCGGAGGAACTGATGCGCAACACCCCGTGGTTTTGGGAGCACTACGTTCTGCCCAAGATCAAGGAGGATTTCCTCGGCCTCTACAGGTTCCTCAACGACCCGTATCCAGACGGGGCCAACCCCTACGTCCAGCAGGTGGAAGCCAACATTGCGAGATTGAAGGAGGAGAGGGTGTCCGTGAAACGTGAAGCGTAGCCCGTCAGGAGGGGGGCTTCCGTGGCGGCCGTTTCCTGCTCCGGCCAAGCCGCGACCGTGATTTCAGCCATTACTTGCCCTGTTTCCAGGCATTTCCAGGGCCGGTTTTGCCGTTGACGGTCCCGGAAAACGGCCCATAAGGTATCCGTCATTACCGACCGGCGCGCAGGGCGTTGGCCGGAAAGATTTTTATGCCTGAAGGATATTGCGTTAAGTGCAAGGCCAAGAAGGACATTGCCGACGGCGTCGAAGAAGTGATGAAGAACGGACGACGCGCCATCAAAGGCAAATGTCCTGTCTGCGGCACCGTCATGTTCAAGATTCTCGGCGGCAAAGCCGTCGCCCCCGCGCCCTCGGCGCCCAGCCCGGCCAGCCCGGGGAACGCGCCCTCCCAGTAGCTTTATGGCCCAGGAACTCGCCTACCTTTTCATCACCCCCTATTCGCTCTACAAGTCCCGCACCGGCGGCATTCTGGCCCGGATGATTTCGCGGACGGGCCTGGACTTGGCCGCCGCGCGCATGTTCGCTCCCAGCCTGGAACTCGTGCAGCGCTACGCGGATGTCGTGGTGTCCGCCAACGACCCCCAGGACCGCCACGTCCAGGAACTCATCCGCACTTACATCCTCAAGAACCTCGTGCCGGACGCCAAGACCGGCCGCCGCCGCCGCGTCATGGCCCTGCTGTTCCGGGGCGAAGACGCGGTGCGCAAGGTCCGTGCCGTGGTGGGCAACATCGCGCCCGACCGCCGCACCGGCGAAACCATCCGCGACACTTACGGCGACCTCATCCTGGACGAAAACAACGAGGTCAAGTACTTCGAGCCGGCCGTAATGGCCGCGCCCAGCCTCGATGAAGCGCGGATGAAGCTGAAGATCTGGGCCCAGTTCTCCGATGCCGACGGCGGGGTGCTCGACAACACCATCGCCTACCGCCCGGGCGAAGTCCCGCAGCGCACGCTGGTCTTGATCAAGCCGGACAACTTCCGCTTCCCCACTGGCCGGCCTGGCAACGTGATTGATTTCTTCTCCCGCACGGGCCTGTTCATTGTCGCCATCAAGGTGCATCGCATGAGCGTGGCCCAGGCGATGCAGTTCTATGGTCCGGTCCTGGAAGTCCTGAAGACCAAGTTGACGGACATGGTGGGCGCGCGCGCGCGGACCGCGCTGGAAAAGGAGTTCGGGTTCGCCATTCCTATGACGGAGCAAGAGCGCCTCGGCGAAGTGGTCAGCCCGTATTTCGGCGAGCACCAGTTTGACAACATCGTGCGCTTCATGTCGGGCCGCACACCGGGCGATTGCCCGGCGGAACTGATGGACAAACCCGGCACGGAGAAATGCATCGCCCTCGTCTATGAAGGGCCGGACGCCGTGCGGAAGATTCGCGAAGTCCTGGGTCCCACCGATCCCTCGAAAGCCCCGCCGGGTTCGATCCGCCGCGAGTTCGGCTCCACCGTCCTCGTCAATGCCGCCCATGCCAGCGATTCCGAGGAGAACGCCCGGCGCGAGATGAGCATCATTCACCCGGAGGAAAACAACTTCCGGCGCGTGGTGGAGGAAGTGAACGGGCCGCTGAACTGAGGCGGCACGCTCTCAACCCGACCGCCTGCTGGTGGGTGTTCTCACCACCGCGAGAACGAGTCCTCCGTCGGCCACTCTTTCACTGCTGCTGCCGCGCGATGAAGCGCGGGATCGATGGCTTCATCGGGCAGCTTCTTGTCGCCGGAACGCTGGTTGAAGAGAACCGCCCAACTCAGCCCGTCTCCGCGCCGAACGAGCAGTGTGGCGGTGCCAGGTAGGCTGCCACTGTGCCAGTGGTTGGGCCGGCCTTTGACCCCGCGCGGGCGCACCATCCAGCCACAACCGTAGTAGGCCTCCTGCAGGCTGCCGTCCGACTTGCGCCAAGCCGGCGCAGTAGGCGGTGCCGACATCAATTCAAGAGTGCCCGGCTTCAGGAGCGGGCTGTGCTGAGGATCATCCACCGCCGCCGCTAACCGCGCCAAGTCCACCGCCGAGGCCAGCCACCCGCCGTGGGCGTCCATCGCCTCCAAACAGAACGTGCCGTAAGGCTCCGGTACCGTCTCCTCGCCGTTCCCGAACACGGATCGTCCCTCGTTCGCTTTGGCCGTGTAGTATCGCGACTCGCCGGGCCTTGACGCCAGCGAAGCACCGCAGCACATGGCTTTGATGCCGCACCGTGCGAGCACTTGCTCCTGAACGAACCGTTCGTAGCTCAAGCCGGTCAACTTCTCAATGACGCGCCCCAGCGCGCAGTATCCGAAGTTCGAGTAGGCGTAGCGCTCGCCCGGATCAAAATCCAGCGGCTGCCCCAGCATGTAGCGAATGATGGCGACCGACATGGCCGGAGGTGTCGTGGCCGTCGCCGCAGCGATGGCCCGCGAACGGAACATGGGATCGCCGCTCTTGTCGCGGTCCCAACCGGCGGTGTGCTGCAAGAGGTGGCGGATGGTGATTTGCTTCAGCCGCACGTCAGGCTTCTTCTCCTTGGCGAACACCGGCTCGAGATTGAGCAGTTCAAAAGCCTTCGCATCCAAACCGAGACGGTTCTCCTCGACCAGTCGAAGCACCGCCACCGCCGTGATCGGCTTCGAGATGCTGGCGATGCGGAAGAGCGTGTCAGGCTTGGCGGGAATCTGCTTCTCCCGATCCGCCCAGCCGTAGCCACGCGCGCACACGAGTTTCCGGTCCTTCACGACGGCCAGCGCCCCGCCGGGAATCTTGCGCGCCTGCATGAACAACTCCACCTCCCGGTCGAAGCTGGCCAGGGGATGATCGTCAGCTTGCTTGTCCGCGGCCTGGAGCAAGATGCTTGGCGCCAGCACGCCGAGGGTGCCGGCTCTCAGGAAGTGCCGACGAGTCAGGCGCGGTGCTGATTCAAGCAACGCACCCGAGGAGCGCGGACAGCTTGTCCGCGCGTCCAGGTCAGCTTTGAATTGAACGTCTTGCGGACAAGCTGTCCGCGCTCCTTCTTGCCTCCACTCTGGGGTCAGGCGAGCGTCACTCATTCGCCTCCTCCACCGTTTTCCGGTAGCACTCGAACGCTGCCGGGCCGAAGCAGGCGAACACCACCTTTTCGATCGTCGGGTTCCGCTCCAGAAACTTCCGCACTTCGCGCACGGCGAGGCGCGTGGCCCGCTCCAGCGGGAACCCATAGACGCCCGTGCTGATGGCTGGGAACGCAATCGTCCGAGCGCCGTGCTGGACCGCCAGTGCCAGCGAGTTCCGATAGCAACTTGCGAGCAGGTCATCCTCTCCATGCTGGCCGTCCCGCCAAACCGGACCCGGCGTGTGAATGACCCACATGGCCGGCAGCCGATAGCCCTTGGTGATCTTGGCCTGGCCCGTTTCGCAGCCGCCGAGCGTCCGGCATTCCTCCAGCAACTGCGGCCCCGCCGCGCGATGAATCGCGCCATCCACGCCACCGCCGCCGAGCAACGACGTGTTGGCGGCGTTCACGATGGCATCGACCCGGAGTTGAGTGATGTCGCCTTCGACGATTTCGATTTGGTCCATAGCGTTAGTCTGGATGTTACGTTTTACGTTTCTCACACAAGCCCTGGCGTGCGATGCGAGAAGTAAAACGTGAAACGTAAAAAGTCACTTTGGCTCCGGCCAGTTCAGGTGTTCATGCAGGAACTGGAACGTGCCCACGCCGTTGATCCGGTGCGGCCCGTTGAAGAACTCGATTTCCGTCCGCTCCGGGAGGCCCAGCACGTCATAGAGCTTCCGCACCTTGGCGTATTCGTAGGCCACCCACGGGTCCGGCGCCACGCCGTCGAAATGTCCACGCTCCACCATGAACGGGCGCGGCGCGATCAGCCACGCCATCTCCGCATAGTTGAAGGTGTGCCCCAGGTCCCACTCCGGCATCTCGTATTCGCCGGTGAACAGGTAGCTGTAAGGCGAGTCCACCGTGACGTTCTTCTGCACCCACTCGTTGAAGTCGCCAGAACAGATCGACAGGCAATACCGCTCCAGCACTGCCGGCACCCGCATCGCCGTCTTGCCGCCGTAGCTCAGACCGTAGAAGCCGATCCGCTCTGCATCGACGAACGGCAGCGTGGCCAGCCAGTTCAGCGTGACTTCGTGCTGCGCAATGATGAACGAGAAGAGCGATAGCCCGAGCGGGTTGGCCTTGCGTTGGAGCACGCGAAACTTGTCGTCGCCCCGATACGGATTGTGCGGCACATAGACCACAAAGCCGCGCTCCGCCAACCGCGCCGCGTAGGCTTGATAGGCCTGGAACGCGCCGCTCTTGGCGTCCTCTGTGACCAGATGCTCCGGCAAGCCCTCCAGCCCGTGCTGGCAGACGACCACGGGCCGCCGCTCGCCGGGCTTGAGGTCCTTCGGCACGAGCAAGTAGCCCCAGGCAAACACGTCTGGGAAGACGTCCAGCATCACTTCGTAGCCCGTCCAGGCCGGCTGGTCGTGAATCCGGCGCGTGCGCGGGCTGGGAGGCTGGCCGCTCGTCGGCAGCTTGCCGATGACTTCTTCCCAGAACACGTCGCGGTGCTGCTTCCGAAGCGCGTCGGTGGCTGGGCCGGGAGTTTTCACCCGATTCCACACCAGAGCGTCACGCGTCCTCTCGGAATCGCGGAAGACCTGCTGGGTGTGACGCTCCAGTTCCTTCACTTGCCGGCGCTGACGCTCGGCCAGTTCACCGGTGGTAATGGGAAACGGTGGCGGCGGCGGCGCGGGAGAAAGTTTCTTGAGCTTCACGTCAAGGCCAGCGAGAAAAAGCAGCAGCGCCTTCTCTGAGCCGAGGGCCACCGGCACACCTTCGGCGCCGTTGACCAGTTCGGCAAAAGGCGCCTTGGTCAAGCCCGCCACCAGCGCGTTCGCGCGGCGAAGCTCGTTCTCGACGAGGTGTTGCTCCGGCGTCGTGATCCGGCCCGGCGCGGCACCTCGGTGGCCTTCGCGCGCGGCGGGCGGTCCCTCGACATTGGGCGCTTCGCTGTATTCCACGATCAACCGTCGCGGCGCGATGAGGCTGGCGATCTCAGCGTCGCCAAACTCGCGCAGCACGCCGAACACATTCCGGTAAATCGGTTCCTGCCAGAGTCCCTCGCGTGGCCCGAAATAGCCGCTGACCATCGCGGCGCTGAGCTTCGGCTGCAACGCCGCCGCATAGAGCGCGATCAAGCCGCCTTCGCCGTAGCCCGCGACGCCAATCTTGGGACCACGGACCACGGACCACAGATCACGGGACTCCGCCCAGTCCACGGCCGCAAGCACCTTCTGCACTTCGTAGCCGATGGGGTGCCGGCCCAGTTCGTAGGCTTGGCGGTAAATCCATTCCCGGTGCGGCTGGTTCGTGAAGCGGCCCAGCTTGGGATTCCCAGAGTGCGTGTCTTTGCGGTCAATCAGCACGGGCACGATCACCAGGTAACCTTGTTCCGCCAGGCACCGCGCGAACTGCGATTCCGGCGGTAGCCCCGGCTGCAACCCCGCCAGCATCTCCGGTGTCTGGTCGGCATCGGGGATCGCCACCACGCACGCCACCGGCTTCTCGACAGGGCGCAACAGCAAGCCCTCGCCATGCACGTCTTCAAACTCCGGCCAACGCACCGGCGTCACGGTGTAGCGCTCCGTCTTCCCGTCACTCGGCGCAACCTCCAAGCCCAGCACCGCCTCGGTGGGTCGTGCCGTCTCCGTGGCCTCCACCAGACCGATCATCCTCCGCAAGCGGACGCGGTTCGTCTCGACGGACTTCGAGTAAGCTTCCGGTGACGACACATCACGCTTCCAGAAAACCGCTCTCCCGGCTGCGACTCTCTCAGTCTCCCTGCTCAGGAATCGGTCGATCCCGGCGACCATCTGGGCCGACAAATCGCCGGTCACCGTCAAAGGCTGAGTGCCTGGCAGCGGGCCGTTTTCGTCCGCCCCGACGGCGAGGCGCAAAACACCTGCTAGCAGGACCGGAAGACCGAAGAACAGTTTCAGGCGCATGACTGGTGGCGGATCATACCGTCGGCCCCGACGGCGTCGAGCGTGGACTGGGCTACGCCGAGTAAGGATTGAACGGCTTCAGGTTCCATTCCTCCACGAGGTCTTTTGCAATGTCTTTCAGGAATCGCGACGGTTGCTGCAGCGTGTCGCCGCCGCTGTAGCCGTGGGCGGCGCGGAAGATGGGGTGGCTCAAGTAAAGCTCGTTGCGGGCGCGAGTGATCGCCACGTAGAAGAGCCGCCGCTCCTCCTCCTCGCCCTCCGGCGTCTCCAGCGAGCGCGCGGACGGAAAGAGGCCGTCGCAGAGCATGATGACGAAGACCACGTCGAACTCGAGTCCCTTGGCTTGGTGGACGGTCGAGAGGCGCAGCCGCTCCTCGTCGGCGGGCCGCGTCTTATCGTCTTCCGCTTCGAGATTGGTCAGGAGCGAGAGCTGCGTGAGGAACTCCTCCGTGCTGGCGAACTGCAGGGCGAAGCCGCCCAGTTGCTCCAGATCGTCGAGGCGGTTCCGGTAGTTGTCGTAGTTGTCCTTGAGATAATCCTCGTAGCCGGCCTCGACGACCCACTCGATCATCTGCGCCGGCTTGACGCGGACGTCCGGCGCCTCCAGTTGCGCCACGGTGGCCACGAACTGCGCCCAAGCCGTCGCCGCTTTCTTGGGCACCGCCGCCGCACAAGCCTGCAACGCGGTCGCGAGCGGACTTTGGACTTTGGACTTTGGACTTTGGACTTCCGCCGAGAACTTCGCCCACAACTTCGCCGCGCCCTTCGCCCCGACGCCCGGCAACATCATGGCCAGACGCTTGAACGACAACTCGTCCGCCGGGTTGGTGATCCACTTGAGCCAGGCCGCCACATCCTTGATGTGCGCCTGCTCGAAGAACCGGATGCCGCTGGTGATGCTGAACGGGATGTTGCGTCGCGTGAGTTCAAGCTGCAGCTCCAGCGCGTGAAAGTGCGACCGGTAGAGCACGGCCATCCTGTCCAGCGCCACGCCCTCCTCGCGCAACTCCAGCACGCGCTGCGCGACGAACGCGGCCTGCTCCTCGCCCGTGTTGCAGGCGACCACGATGGGCTTCGGCCCCGGCTTGCGGGCTGGGGCCAGCTCCTTGCGGAACTGATGGATGTTGGGCGCGATGGCGGCGTTGGCCACGGTGAGGATTTCCGGCGTGCTCCGGTAGTTGGTTTCGATCTTGAAGACCTTCGCCGCCGCATACCGCTTCGGAAACTCGAGGATGTTGCGGAAGTTCGCCCCGCGCCAAGCGTAGATGCTTTGCGAGTCGTCGCCCACGGCGGTGACGTTGTGGTGCTTGGCCGCCAGCAGGTCGATGAGATCGGCCTGGAGCTTGTTCGTGTCCTGGTATTCGTCCACGAGGACGAACTGGAACTTGCGTTGGTAACGGTCGCGCGTGTCCTCGTGTTCCCGCATGAGCCGCAGCCAGAGGGCAAGCAGATCGTCAAAGTCCATGTTGTTCGTGGCGCGCTTGCGCTCGGCGTAACGGCGGGCCAAGTCTTCAATCTGCGCCGTCAGCGGCATAAACCACGGGTACTGCGCTTCGACCATTTTGCCGAGCGGCTGCTGCGTGTTGACCGCCATCGAGAACACTTCCGCCAGCGCCTCGGCCTTGGGAAAGCGCGTCGCCTTCACGTCGATGTCCGCGTCGCCGATGCAGGCTTTCAGGAGGTCCTCTGCATCGTCGCGGTCCATGATGGTGAAGTCGGGCTTGTAGCCGAGCGTCTCGGCGTGGCGTCGCAGGATGCGCGCACCAACGGAGTGAAACGTGCCGCCCCACAAATCCTTCAACTCGCTGCCCAGCAACTCCGTCACGCGGCGCATCATTTCCTTGGCGGCCTTGTTGGTGAACGTGAGCAACAGGATGCGGTCAGCGGGCACGCCTTGCTCCAGGAGAAACGCGACGCGGTAGGTGAGCGTGCGCGTCTTGCCCGAGCCGGCTCCGGCGATCACCAGTGCGGGGCCGGGCGGCGCGGTGACAGCGGCGTGCTGCTGGGGATTGAGTTCCTTCGCGTAGTCAATTTGGAGATTGACGGCGGGGCGGAAGGTTTTCAGCACGTACTCACGCGACATGGCGCGGATTGAACGGGGAAACCGCGGGGCGCAAAAGGAAAAAAGCTCCGGCCAAGGCGCGGCAGCGAGGAGGCGCGAGCAGGGTTGAAGAGTTGAAGGGTGAAGGGTTGAAGAGGTCTAGCATCGGGCACAAGCCATCCTTGAAGCCTCTTCAACTCTTCACCCTTTTACTCTTCAACCCGCTGGCAAACGAAGTTGGCTCTCACGCCGAGCGGCAACCATGAAGGGCGCGACCCTCCCTCTCCCCGACTTGCCTCCTCCGCTCAGAACCGTGAGACTTCGCGCGTGAACAAACGCGCGCTTGAGCACTTGAAAGCCGACCCCGTTCTGGCTGGCTTGATTGAACGCATCGGTCCAATCCGGTTCCGGCCTCGCCGGCTCGCCCCGTTCCAGTCGCTGACCCACGCCATCATCCACCAGCAACTCAGCGGCAAGGCCGCCGCTACCATTCTGGGCCGGTTCCAGGCGCTGTTTGGCGACGGCGAATTTCCCGCGCCAGAGGCCGTGCTCCGAGTTTCGCCAGAGCGGCTCAGGAGCGCGGGCCTGTCCAAGCCCAAGGCCGGCTACGTCCTCGACATCGCCCAGAAGACCGTGGACGGCTTGGTCCCGTCCCTCGAGGACTGTGACCGAATGGCTGATGAGGAACTCGTGGCGCGGCTCACGGAAGTCAAGGGTGTGGGCCGGTGGACGGTCGAGATGCTGCTCATCTTTAACCTGGGCCGGCCCGACGTGTTGCCCGTCCACGATCTAGGCGTGCGGAAGGGCTTTCAGTTCACCTACGGCAAACGGAAGCTCCCGGAACCGGAAGCGCTCGACCGTTTCGGCGCGCGCTGGGCGCCCCATCGCACCACGGCTGCGCTGTATCTGTGGCGGGCCGCCGATTTTCTCAAGAGCGACGGCTGGTGAAGGGGCGCGCTGACCGCTCCTCCAAGGCCTTCCCCGGTTCTCACCATCAGTTTGAAGCGCCGACAAGTCGTAGCGGCGTCTCGGCAGAGCGCCGCCGTTTTTGCCCCTGCAGCCGCGGCGCTCTGCCGAGACGCCGCTACGATCGTGGTCAGAATGGCGGCTACCGCAGTTCCTTCACCTTCAGGTTGCGAAACTCGATCCGGTAGCCTTCGCCTTCGACGCCGAGATGTCCTTTCTCCGCGGCGCATCCGTCGAATTGGCAGGTGACGGCGCCGTTGATCCAAAGCGTGAGCGTCTTGCCGCGGGCGGTCACTTCCACCGAGTTCCACTCGCCAGCGGGTTTCACACGACCGTCCTTCACCTGGTTCTTCAGACTGAAAGACTTCTTTTTGCTGTCGGTGCCGGGAGTCTGGCCGAACAGGAAGCCGTCTTTGGCGTCGCCGAACTGGGCCTGGTGCCAGATCGCGCCATCCTTGGAATTGCGGACGTAAGCGCCGCTGTTGTAGCCGGTCTTGCCCTCGACCTTCGTGTAGCGGAACTCGAAGTGGAAGATGGCGTCGCCGTATTCTTGTTCCGTCAGCAACATGTCGTGGCCGCCGTCGCCGTCGCAAACCAGGAGCTTCTTCGTGGCATCGACGTGCCACTGGTCACGGCCCAGTTTGCCGGTGGGCGGGACCGGCACCCGATACCAGCCCTTGAGCTCGGCGGACGGCAGGATGTCCACCCAGCCTTGCGGATCAGCCTCCAGCGCGCTTTGGGTGTCTGTTGCCTCGGCGGCACGGAGGGAAAGGACACAGCAAGCGATGCTCAGGACCGCGAGCAGAGGGCAGACGGCGGAAGAGCGGGCGACGGAAACAAACGAACGTAGCGATGCGTTAAGCATGGGCGGAGCTTAGGCGGAACGCGAGCCGCGTGGCAAGCGAAGCAACAGACTCCCGCCACGCGCGCTCACTCGCGAGGGATCAGCAACAGCCCGCCGGTCCAGTTGCCTTGCGGGATCGCCACTTCATCGCCGGCCTTCAGCGACCGGCTAAAGACGGTCATCTTGGTTTTGCCGCCGTCAGTGTAGTGGAAAGTCGTGCCAGGCACCGGTGTCCAACCAGACGCACTGAATTTGGCCTGCGAGAGCGTGGTGGCGAAGTGGAGCGTGGTGGCGCGCTTCGCTTTGACGCTGATTTCGGCGCGCTCACCGCCGCTCGTCTGGGTGTAGCGCCAGCCGCCGAACTTCTCCGGGATTTCCTTCCAGACGTAATTGCGGTTGGCGAAAGCGCGCTCGTCGTTGGCCAACTTCGCCAACGACCAACCGTGGCCCAAGATCGTGAAGTCGCCGGTTTCTTGCCGCATCGGCGCCGCCACCTCCGGCATCGGCACGGAGTCGGCCATCGTCTTGGTGCGGAAGTTTGCGACGCGATGAAAGGTCAGGAAGTTCGCGTCGTGGTTGTTCCGTGCTCCGGCGTCGCCGTCGTCGTAGGCCGTCCGGCAGGCCGCGATGATGTCATCGCCGTCGAACAGCCAGTCCACGTATTGGAAGCCGTGCTTCGCCGTATCCGGGTGGTAGAGCAGAATGCAGCGCGTGGTCCAATTGGTGAGGTTCGGCGAGCAGACGAGCGCGAGGGTGTTGCGGATGCCGCCAGGATTGTCCGCGCGGTGCCGGGCGTGAACGATGCTGGCCAGTGACCAATAGCTTCTCGTCTGTGGATCGAAGCGGATGGTGAATTTCTTCGCCCCGCCGGGAAAGCTGATGAAGCCCGTCGCCGGATCGAACGACGCCTTCCTGCCATCCGCGCTGATACGGACGAGGGCGGCTTTCTCGTCGGGCGATTTCGTTTGCACGCGCAGGACATCCACCAATTCTCCCGCCAGCGTGACGACGGCATTGCCTTCCAGCCACGCGCCCATGTCGCCACCGTTCCACTCGCGGCTACTCGGCAAGAACTCACAGGAAATCCAGTTCGCGGCGTCCAGCAGGTCAGCCTCGACCGGTACGCTCAACATGCCGGCACGGTAGTTGATGCCCCACGCGACGGGCGGGTTGCGCCACTCCATGCCGCGCCAGAGCCGGCCCGCGTGTTCGATGACCGGCACGGGCGCGCAGTGGTATTCGCCGTTGTCACGCAGCAGACCGGTGGTGGAGTTGGTCGGTGAAGTCCAGGTCGCGCCGCCATCGAGCGAGCGCCGGATGAGGGCATTGCCGTGGTGCCGATCCGTGCCGAGGAGGTAGAGCGCGCCGCGATGCACAAAGAGCGTGGACCAGAACGCGCCCTGAATCTCTGAAGCCTTTCTCCACGTCTGGCCCCGATCGGCAGACCGAAACACCACACTCCGCGCGCTTTGGTGTTCGGCAGACTTCGGACCGAAGAAATCGTGCGATGCCACGTAATCGCCGTTCGGCAGGATCGCCAGGCTAGGTGAGCCGATGTAGAGTCCGGAGGACTGCGGGCTGTGGTCGATGACCACGCCGGGGACTTTGGCCGGAGGTGTGATCGGAGCCGAAGTCTGGGCGGCTCTCGCCGGGACCAGCAGCGCGAGCAGGAGTGGAATCGCTGTCGCAGGAATGCGGACGATGTTCATGGACGCGAGTGTGCCCACCACGCGTCCTCAGTTCAAATCCCATTCCGCGAATCGTCGTCACTATCCCCGCCCAAGCTTGAAGGCTTGCTCGTTCGCCACGACCAGCTTCTCGGAAAAGTTCGCTCGGATGGCCGCCAGCCAATGCTCTTCTGAGATTGGCAGATCGCGGCTCAGCACGCCGAGGAGAGCGACATTCACGCTCTTCCGATTGAAGAGCTTGTTGGCGTCGATGAGGTCAGGAAGGATCAACTTGCCGCCCTCGCGCAAGACATGGCGGTTCGGCTCCACCTGGTCCGCCGTGAGAATGAGGAGGAAGTCCGCCTCGCCCGCCGGCACCATCGGGCTGAAAACCCGTTCGCCAAAACGGATGTCGCTGCTCACGGATCCACCGCGCTGGCTCATGCCGTGCAGTTCGCTTTTCTTCACGTCGAAGCCAGCGCGCACGGCGGCGTCGGCGAGGATGTCGGAGGACCGGAGCACGCCTTGGCCGCCCAGGCCGCCGATGACGATGTTGGTGACTTTGCAGGGGGTCATGCAATGAGGATGATTATCGAGGCTGCCGTCTGGCTGAGCAATTCTCTGGAAATCCACTTTGCCATTCATCAAGCCAGTCGGTTGATCCGCAGCAGAGAGCCGGTCAGCGTTGTCTGCGCTGAAATCGCGGCGTGGATGCGCGCGGCCTGGCCGGGAAAATCGGGGTCAAACGTGCAGACGATGATGCCGGCATGACCGGGGAACCGCCGGTGCAATCGCAGGAAATGCAGGCGGTTGATCGTCAAGACGGCCCTGCCGTCATCCGTCGCAAACTTCAAAACCGCCTCGTCAGGGAGGGACCGGCTCGCTTTGCCTGCTTCTTGAACCGTGAGCACATCATGGCCGTGGTGGCGCAACTCCAGCACGACGGGGCGCGGAAAGTTCTCGTTCGCGTAGAGCCGGCTCATTCGTCGGCCTCTTCGTTGTCGCGGATTTGCTGTTCAATTTCCGCGGCGTGAGCGCGGGCGTAGGCATGGGCATTCACGAGGTCTTCGGCGCGCAAGGTAGGATAGGCCCGCAGCAAGTCAGCCTCGCTGGTGCCGAGCCGCCGGGCCTGCTCCAGCACCCACACGGGGATGCGCGTGCGCACCACGCATGGCTCACCGCCGCAGACGTCGGGCGTGCTCTCGATACCTGGAAAAGCATCGCCCAAATCGCGCACCGTCCATTGCAGCAACTGCGCCTTCTCCGCGCGGGTCAGGGCGGGCAAAGACTTCTCGATTTCCAGCAATACTTTCATGGCCGTTCAACCGTAGTCCGCCACGGGTGGGGCTTCAAGACTTGCTTCTGGAGAAACGCGTCGAAGCATAATCACGCCTCCGCCTTGTCGCACGCCACCGAGCATCTCTCCCATTCGCGAATCTGCGGCGCGATCAGGATGCACGGCCGCCGAGCCACGATGAGCGTGAGTTCGTCCGAAGCCAGGCTTTCGGTGATGACTTTCTTCACTTCTGGATTGCCGGGACGCGGATCGACCACGACGACGCGCTTCAGGCCCATCGCCTTGGCCAAGTCCTCGAACTTCACCTTGTGCGCCGGCTCGTGCAGCAAGTTGCGGCCCGTGCCGGGATGCTCTTGGTGGCCGGTCATCGCCGTGGTGCTGTTGTCCAGGATGATGAGGACGTGCCCGGTCGGCGGCGGGTTATAGACCATCTCCAACAGGCCCGTGATGCCACTGTGCATGAAGGTGCTGTCGCCGATCACGCTGACAACGCGCCGGGCCTGCTCCGGGGGCAGCGTGTGCCTCATGCCCAGACCCACGCCCAAGCTCGCGCCCATGCACACGCAAGTGTCGATGGCGCTGAACGGTGCCAGCACGCCCAGCGTGTAACAGCCGATGTCGCCCGTGACGATGCAGCCCAAGTCCCGCAGTGTGTCGAAGACCACGCGATGCGAGCAGCCTTCACAGAGTTGCGGCGGCTTGCCCGGCTTCGCTTGCGGCTCTGGAGAAGTGTCGTTCGCCAGAATGCGGCGGACACGGTTCACGTTCAGTTCGCCGAAGCGGAACATCTCCGGCTTGGCCTCCACCTTGATGCCTTCAGCGCGGATGGATTCCGCCAAATACGGATCGCCTTCTTCGATCACCACGCAGCGGTCCACCCCTTGAACGAACTGCCTGATCTTCTCCACGGGCAGCGGATACGTGACGCTCAGTTTCAGGAAGCCCGCCTCGGGCGCGGCTTCCCGCGCGTGAACGCAACTGATGCCCGACGTGATGATCCCCAGCTTGCGGTCACCAGGGATGAAGTGGTTGAGCGCACACGTCTCGTTCCACGCCGCGATCTCCGCGAGTTTCTTCCGCAACTTCGAGTGCGCTGGCCGAGCGTAGGCCGGGATCATCACGCGCCCCGGCACGTCTTTGACGTAATTCGCTTTCGGGGCATCCTTCACCGGCTCGCGCGGCGTCACCAGCGTCTTCGCGTGGCAGACGCGAGTCGTCATGCGATAGAGCACGGGAACCTGCCATCGCTCCGACAACTCAACCGCAGCGAAGAAGAGGTCGTACGCCTCCTGCGAATCCGCCGGCTCGACCATCGGAACCCCGGCGGCAACGGCGTAACGGCGGTTGTCCTGTTCGTTTTGGCTGGAAGCTAGGCCGGGATCGTCCGCCGAAATGACGACCAGCGCGCTGGTCACGCCCGTGTAGGCCACGGTGAAAAGAGGGTCCGCCGCGACGTTCAGCCCCACGTGCTTCATCGTCGCGATGGAGCGCGCCCCGGCGAAGGCCCCGCCGATGGCGACCTCCAGGGCGACCTTCTCGTTCGGCGACCACTGGGCGTGCCCGCCAAGTTCGGCGAAGTGCTCCAGAATTTCTGTGGAGGGCGTGCCCGGATAGCCGGCGCCCAGCGCGACGCCCGCGTGGAAGGCGGCCAGCGCCACCGCTTCATCGCCGCTCAGCAACAATCGATTCGACTCAGTCATGACAAATGCGGGGTGTTTCTAGCGGGTTCAGCCGCCGTTGCACAAAGGAAATTGCAGCGAACCCAAAGCCAATTCCGAAACTGTAGCAGCCGACGTAAGGAGGCCCGCTTCAATTGCGAATTGCAGATTGCAGATTGCGGATTTCTTGATCAGAGCCTCGTCACCTCGGCTGCTACGAGATTTTGCAGTCGCCACTCTGGACTCGGCCTGTTCCGAAATGCGTCAAGCTCTGCTCGCCTTCACCGCGGCCTTCATGAACCACTCCGACGGCCGTATCGGCTTGCCGGCTTTGTCCGTGAAGGCGTGGACCGTGTAGCCCTTGGCCACGCCCCGCTGCGTGTCGGCGTTGACGATGTGGACATCCAGCCGCGCCCGTGCCCGGCCAGCCAGTTGCATCGTGACGGTGAGTTGCAGCAAATCGTCGTAACGCGCGCGGCCCAGGAACTCGACATGTGCCTCCACCAGCGGCAGGAACAACCCGCGCGCCTCGATCTCGGTGTAGGGCAAGCCCATCGCCCGGAGCAGTTCCGTGCGCCCGCACTCGAACCACTCGAGCGCGCGAGAGTTGTAGAATGTCCCCATCTGGTCCGTCTCGCTGTAACGCACGCGCAGGGTGGTGGTGTGCTGGAAAAGGATTTCCGGAGTGCCGGCGGCGTGGTCCTGCAAAGCCTGTGTTGCCATGCGGTGAAGTTCAGCAAAGCCTTCCGCCTGACGCAAGCCCCCACACAGATTGGTTGTGCGCGGCGGACCGCAAACAAATTACCATGGCAACCCGCACCAGCCCGTGCCAGTCTCCAGGCCGCCCATCAAGCAGCGGACCATCGTTCTTTCGAGCGTAGCCCTCCTCACCCTCACCGCCCTCCCGCGCCTCCTCGTTGGCAACCCGCGGGCGTCGTTCAACGACCTTGCTTCTGACTCGCTGCGCGCTAAAGTCCGGGCATGAGCGTAACGCTGGAAATCCCGGATGAAGTCTCCCAGGCAATGCGGGTGCCGCCTCCAGAATTGGAAGCGCGCTTGCGGCTGGAACTGACGGTGGCCCTCTACGCGCAACAGGTCTTGAGCCTCGGCAAAGCGGCGCAACTGGCCGGACTCAGTCGATTCGAGATGAACTCGGTGCTCGCCCGGCGTAGCGTCCCCATGCATTACTCCGCGCAGGAGTTGGCCGAAGACCTCGCTTATGCCCGCAGTTGTTAGCGATGCCTCGGTCTTGATCTCGCTGGGAGCAACCGGCCACTCCCTGAACCAGTTGATCCACCACCAGAATTTCCGTCTGAGCCTTCCCCTCTACGAGCAACTGCTCCAACAAGTGGGCGAGCAAGCTTGAAGATGTCCCTATTTTCGCGCCACCAGCAAGCCCTCGTCGCCGCGGGCTGTGAGGTGCGCTTCGACAACCTCACGCGGCAGCTCTATGCCACGGACGCCTCGATCTACCAAATCGAGCCGATGGGCGTCGCGTTTCCGCGTTCCTCCCAGGAAGCCAGCGCGGTCATCCGCGCGGCGGCGGACGCGGGCGTGTCCGTTGTCCCGCGCGGCGCGGGCAGCGGCTTGGTCGGCGGGGCCATTGGCGAGGGACTGGTCGTGGACTTTGCGCGGCACAATCGCAGAATCTTCGATCTGGATCTGGAAGCTCGCTCCGTCTGGGTCGGCGCGGGCGTGGTGCTGGACCAATTGAACGACTTCCTCAAGCCGCACGGGTTTTGCTTCGGCCCAGACGTGGCCACGAGTTCGCGCGCCACGCTGGGCGGGATGATCGCGAACAATTCGTCCGGCGCGCGCGCCCCGCTTTATGGCACCACGGCGGACCACGTCGCCGCGATCACCGCCGTTCTGGCCGATGGCCGCATCGGGATGGTCGGAGCAGGGAATGATTTCCGGGACATCTTCCGCACGGTGGAGCACCTCACGCGGCAGAACGCCGCGGAGATCAAAGCGCGCACGGAGGTGCCCGCGAACTGCGACGCCCCGCCTCCCGCCAAGCGGGCGCCCGGCTACGGGCTGAACCGGTTTCTGTGGAAGCATGGCTCCTTGGTCCCCATTCTGGCCGGCAGTGAAGGTACCTTGGCGGGCGTTCTGACCGCGCTGTTGAAAATCGTGCCTTTGCCGCGCGAGAAGGGGCTGGGTTTGATCTTCTTCGCATCCGTGGCCGACGCCATGCAGGCCACGGTGGAGTTGCTCGACTTGAAGCCTGCGGCCATCGAACACGTGGACCGTGTCTTGTTCGATCAGACGCGCGGACAGCTTCAGTTCCAGGCTGCGCGAGACTTGCTCGAACTCGACGCGCGGCCTTGCGAGGCGTTTCTGATTATCGAGTTCTACGACGACGTGGCGGAGCGGCTCGCCGCGCTAGCGAAGAAGCGCCTCGGCCTCCGCACCCAACTCGTCACTGGCGCGGCGGAGATGAATCTCGTCTGGGCACTGCGCAAAGCCGGTCTGTCGCTGCTCACCGGTTGCGCCGGCCCAGCCAAGCCCGTGACGTGCATCGAGGATACCGCGGTGCGCCCGGAGCGGTTGCCGGAATACGTGGCGGGGCTGCAATCCATCCTCAAGCCGCTCGGCGTGATCGCCTGTTTCTACGGCCATGCCGCCGCGGGTCTGCTGCATGTGCGGCCCGTTCTCGACCTGCATACGGCGGACGGGGTGAAGAAGCTGCGCCAGATCACGAGCGAGGTTTCGGCGCTGGTGCGGCAGTTCAAAGGCTCGTTCGCGGCGGAGCACGGCGTCGGCGTCGCGCGCACCGAGTTCCTGCGCGAACAACTCGGCGACGAACTGCTCGGCGTGATGCGCGAGATCAAACGGTTGTTCGATCCGCAGAACGTTTTCAACCCCGGCAAAATTCTCGACGACGGCCGCTACAAGATCGACACGCACCTGCGCCTCGGCACCGATCACGAAATCAAGTTGCCCTTCGAGCCGGTGCTGGCGTTCGCGCGGAAGGACGGATCGTTCATCCGCAATCTTGAACAGTGCAACGGCTGCGGCGGCTGCGTGAAGCAGACGCCTACCATGTGCCCCACGTTTCTCGCCACGGGCGAGGAGATCATGTCCACGCGGGGGCGGGCCAACACCATCCGCGCGGTGTTGGAAGGGCGCGGGGCCGAGGGCCACGATCCGTTGCACAGCGCGGAACTGGACATGGCGCTGAGCAATTGCCTGTCCTGCAAAGCCTGCACCACGGAGTGCCCATCGAACGTCAACCTCACGCTGCTGAAGGCGGAGTTGACGCACGCGCGGCATCGGCAGGAAGGCATCCCGCTGCTGGCGCGCGTCGTCAGCCACGTGGACCTGCTGGGCAAGCTCGGCACGCTGGCGCCCAACCTGGCCAACGCCGCGCTGGAGTGGCCGTGGCTGCGACGGCTCATGGCCAAGACGCTCGGCCTGGAGGCGAGGCGTCCCCTGCCCCGTTTTGCCGCGGAACGATTCGACGCTTGGTTCGCAGGCCGCGGCCGTCGCTCGCTCCAGCCGCGCGGGCCAGTGATTCTCTGGGACGATTGCTTCGTGCGCTATTACGAACCGCGCATCGGCCAAGCGGCGGTCGCCGTGCTGGAGGCGGCGGGCTTCGAGGTGCGGCTTTTGCCCGGACGCCAGTGCTGCGGGCGCCCGGCGTTCAGCCAGGGCCGGCTGGACCAGGCGGCGGCGTTGGGCCGGCACAACCTGGAGTTAATGCGGAATGCGGAATGCGGAATGCGGAATGGAACGGACAGCCGCGACGTTCCGATCTTGTTCCTCGAAGCGTCCTGCTGGTCCATGTTCGCAGAGGACTACCGCGAGCTGAAGCTGGAGGGAGCCGAGTGCGTGGCGAGGCGCTGCTTTCTCTTCGAGCAATTCATCGAGGATCTTCTGAGCCGGGAACCGGACGCGTTGCGGTTCTCGCCGCAGCCGGCCCGCGTCGCCATTCACGCCCACTGTCACGCCAAGTCGTTGCTCAACCCGGCCTTCATGCCGCGGCTTCTGGCGCGTCTGCCGGGACGCGAAGCTGTCCTGCTGGAAACGGCCTGCTGCGGCATGGCCGGCGCGTTTGGAGCAATGACGTCGAAGTACGACCTCTCGCTGAAACTTGGCGCGATGCTGGCGGAGAAAATCAGCGCGCAGCCGGCAGGAACAGTCCTCGTGGCGTCCGGCACAAGTTGCCGTCAGCAGATCGAGCATCTGACGCCCGCCCGCCCGAAGCACCTCGCCGAAGTGCTGGCGGAGGCGCTGGCGGCACGATGAGGGAGAAGTTGATGGCGGCGCTCTGCCGAGACGCCGCTGCGGGCAAGGCTCCTGGAAATCCCTCCTGAAATCGGATCAGCCGCCAATCAGCGCGGCGTAATCGGCGGGCGAAAGCAGCGATCCCAACTCCGCCGGATCGGACAGTTTCACCTTAAAGAACCAGCCGTCGCCATAGGGCTGGTCGTTGGCGAGCACGGGAGTCTTGGTGACGGCGTCGTTCACGGCGATGACCTCGCCGGAGACCGGCGCGTAAACGTCACTGGCGGTCTTCACCGATTCCACCACGGCGCACGTTTCACCTGCCTTGAGCTTGCGACCGACGGCGGGGAGTTCCACGAAGACGATGTCCGTCAATTCGTGTTGGGCGTGATCGCTGATGCCCACCGTGGCCACGTCGCCGGCGGGGCGCACCCATTCGTGGGACTTGGCGTATTTCAGATCCGCAGGAACTTTTGAGCTCATAAAATTGCGCAGGGATTCTTGCCCGGCGGCGGCCCCGAACGCCACACGTTTTTGCCACGCTCAAGCCGGCTTCCACGGTGGATTCGAGAATCCCTGGATCGTAGCAGCCGACGTGAGGAGGCTCTGTTTTGATTTCGGATTTGAAAACAGAGCCTCCTCACGTCGGCTGCTACGCTTTCTTGAATCAGCCTTAAGCCGGCTTCCGGTAAATCGGCTTCGGTACTACCACGGCCCGCGCGGGCCGGCCCCGGATTTCGATGTCGAGGGCCGTGCCGGCTGCCGCATGCGCCACCGGCACGTAGCCCAGGCCCACCCCGATGCCGAGCGACGGACTCTGGGTGCCGCTGGTCACGGCGCCGATCTTCGGTCCGCCCGGCTGGCCAATGGCGTAATGCGGGCGCGGCGGCGCGGACTTGTCCGTCATCTTGAAGGCCACGCATTTTTTGGTCAGGCCCCGGGCCTTCTGCTCGGCCAGGGCGCGGCGGCCCACGAAGTCTTTTTCCAGACTGACAAAGAAGCCCAGCCCGGCTTCGAGCGGCGTGGTGTCCTCGTCGAGTTCATGCCCGTAGAGCGGAAAACAGGCTTCGGTGCGCAAGGTGTCGCGGGCACCGAGGCCGGCGGGCTGGAGACGAAATGGCTGCCCGACCTCCAGGAATCGGTCCCATACGGCCGTCAGCGTGTCGGCGGGCACGACCACCTCGAAACCGTCCTCTCCCGTGTAGCCGGTGCGCGCGACGGTGATGGGCACGCCGTTGAACAGGAAAATACCCGCCTGGTTCTTCTTCAGGTCCGTGGCCGTGCCCACGAGCACGCCGCCGATCGACCCGCCGGAGAGGGCCGCCTTCATGCACTCCGCAGCGCGCGGGCCTTGCAGGGCGATGATGCCGTGCTGGGCCGAGACGTTCTTGAGTTGGATGGCGCCGGGCACGGTCGAGTGGTCGTAATGCTGCTGGAGCCAGTCCCAGTCGGCGTCACACCGCGAGGCATTGATGATGAGCAGGTAATCCTCCTCCGCGAGCTTGTAGGCGTAGAGATCGTCGATCACGCCGCCGCGTTCGTTGCACATGAGCGTGTACTGGCCCTGGCCCGGCGCGAGTTTGCGCACGTCGTTGGTCAGGGCCTGGTTCAGAAACGCCTCAGCGCCGGAGCCGGTGACGGAGACTTTGCCCATGTGCGACACGTCGAACAGCCCTGCCGCGTTCCGCACGGCGAGGTGCTCGTCGATGATGCCCGAATACTGCACGGGCATTTCCCAGCCGCCGAATTCAATCAGCCGGCCGCCCAGTTTCCGATGCGATTCAACCAGTGGTGTGCGCTTCAACATGACAACACAATGCGTTTCCGCGTGAGGTTTCACGTGGTGCTGCCGGAAGAATGGAGAAACCCTTCTGCTGTGCAAGAGAAGAAAGTGACGCAAGGCTGCATCAAGCTCGGTTCGGGAGCACTCGTAGCGCAGACTTTCCAGTCTGCCGTAGCGCCGGTTTTCCAACCGGCGAGCGTTGGAAGAGGCCAGCCGGCTGGTAGGTTCACGGCCTTGCCGACTGCAAGTCGGCGCTACGGCAGGTTGAAAACCCGCGCTACCCAATGCGCCGGGCGGGAGCTTGATACAGCCTTGAAAGTGACGCCGCGTTTCCTTTTTCGCCTCGCCAGGAACCCGCTTGCCAGCACGGCCTCCGGCACTAGGATCGCAGCGTGAACGATCTGGTCCGCCACGTCGAAGCCTCCATTCAGCGACACGCTTTGATTCCCTCCGGTGAACGCGTGCTGGTGGCGGTGTCCGGAGGGGTCGATTCCGTGGTGTTGCTCGCGGTCTTGCACGCCTTGGCGTCCCGTCACCGGTGGAGATTGGTGGCGGCCCACTTCAACCACCAACTTCGCGGCGGGGAGAGCGACGCCGATGAAGCCCTGGTGAAGCACACCGCCCAATCGTTGGGCTGGCCCTGTGTGACGCAGCGCGGCGACGTTGCGGTCCACGCCCGACGGCACAAGCTGTCCACGGAAATGGCCGCCCGCCAATTGCGCCATCAATTCCTGGCACGCGTCGCCCGCCGCCGGAACATCCGCACCGTGGCCCTCGCCCACCACGCCGATGACCAAGTGGAGTTGTTCTTCCTGCGCCTGTTGCGAGGCGCGAGTTGCGAAGGGCTGGCTGGGATGAAGTGGAAGACCCCTTCCTCCGCGGACCAACAGATCACGCTCGTGCGTCCGTTACTGGATCAGGAGAAAAAAGTCCTGCGCGCCTTCGCGGAAGATCGCGTCATCGCGTTCCGTGAAGACACCACGAACCGCTCTCGGGACATCCAGCGCAACCGTCTGCGCCACGAATTGCTTCCACTTCTCCGCGCGCGGTACCAGCCGGCGCTGAACCGCGTGATCGGGCGTCAGGCCGCGATGCTGGAAGAGGTCGCTGACTTCCTCGCCGTCGAAGCGCGGCGCTGGCTGAAGGGCCGCCGAACTCCGAAGTTCGCGACACTCCATCCCGCCGCCCAGCGCGCCGTGCTTCAGGCGCAACTGCTCAGACTGGGCATCGAACCAACGTTCGACCTGATTGAAACCCTGCGAAGCAAGTCCGCGAAACCAGTCACGGTTGGAGCGGGAGTGAGCGTCGTTCGTCATGCGAACGGCCTCCTCGATTTGGCAGAGCCGCCGACCGCGCGGTTCGCGGCTCACGAAACGAACGTCGATCTCAGTGGGAAGCCTGCCGAAGCCATCTTCTCCGGCGTGAGCTTCCAGTGGCGTCTGCTCAAGGGCGCGACGTTGCCCAAGCACCGGCCTCGCTGCGAGTTCTTCGACGTGGAGAAGGTCGGCACCCGCATCGTCTTGCGCTACTGGCGGGCCGGTGACCGCTTTCATCCCATCGGCTTGGCGCGGCCCGTCAAGTTGCAGGACTGGTTCACCAATCAGAAAGTGCCGCGCGCCCGCCGTCACGAAATGGTCGTGGCGGAGAGCGAGGCGGGAGACATTTTCTGGGTGGAAGGCCAGCGCATCGCCGAACCGTTCAAGGTGACGGCAACCACGCGACGCCGTTTGCGCTGGACGTGGCGGAGGGAGTGAAGGCCGAGCGCCGGTGCGACCTCGGCGTAGCGGCGCGTCGGAGAAAGCCCTTCCCTTCACGATGGGCGGCAGCTTAGCCTCACGCCCATGATCGCACGCTCGTTTCACGTTCGACGCCTGTTGCTTGCCTTGCCACTTCTGAGTCTCGCCGCGGGCGGGCAGGAACTCCGCGTGCCTCTGGACCCACCGATGCTCCGCAGTAGTTCCGAACTGGCGGACTTCTCCGGCCTGATGGATGAGCAGCACGTCATCGGCGATCCGCCCAAACAGCCAGCCACGAACGGCTGGAAGATCCCCTCGCAGCATTGGAGGAAGTTCCCCTACAGCGCGACGATCGATCTGGGCCAGAGCCGCGACCTGTCGGCGCTGTGGTTTTTCGACACGAACGGCGAAGGGGAAATCGACATCGCCGCCGGTGAGCCGGGCCAGTGGCAGACCGTCACGAATTACGGCTGCCGCCAGTACTTGCGCTGGGTGCGCGTGCCGCTGGAGGTGACGACTCGCTACCTGCGCCTGGAACTTAAGACTCCGGGCGCGAACTTCGCCGAAGTCGCGCTCTATGAATTCACGCCAGAAGCGCACCGCGCTTTACTCGCGCGACGGGAAGCTGAGGCACGGGAGCGCATCGAACGCGACGCTGCGCTCAAGAAGGCGCAGGAGGAAGTTGCGAAGCGGCCGTGGTTGGAACTGCCGCCGTTTGGCCGCGTCCAACTCGTCGATGAAGTGGACTGCGGCGCTGTGGAGCCGGGTCACCAGTTCCGGGAAAGTCCGCTCGGGGTGAGCCGCGTAGAAACGATCCTCGGCCAGCCCTGCCGCGTGCTGCGCCCGACGGAGGGCGAGGCGAGCTACCTGGCGTTTCGCCTCGGCAAGTGGAAGCTGTTGAAGCCGGGCGCGGCCTACGTGCTGGCAGTCGATTATCCCGAAGACGCGCCGCGAAGCGTCGTCGTGATGAACGGCGGCAATGAAACCTCGCGTGGCTTTCACACCGGCACGACGCTCGGCGATGCGCTGCACTCCAAATACGTGAACAGCAACCCGGAGTCACTCCGCGCGCCGCTGACGGGCCGTTACGAGACGTGGACGCTTTACTTCAACTTGCACGACCGCTTTCCCGACCTCGCGTTCATCCGGGGCGCGAAGGAACGCAAACTTACGGCGGACGACGGCTTCGACGTGGTGATCGCGCAGTTCTCCAAAGGCAACGATCCAACTTCCCGCGGCGCAGCGGTGGCACGCCTCCGGTTGTTTCAAGTCGCTGACGAAGCTGCGCTCGCCCAACCGCTGCGCTTGCCGCCCGCGCCCCTGCCCCGCCGGCACATTTTCTGGCGCGAGGAAATGGCCGACGGCGTCATCGAGGGCGACAAGGAAGCCGAGCGCGGTGTGAAGGACCGGCTGGACTGGTATCGCTACAAGGCGAACCAGATGCGCTTCCTCGGCCTCAACACCTACAGCAAGGACCTGCTGGAGTTCGGCGCGTGCCAGCACTGGGACCCAACGCCCCACGGCGGCAACGACTGGGTCCATTTCGCCGGCAGCAAGAAAGACCTGTGGGCGCAGATCGTCGCGCTCATGGGCCAGCAAGGATTCGGCGTTCTGCCGTACTACGAATACGCCGGCAGCAAGGGCTACAAAAGTCTCGGTTACCAGCGCCGCTGCAAGCCGCTCACGCGCGACGACGCCTACACGCACATCTCCTGGGTCGAGAGTGCCAACGCCGACCTCACCGACCCCGACACCTACGCCGACTTCAAGAAGATGCTCGATGTCACGGTGGTGCGCCTCAAAGACAAGGCCCGTTTCGAGGGCATCTGGCTGCGCCCGCGC
This sequence comes from Verrucomicrobiota bacterium, assembly GCA_016219875.1. GTDB lineage: Bacteria > Verrucomicrobiota > Verrucomicrobiia > Limisphaerales > JACRJZ01 > JACRJZ01. The sequence goes on along the minus strand of JACRJZ010000047.1, from coordinate 54,504 downwards.
TGGCAGTTGCCGATGAGTTTCGCCGACGCCACGCGCCGACGTTTCGCGACCGAAGCCAACGGCGGCAACGCCGTGTCCAAGGCCGATCTCCTCGCCGACAAGGCGCTGTTGCAGCGATACGAAAACTGGTGGTTCGGCAAGCGCCGCGAGTTCCTCACCACGATGCGCGACTATCTGCAGCAACAGGGCGTGCCGGATGCCACGGTTCTCTTCACCGCTGAAGCCGGCGAGCCGGGTACGCATTTCGCCACTTGGGAGAAGCGTCTCGTCACCGACGACGTGGAAGCCTGGAGCAAAATCCTCGCGACACCGGAGCACTGTCGCGACAACAAGCCGGTCGTGCCCCTCATCGTCGAGCGCGTCGTGAAGGAGAATCTCTACCTTGAAGCCCTCCAGGCTCCGCCGCTCAACTGGGGCAACTGGGAAATCCATCACGCCAATCCGCCCGCCGACCCGCTGCGCTACCACGACACGCCCGGCGTGCTGATGACCCATTGCATCAATCGCTCCTACACCGCGGCGTCGCCGAAGACCTTCGAGGCGTTTCGCGGGCCGTCCGGGCTGGCCGTGATGCGCCACTACTCGCTCAACGAGAACATGGCGTTCGACCAACAGGACAAGGAGAAACTCGGATACTTCGTCGCCGACCTCGAGCGCGCCGGCCCCGCCTGCATGATGGCGGAGGCGCTGGCCGTGGCGAACGGTGATCCGACCCTGCTCGGCTACTTGCATGGTGGCAACTTTGGCCGCGGCTTCCCGCGGTATGTCCGCGAGTTCAACGCCAACTTCCTCGCCCTGCCCGCGCTGCCCAGCGAGCGGTTGGCCGGCGCGTGCGACGATCCGGAAGTCGTGGTCCGCGTCATCCGAACGCCCGATCATGGGACTTACCTGGCGGTGGTTAACACCGGGTTCGCGTCCAAAGCGAAGGTGGGAATCCGTCTGCCAGTGGCTGGCGCGGTGCAAGACGCTGTTTCGGGAACCACCCTGTCCAACCGCGACCGCCTTCTTGAACTCACCCTGCACGCGTGTGAACTGCGGAGCCTGCTGGTGAGATAATCGCGCTCGTGCCGCCCGCTGCGCGAGGCCGCCACAGATTTCACAGATTTCACGGATTGAAGAAAGGCCCTTTCTCCATCTGTGCTATCCGTGCCATCGGTGGCTCCTTCTTTCAGTGGACGAGCCGTTTGAACTCGACCCGCTCGCGACCAAAGTTGATCAGCAGCCCCACCTTCACGCCGGTGGACACCAGTTCGTTGATCAGTTGCGCCTCGTCCGACGCGCTATACTCCGGCGCCACCTTGAGTTCCACCATGACCTTCTCCTCCACAAACAGGTCACTCGCGTAGTCCCCGACCACCACGCCTTTGTAGTGGACCTTGATGGGATGCTCCAAGGCTGCCAGGAGACCACGCAGTCGCAGCTCCACCTGCATGGCCCGCTGATAAACCTTCTCCAGATAGCCGTAGCCGAGGTGCTTGTGGACCTCAAACGCCGCGCCAATGATGGCTTGGGTAATCTCTCTGAACAGAAACTCGCCGCTGTTGGTTCGATGGGTGATGTCATTCATAGCGGCAGAATGGAGCCACAGATGGCGCAGATTGCACAGATTGAAGAAAAGCCCTTCCCCATCTGTGCCATCTGTGAAATCTGTGGCCAATCGAGCCGGCTATGCACCCCAATCACTCACGGGGGCGACAGGAGTCAAAACTCCACCTGCAATTCGCGCGGCCTGGATTGGTTGGAGAAGCGTAGCCAAAGCAGTCGCGCCTCAGCGGAGTAGTTGAAGCTCTGGAGCGGCTCGCCGGCGAGCGTGACGGCGCGCGGCGCTTGCGATGCGTAAAGCAGGACCACCGCTGGCGTGTTGGCGATGCCCTCAACTGCCAGCGTGAAGGAGTTGGTGGCTCGCTTCGTCGGCAGCGCCTTGCAGGCGGAGGCGAGCAGTTGCGGTTCCGGGCCGCGTTTTGATTCGAGATCGAGGAGGAAACACCGCGCTGCTGGCGCCAGCGTGACGCTGTCGCGGACGCGCAACTCGGGATCGAAGAGGTTGACGAAGCGGCCCCGCAACGTCTTCGGCTCGCCGGCAACGGATTCATCGAGTCCCGCGCCAATGACGTAGGGGCCACGACGGAGCAACAGGTAGTTCGTCTCGCGCCATTTCAGCCCGGCACGCGCCACTGCTTGCTTCACGGTTTCCGCCACCCGCGCGTCGCCGTCAGCGGTGGCGGCGAGTTTGGCTGGATTCTCAGGGAGCCACAGAACGGCACCTTGGCCCACGGTCACGGGTTTCGCGGCTGAGGCGGGATCGAGTTTGGCTCCTGACAGGCCCAGTTGCTCAAACAAATGCTCACGCGGCGTGGCGTAACGGCACCCGTCGCTGTTCCACCACTCGCGCACGGCGAGGTACGGGTCTGTGTCGTCGTCGCAAATCACCAGCACGCCGCCGCGCTTGACCCAGTCGGCCAACGCGACGTGAACTTCCGGGCCGAGCGGCTTCATGCCGTGGTAAGTGAGGAGGAGAACACGCACGCCGTCCAGGTAACGGGGCACGGTCAGGTTCTCCAGTTGCACCGGCATGACCGGCAAGCCGCGTTTCACCAACGGCAGTGCCAGCCCATAAACATGACTGAGGTGCGGGTCGCTGGGCGTTGGCTCGCCGCGCTGGAACATGAGCGAATCGCTCACCAGCAGGCCGACGCCGGTGGTGCCGCAGTCCCATTCGACGCGGGGCTGCTTGAGGTCGTTGAGCGCGTTGATCACGGTCTGCACTTCCGTGGCGTAGGCCGGCGGCATTGACTCGCGTTCCTCGCGCTTGGTTTTTTTCGGATAGCGCCCGCCGAAGACGCGCTCGGGCCACGGGGCCACCTCGAATTGCCACACCTCGGGCTGAAGGAGCGACGCGACCATCGTCGATTCCCAGTTCACGCGGTAGTCTTCCCAGTTGTGGTCCGGGTTGTCTTCGACGGGGTCGTTCAGATACCAGACGGTGCGGCCCGTGGCGCGGACGAGGTTCTGCATGGCGCCATATTCGAGGAAGGCGGTTTCGAATGTGCGCTCGCGAAGCTGGCCACGATACAGGTTGGGCGTGCGCGAGGTGCCGGTCCAAACCTGCGCGATGTAACCGTCGCAACCCTTGAGCCGCGCCAAGCTCGACTCCGGGCTGACGATGCGCCAGTGGGCGTAGTTCAGGAGGCTGTGCGTGGGCACGTAGCAACGGACCTTGCGGCCGCTGCGCTGGTTGAAGGCTTGGACGTGATCGAACACCTGCTGCAACGCGCGGCGGTAAAGAAAGTACTTCAGCTTCGAGGCCCGCCACTGCGCGTCCACGGAACTGTGCGGCGGCTGCCAGTCTTCGCCGTAGTAAGCCTTCCACTCTCGTTTGAATCCCTCCGAGTAACCGCCGCGCACCCAGAACTCCGGTTCCTCGAGATGAATCGCCTCGGCGCCGGCGTCAAGGGCGCGCTGGACGCCGACGGAGAGAAACTTGCCGAAGTTCGTGCCGGGGCACATGTAATAGACATCGCCGCCGTGGCTGATCTTGTTGCCCCTACGGTCGGTTTGCGCTTCGTCTTCGTGGTTGATGCCGTCAAAGCGACCGTAGAGATAGTCCTGGTAACTGCCCCAGGAGACGCCAGTCATCACGTGGATGCGATAGCCGCGGTCGCGCCAAGTCTGGATGCGCTGCGGCAGGCGGGCGTCGATGCCGTACACGATGGCGACATCGGAGCGCAGATTTCCCATTTCGCTCCAGCCTTGGCCGGTCTGGAAACAAGTGCGTTCGAGGTGCTGTTGAGGATCGGGAGGAAACGGCGGCAACGTCTCCGCCGCGCTCATCGGCAGGCCGACGAACAGAGCAGGCAGCCAGATTAAAGTCGGATAACGCATGGGTATTGGATGGCCGGGCGGTGCGTCACATTCAGCCCGAAAGCCGAGCAGCGAGTTCAACGTCCTGCGCCGGTAACATATAATTTGAGTCGACTCGAGAGCGCCGCCGACTTTCTGAGGCGATTTCAAAACCCCGTAGCAGCCGACGTGAGGAGGCTCATACTCCAACGGAAACAGAGCCTCCTCACGTCGGCTGCTACGGTTTTGAAAGAAGCTCTTCCTCTCGGAAAAATCTGCGCGTGACTTCATTCTGGTTCTGTGGCACATCTCCCGCGCTATGAAACAACTTGTCATCACTTGCGCGTTGGGTTTGGCGGCGACGCTGATCGCCGGCTGCTCGCAGGCAGGCCCGGCCGACTCTCCTGCCGGCGCCGCGCCGCCCAAGACTGAAGCCAAGGACACCAAGGCCGGGGCCACCTCCACCAACGCAGCCGCGGCTGCCTCCACCGAAACCAATACTGTGAACACCAACGAAGTTGCCGTCATCAAGACCACCGAAGGCGAGATGGTCGTCGAGTTCTGGCCCGATGTCGCCCCCAAGACCGTCGAGAATTTCAAGACCCTCGCGAAGAAGGGCTTTTATGACGGCACCTGCTTCCACCGTGTCATCAAGGGCTTCATGATTCAGGGCGGCGATCCGCTCACCAAGGATCCCGCGAAAGAGGCGTCGTGGGGCACGGGCGATCCCGGCTACAAGATCAAGGCCGAGTTCAACGAACGGTCCCATACGCGCGGCGTCCTCTCCATGGCCCGCTCGCAACAACCGGACTCGGCGGGCAGCCAGTTTTTCATCTGCCACGGCAATCCGACTTTCCTGGACCGCCAGTACACGGCGTTCGGCAAGCTCATCAAGGGTGACGACGTGCTGGAGAAGATTGCCACCACGCCCACCCACCCGCAGGACCGGCCCGACAAGCGCATGGGCGTCGAGAGTATCAAGATCGTTGCCGCCAGTTCGATCAAGTGACCTTGGATTCTCCGAAATGCGGATGGAGCGGGCGCTTCATCCGCATTTCTTTTTTGGCATGGACCTCAAGGAACTTGCCGACGCGCTCGTCGGCCTCGGTTGTCCTCCGGTGAAGTCGCCGGACATGGCGCAGCAACTCGACAAACGCGCCCGACAGTTGATGTCCGAACGCGGCCAATCCTACGAGGACGCCCTCGCCCATCTGCTGGGCCTCATGCGTCAAGGTTGGGCGGCGAAGGAACGAGGTCTGTGAACGGCCTCCGAACTTCGGTCGAAAGTTTCTCCTCCTCTCTTGCGCTCCATCATGATTAAGCCCTGGAAAAAAGTCCGGTCGCGTCCGTTGGCCGACCTGCGCCTGTTCACCGCCCGCTGCGACGAGAAGATTTCGCCGCGCACGGGCCAACCGCACGAGTTCATCGTGCTCGACAGCGCGGACTGGGTCAACGTGGTGGCTGTCACGCGCGACGAGCAGCTCGTGATGGTGGAGCAATTTCGCCACGGCTCGAACACGGTGGAGTTGGAGATCCCCGGTGGTCTGATCGAGCACGCTGGGGAGTCGCCGGTCAAGGCCGGCCTGCGGGAGTTGCGGGAAGAAACCGGCTACGACGGCCGCCCGGCGACCCTGCTCTACAAGGCCCTGCCCAATCCGGCCTTCCTGAACAACCGCTGCTACACCGTGCTGGTGCGGAATTGCGAATTGAAGCATCCCGTCGAGTGGGACCACGGCGAGGACTTGGTGACGAAACTGGTGCCGATCCGTGAAATTCCCGAGTTGATTGAGTCCGGTCGCATCCGCCATTCGATCATCATCGCTGCGCTCTACCTGTTCGAGCTTTGGCAACGACGCCAAGGGAAGCGGGCGGGGCGGAAGGTGAAAAAGAATGCCGAGTGACTGAGTGAAAGGTTGAAGGGGTTGAAGCAAAGACGAGGCACGCCTCTTCCGAAATGAGGCGTCAACCTTCCCAGTATCCCCATTCACCGCTTGCGCTTTCCCTAGCCCGTTTCACTATCTGGCCGTCGTGAACATCGAACTCATCAACACTGGCGCCGAGTTGATGTTGGGCCGCGTCCTTAACACCCACCAACAGTGGCTTTGCCGGCAGCTTGCCGACATGGGCCTAGTCGTCACCCGGCAGGTGGCCGTCGATGACTCCGCCAGCGCCATCAGCCAGGCGGTCCAGGAAGCACTGGCCCGCGCGCCCCTCGTCATCACCACCGGCGGACTCGGCCCCACGAGCGACGACCGCACCCGCGACGTCATCGCCGCGTTGCTCGGGCGGAAGTTGCATCTCGACGACGCCGTGCTGCGCCAAATCGAGAGTTACTTCACCGCGCGCAAACGGCGGATGGTCGAGAGCACCAAAGTGCAGGCGCTGGTACCGGAAGGCGCCACGGTGCTGCTCAACGCCTTCGGCACGGCGCCGGGGCTGGTCATCGAAGCGGGCCACGCCAGCCATTGCGATCTGCCGCAACTGCTCGTCATGTTGCCCGGCCCGCCGCGCGAACTGCGGCCCATGTTCACGAACCAAGTCGCGCCGCTCCTGAAGCAGCGCTACCCGCAGCAGACGGCCTTGGTCTGTCGCACGCTCAAGACTACCGGCCTCGGCGAGTCGCTGCTGGAGGAGAAGATCGCCGGGCCGCTCCAGCCGCTCGTGGCCGCCGGCCTGGAACTGGGCTATTGCGCGCGCGTCGGCGAGGTCGATGTCCGCTTCGCCGCCCGCGGTGAACTCGCGGCGAAGCTTGTGGCCGAAGCCGAGAGCCTCGCGCGCAGCTTGATCGGCGAACTGGTCTTCGGCGCGGACGAAGATTCGCTCGAAGCCGCGGTCGTGCAGTCGTTGACCGAAAGGAAACTGACGCTGGCCACGGCGGAGTCTTGCACCGGCGGCTTGATTGCGAACCGTCTCACCAACGTGCCAGGCGCGTCGGTCGTGTTCTGGGGCGGCCTCGTGAGCTACGCCAACGAAGCCAAACAGGCTTCTCTCGGCGTCCGCGCGGAGACGCTCGCGCAGCATGGGGCCGTGAGCCGGCAGACGGCGTGCGAGATGGCCGACGGGGCGCGGCAGCGGGCGGGCACAGACTATGCCCTCGCCGTCACGGGCATCGCCGGCCCCACCGGCGGGACCGCGGACAAACCCGTTGGCACGGTCTTCATCGGCCTGGCCACGCCGGGCGAAACCCTCGTGCAGCGGCACTTGAACCCGTTCGATCGCGAGACGTTCAAGTGGGTGACATCCCAGCAGGCGCTGGACTTGTTGCGGCGGGCCGTGAGTGGACTGCGAACGTCGGCTTAGCCTTCACCGCCATGCTCGATCTGACTTCATTGAGCTGGGAGCAGGTGAGGCACTTGCTGTCGTCACCGTTCCTCCTGCTGGTGGCGGCGTTTCAAATCTGGATGCTCGTTCACGCCATCCGTGAACGCGAGTGGACCTGGGTGGTGTTCATGCTGATCTTCCCAGGCTTCACCTCGATTTGGTACTTCTTCATGGTCTATCGCAGTTCGTCCGGTGGGATGCGCGGCTTCGAATTGCCGGGCGCGGTGGACCGGCGCCGCATCCAGGAACTCCAAGCCCAGATTCACCATCTCGATAAGCCCCACCACCACCTGCAACTCGGCGACATCTACTTCCAGCACGGCCAGCTCGACAAAGCCGAGGCCAGCTACCGCGCGGCCTTGGAGCGCGACCCGCAAGACATCGACACCCGTGCTCACCTCGGCCAATGCCTGTTGCGGCGGAAGCGGCCCGCCGAGGCGCGCCCCTTGCTCGAAAGCGCGTGCCAGGAAAATCCGAAACATGATTACGGCCACTCGCTCATGGCGCTGGCGGAAACCCTGGCGGCGCTGGGCGATACCGACGCAGCCATCGCGGTCTGGGAGCAAGTGACCGCCGGCTACTCGTACTCGCGCGCCCGCGTGCAATTGGCCGAGCTATACCTGGCCCAGCAACAACCGGAGAAAGCCCGCGAGCAGTTGCAGGAAGTGCTCACCGACGCGCCGCACGGCCCAGCCTTCGAGCGCAAACGCGAGCGCGTCTGGGTGCGGCGGGCGCGGAAGCTGATGGGGCGGATTCGGGCGTAGCCTCAGATCACGAAATCGCTGGCCTCCGGTTTCACCACTTCGCGCGGCGGGAACAACATGCCGGCGGCCACCGTCGCGTTGGTGCCTTGTTCGATCAGGATGAACGAACCGGTCAGGCGGTTCGTTTCGTAGCCGTCGAAGATGACCGGCCGGGCGGTGCGCAGGCGGATTTCGCCAATGTCATTCATCGCAAGTTCGGACGGTCCAGGCTCCGGCTCAAAGTTGGAGATGTTGAGGCGGTTCTCGATCGAAGTTACGACGGCCTGGACGGTGTGCGTCGTGTGTTTGAGGAAGTACTTCCGCCCAGTTTGCAGTGGCCGCGGGTTCATCCAGCAGACATCAGCGAACAAGTCGCTGCTGAAGCCGGGAAGATGGTCAGGGCCGATGATCATGTCGCCGCGGCTGACGTCGATGTCGTGTTCAAGAACGAGGGTGATCGATTGCGGGCAGAAGGCTTCGTCCTCCGGGCCGTCGTAAGTCCAGATTTCCTTCACGGTGGTGGCCAGGCCGCTGGGCAGGGCCATCACCTTCTGGCCGACGCGCACGAGGCCGCCGGCGATCTGGCCGCTGAAGCCGCGGAAGTCATGCCAGCGCGGATCGGTGGGGTTGTTCGGTCGGTTGACCCATTGAACCGGGAGGCGGAAGCCGTTCAGGTTCCAGTCGCTGCCGATGTGAACGCTCTCGAGATGACCTAGCAACGTCGGGCCGGTGTACCACGGCGTCTTTGCGGAGAACTCCACGACGTTGTCGCCTTCGAGCGCGCTCATGGGGAGGAACTTCACGTCCTTCATGTCGAGGCGCGGGAGGAACTCCTCGAACTCGTCCCGAATTTCGATGAAGCGCTCTTCGCTCCAATTGACGAGGTCCATCTTGTTGATTGCGATGACGAGGTGTGGAATGCGCAGCAGCGAAGCGATACAGGTGTGGCGGCGGCTTTGCTCGATCACGCCCTGGCGCGCGTCCACCAGCACAACGGAGAGATTGGCGTTGCTGGCACCCGTGACCATGTTGCGCGTGTACTGCACGTGGCCCGGCGTGTCGGCGACGATGAACTTGCGGCGCGGCGTGGCGAAGTAACGGTAGGCCACGTCGATCGTGATGCCTTGCTCGCGTTCGGCGCGGAGGCCGTCGGTGAGGTTGGCGAGGTTGATCTGGCCGCCGCCGGTGATGTCGGCGGAGCGCTCCAGCGCCTCGATCTGGTCCTCCATGAGATTCTTGGAATCGTAGAGGAGCCGGCCGATGAGGGTGGATTTGCCGTCATCGACGGAGCCGCAGGTGTTAAAGCGGAGAAGATCGACGGGGTGGTGAGCAGGAAGGGCCATACTAAGGTTACAAGGGGGAATTCAGAATCGGGCAGACAGTAGAGCCAACAGATTTGCCCTCTCTAGCGAGGAACTCTTGAAGGAAGGAAAAAAGCAATCAGGCTTCATTGCACTAATCTCCGGCGCGAAATCTGCGAGCGAACCGATTCTCCCGTCGAAGCTGCAAAAGTTTTTCTCCGTATTCACAAATGAAACTCGCACTCGCCGGTTTCTTGCCCAGCAGCTCGCGCCACTGTCCGTCGGACAACGCCGCAAAGAAGGGACAGGCAAGACGATTTCTTTGTTCGGGTGAGAAGAGTCGCTCCTCATTGTGGATGTCAGACAGATCGTCGAAAACGAAAGACTCTTTCAATCGATCGGCGAAGCTGTCAAATGAACGGATGCTGATCCCCAAAGATTCAGCTAGAATGTTCCTCCTGTCGGTCCAGGCGTCCGTGTTAGCACGGGTGCCGATAATAATCTGGTAGCGGAAGACCGGGTGTTCCAAGCGTCGCAGCAATGAAGGGAATAGTTTGGCGCTCTCAGCGGGATGACCGACAAGCCATGTTTTCCATGACAACACTTGCTGAATTGCGCGACTTAATCTAGCCGATGCATGTCCTTCTTTGGTAAATGGAGCTGAGTCAGCCCGTTCGATTTCAATTAGGGTATACAAAATGCCTTCGCTTCTCAGATCGTGAACCGCAACGAAATCCGAGACAAAATCGGCCCCGAACCTCAGCTTCGTAACGATTGTTGCGAACCCATATTCGCGAAAGAATAGGTGTGCATGTGTTTCCAAGAAACGATGCAACCGCTGTTCGCGTACACCGTCTTTGTGGACGAGTTGGTTCCATCTCGTGAGAATATTCTTGAGGACGGGGTGAGTCCCGCCTTCGAGTTCGCTCCATCTGTCGTACATGCTTGTTTGTAGGGTGATGCCTTTGAAGATGGAACTCAGAAATACCCGGCCCTTTTTCGATCCTCCATGGCCGCTTCAGACGCCTTGTCGTCGGCGCGAGTGCCGCGTTCGGTCACGCGGGCCGCGGCGATCTCGGCGATGATGTCATCGATGCTGTCGGCGCGGGATTCGATCACGCCGGTGCTGATCATGTCAGCGATGGTGCGCACACGGACGATGAGTTTGGCACGCTTCTCGTTCGGTTTCGGACGCGCGCCGGCGTAGGGATCGGGACGGCCGTTGTCCGTGTGCGGCGGTGGGATGGGCAGCCATTGGCCGCCGCGGCGGAAGCACTCACGCTCGTGACTGAAATAGATGCTCGGCACTTCCAACTTCTCCTTGCGGACGTATTCCCACACGTCCATCTCGGTCCAGTTGGAGAGCGGGAAGACGCGCATGTTTTCGCCGGGATTCAGACGGGCGTTGTAGAGGTTCCAAATTTCGGGACGCTGGTTCTTCGGGTCCCACTGGCCGAAGCTGTCGCGAAAGCTGAAGAAACGTTCCTTGGCGCGGGCCTTTTCCTCGTCGCGCCGCGCGCCGCCGATGCAGCAGTCGAAGCGGAACTCTTCAATCGCGCCAAGCAATGCGGGAATCTGGAGACGGTTGCGACTGGTTTCGCCGAAGGATTGCACCGCCACCCCGCGTGCAAGGACGTCATCGACGGTGCGGACGATGAGTTTGGCGCCGAGTTCTTTTGCCCGGTGGTCGCGGAACGCCAGGAGTTCAGGAAACTCGTGCCCGGTTTCAATGTTGAGAAACGGCATCGGGATGTCCGAAGGGCGGAAGGCTTTTTCCGCGAGGCGCAGCAGGCAAATGGAGTCCTTGCCGCCGGAGAAGAGCAGCGCAGGCCGCTCGAACTCGGCGGCAACTTCGCGCATCACGTGGATGGCTTCGGTTTCGAGGTATTGAAGATGGTCGAGATGGTAGCTGTGCATCCAGGTTGAAGGGTTGAAGAGTCAAAGAGTTGAAGTGGGGGCGGGCGCTTCGGCGAGAAGGGTATCGAGGACTTCCTCGGTCAGGCCATACGCTGGAAAGGTTTCATGGAGCGCCAGTGAGTGTCCCTGTTTCTTTTCGCGCAGGTAACGGAGATAGCCGGCCAGGACTCGATGGATGTGCCAGGCTCTGCTTTTCAACTCAGTGATCTCGGTGAGCGGCAGATAGCTTTCGTCTTCACAGACGTTCAGATCATCGATCAGTTCTTCGAGAGAGCCGCGAGAAATCAGCGAGAACTTGATTTGCTCCAAGTAGTGAAATCGCCCGTGTCCCTCCGCAATGTTGTTGGTAAGAGAAACCGCAGCCCGCCGAATCTGGCCTGCCAGTCCGAACTTCTCCAAGTCCGGCAAGCGGCGCGCCACAGCATACACAGCTTTCCGAAATTCTCGCGACAACCTGTAAACCTCCAAGTCCTCGAACGTCCTGAACGCCTCCCTCGGTTGCGGAGCAGGCTGCCTGTAGTTTACTGGCTGTGTTGGTTTCATGATTCTTCGATAGATCGCCGGAAACGGCAAAGTCGTGCTGCCGAAACCTCTTCAACCCTTCAACCTTCTCCCCGCCCCACGCCGCGTGTAGTCCGCACTCCCGCTTCTCATCCGCCTTTGCAGGATCGAAGTAGTCCCACTCGTTCGGCAGGTTGTGCTGCTTGAGGTAAGACTCCATGTCCGCATCGGTCAGGTAGAAGACGGGGCTGACCTTGATCGTGCCGAAGTTCTGGTCCCCGGAAACGATGTCGAGTCCGGCGCGATTGGGGTTTTGCACTTTGCGAAGCGCGGTGAGCCAGATGGTCGGGGCCAGTTCCTTCATGCCGCGCGCGAACGGCTCGAGCTTGAAGCCGGCGCTGAATTCCTTGAGCGCGGCTTCGTCATCGGGCGTAGGGATGGGGCCGTGGATTGCGTCGCGATGCGCGGCGGTCATCTTGGGCACGTAGACCTTGAGGTTCAGTTTGAGCAGCGCGCGGAGCTGCTCGGCGTGTTTGTAGGTTGCAGGGCGGTTGTAGCCGTGATCGGCCCACAACACCGGAATGTCCGGCTCAACTTGCGTGGCCAGATGCAGGATCACGGCTTCGTAGGGACGGAAGTTCGTCGAAACGACGGCGCGGCCCCGCGATTGCGTGATCGCCCAGCGAGTGATCTCGAGCGGAGATTTGCCGCGCAACTCGGCGTTGGCTTGGGCGATTTGGTCGGGGGTCATGAAAGGTTCTGGTGCTGTCGGTCAACGCACGCGCGTCTTGACGATTTGGAACACGTGCTTCATAGGGCTGTTGACCACTGATGGGCCGTATTTCTTCTCGTTGAGATAATAGACGTATGCGAAGCGAGCGTCGGACGGCTGCTTCCTCGAGTAGTCAGGGTCAGCTTTCGCGGCTTCTTCAAACGGGCGAAAATACTCGGCCCGTCGGCGAAGGTAGGCTTGGTCGCGTTCTGAAAGCTTGGGCTTCATGCCAATTTAGCTCGCTGCGGGCATTGCTTCACTCCACACCACGCGAGCCACCCAATCACCGAACCGCTCCCCGCTCGTCCGCTCCTGTGCGTAGCGCGTGAAGAGCGGGCGGAGTTCGGTGATGATGTCCGGGTCCTTGACGTTGTCCTTCCAAAGCCGGTTCCGGCGCGTGCTCGGCTCGTTGCCGCCGAGCCAGATTTGGTATCGCCCCGGCGCTTTGCCCACGAAACCGATCTCCGCCATGTAAGGCCGGGCGCAGCCGTTCGGGCAACCAGTCATCCGGATGGTGATCTCGTGGTCGCCGAGGCCGACTTCGGAGAGCAACGCCTCAATGCGCGTGATGAGATCGGGCAGGTAGCGCTCGCTTTCGGCCAAAGCCAGTCCGCACGTGGGCAGCGCCACGCAGGCCATCGAAGCGCGACGCAGGATGCTGCCCTGATTTTCAATCTTCACGCCGTGATCGGCGAAGAGCTGGGTGATCGCGCCCTGGTGTTCGGCGCCGATGTTGGTGAGAAGAACGTTGTTCGCTGGCGTGAGATGGACTTCGGGCTGATACTTGGACACAACTTTGCGCAATGCGGTCTTCATCCGCCAACCTTCCTTGTCTATGATGCGGCCGGTTTCCACAAACAGGCCGAGGAACAGCCTGCCGTCCGCCTGCCGGTGCCAACCGAACGCGTCGCCTTGTTTGGTGAACTCGAACGGCTTCGCGTCCTCAAGCCTGAAACCAAGACGCCGTTCCAGTTCCTCGCGAAACCATGCCGCGCCGCGATCAGCCAGCACGTATTTGAGGCGGGCATGTTTGCGATCCGAACGGCTGCCGAAGTCGCGGTGGATGGTGAGCACTGTTTTCGCCACATCAACGACCTTGTCCGGCGGCAGAAAACCGATCACATCCGCGACGCGCGGGAATGTGGCCTCGTTGCCGTGGCTGCGGCCCATGCCGCCGCCCGCGGTCAGGTTGTAACCGAGCAACTTGCCGCCGGCATCGGCGATGGCGATGAAGCCGCAGCAGTTCGTGAAAATGTCCATGTCGTTCAACGGCGGGATAGCGAAGCCGATCTTGAACTTCCGAGGCAGGTAGGTCTTGCCGTAAAGCGGATCGACGAAATCCCTGTTCGCCGGCTCGTCGAGATTGAGGGCGACACCGTCGATCCAGATCGAGTGATAGGCTGGTGTGCGGGGCGACACGGCGGCGGCCACTTCGCGGGCGTGCTTGTGGACCAACTGACCCAGATCGTTCGTCGGCGGTGTCGGCGGCGCCATGACGTTGCGGTTGTTGTCGCCGCACGCCGCCAGCGTGGTCAGCAGCGCGTCGTTGATGCTCTTGACCAGCGCCTGCAAACCACCCTTGACCACGCCGTGAAACTGAAACCCCTGCCGCGAGGTGACGCGCAACGTGTTGTTCGCGTAGCGCGTGGCCAGATCGTCGCAGGCCAGATACTGCGCGGGTGTCATCACACCGCCCGGCAGGCGCAGCCGCACCATGAGGATGTATTTCTTCCCCGTCTTGCGCAGGTCGCGGTCGTCTTGCTGGTAGATGCCGTGGAACTTCAGGAACTGGTTGTCGTCGTCCGAAAAATGGTCGGTGTTCGGATCGGCGAGGGTCTGTGCGATGGTGCCCGACAGCGTGGGGCTGCCGGCTTTGAGCGACTCGTTGGCAGAGACTTTGGCTGGAGTGGCGGCAGGGGCGGTCATGATAAACTGGGGCGGTCACAGAGAACCACGAAACACACGAAATACACGAACAGAGAGAGGCGCCGATTTGCCTGTGCTCCATCGCCGACAGCCGAGGGTGAATGACCCATGACAACCGCGCGACGACGAACTCAGCAAACCCTGCGGTGTTTCGTGTATTTCGTGGTGGCTCATGTGTGGCTGGAATTAAATGGGGTCTAGGCCGTGACCAAGTCTTCCACCGAATCGCTCTCCACGTTGACGTCGGCGAAGAGCCACGAGGTCAGGTAGCGTTCGCAGCAGGAAGGCACGATCACGACGATTTGCTTGCCTTTGTTCTCCGGGCGCTGGGCGACCTGGAGCGCGGCCCAGATGGCGGCGCCGCTGGAAATGCCCACGGGAATGCCGTCGAGTTGGTTGACTTCCTTCGAGATGGGGCCGGAGTCCTCTTCCTTCACCTTGATGATCTCGTCGATGATCTTCGTGTTCAGCACGGCGGGCACGAAGCCGGCGCCGATGCCTTGAATCTTGTGCGGTCCGGGCGGACCGCCGCTTAGGACAGGCGACCGCTCCGGCTCCACAGCGATGGCCTTGAAGTTCGGTTTGCGCGGTTTGATGACTTCCGCCACGCCGGTGATCGTGCCGCCCGTGCCGATGCCTGAGACGACGAAGTCCACTTTGCCATCGGTGTCCTTCCAGATTTCCTCGGCGGTGGTCTGACGATGAATTTCCGGATTGGCCGGATTGGAGAACTGCTGCGGGATGAGGCTGTTGGGGATCTTCGCCTGAAGTTCCTCGGCCTTGGCCACGGCGCCTTTCATGCCTTTGGCGCCCTCGGTGAGCACGACTTTGGCGCCCAGGATTTTCAGCAGCTTGCGCCGTTCGAGCGACATCGTCTCCGGCATGGTGAGGACGAGTTTCAGCCCGCGCGCGGCGGCGACAAAGGCCAGCGCAATGCCGGTGTTGCCGCTGGTTGGCTCAATGAGCACGGTGCCGGGCTTGATCTTGCCGTCCCGCGTGGCGGCATCGATCATGGAAACGCCGATACGGTCTTTGACGCTGCCGAGCGGGTTGAAGAATTCGAGTTTGAGCAGCACGTCGGCGAGGGCGCCGTGTTTTTGCGCGGTGCGCTTCAACCGCACGAGCGGGGTGTTGCCGATGGTTTCAGTGATGTCGTTGTAGATGCGAGCCATGTTCTGTCCTTTCTGTGGTGGGTGGTTGTCAGATCGAGTAGTCGTCAGCAAATACGCGGAGGTTCTTGAGTTCCACGTAAACTTGGGCGCCGGGCTGAAGCGCGAGGCCGCGGCCCTCCTCGCGCGTGAGTTCCACGGAAAACGGGCCGCGGTCGTCGGCGCGTTCGAGTTCAAGGCGGACCAGCGGCCCGGCGGAATTCACGTAGCGGATCAGCGCCGGCAGACTGCCGACGCCGTTGGGACGGCTGAGCACCTTGATTTCGTGCGGCCGCACATAGGCGATGGCGGGAACGCTGGCGGCAGCATCATGCCCGGCCACCGCGAACGCCGTGTTGCCGAGATGCACCAGGCCCTCATGAATGCGTCCGTGAAAGAGATTCACGTTGCCGAGGAAATTATAGACGAAGGGATTGGCCGGGCGGTCATAGACTTCGTCCGGGGCGCCGATCTGTTCGATGCGGCCTTCGTTCATGACCACGATGCGACTGGCCACTTCCAACGCCTCATCCTGGTCGTGCGTGACGAAGAGCGTCGTGATGGGGACCTTCTCGTGCAACTCGCGCAGCCAGCGGCGGAGTTCCTTGCGGACCTTGGCGTCCAGCGCGCCAAACGGCTCGTCCAGCAGGAGAACCTTCGGTTCCACCGCCAGCGCGCGGGCCAGGGCGACGCGCTGGCGCTGGCCACCGGAAAGCTGGGACGGGAAACGCTGCTCGAACTGTTCGAGTTGAACCAGCTTGAGCAACTCCGCGACCCGCCGGCGAATCTCACTCTCGGCAGGCCGCTCGGCGCGTGGGCGAACCCGCAGACCAAAAGCGATGTTCTCAAACACCGTCATGTGCCGGAATAGCGCGTAGTGCTGGAACGCGAAACCCACCTGCCGCGCGGCAGCGGAACGGTGCGTAACGTCCTCGCCGTTGAAGCACACCTGGCCGGAACCGGCATCGGCAAATTCCAGTCCAGCAATGATGCGCAACAGCGTGGTCTTGCCGGAACCAGATGGTCCCAGCAGCGCGACCAGTTCGCCGGAGCGGACTTCCAGGCTAACGTTGTTCAGCGCGGTGAAGCTGCCGAAGCGCTTGGTGATATTGCGAACTTCAATGCTCATGCTGTTTGCGGGGCGCGACTCACGGCTGCACGGTCTGGATCGAGTGGCTTCTGGCCTCGACGATACTCTTCAGCGCCAGCGTGACCAGAGCCAGCAGGCTCAAGAGCGACGCCACCGCAAAGGCCGCCACGAAGTTATACTCATTGTAAAGAATTTCCACATGCAAGGGCATCGTGTTGGTCTGCCCGCGGATGTGGCCGGACACCACCGACACGGCGCCAAACTCGCCCATCGCGCGGGCGTTGCAGAGGATCACGCCGTAGAACAGGCCCCACTTGATGTTCGGCAGGGTCACGCGCCGGAAGGTCTGCCAACCGCTCGCGCCTAGCGTCAGAGCGGCGAACTCTTCGTCGTTGCCCTGCGCCTGCATGAGCGGGATCAGTTCGCGCGCGACAAACGGGAAGGTCACGAAGATCGTCGCCAGCACGATGCCAGGAACCGCGAAGACGATGCTGATGTCGTGGTCCTGCAGCCACGGCCCAACCAAGCCCTGTGCGCCGAAGAGCAACACGTAGATCAAACCGGAAATGACCGGAGAGACGGCGAACGGCAGGTCGATGAGCGTGATGAGTACGCTCTTGCCAAGGAAGTTGAACTTGGCGATGGCCCACGAAGCCGCCACGCCGAAGACGAGGTTGAGCGGAACGGCGATGACCGCCACGGTCAGGGTCAGCGTGATCGCGGCAATGGCGTCGGGATTGCGGAACGCCTCGAAATATGGTCCCACCCCGCGCCGCAGTGCTTCGGTGAACACCGCGGCGAGCGGGACAAACAGGAAGAGACCGAGAAACGCCAGCGCCGTGAGCGTGAGCGTCCAGCGGACCCACACCGGATCGTGCGTAGGGCGGCGCGCGGTCGTCGGACGGTTGAGTCTGGAAATGGCTCCGGCCATGATGCGTCAGCCTCTCGTTTTCTGTAGGCTCCATTTCTGGAGCAGGTTGATGAAGAGCAGGAGCGCGAACGACGCGATCAGCATCACCACGGCGATGGCAGTGGCGCCGGCGTAGTCGTACTGCTCCAGCTTGGTGATGATGAGCAGCGGGGTGATCTCGGTCTTCATCGGCATGTTGCCGGAGATGAACACGACCGAGCCGTATTCGCCCAGCGCGCGGGCAAAGGCCAGCGCGAAGCCCGTCAGCAGCGACGGATACAGCGGCGGCAGGAGCACGCGGCGGAACGTCTCCCAGCGGCTCGCGCCCAGGCTCACGGCGGCTTCTTCAAGCTCCGGCTCCAAGTCTTCCAGCACCGGCTGCACGGTGCGGACGACGAATGGCAGCCCGATGAACGTGAGCGCAATCAGCACGCCCAGCGGGCTGAACGCGGTCTTGATGCCGAGCGGGTCCATGAACTGGCCGATCCAGCCGTTCTTCGCGTAGATGGCCGCCAGGGCGATGCCGGCCACCGCCGTCGGCAGCGCGAACGGCAGATCGACGAATGCATCGACGAACTTCTTGCCCGGAAACCGGTATCGCACCAACACCCAGGCTACGAGCAGGCCGAAGACGACATTGACCGTCGCGGCGATGAGCGACGTGCCGAACGTGAGCCGATACGACGCCAGCACGCGCGGCGACGTCACGGCCTCGACGAACGCAGGCCACGTCATGCTGGCGGTCTTGAGGAACGTGGCGGCCAGCGGGATCAGCACGATCAAGCCCAGATAGACCACGCTGTAGGCCAGCGTCACCCGGAAGCCGGGGAGGGCGCTTTGTTCTTTAGAGGCCAGGGCGAACATCACAGATTCGGTGCGTAGGCGATGAACTTGCGGTACTCGGCCAGGATGGTCTGGAGGGCCATCACGAGCGCGGCCTCTTTCAAGTAGGTCGGCGGGCTTTGCGGCGTTTCGAGAATGATCTCAAACGGGCGCGGGCGCACGGGCGGCGGGGCGCTGAGCACGCCTTCAAAGTGGTCGCGAATGATGCCGTTCTGCGCGGGGAAGCCGTCGATGACCGCATTGCGGTTCCGCGGAAGAAACTGCTCTGCAGCGTCGAGCGCCGGTTCGACCAAGCTCTGCGTCAGCAACGCTCCGTGGGCGTAGCCGTAGAAGCCCTCGCTGGTGTCGTCGGTGTGCAGCGAGATGAGGCCGTCCAACGCCCGCGAGCGGAGTTCGCTCTCGAGGAGCCGCACTTCGGGTTCGACGGAGTCGCGCCAGAACTCGCGGTTGAGGTCCTGGCCGCTGCGGGCATGGCGCGTGTGGTCCTCGAACCCGGTCGGATTGCAGATCGGATAGATGAACAGGCAATAGCCCGTCGCCAGTTCCGGTTTGCGCTCCAGCGCGCGGAGGAACTGGACGAGCGCATAGACGCCTTCGGGTTCATCGCCGTGGATGCCGGCGAACAGGCCGACGCGGATCGGTTCGCCGCCGCCATTGGGGCCGATGAACAGGTAGCGTGGCAGTTCGCAGGTCTCGCCGCCGAACTCGAAGTGGGCAGGATGATTGACAACGAGGTTCGGCGAGCTCGCGGCCATCTTTTCAAGCGGAGCCAGCACCTCGGCGATGGAGCGCCGGCTGGGGGCCGTGGCGCGCGCGCCAAACTGCGATGAGGTCAAAGTAGTGGTCATGTCGTGGTCAGGCTGAGATTCAACGCGGAGTGGCGGTTCACCTAAACCGTCACCGCGCGGCACCGGCTATTGCGGTTTGTAGATTTGATCGAAGACGCCGCCGTCGTTGAAATGGGCCTTCTGCGCCTTCTGCCAGCCGCCGAAGACTTCGTCGATGGTGAAGAGCTTGAGCTTCGTGAACACGTTGGCGTACTTGGCCGCCGCTTTTTCGGAGCGGGGACGGTAAAAGTGCTTGCCCACGATGTCCTGGCCCGCGTCCGAGTAGAGGAATTCGAGGTAGGCTTTGGCCACCGCTTCGGTGCCATGCTTCTTGGCGAACTTGTCCACCACCGTCACCGGCGGCTCCGCGAGAATGCTGACGGAGGGGACGATGATTTCCACCTTGTCCGCGCCGAATTCTTTCACCGCGAGGAAGGCTTCGTTCTCCCACGAGATGAACACATCGCCGATGCCGCGCTGGACGAAGGTGGTCGTCGCGCCGCGCGCGCCGGAGTCGAGCACAGGGACATTTTTGAAGAGCTTGGCGATGAAGTCGCGGGCCTTGGCCTCGTCGTTGCCGGTCTTCTCCAGGACGTAGCCCCAGGCGGCGAGGTAATTCCACCGCGCGCCGCCGCTGGTTTTCGGGTTGGGCGTGATGACGGAGACGCCAGGCTTCACGAGGTCGTCCCAGTCCTTGATGCCTTTCGGATTTCCCTTCCGCACGAGGAAGATGATCGTCGAGGTGTAGGGCGCGCTGTTGTGCGGAAGGCGCTTTTGCCAGTCGGCGGGGAAAAGCCGTGCCTTCTCTGCAATGGCGTCAATATCGTAGGCGAGGGCGAGCGTGACCACGTCGGCTTGGAGGCCGTCGATGACCGCACGGGCTTGTTTGCCGGCGCCGCCGTGAGATTGCTGGATCGTGACGGTGTCGCCGGTTTTCGCTTTCCACGACTTGGCGAACGCGGCGTTGACCTCTTGGTAGAGTTCACGCGTCGGGTCGTAGGAGACGTTGAGGAGCTTGATGTCTTTGGCCTGGGCGGCGGAGGCCAGGGCCAGGGCTAGGCTGGCGGTCTTGAGGAAATTGAAGGAGTTCATGTCGTTGTTCGTTTGAGATTCAAGAGTTGCTCAGGCTAGAAGGAGACTTGGGCGCGGGTGAAGAAGACTTTTTCGCTGTTCTTCAGGAAGGCGCTCGTGCCGCCGGTGAAGTCGGTTTGCTCGTAATCGAAGTTCAGTTTCACGTTTTTGTTGAAATACCAGTTGAGGCCGACGGACCAGGAGGTCGCGCCGCTGGCTGAAGTCGCGGAGTCGGCGAGGCTGCCGCTGGTGGAGAACACGCGATTGTCCACGTCGAACTGCCCGACGCGGGCGGCAAGCTGCCACGCGCCCCAGCCGCCCTTGGCCGGGTTGAAGGGGTTTTTCGGCGTGAAGCCTTTCCAGGAATCTTCCTCGCCGGTGAGGATGAAGGACGCGGCCACCTGCCAAGCGGTGTTTTGCACGTGGGCGAAACTGGAAGTCCCGGCGTCGCGGCGGACGCGCTGGTCGGAGATGACATACTCGCCGAACAGGCCGAACGGTCCCCAGTAGTAAGAGGCTTGCGGAGAGACGCGCCAGTGGTCGCCGTCGGCCACGACGTTCGGGGCCGTCGCGGTGCCGGCGCCGCTGCGGTAAGCGAAGAATTGCTGCTGGCCGGGCGACTTGTATTTACTAACCAGACCCGCGCCGTCCTGGTTGCCGTAAGTGCCCGCCACGCCGAAGCCGAGTCCGCGCAACGCGTCTGTGCCACTGTCTTTGAACGGCGTCGCGAAAAGGCGGCCCGCGATGTCCTTCTCGTCATCGGAGGCATCGACATCGCCGCTGGCACCGTCGCCCACGCCGTTGAAGACGCCGGCTTCGTAGCGGAGCTTGCCGGCGAAGAGGTCGCCCTGGATTTGCAGGCCCACGTCGCGGTTGGGCACAAGTTGCGTCGGGTAGCCGCGCTCGACGAAGAGCAGGTTCGCGCCGGACTGGAGGCGCTCCAGGCCGACCGGTTCCTTCATCTTGCCGATTTGCACCTGGAATTCCGGCAGAAAGCGGGCGTTCAGATAGGCGTCTTGCAGGAAGCCGTTGTTCGCGGCAGAACTGTTGATGCCGGTTGCGAAGTCGGTCATCACGCGGAAGTCGTATTTCTCGTAAAGCGTGCCTTCGAGAATCGGACGGGCACGGCGGATGAGGAAGGTGTCGTTGGCCGTGCTGCCCACATGATCGCTCGCGAACAGGCGCGAATCGGCCTGCACGTAGCCGCGCACCTTGAACACGAAGTTCGAATCGGCGGACGTGACGGAGAAGCCGTTCGCGCCGAGCGAAACACGCGGGGTCTGTTTGGCCTTTTCAGCGGCGGATTCCAGGTCGAGTTCGCGCTGGCGTTCCAGGATGCGGACCTTTTGGTCGAGTTGCTCGACTCTCGGATCGGCGGCCACGCCGGCGAGGCCGTTCGTGTTCAGCGAGACAGCAGGCGCCTGCTGGATCTTCGCGGTGGTGGCTTGTTTTTCGAGGATGAGCACTTTTTCGGTGAGCTGTTCGATTTGCTTTTTGAGCGCGTCGAGTTGGTCAGTGGCGGCGTCCGCCCGCAAGTTGGAGCTGACGGTTTGGGCTCCCAGCACGACGGCGGCGAGCACCAGTTTGTTGAACTTCATTGGTTGTGTTTTTCATGGTCAGGATGGCTTCCGATGGTTCGGTCAGTTCACTGGTGTTGTGTGTCGCCGCCAGAGGTCTGGTAGGTTTCAAATTTCGTAAGTGAGCGGTTGCTTGTCCAAGCGCACGCGCTCCGTCCGCTCGATCTGTGTGACGCGGCCGTCGTGGACGATGATTTGCACCACGCCGTAATGCAGCGAGCCGATCTGCTGCAGCACAATCTTCAGCCAGGCGGCATCGGTTTCTTGCTTTGTTTTCAGCGTATTCATCGCCGTTTCAGTTTCAACAGCGCGAAGATGAAGAGAAAACTACACCATGTCAATAGAGAATATGCAGATAATTCGCTTCAACCTGAATTTGGAGTGAATCTATCATCTGGCTGGCCAAAACAAATTCTTGATTAACCCGATGTAGATTCTACATTGCCGCCGTCTATGAAACTGTCGCTGCGTGGTGAATACGCCTTGCGAGCGTTGATTGTCCTGGGTGAGAACTACGACCGGGGCATCGTGCGCATCCAGGCCATCGCCGAACAGCGGGACATCCCGAAGCGGTTCCTGGAGCAGATTCTGAACGACCTGAAGTCGGGCGGGTTTGTCGAGAGCCGGCGCGGCGTTTCGGGCGGCTACCAACTCGCGCGACCGCCGGAAGAAATCACGCTGGCGGCGCTGATCCGGCACGTCGAGGGCGCGCTGGGGCCGACGCCGGTGCTGGCCGAACGATCTGCGCGCCATCGCCACGGTCCCGACGAAGTGCAAGCCGCTATCCGTAGCGTGATGAAAGAGGTGCGCGAGGCCATCTTGAAAGTGCTGGACAACGTGACCGTAGCTGACCTATGCGAACGCGCGCGAAAACTCCGCGGCGAAGCGGTCGGAGGAGCGGACTATGTGATTTGAATCTCTGGCAACGAATGAAACCTGAAAACAGAAACGGCTTCACCACGCGCGCGGTCCATGAGAGCTGCGGCTTCTCGGGCGCCACGGGCGCCGTCATGCCGCCGGTCTATTTGACTTCCACGTTCCAAAGTGGGAACCCGGACGGCTTCGACTACACGCGTTCGGGCAATCCCAATTTCCGCCTGCTCCAGCAAAGCGCCGCGTCGCTCGAAGGAGCGCGCCACGCGACGTGTTTCGCCAGCGGCGTGTCGGCCATCACCGCGGTCGTGTCCACGCTCCAGAGCGGCGATCTCGTCCTGGCGGAGGAAAACGTCTATGGCTGCACCTACCGGCTCTTCGACAAAGTGTTTGCCAAGTTCGGCGTTCAGGTTCGCTACCTCGATCTGAGCCGGAAGGAGAACTGGGACGAAATCCGCCGCCAGTGCCCAACGATGCTCTGGCTCGAAAGCCCGACCAACCCGTTGCTCAAGGTCGTGGACATCGCGGGCCTGAGCCAAGTCGCGACCGAAGTCGGGGCGGTGTCGTTGGTCGATAACACCTTCGCCTCGCCCTACCTCCAGCGTCCCATCGAACTGGGCGCGACGCTCTCGCTCTCCAGCACCACGAAGTACGTCAACGGACACAGCGACTGCCTCGGCGGCATCGTGGCGACCAACGACAAAGCCTGGCAGGAGAAAATGATCTTCGCCCAGAAGGCGCTGGGCTTGCAGCCATCGCCGTTTGATGCCTGGCTCACGGCGCGCGGACAACGAACGCTCGCGTTGCGCATGGAACGCCACTGCGCCAACGCGCTGGCGCTGGCCCGCTGGCTGGAGAAACGCCAGGGCGTGCGCAGGGTGCGCTACCCGTTCCTGCCGAGTCATCCGCAATACAAGCTGGCCCGCCGGCAGATGAAAGGCGGCTCGGGAATCATCATCGCCGAACTGGACTGCTCCGCAACGAAGGCGCTGGCGTTCTGCCGCAAGCTGCAGTTGTTCACCTTGGCCGAAAGCCTGGGAGGTGTGGAGAGCTTGGTCTGCCACCCGCCGACGATGACCCACGCCTCCGTGCCGCGCGACGTGCGACTGAAGGTCGGCATCGGCGACGGATTGATCCGCTTCTCCGTCGGCATTGAGGACGTGGAAGACCTGCGCCGCGACATCGACGCGGCGATCAAAGCGGTGCTGGGAATGTAATTCTGTTCTGGACGCGCCCCGCTTCAACGCTTCAACGCTTTATCGGCTTCACGCGAATGATCGCCCGCGACCTTCTGAAACACCCAGTCTGGCAAGCTGACGAACTCGGCCTGCCGATTCCTGATTCCACTCACGCCGTTTCTGTGGCCCTGCCGCGCTGGCAGGACGTGGTGGGCTACGAGGAGAAGAAGCCCGAGGTGATGAACCGGCTCCAGTGCGGCTACCCGCGTTTCGTGATTCACCCGCTGATCGGGGAACTCGCGCGTGGCATTGCAGGCTCCCGGCCTTGCCTGCCGTTTCCGTCAGCGCGTGTTGCCGAAAGGTGCGCGCAATTCATCAAGCAGCAAAGCGGTGAGACGGCGAAGGTCGTGCCACATGGTGAAATCTTTGGCGTCGTCACGAACGAAGCCGGCACCCTGGCCTTGAAGGCATTTTGGCAGCACACAGGTCTGATTGTCCCCACTCGACAGGCCGAAGCCGCCTTGGCCGGGCGACGCGATACTGCGGACGCTGACGCCGCCCGTCGCTTGATCCGCCGGCAACTGGCCGGGCTTTACCATTGTTCGGAAACTGACGTCTTCCTCGCGCCCACGGGGATGGCTGCGCAGTTTGCCGCGTTGCGGGCCATCATGCAGCGCAGTCCAGGCCGGCCCACGGCGCAGCTTGGCTTCCCCTACGTCGATACGCTTAAGCTGCAGCAGAAATTCGGACACGGCGGCACCTTGCTCCACAACTTGGCGACCATCACCGACGATCTTCGCGCGCTCGTCCAAAGCCAGCCGCTGGCCGCGTGCTTCTGCGAGATTCCCGGCAACCCACTGCTTGGCTCCGCCGACGTGCGCCGCATTGCTCCGATTCTCCAGAAACAACGCATTCCGTTGGTGGCGGACGACGTGGTCGCCACGCCGGTGAACGTGGACCTCGGCCGCTACGCTGACTTGATCGCCACCAGCCTGACGAAATACGTCGCCGGCACCTGCGATGTGATGGGCGGCGGGCTGATCTGCAATCCCCGCTCCGATCTCTACTCGGAACTCAAGGCCATCGTGCGCTCGCAGCACGAGGAACTGCTCTGGGGAGAAGACGCGGTGGTGTTGACGACGCAGGCGCGCAACTTTCCCCACCGCATGCTCCGCCACAACGCCAACGGCCTGCTGATCGCCGAGCGCCTGCGCAACCACCCGGCGGTCGAGCGCGTGTGGTATCCGAAATGGGAATTCAGCGACGTGTATGAAGCCGTGCGCCGTCCGCAAGGCGGCTGGGGGTCACTCGTCACCTTCCTCCCCAAGAACGCCGAGATGACGTCCGCGCGCATCTATGACAACATGGCCGTCTGCAAAGGGCCAAGTCTCGGCACCGTGTTCACACTGGCCTGCCCCTTCACGCTGCTCGCGCACTACACCGAACTCGACTGGGCGGAGTCGTGCGGCGTCTCCCGTTACTTGATCCGGCTCTCGGTTGGATTGGAGGAACCGGAGGAATTGTGGCAGCGGCTCGACCGGGCGTTGCGGGTTCCCTGAACTGGCTCGTTTCGGCGTGCCGTTCCTCTTGACGGAGTCCCAGGCTCCGCGCGTCGTCCCAACTGGTCTCAATCCATGTCATCCCAACCTTGGCTGGGCGGACCCTAATTCTCACCCGCCTTGATTTAAGTCATCCGTTGGAGCCGGTCTTCGGAGGAAATCCTTGCATCCCCTCGGCGATACCCTGAGATTCTCGCCCGACTTTTTTCTGCACCATGAAAGCAGACCTGGACATCTTTTATTTGGGATTCATGGCACTGGTCGGAGTTGGCTACGTGCTGGGATCGTTTTGGTTCTCGCGGCTGATCGCGCCCAGCGCGCCGGACGCGAAGAAGACCTCGCCGTACGAGTGCGGCGAAATCCCGTTCGGCGGAGCGTGGGGTCAGTTCAACGTGGGATACTATATCTTCGCGTTGCTGTTCCTCGTCTTCGATGTGGAAGTGATCTTCCTCTTCCCGTGGGCGGTCGTGCTGAAGAAGGTTGGCGTGTTCGCGTTGGTGGAGGGCGCGGTGTTCCTGGCCATTCTCGTGTTCGGCCTCGTGTACGCTTGGCGGAAGAAATACCTCGTATGGCAGTAGAGACGTTACCCGAAACCAAATCCGTGGCGGAAAAGCTGCCACAGCACCGGCTCCCGATGCCTGATGGCGGCTTCCTGCTCACCAAGTTTGAGTCGCTGCTCAACTGGGCGCGCTCGAACTCGCTCTGGCCGCTCACGTTTGGCACGAGCTGCTGCGCCATCGAAATGATGTCCACCGGCGCGTCGCGGCACGACTGGTCACGCTTCGGCTTCGAGGTCGCCCGCGCCACGCCGCGGCAGGCGGACATGATCGTGGTGGCCGGCACTATTGTTTACAAAATGGCCAGCCGCCTGCGCCTGCTTTATCAGCAAATGCCCGAACCGAAGTGGGTGCTGGCGATGGGTGCCTGCACCGTCAGCGGCGGGCCGTTTTACTACGACAACTATTCCGTCGTGAAAGGCGTGGACAAAGTCATCCCCGTGGACGTGTATTTGCCGGGCTGCCCGCCGCGGCCCGAAGGCTTGCTCCACGCGTTGATGACGCTTCAAGAAAAGATCAGGAGCGAGGGCGCTTTCCGCGAACCGCGACCGCTGCCTCCTTGGCCGTTTGAACACGGTGTTCTCGACCCAATGAAAGACTACAGCGGCCGATGAGCAACGAATCCTCCCCTCCCCAACCGGCCCAACCGACTCCCGCAACTCCGGCTCCGGCGAAGCCCGCCGCGCCCGCCGCTGCTCCTGCGCCGGCTGCGCCGGCGTCTGCGAAGCCTGTTCCGCCCCCGCCTCCGCCACCTGATCCCAAGATCATCGCGCTGCGGGACGAGTTGCAGAAGGTGCTTGGCACTGGTGCGACTTGGGAACTGAACGGCAAGTTGCCCGCCTTCCGTGTGCCCGCAGCGAACATTCACGCGTTCGCCCAGAAGCTGAAGGAAGTTGGCTTCGACTATTGCCTGCTGGTGACAGCCACTGACTTCATCAAGGAAAACCGCTTTGAGATGGTCTATGCGCTGACGAACTTCACCGACGGTCGCGAAGTCGCGCTGGTGACGGACATCCCGCGCGCCGAGGCTGCCATCGACACCGTGAGCGATCTCTGGCCCACCGCCGAGTGGCACGAGCGCGAGGTGTTCGACCTGTTCGGCATCAAGTTCAACAAACACCAGGACCTTCGCCGCATTCTGCTCGACGACACCTGGACCGGCCACCCGCTCCGAAAGGATTACGCGGATGACCTCCATCAGATGGTCAAAAGACCGTATTGATTTTCCGCCTCGATGAACGTCCTCGCTCCCACCACCCCGGTCGCCACGCCGACCATCGACGAGTATTTCGTCAACATGGGGCCGCAGCATCCGTCCACCCACGGCGTGCTCCGCCTCGTCACCCGGCTGGCCGGCGAAACCGTGCTCGGCATGTCGCCGCACCTCGGCTACGTGCATCGCGGCATTGAGAAAATGGGCGAGGCCCAGACGGCGGTGCAGTTCACCCACCTGACCTCGCGCCTCGACTACCTCTCCGCCCACATGAACAACTGGGGCTGGGCGATGGCCGTCGAGCAGGCCTGCAACATCGCCGTGCCCGAACGCGCCGAATACGTGCGCGTGATCCTGTCCGAGCTGACGCGCATTTCGTCACACCAGCTTTGGTGGGGCGTCTTCGGCATGGACCTGGGCGCCTTCACGCCGTTTCTCTACGGGTTCCGCGACCGCGAGAAGGTGAACGACATCTTCGAGAAGACCTGCGGCCAGCGCCTGACGATGAACTACATCATCCCCGGCGGCTTGATGGAGGACGTGGAAGAAAACTTCGTCAAGGACACACGCGAATTTTGCGAGTACTTCAAGCCGCTCATTGAAGAATACGAACGGCTCCTGTCCGGCAACATCATCATCCAGGAACGCACCAAAGGCGTGGGCATCCTTCCGCCCGATCTCGCCAAAGCTTACGGCGTGACCGGCCCGACGTTGCGCGGCAGCGGCGTGGATTACGACGTGCGCAAGAACCACCAGTACGGTGTCTATGACCGCTTCGAGTGGAAAACGGCGGTGAGCGATGGCTGCGACAGTTGGGCACGCTACAAAGTGCGCCTCGAAGAAATGCGTCAAAGCCTCAAGATCATCGAACAGGCGCTGGTCGGAATGCCGAAGGAAGGCCCTGTGCGCACCAAGTTACCTGCCGTGCTGCGCATTCCGCCCGGCCGCTACCTTTCGCGCTGCGAGGCGGCGCGCGGCGAAATCGCTTTCTACCTCGTCGGCGATGGAACGCCGAAGCCGTATCGTGTGAAGATCCGCTCGGCGGGCTTCTCGAACCTCTCGGCGCTGCCGCACATCGTCAAAGGCTGGCGCGTGGCGGATATCGTTACGATCATGTCCACCTTCGACCTCGTGATTCCCGACATCGACCGCTGATGAGAAACCACGAAATCACAAGTCTGCCGACCCCGAAGGGGCCAAATGTGAATAGCCCCCGGTGTAACCAGGGGAACTCGGTTCGTTGCAGTGAGACGACCCCGAAGGGGTCGAATTGTGGCGCGCCCAATTCAACCCCTCCGGGGTTGCGCTCCGTTCGTAACGGGAACCCCCGGTTGTACCGGGGGCCGTTCACATTTGATCCCTCCGGGATCGGCGTTTTCTTTTCGTGTCTTTCGTGTCTTTCGTGGTTCCCCTCTTTCTGATCCATGCGCGACTTTCTCTACCACACCGACCGATTCGTCCTGGACCTGACCCAGCGTCTCACCGACGCCATCGGCATTCCCTGGGTGGTCGAACTCATCAAGATGGCCGCGGCCGCGGTGCTGCTGGTGGGTTTGGCTTCCGTGCTTGGCATGGTGCTGATATGGATTGAACGCAAGGTCGCCGCACATATGCAACAGCGCCTTGGCCCCATGCGCGTCGGGCCGCACGGGCTGCTTCAGACCGTTGCCGACACGCTCAAGCTCCTCGCCAAAGAAGACATCACGCCCAAGAATGCGGACATCATCATTTACTACCTGGCCCCGCTGATTACCTTTGCGGCGTCGTTCGTCTGCTTGAGCTTCCTGCCCTACGCGCCCGGAATGCAGGCGGTGCGATTCAACGTCGGGCTTCTGTTCGTGCTCGGCATTTCCTCCCTCGGCGTTCTCGGCATTTTGGCCGCCGGTTGGTCCAGCAACAACAAGTGGTCCATGCTCGGCGCCATGCGTGGCGGGGCGCAGATCATTTCTTACGAACTCTCCGCGGCGCTGGCCCTGCTGACCGCCGTGATCTTCACCGGTTCGCTCGACTTCCACGACATCGTGGAATCGCAACGCGAAGGCTGGTGGATTTGGCGCGCGCCGGTGGTGGGCCTGCTCGGATTCGTCATCTACACCATTGCCTCCACCGCGGAGTGCAACCGCACGCCGTTTGACATCGTGGAAGGCGAAAGCGAGCTCGCCGCCGGCTTCCATACCGAATACTCCGCGATGAAGTTCGCCATGTTCTTCCTCGCCGAGTTCGTGAACATCTTCATCGTCAGCGGCGTGTCGGCCACCATCTTCCTGGGTGGCTGGATGCCCTTCCACATCGGCGGCATGGACGGGTTGAACCACGTCTTCGACCTCATCCCGCCGTGGGTTTGGTTCTTCGGCAAGGTCATGGCGCTGGTGTTCGTGGTGATGTGGTTTCGCTGGACCTTCCCGCGCTTGCGCGTGGACCAGCTCATGCACTTCGAGTGGAAATTCCTCATGCCGGTTTCCTTCGCCACCGTGGCCGTGGCTGCCGTGCTGGCGACGGGCGGATGGTATTTCTTCAGTGCCACGCCGGCAGCTCCCGTGCCGCAGGTCGCTCCGAAACATGAGAACGCCAAACCAACCGCCTCCGGCGCGCATGGCGAAAGGACTTGGGGAACCTTCAGGGTCCAGGCTGTATCTTTCCCCAACGTTTAATTTGAACCGCAACAGACTATGGGCATGATTCACAAAACGTACGACGGCCTGAAGGGCCTGCTCTCGGGCCTCGGCCTGACGATGGGCTACTTCCTGAAGCCGAGCAAAGTCATCACCCAGCAGTATCCGGAGAACCGCGAGACGCTGAAGCTCCCGCAACGCACCCGCGCCCGCGTCGAACTGGTGCGCGACCCGGAGAAAGGAGGCTACGTCTGCGCCGCCTGCGGCGTCTGCGTGAAGGCCTGCCCGAACGGCTCGCTTGAAGTTGTCCGCGGTAAGGATCCGGTGACCAAGAAGCCGGTGCTGGAAAAGTTTGTTTATCACTTCGAGCGCTGCACCGTGTGCGGCCTCTGCGTCGATTCCTGCCATTCTGAGGCGCTGACGATGGGGCGGACCTTCGAGAACGCCGTCTATGACAGCTCCCAACTCACGATGCTCCTCAACGCCGACGCCCTGCCCGGCACGACAGCCGCCGAGAGCCAAGGCGCGGAGCAAGCCGCGAAGGCGCCACCAGCGCCTGCCGCCGCACCGGCGCCGGTCAAGCCTGCAACTCCGGACGAGCCAAACAAAGCGGCCTGACGCCGATGAATTCCGAAGCCCGAATGTCCAACGCCGAAAGCTTCCTGAGTATCGAAATCCGAAAACCTGCGCCCGCGAACCAGCGCAGGATTTCGGATTTCGGATTTGTTTCGGGCCAAGGGCGGAGGATTTCACGGATTCAGCAGTCCGCACACCGCATTCCGCATTTCCCTGCATGAACACCTTCCTCTTCTACCTCTTCAGCGCCGCGGCGCTGCTCAGCGCCTACTTCGTCGTGACGGTTCACAACCTCTTCCGTGCGGCGATGGGGCTGATCGGAGTGCTCCTCAGCATCGCGGGACTGTACCTGCTGGTGGACGCCCAATTCCTTTCCGCGGTGCAGATCATGGTCTATGTCGGCGGCATCGTGGTGCTGATTGTTTATGTCGTGCTGCTGGTCGCGGACGTGGCGCAGAAGCAGGTCCATCACGCTGCCACGTGGCGCAAGGCCGTAGCTGGATTTCTGGCGGCAGCACTGTTCACGCTCCTCGCGGTGGCCGCGCACAGCCACGACTTCGGCGTCGCCCAAGTTCCGGCCCGCTCCGCTTCCGTGACGGAGATCGGAACCGCGCTGCTCTCGCCCGAGCGCAACGGCTACGTGCTCCCCTTTGAAGTTATCTCGCTCGTCCTCGTCGCCGCCATCGTCGGTGCGATCACCATTGCGCGCGGCGCTGGCTCGGACAAGAAGGAGGCCAAGTGAGCCACCACGAAACACACGAAATACACGAAAGCGTGGTTGTCGAAATGGCCGGCACGGTGGGGCGAGCGTACTCGCGAGCCGTTTGCGGCGATGCATTCTCCCCGGCTCGCGGGTACGCTCGCCCCACCAGTCAGGGCGCTTTTCGTGTGATTCGTGTATCGCGTGGTTCTCCATCTGATTTGCTATGAACGGTCCCTCCCTCAACCAATTCCTCATCCTCTCCGCCCTGCTGTTTGCGGTGGGCGTGTATGGCCTGCTGACGCGGCGGAACCTTATCGCCATGCTGATGTCGGTGGAGATCATCCTGAATTCCGCCGCGCTGAACTTCGTGGCCTTCCACCATTTCCGCTGGGGCGGCGACGCGGCGGGCGCGGTCTTCCCGATTTTCATCATCGCCGTGGCGGCGGCCGAGGCGGCGGTGGTGCTCGCCATAGTAATCGTGCTCTTCCGGCACAAGCAGCAGCTTGATGTCGAACAGGCGGATTCGCTGAAGCACTGACCGGAAGGAACGAAAGCAAAGTCGTGATGACAGGATTAACGCAAAGGCGCAAAGCCGCAAAGGCGCAGAGGAAAGCAAGACTTTCTCCTCTTTGCGTCTCTGCGTCTCTGCGTCTTTGCGTTGAATCATTAGCCTTTTGCCACAGCGACGGGGGACTCACGGCATGAAGTCACTCCTAAACATGCTAAGCCATCGCTTGCCGAAGCCCTATCGCGAAAGAACTCCAGAGCTTTCTCAATGGAGTGCCCGATACGGAGAGTGCGAAACGAAGTTGGTGAAGGAGTTTCTTGATACATTCTGCCAAGCTTTCCAACTCGGAGCGCACGAGGCGGAGCTTCTCTTGCCGGATGATAAGCCGCTTGAGATTTACGAACGAATTTACCGTTTCGGTGGACCCGACGAGTTGGAGTTCGAGACTCTTGTGTCAGGAATGCAGGGTAGATATGGCGTCGGCGTGGGCTATGACGTTTTGAAGACCGCGACTTTGGCGAGCTTGTATGAGTTGACTCGAACGCCCGCGAAGAAATCACCTTTGAAGAAGTCATGACAGAACATTCTTGGTTCATCTCTCATCTGTGGCTCGTTCCGCTCCTGCCCTTCCTGGGCTTCCTGATCCAGGCCTTGGCGCTGCGGTCCTTCAAGCCGAACGTTTCTTCCACCGTCGCCATCCTCGCGATGATCGGCGCCACCATCGTTGGTTGGGGCGCGGCGATTGAATACTTCGGGCACGCCCACGGGCAGACGCTCGTGCCGCTCTCGTATCCGTGGCTGCGCTTTACCGACAAGCTCGTCGGCAACATGGGCCTCCTCGTGGATGACATCTCCATGCTGCTGGTCGTCGTCGTCACCACCATCAGCACGCTCATCCACATCTACTCGACCGGCTACATGCATGGCGACAAGGGCTATCGCCGCTTCTTCGCCTGCCTGAATCTGTTCAGCTTCTCCATGCTCGGCCTGGTGTTGGCGGTGTCGGTGCTGCAAATCTTCATCTTCTGGGAACTCGTCGGTGTCAGCTCGTTCCTGCTCATCGGATTTTATTGGGAGAAACCCAGCGCGGTGGCGGCCTGCAAAAAGGCGTTCATCGTCACACGGTTTGCCGACCTCGGCTTCCTGCTGGGGCTGCTGCTGCTGAGCTACTACGCGGGCAGGCTGGACTTCCTCGATCTCACGCGGAAGGAAACCCTCGACCTCCTCGCCAACACCAAGCTGCCGATTCTCGGCGTGAGCTTGTTGCCGTTGAGCGCGATCCTGGTCTTCTGCGGTGCGGCGGGCAAGAGCGCCATGTTCCCGCTGCACATCTGGCTGCCCGACGCGATGGAAGGCCCCACGCCCGTCAGCGCGCTGATCCACGCCGCGACGATGGTCGTGGCCGGTGTGTATTTGGTGGCGCGGCTCTTCCCAATGTATGCCGCCTCCAGCGCCGCGATCTCGGTAGTGATGGTGATCGGCGCTTTCACATCGCTGTTTGCCGCGGTGATCGCCACGACGCAGTTCGACATCAAGCGCGTGCTGGCGTTCTCCACGCTCTCGCAGCTTGGTTACATGATGCTGGCGCTGGGTGTGGCCACGATGGACCACCCGCTCGGCTTCACGGCTTCGATGTTCCATCTCACCACGCACGCCTGCTTCAAGGCGCTGCTGTTCCTCGGCGCGGGCAGCGTGATCCACGCCGTCCACTCCAACGACATGCGCGACATGGGCGGGCTGCGCAAGAAGCTGCCGTGGACGCATGGGACATTCGCCATTGCCTGTCTGGCCATCGCGGGCGTGCCGCCACTGTCGGGATTTTTCTCGAAGGACGAAATCCTCGCCGCCGCCTGGGGCAACGGCCACTACCTTGTGTTCGCCACGGCGATGTTCGTCGCGGGGTTGACGGCGTTCTACATGTTCCGGCTTTACTTCATGACCTTCTGGAGCACGCCGGCGGATCACCACCGTTACGAGCACGCGCACGAATCACCTTGGAGCATGTTGTTCCCCCTGGTGGCGCTGGCGGTGCCGTCGGTGCTGGCGGGCTTCATTCCGTTCGGCCATTACGTGAACCGCGGCGATCTCGGCCATCACGGTATCAACTGGGCCATCGCCATCCCGGCCACACTGATGGGCCTGGGCGGCATCGGCTTCGCCTGGTTCCTCTACTTCCGGCCGAACGAAGTCCCGAACCGTTTCGAGCACGCGTTTGGCGTGTTCCACAAGGTCACGTTCAACAAGTTTTACGTGGACGAGGTGTACCAGTTCGTCACGCACAAGATCATCTTCCGGTTCATCT
The DNA here is from genome assembly GCA_016219875.1 of Verrucomicrobiota bacterium. Classification (GTDB taxonomy): domain Bacteria; phylum Verrucomicrobiota; class Verrucomicrobiia; order Limisphaerales; family JACRJZ01; genus JACRJZ01. The sequence goes on along the minus strand of JACRJZ010000047.1, from coordinate 20,636 downwards.
CCGCGCCGTTCAATTGGTTCGACCGGAAGTGTGTCGATGGCGCGATGGACCTGAGCGCGCAAGCCTCGCGTCTCGGCGGCCACTGGCTGCGGCAGACGGTGACGGGACATTTGCAGACGTATTTCCTCTGGGTGATCGGGGGCGCGCTGCTGCTGGCGCTGGTGCTGTGGAAGTCGGAGACGTGGCTGCTGGCCGCGGTCGCGGGCTTGGGCCTCGTGGCGGTGGGCGTCGTGTTCGTCTGGCAATTGGTCCTGGTGATGGCCAAGAAAACCGAGCCGCTGAAAAGGATCGACCGGGACTAGCTGCCCTGCTCCCCAAACCCGATATCCGAATGGCGAAATCCAGAAGAAATCCGAAATCCGAAATCCGAGTGGCCGCGGCGTCGGTTGGATTTCAGGCCAGGACTGCTCCCTCACCAGAGCGTCGCCACCGGGTACTTGGTGATTTCCCGGTCGCACGTCACCAACGTGAGGTTCTCCACGATGGCCTGGGCCACGACGAGCCGGTCGAAGGGGTCTTTGTAAATGTTGGGAAGCGCGAGCAGACGCGACAAGTGTGGCAGCTCCACTCCAAGCACTCCGATGTTGTTTCTCTCCAGAAACTCTGGGAAGAGCCGGTCAAACGAATCGCCCAAGTGGAGTTTGTTCAATCCAACTTTGATGGCGATCTCCCACAGACTGGCGGCGCTGGTCCATCTGGGATGGCTTGCGTCGTCCAGAACGCTGGCTGCTCTGGCGCTCAACTTGGGGTCGTCGGTCAGGAACCAGATCAACGAATGCGCGTCCAGGAGGAGCTTCATTCGGTGTATTCCTTGAAGCACTCCAGCGGCTCGTCAAAGTCTGGGGCCATCGTGATGAGGCCCTTGGCACAGCCGCGTCCTTTGAACGAACGCGACGACTCCGCTGGCAGCACCTTGGCCACCAGCTTGGCGTCCTTGGTGAGGACGATTTCCTCGCCCCCGGCCAGCTTCTCGACCAGTTCCATCAACGCGAACTTGGCGCTCTCGATTGCGATGGTTTGCATAGGCTCAACTGCGATGGAATTTAGTCCGTCGCCCAGTGAAGGCAATGCCATTTCCAGCCAGCGCCGTCCGTCAGCCAGCCTTCGGCCTTCTTCTGGCTTTCGGCTTTCAGATTTCGGATTCTCTTTTTAACTCATGGGCATTCTCTCCTCCATCGTTCTGGTTCCCGTGCTTGCGGTCCTGGTCATCCTGTTCATCCCCGCGAGCCGGCTCAAACTCATCAAGCAGGTTTCGCTCGTCGCCACGGGCATTACGGTGATCCAGGCCGTGTGGCTGGTGCTGGATTTCCTGAAGCGGATCGGCGGCGTTCACGGCACGGCGAAGCCCGCCGGCACTACGCTGGCCCTCGAATACGTCGAGAGGTTTCCCTGGCTGGGCAAGCTGGGCATCGAGTACTTCATGGGCGCCGACGGCATTTCGGTGCTCATGATCCTGCTCACCGCCGTGGTCATTTTCTGCGGCGTGTTCGCTTCGTGGAACAACGAGTATCGCGGCAAGGAGTTCTTCATCTTCCTTCTGCTGCTGGTGACGGGCGTGTTCGGCGTGTTTGCGGCCAACGACTTGTTCCTGTTCTTCCTCTTTTACGAGGTCGCCGTGCTTCCGATGTACGTCCTGATCGGCCTCTGGGGCACCGGCCCGCGCGAATACTCCGCCATGAAGCTCACGCTGATGCTGATGGGCGGCTCGGCCCTCATCGCGGTCGGCATCGTCGTGCTCTACTTCCAAAGCGGCGCGACAACCTTCTCGATGATCGAAATTGCGCAGAAGGGCATTCCGGCCAGCACGCAGTTCTGGCTGTTCCCGGTGATGTTTTTTGGCTTCGGCACGCTGGGCGGCTTGTGGCCCTTCCACACGTGGTCGCCGGACGGCCATGCCTCCGCGCCGACGGCGGTGTCGATGCTGCACGCCGGCGTGCTGATGAAGCTGGGCGGCTACGGCTGCTTGAAGATGATGTATCTCATGCCCGAGGGCGCCAAGGCCTGGGGCACGTTTTTCATGGTGCTCACGACGATCAACATTTTCTACGGCGCGCTGATCGCCATCAAGAAGACGGACCTGAAATACATCACGGCCTACAGCTCCGTGAGCCATTGCGGCCTGGTGCTCTTCGGTCTTGGCACGCTGAACGCGACGGCGATGCAGGGTGCCTGCGTGCAGATGTACGCGCACGGCCTGATGACGGCGCTGTTCTTCGGTTTGGTAGGTATGATCTACGGACGGACGCACACGCGCTACATCACGGAGATGGGCGGGTTGCTGAAAGTGATGCCGTTTCTTGGCGTGGCCTACATGATCGGCGGCATGAGCGGCCTCGGCTTGCCGGGACTGGCGGGGTTCATCGCGGAAATCCAGGTCTTCATTGGGGCTTTTGCCAACGCCTCGTGGGGCCACCGCGTCATGACCATCCTCGCCGCGTCCAGCGTGGTGACAAGCGCCGTGTATCTGCTTCGCGCCCTGACCAAAATGCTCTACGGCCAGATGAAAGACCCGCACCACGAGCATCTGACCGACGCGACGTTCATTGAGCGCATCCCGCTCGTGATCCTGATCTTCCTGCTGGCCTTCAGCGGTTGCTGGCCGACCTGGATGACTCGGATGATCGAATACTCGCTTGTGCCGGTGATGAACCAGTTGCAGCGCGGCGCCGCGCTGACCGCCGGGATGTGACGATGAAGTTCGAAATCCAAAATCCAAAATCCAAACGAAGTCCGAGGCGCGAAGCCCGAAGCGCTGTGGACTTGGCGGAGCGTGGCTCACTGGCCCCAACGGGGCCGAATGTGAGTAGCCCCGGGTGCAACCGGGGGGGCAGTGTTACGAAGAGAAGTGACCCCGAAGGGGTCGAACCTGGCTGCCTTTTTTCCATTTGCCCACCGCGTTCGCGTTCCAATTCAACCCCTCCGGGGTTGAATCGTCGCTGCGTCTTTGCCCCCCCGTTGCACCGGGGGCTATTCACATTAAATCCCTCCGGGATTGACTTGCCTCTGCTCCACTCATCACGCCGCAGTGCTTGTCAGGTTTCGGATTTTCTGCTCTCCCATGCTTGACCAACTTTACGCCATCTCGAACGAGCTTCTCTTGCTGATCCTGGCGGTCCTCGTGATCTCCATCGGAATGTTCCGCGACAAGTCCGACGGCAAGGCCGAGGTCATCCTCGCCACGCTGGGCCTCAGTGCGCTCTTCGCCGCCGACGTGCTGGCCCTGTTCCCGCAGGTCAGAGTTTTCGGCGACACCTACTACGCCGGCCCCGTTGAGCGTGTCTTCAAAGCCGTATTCCTCCTGGCCGGCGCGCTGACGGCGCTGCTCTCCTGGCCCGGCCAGCAAAAGGTCGAACTCATCTCCCGCGACAGAATTGGCGAGCATCTCGGCCTCCTGATCCTCTCAATCATCGGCATGTGCTTCCTGATCTCGGCGAAGGAACTCGTGCTCCTCTACGTCAGCCTGGAACTCGTCACGATTCCGCTGATCTTGCTGGTCGCCTTCAACCGTCACGAACTCCGCAGTGCCGAGGCCGGCATCAAGTACGTCCTTTTCAGCGCGCTGTCCTCGGGCATTTTGCTCTTTGGCCTCTCGTTCGTTTATGGCATGACAGGCACGACCTACCTGGCCGGCATCACGCCAAAGCTCTCTCTGGACCTGCTCACGATCGTCTCGCTCGTCCTGGTCATGGCCGGCGTTGGCTTCAAGATCAGCGCCGCGCCGTTCCATCTCTGGACGCCGGACACTTACGAAGGCGCGCCGTTGCCCGTCACCACTTTCTTAAGCGTGGCCAGCAAGGCGGCCGGCTTCGCGCTATTCTTCAAGGTCATCACCGTGGCCTTCGGCGGACTTCAGGCCCATGCCACCACGCTGATTTGCATTCTCGCCACAATCACGATGACCTTCGGCAACCTCGTCGCCCTCTACCAGACGAACATGAAGCGCTTCCTCGCCTTCAGCAGCATCGCGCAAGCGGGCTACCTCCTGATCGGCTTGGCGAACACGGGTGAGTTGGGCCTGACCAGCGTGCTGTTCTACCTCCTGGTTTATCTCGTCTCCAACATCGCTGCGTTCGGGGTCGTGACGATCATCGCCGCCGCCACCGGCAAGGAAGACATGCGCGACTACGTGGGCTTTTCCGTCGCGAACCCGAAGCTCGCCGCCGTGATGATGCTGGCGATGTTCTCGCTGGCGGGCATTCCGCCGCTGGCCGGTTTCCTCGGCAAGTTCTACCTCTTCGCCGCCGCCGCGCAGAAGGGCCTGTACTGGCTCATCTTCGTGGCCGTCATCAACGCGACCGTGAGCCTGTTCTACTATCTGATGGTCATAAAGTGGATGTATCTGGTGAAAACGGAAGAGGGCCGGGAGTTTCCCCGCGTGCCCGTGTCCTTCGCGGGCGGCTTGGTCCTCGCTGTGACGACCGTGACCATGCTGGCCTTCGGCCTGATGCCGCAGGCGCTGCGCTGGGTGGAGACGGCAGCGGCCAGCGGGTTGTGAAGCCGTAGGACAGGCGTCGCGCCTGTCTCCATTCTCGAGAGTTTCGCTCACCGTTCGGCAATCGCCGCCGGTCACGCGTTATGCCCGTATCGGACCCGCCGCGCTGATATCAGAGACAGGCGAAGTGATTTCAAAACCCCGTAGCCGCCGACGTGAGGAGGCTCAAACTTCAATGAAAACAGAGCCTCCTCACGTCGGCGGCTACGGTTTTGAAAGAAGCTCGGGCGCCGACGCCTATCCTACCGCATGGATGCGGGCTAGAGAATCTGCCGCTTCCCCAACTGTGTGGGCCAGCGCATGATTTCCTTGCGCTGCAAGGTCTGAATGACGGTTTCGGTGAAGGAATTCAGCGAGACGTACTTCGCGAAGAATTGTTCCAGCACGCCGCCGAACAGGAAAACCCCGATGCCCTCAAAGGCGGTTTCGTCAAACACCGCGATGATCTCCAATCCGCGCGCAAACGCAATCGGCCCGTTCGTTTGCACGCGGCGGACGATGGGCCGGTAGCGCAAGCCGCGCAGGCCGTCGATCTCCTTGATGGCCTGGCGGTCGTTGGGGTCGGCGTAGAGCTTGAGGATTTCGCGGAACGCCTTCGGGCCTTCGTCGCCGGTGGTGTCGAGGAGAGAAAGGTAATTGAGCGAGAGATGGCTGATGAGCCGCCAGGCGAAACGGCCCGCCGGCAGGTCTGGTCGATCCGGCGGTTGCCCCGCCAGCACGATGCTGGGTCGCGGCACCGTCGGCCCGGTCAGCACCCGAATGGCAGCGACCGGCCCGCTGAGGTCCATGGTGAAATCCGTGCGGCCCACGCCCACGGCCATCTGGATGGGGAGGTGGCGGTTGGTGCAAAGCGCGCGCAGACCCAGTTGGCGGAGGTCCGACCGGTACGGCGCCATGGAGGCATCGACCAGCGAGAGGAAGACATCCGTGCCCGCGTAGGTGGAGCGGCGGCCGGTCTGCTTTTCCCGCGCGCTCAACATGCGCGGCACGCGCTGGGTCGCGTAAAACGCGCCGGCTTCCACGTCGGTGTCGCGCGCCAAGTAGAAGGGCCGGAACTCGCGCTCCTGGTCCGGCGTCTCGCCGTAGCCCATCACGGACTCGACCTGATAGACCTCGAAGTCGAGCGGGCGGTTGCGATCGGGCACGACGTGGAACTCGGAAAACCGCTCGGACATCAGGATGCGGTCCAGGGTTTTTGGGAAGAGATTGATCGCCGGCGTGCAGAACAGTTCGAAGCAGGACTTGTCCACCCGGCCTTCCAAACGCGTGTCCTGTTGGTCGAAGGCGATGATGAGGTCCGCCTGTTCACCCGGCACCTGGGCGAGGGCTTCGCGGAAGCCGGCCAGTTCGAAGAAGAGGAACCGCTGCGGAAACGCGAAGTACTCGCGCAACAACCGGTAGCCTTCAAAGCTGCGCGGACTGGGTGGCAGGAGCGCCTGCTCTTGGGTGAATCCAACGCGGCGAACGCAGTCGGGCGGCAGTGTGCCGACGATCTTCTTTCCGGCGGGCGACTGAATGATGAGCCGGATCTTGTGGCCGAAGATCTCTTCGTAAATCTGGCCGGGCAATTCGTCCGCGCCGCGAATGTAGAAGCTGAGCGGGTCGGCTTTGATTTCGCGGAAAGGCTGCGGGATCGTTTTCTGCAAACGGATGCGGAGGGCGGCGCGGGCGTTGAGTTCCCGGGGGAGATTGAGTTCGGCCACGTCGCGCGTGAAGTAACGCGCCTCCGCGACCGTGAGCGGGAACAGGCGCACGTCCTGCGCGGTGGTGAAGGTGCAGGCGGTGCGTTCGCCTTTGCCCAGTTGGCTGCGCATCAGCGTGCCGCGCTTGATGAGGAAGCCCTCGGCCAGCGCGGCCTCGGTGAGTTCCGGGTCGAAGCGCACGACGGCCATCGACGGCACCGGGCAGAGGTAGTCGGGGTAAACCGTCTCCAACATTCCCTGCGTGAAACGGGGGAACTCGGCGTCCAGCTTCAGGTGGACGCGGGCAGCCAGGAACGCGAAGCCTTCGAGCAATCGCTCGATGTAGGGATCGGGGCAGATTTCCTTGGCGTCCTTATCGAGCGAGAGGCGCCCGGCGATTTTGGGAAACTCGCGGGCAAACTCGCCGGCGGTTTCGCGCAGGTGGCGCAGTTCGGTGTTGTAGAGTTCAAGCAGGCGCTCATCCATTGGTGGCGTCTCCCAGGAGGCATTGGCCGGTTTCGAGATCGACCTTGGTGTTGATCAAGAGGTGTTCAGGGACAGGATTGGCCCAGAGGTCGCCTTGAATCTCGAACGAGACGACGTTGCGCTCCAGGTTGGAGTTGATGGTCATGCTGCGCGGAATGATGCGCGGCTCGAAAAACTGGATCGCCTCCGCGAGCTGTTCGCGCAGGGCATCCAAGTCCGGCGCGATCAAGCCGGTGAGTTGGCGCGTGCCGAAATTGATGACTGAGCGCGCGGCTTCCGGGTAATCCTGCAGACTGAATTCCTCCAGGCCGGCCAGCGGCAAGTAGGCGCTGGCGTTGAAGAGCCACTCCAGGTCGCGCAGGACGCCGCGGCGGTACCGCTGCGGCGACACCACGCGCTGGTTGCGGCTCTCCTCCTGTTTCGTGGGATCGTCGTCCGTGAGACGATCCAGGAGGCAGGGCTGGAGTTTCTCAATGGGGGTCAGTTCGGCCATTGGGGAAATGCAGAATGCAGAATGCAGAATGCGGAATGCCTAGCGGGCACGAGCGAGCGCTGGACGGAGGACGCGGTTGGCAGAGTTCGGGGTGCAAGGGCATCCTCTTCGGCTTTTAGGCGGCGGGCGTGAGTTCGAGCGCGCGGCATTCCAGGAGGGAATACTCGTTGGCGTCGGTGGCCAGCACGCGCAGCCCCATGCCGAGGAAGGTGTCCCCCGCCTGCTGGCACCAGCCGGTCTGGCGCGCTAGACGCAGCGGGCCGTCCGCGGATTCCTCGGTGCCGGGATAGCGCACCGGAATGTGTCCCGGAACGCTCCCGCCGTTGGTCCAGGTGAACTGGACGGGCATCCACACCAGATCGCGCAAGTCGCTGGGCTTCTCGCTTTCAATCTTCTGCACCCGGCAGAACGGCACCCAATAGTACTTGCCCTCGATGATGGCTTCGAGCATGGGGCCGAAGCGGGAGTCGGCGTCGGCAATCCACTCGAAGGGTTCGCCGTTGATCTTCCCGGCCGTGGCGGGCGCGGCGTCAAAGGCCTGGGCGCGCAGTTCCGCGGCAGCGGTGAATTCGCCTTTGGCGATGAGTTCGTTGGCCCGGACGAGGAGGCCCACCCATTCCATCGGTTCGCCGAAGATGATCGGCGTGCGCTTGCCCGCGAAGACGTCGCGGCGAAGGAGTTCGCAGGCGATGACTGGACGGAAGATCTGGGCCATCAGCATCGTCTCCGCATCAAGGCTGGCGATGGCTTGGAGTTGCGTCAGGGCCTTGTCCAGCCGCCCCAGGATGCAGTTGAGTTGGAAGAGGAAGAGGCGCAGACGCGTGTCCTCCGGCTTGTGGCGGATTTCCGTTTGCAGGGCGGCCAGGGCCTCTTCGAGGCGGCCAGCCTGGACCAGTTCAGCAGAGTTCATAAAGGCACCCAATTGCACTCATCGTCGGCGGAGTCGCCGCCGCTTTGTCTTGCTCGGAGAGCACAAAAACAATCGTGCCTGGCTCGCGACGGGCCAGGCACGAAAAGTCAGGCGGCTGCCGGGTTCAAACCCACTCAGCCTCCCTTTTGCGTCTTCAGATCGTACCAGACCGGCACCTTGGTTCCGAGCGTGCCGTCTTCCTTCTGCGGATAGTACTCGTATTCGATCTTGGCGAAGTTCAGAGCGATCTGATCGATCGGAACGACGTCGCTGCCCGACGATCCGCCGGTTTGGAACGAAGACACCAGGAGATCGGCGAACTTGATGATGAGGTACTCGCGCTGTTCCTTGCCCGCTTTGCGGCAAGTCAACACGGCGCCTTTGATGTGCGTGCCCGTGGCGCAAGAAAGCATGAGCTTCGGGCTGGCTTTGTTGACGTGCATGGAGAACGAGAAGTCCTGCATGGAGACCTTGCCCGCGCCGCCGCCGCCGCCGTAGGCGTGGGAGCCGGCGTTGGTTTCGCCCCAGGACCAGGACTGGAGGTCAATCTCGTTTTTGTGCTTGGAATCGGTGGCCTCGCCCTCGATGCCATCGATCTTCAGGAAGTAGTCTACTTGGGCCATAGATACTGTTTCTTTCATGATGGGCCTCTGTGCCGGAGGCCCTTGGTGTTGTTACTGTCCGACCCGCGAGCGGCACAGGTTCGTGGATCTTTGACCGAAACCCGCCCGGCTTAACCACCACCCTTGGCCGATGGCAACTTCGACACCAGCCTCAATGACACGGTCAGACCTTCCAACTGGTAGTGCGGACGGAGATAGAATTTGGAGGTGTAATAGCCGGGGTTGCCGGCCACTTCTTTGACCTCAACCTTGGCCTCGCCCAGCGGATAGCGCGCCTTCATTTCTTCCGAAGACTTGGAGTCGCAGCAGAACTGGCCAATCCACTTGTTGAGCCACTGCTCCATGTCCTCGCGTTCCTTGAAGGAGCCGATCTTGTCGCGGACCATGCACTTGAGGTAGTGCGCGAACCGGCAGGTCGCAAACAGATACGGCAACCGCGCGGCCAGGTTGGCGTTGGCGGTGGCATCAGGATCATCATAAACGGCCGGCTTCTGGAGCGATTGCGCGCCCATGAACACGGCGTAATCAGTGTTCTTGTAGTGCGAAAGCGGCATGAAGCCGTTCTTGGCCAACTCGGCTTCACGGCGGTCAGTGATGGCGATCTCGGTGGGGCACTTCATATCGACCCCGCCGTCGTCCGTCGGGAAGGTGTGGACGGGAAGTCCCTCCACCATGCCGCCGGATTCCGCGCCGCGGATGCGGGCGCACCAGCCGTAGAGCTTGAAGGCGCGAGTGATGTTCACCCCCATCGCAAAGGCGGCATTGGACCAGACGTACTTGTTGTGGTCCGCGCCTTCGGTGTCTTCTTCGAAATCGAACTCTTCGACCGGCGAGGTCTTCGCTCCGTAGGGCACGCGAGAGAGGAAGCGCGGCATCGCCAGACCGAGGTACCGGGAGTCTTCGGAATCGCGCAACGAACGCCATGCGGCGTATTCAGGGCTTTGGAAAATCTTGGTGAGATCACGCGGGTTGCTTAGTTCCTGCCAAGAGTCCATGGCCATCAAGCTGGGATTGGCAGCCGCGATGAACGGGGCGTGGGCTGCGGCCCCGATCTGGGCCATATTCGCCAGCATCTTCACATCCTCCGGCGAGTGGTCGAAGTAGTAGTCGCCAATCAGGCAGCCGTAGGGCTGGCCGCCGGGCGAGCCAAATTCCTCTTCGTAAAGCTTCTTGAAGACGGGGCTTTGGTCCCAGGCCGTGCCTTCGAATTTCTTGAGGGTCTTCTTGAGGTCGTTCTTCGAAACGTTCAGGACGCGGATTTTGAGTTGCTCGTCGGTTTCGGTGTTGTTGACCAGGTAGTGCAGACCGCGCCAGGTGCCTTCGAGGGCCTTGAAGTCCTCATGGTGCATGATGGCGTTGATCTGCTCGGAGAGCTTCTTGTCGATCTCGGCGATGATGGCCTGGATGGTCTTGATGGCGTCAGCCGAAACCAACTTGGTGGCGGAGAGGGCCTGCTCGGCGAGCGTGCGCACGGCCGTTTGCACGGCGGATTGCTTCTGCACGTCGCGGGCTTTGAACTCCTTGTTCAGGAGAGATTCAAACTCGTTCAGTTCAGCAACGGCGCCGGCGGCGGCCGGTGCGGCTTGGGTTTCTGGAGGGATCATGGCTGTCTGAGGATGGGGTTCAGGGGGGTTACTTCGCTTCGGCCGGCTTGGGCGCGGCCGTCAATGACTTCATGAGTTCAGGATCATTCAGCAGTTTGCCGATCAGCGCCTCGGCGCCGTCTTTGCCGTCCATGTAGCTGAGGAGATTGGCCAGTTCCGTGCGGGCTTGGAGGAGTTTGTTGAGCGCGTCCACCTTCTTGGCCACGGCGGCGGGGGAAAAGTCTTCCATGCTGTCGAACGTCATCTCGACGCTCAGGTTGCCTTCCCCGGTGAGCGTGTTGGGCACCTGGAACGCCACCCGCGGCTTGCTCGCCTTCAGGCGCTCGTCAAAGTTGTCCACGTCGATCTCCAGGTACTTGCGATCGGCCACGGGAGGGAGGGGTTCGGCCGGCTTGCCGGAGAGGTCCGCCATGACGCCCATGACGAACGGCAGTTCCACCTTCTTCTCGGCCCCGTACAGCTCCACATCGTATTCGATCTGGACGCGCGGGGCACGGTTGCGGGCGACGAATTTCTGACTACTGCTCTTGGCCATATTGTTCCTTTGTGATTTCGTTGAATGCTGACAGCGTTAATGCGCCCCTTCAATCCTCCAAATTCTCTTGGCAGTCAAGCGTTTTCACGCCGGCGGTCGGCCGCTCTTGAACCCTGGAGACTGGTTTCGCCTCACCATTTCTCATGGTGGACAAAATCCGAATTGAAGCGGCTCCGAGCCGGCTTCTCTTCGTCGGGCCAGCCGAGCGCGATTCCGCCCACCGGAATCACCTGCGGCGGCAGCGACAACAGCGCCCTAATCGTGCGGAGACGCTGCTCACGCGGGTGAATCCCAAGCCAGCAAGCGCCCAAGCCCACGGCGTGCGCGGCCAGAAGCAGATTCTCAATGGCCGCCGAACAGTCCTGCAGCAAGTAACTCAACTGCCGGTCGTGCGCCGCTTCCAAGTCTCCGCAAACCACAATGCCAATCCCCGCTTCCGCAATCATCTGGCCGTTGGGCAACGCGTTGGCCATCCGCACTAATCCTTCGCGCTCGCGGATGAGGACGAACCGCCACGGATCCTTCGCTGCGGCCGAAGGGGCCGACATGGCGGCTTCGAGGAGGCTCCGCACCGTTTCTTCGCCGATCGGACCAGGCTTGTAGGCGCGAATGCTCCGGCGGCCCAACAGAAAATTCAGATGCTCTGCGGCGGTGGCACTCATTGCTGACGGCGGACTGTAAGCCTGCTCCCGTGCGCGAGTCGAGCACCAACTTCAAGCGAGGACGGCGCCCAACGCGCAGCCGCGCGACGCCGTGCAAGCCGTGCGCCCCCGGAGGCATCGCTGCGGCCTTCTTCCCAGCACGCGCCCGTTCAGACGGCAATCGGCGCCTTGATCGCTGGCCAGGGATCGTAGTTCTCCAGCGTGAAGTCCTCGAACTTGAAATCGCGGAGGTTCTTCACCGCCGGATTGAGCTTCATCGTGGGCAATGGACGCGGGTGGCGGGTGAGTTGGAGCCGCGCCTGGTCGAGGTGGTTGGCGTAGAGGTGCAGGTCGCCGAAAGTGTGAACAAACGTGCCGGGCTTCAAGCCGCACACTTGCGCGACCATCAGGGTGAGCAGCGCGTAGGAGGCGATGTTGAACGGCACGCCGAGAAACAGGTCCGCGCTCCGCTGGTACAGTTGGCAACACAACTCGCCGTCCAGCACGAAAAACTGGAAGAGCGTGTGGCACGGCGGCAGGGCCATCTGTTCGACCTCGCCGACGTTCCACGCGCTCACGATGAGGCGACGGCTGTCGGGGTTGGTCTTGATCTGATCGAGGACGCGGTCGATCTGGTTGATCGACCGTCCGTCGGCGGTTCGCCAGTCGCACCACTGCGCGCCATAGACACGGCCCAAGTTGCCGGCGTCGTCAGCCCACTCATCCCAGATCGTGACGCCGTGGTCGTGGAGGTACTGGACGTTCGTGTCGCCCTTCAGGAACCAGAGCAGTTCATGGATGATCGACTTGAGGTGGACCTTCTTGGTGGTGACGAGCGGAAAACCCTCTTGCAGCGGAAAGCGGGTTTGCGCGCCGAACACCGACCATGTGCCGGTGCCGGTACGATCGGTCTTGAACTTGCCCTGCTCCATGACAAGACGAAGCAGTTGGAGGTACTGGACCATGAATCAAATACGGAATGCGGAACGGGCACGTCCACGGCAAGAACGCTGCCGCACCGATAAGTCAGTAGTGGGCCACAACCTCGATCTCCACATTCGCGCCTTTCGGGAGGGCGGCGACTTGCACGGTGGAGCGTGCCGGATGGCCGCCGATGAAGTGCCTGGCATAGACTTCGTTCATCGCCGCGAAATCGCCCAGGTTGGTCATGAACACGGTGCTCTTGACCACGTTGGCGAACGAGAGTTGCTGGTCTTCCAGGATCAGCCGGATGTTCTCCAGGACCCGCTCGGTCTGCGCCCGGATGTCGCCGGTCACCAGCGCGCCCGTGGCTGGGTCGAGCGGAATCTGACCGGAACAAAAAAGCATATCGCCGACGCGCACCGCGTGGCTGTAAGGGCCGACCGGGGCGGCGGCTTTGGCAGGTTTGATGATGATTTTGTTCATGCAACTTTGGATGTAAGGGCCGTTCGGCGGAGTGGCGTTGGCGGGTGTGACGACGACTTTGTTCATGGGCTGGAGAACTTTGAACTTTGAACTCACTTCTTCTCCTCGCACCACGTCATCTGGATGGTTTCCAGAATGCGCTCGTTGGAAGCCTGCGGGGCGTCGTCGAAGTCTTCCAGTTCGCAGACCAGCTTGTGCAATTTGGGGAAACTGAGGCGAAGCGGATTCTGGTCCGGGAACTTTTCCGCCAGCGCCCAGGCGATCTCGTCGGTGTCTTTCCACTTCAGTTTCATGTGCGCGTTTTAATCGGAATCGGTGGAATGAACAGAAATTTCTCGCCGCGCCTCAGCGCCCCGACCGATGGCGACGAGTGGACTACCGCCCCTCAACCCAGCGCCTGCATCGCCGCCCGCAGAAAGCCGAGCGCGTAGGCCATGCCGGCGTGCCACGGCGCAGCGCACGTCAACTGCGGCGCGTGGTCGGGAATGAGCACGCCGGTGAACCGGTTCTTTTTCAGAATCCGCAACACCCGCAACATGTCGATGTCGCCGTCGTCGATGAAGCTCTCTTTGTAGAATGGCGCCTTGCCGCGCACGTTGCGGAAGTGGACGTAACCGAGCTTGCCCTGCCGGCTGTAGGCATCGACCGCGTCGTAAACGTTCCCCTCGGTCATCTCCGCCAACGTGCCAAGACAGAATTCCAGCGCGTTGCGCGGGCTGGGCCGCAGCTCGATCAGTTTTTGATAAAGCTGCGGCTGATACACGAGGCGGGGCTGGCCGCGGATCGTGGGCATCGGGGGATCGTCCGGGTGGGCTGCCAGCGTCACCCCCGCTTCCTCGGCCACGGGAAGGACCGCGTCGAGGAAGTCTTTCAGCCGCTGCCAAAGTTCTTCCGGTGTCGCCGACGGCACGACCCCGGGCGGCGCGTTGCGGTCATAGACCATGTTCCAGACCATGCCGTTGGGCATCGGCTTGTCGAACGGGCCGTCCATGCCCACGGCCTCCGCATCGCCGCGCGCGAAGTGCCCCTTCACCCGGCCCGCCACGCCGGCGATGGAGAAGTTGTAGCCCATGATCGGAATGCCCGCGCGGCCCAGGTGGCGGATGATCGTCTTGAGGTCTTCGAACTGCGCCCGCTTCTTCGGGCCGTCGAGCAACACGTCATGCCAGTGCGCGGGATCGAAGTTCTCAATGGCTTCGAGTTCGAGGCCGGCGGCGTTGATCTGCGCCTTGATCGCGGCAAGTTCCTCGAAAGTCCAGAGTTTCTCCGGGTCGCCCGCCAGGCCCCAACCCGCGTCGTCGCCCACGGGTTGGTCGCCCGGCTGGTTGCTGCGCGAGGAGCGGAAGTAGTCCACCAAGTGAATCACCAGATGCGTGCAGCCGCATTGCTTGGCGAAGCGGAAGTGGTCGCCGTCAAGTTGGTGGCGATAGAGGCCGAGGCCGAGTTTCATGTTGGTTGAAGGGGTGAAGAGTGGAAGTGTTCAGGCTCGGCAGATGGGAGTGCGACACGAGAGGACTGAAGCGTAAAATGTAAAACGTAAAACCGCGGACCAACTGGGCGTGGTGGCAACCTCTTCATCTCTTCAACACTTCAGCCACTCAGAACCCAATGCTCGCCCCGCCATCCACCGGCAACACGACGCCGGTGATGAACTTGGCCGCGGGAGAGCTGAGATACACGGCGGCCAAGCCCACATCGTCCGGCGTCCCGAAGCGGCCCATCGGAGTGCGGTCCAGAATCTTCTTCTGGCGTTCGGGGTCGCCTTGCATGGCGTTGCGGGTCATGTCGGTTTCGATCCAGCCGGGCGCGAGGGCGTTGACGCGCACGCCGTGAGGGGAAAGTTCCGTCGCCAGCGCGCGCACCATGCCGACGTAGGCGCTCTTGGCGGCGCTGTAGGCCACCACGTTGGGGATGCCGAACAACGACGCCATGGACGCGATGAAAAGGATCGAGCCGGAGCGGCGCGCCATCATCTCCGGCGCGACCGCGCGGCTGAGCGCGTGCGAGCCGAGGACGTGCGTGGTGAGCACCTTGAGGAAATCCTCTTCGGTGGTTTCAACGGCGGGCTTCTTGAGATGAATGCCGGCGTTGTTGATCAAAACGGTGATTGGGCCAAAACGCTTGTCCACCTTGTCCACGAGCGCGGGAGCTTCGTGCAACTTGGTCACGTCGAAAGGATAGTAGTCGGCCCGCGGTCCAATGGAGGCCGCGGCCTGCTTGAGTTTGTCTTCGCCCCGGCCTGCCAACACGACACGCGCGCCCGCCGCCGCAAGACACCGCGCCATCGCCAGGCCCAGGCCGGACCCGCCGCCAGTGATGAGCGCGAGATCGTCTTCCAGCAGGAAGGGACAAGGCCACTTCACTTCACACAGCCCGCACGTCCCGTTTTCAGATTTCTCTGCCGTGGGTTCCATGGTTCCCAAATTCATGCGGGCCAATCATAGCCTCACAGCCGCGATTGCGCATGGGGTTTTCTGGGGCGGCGCGCTCACGGAGCATGTCCTGGCAGCGCCACTGTAGTGACGCGGACGGCCCCGCTACTTGGTGGATCGAATCGTCCGTTGACGCTCAAGACCTGATTTGATAGCCATCCCGCCCTGATGCGATTTCCAAATTGGCAGTCCTTGTGCCGCAGCGCCCTCGTGGTGCTGCCGCTGGTCCTGGCTGGATGCGTCTCTCCCGGCCGGCGTCTGGAGCCTTCGGCCGTGCAAACGTTACGCGAAGGACAAACCCGGGCCGAGGTCCACAAGACTTTTGGCAAACCGAGGAACACCGTCCGCGGCGCCCAGCAGCGCATCCTGGATGAATACTGGTGGGGCATCAAGAAGCCGCGGCTGGTGCTGTTCAGCAAGCACGACGGCGACTTGGTCCTCCGCCACCTCGCTGTCCTCTACACCACGAACCAGGTGGTGGCAAAGTTCCAGTTCCACGAGGGCGCCATGCCGTACGACGAAAAGTTTGCCAGCGTCGCGGCGGGCAAAGAGGTTGCTCCCGAACAACTGGACCGGATTCAGGAAGGAACCACTCGCGAAAAGGAATTGCTCGACTGGTTTGGACCGCCTTTCGTGATCGGCTTGGCCACCGACGGCAACACCACGCTCACGTGGGGTTTCTTGAAGTTTGGAGCCTTCCGCCGGCCCATCGCACAGGAGTTGATTGTGACGCTCAATGCCGAGCGAGTGGTGACGAAATTCATCGTCGCCGACCGGCGTTTCTGAGCGGCGCTCACCGCGTCAGGGCGCCCGGCCTACAGGAAAGACGTGCCTTGTAGGCCCGGTGCCCTCACCGGGCGGCCCAGGCGCGTTCCACAACTCAGGATGTCTGAGGCCGCAAGCAGACGACACGACGCAGCGCGCGAGATTAAAAGCCCGCGCCAAGAGGCTCAGGGCGCGCTCGGTTCGGTTTTCAATTCCCCCTCCCATCGGGCCATGACCGCGCAGGCCAGGCAGTTGCCGACCAAGTTGACTGTCGTGCGCGCCATGTCCATCAACTCGTCCACGCCGATGATGAGGACCACGCCCGCCAAAGGCAGGTCGAACGTGACGAGCGTGCCAGCGAGGATCACCTGCGACGCGCGCGGCACGCCGGCCATGCCCTTGCTGGTGAGCATGAGGGTGAGCATGATGACCAATTGCTGCGCCAGCGACAAATGCACGCCCGCCGCCTGCGCCACAAACAACGACGCCACGGCCAGGTGCAGCGTCGAGCCGTCCAGATTGAACGAGTAGCCCAACGGCATCACGAACGACACGATCCGCCGCGGCACGCCAAACTCCGTCATGCGTTTCATCGCGTCCGGCATGGCGGCATCCGAGGAGGTGGTGGAGAAAGCGAGCAAGGCCGGCTCGCTGACCGCCTTCAAAAAGCGCCGCACTGGCACGCGCGCCCATAGCGCCACCGGCAGCAGCACGAGCAGGCAGAAGACGATCAAGGCCCCGTAGAGGGTCAGCACCAGCTTCGCCAAGTTCACCAACACCGACAGGCCGCTATGCCCCACCGTGTAGGCCATCGCCGCGCCGATGCCGAAGGGAGCGAACTTCATCACCACGCCCACGAACTTGAACATGACCTCGGTGAGCGCCTCGCAGAAATGCAGCATCGTCTCGCGGGGCCGCCCCTTCACTTGCGCGAGGGCCACGCCAAACAGCACGGCAAAGAACACGACTTGCAGGATGTCGTTCGCGGCGGCGGCGGCGAAGAAGCTCTGCGGCACGATGTGTTCGAAGATCCCGCTCAGCGTGACTTTGGTTGCGGCGAGCGAATCTTTCGCCGCCTCTTCCGGCGGCAGGACCACGCCCGCGCCGGGTCGCGACCAGTTGGCCGCCGCCAATCCGATGACCAGAGCGAGCGTCGTCACCGCCTCGAAGTAGAGGAGCGACTTGAAGGCGAGCCGTCCCACTGCTTTCAAGTCGTCGCTGTGGCCCGCGATGCCGACGACCAGGGTGCCGAAGACCAGCGGCACCAGCAGGCACTTGATCATCCGCAGGAACACATTGGACACCACCTTGAGGTTCTGCGACCACTCCGGAAAAAAGCAGCCCACCGCGACGCCGATGGCCATCGCGATGAGGATCCACTGGGTCAGGCTGATCCGCGTGAGGCGGTCCCAGAGTCGCTTCACTGGGGCACGATCTTTACTTTCCCCGAGGCCGCGTCGTAATCGAACTTCATGCCGTTGGGCACGGCGGGGAGTTTGGGCAGCGTGCCGCTGGTGACCAGTTCCGTGAGATTGGTCGGCAGGCGGCCTTTTTCTTCCTGGAACATCTTGATCGCCTGGTCCAGCGACGCGGTGGCGACGGTCTTGATGGCGGATTGTTGGGCCTTGCCAATGGCGCCGACGTAATCGGCGGGCGCCGTGAGCGGGTTCTCGCCGGTGGATTTCTTGGCCGGCTCCTGTTTGGGGCCGCAGCCGGCGGCAGCCAAGGCCAGCAGCGCGAGGAGGAAAAGGGTGGGCTTCATGGCGGGGAGAGGTGGAGTGCCTTTAACAAATTGCCCCGGCCTTCGAATGAAGAGCCGGGGCGCAAACATTCGTTCGGCCGTTACTTGGCGGGAGCGTTGGTGGGAGCGGGCGCTTTCTCGGGCGCCTTCTCCACAGCCTTGGACTTGTCAGCCGTCGGTTCCTTTTGTTCCTGGCAGCCCACGAGCGCCAGACATGCAACGATCAGTGCGCAGAAGGTGATTTTCATAGTTTGATCTTCGAGTTCGGCTCTTTTCCTGGTCGTTCCCGCTCCGCCTGCACTCGCGGGAGGAGCGTTCCCGACTGGTGCCCCAATCGGCGGACTCATTGTGGATTCCGCTCATTCCCGTCGTCCACAACCCGACCGACCACCGTCGCCAGTTCAGAGAACCTCACTGCTGGGCGGCACTCTACCCAACGCCCCCCGCTTGCCAAGAAAGAAATCAGCCTGGCGGAGGCCCCGCAAGGCTGCATCAAGCTCCCGCCCGGCGCACCGGGTAGCGCAGGTTTTTAACCTGCCGTAGCGCCGACTTGCAGTCGGCAAGGCCGTGAACCTTCCAGCCGGCTGGCCTCGTCCAACGCTCGCCGGTTGGAAAACCGGCGCTACGGCAGACTGGAAAGTCTGCGCTACGAGTGCTCCCGAACCGAGTTTGATGCAGCCTCGGCGGCCCCGCCGGCGAAGGGCGGCGCGTGGCTCAATAGCCGCCTGCCCGCGCCGCGACGCCCGTCACGATGGCCACGCCGGCGGAAGTGCCGAGACGCGTTGCTCCCGCCTCAATCATGGCCAGGGCCGTCGCCGTGTCGCGGATGCAGCCGGCAGCTTTCACGCCGAACTTCGGGCCGACCGTCTCGCGCAACAGCTTCACGTCGTCGAGGGTCGCCCCGCCGGTGCTGAAGCCGGTCGAGGTCTTCACGAAGTGGGCGCCGGATTCCACGATCAGGTGGCAGGCGCGGATCTTCTCTTCGTGCGCCAGCAGGCAGGCTTCGATGATGACCTTGACCGGCCGCTCTTCGGCGGCTTCCACCACGTCGCGCAGTTCGCGAAGGAGGTAGGCGTCTTCCCCCTCCTTGAGCCAGCCAATGTTCAGGACGAGGTCAATCTCATGCGCGCCGTTGTCGGCGGCGGCTTCGGTTTCGAAGCGTTTGGTGTCCACGTCGGCCGCACCCAGCGGGAAGCCCACGACCGAGGCCACCTTCACGCCGGAATCTTCGAGCCAATGCACCGCCTGGGCCACGCGCGAGCCGTTCACGCAGACGCTGTGGAAGCCGTGCTGGCGCGCCTCGGCGCACAGTTTCTCGATGTCGCGGGCGGTCGCGTCCGCTTTGAGCGCGGTGTGGTCAATGTAGCGGGCAAGTTCTTGGGCGCTGAGCGGATTCATGCGGGAGGGAAGAGCGGAGACGTAAGAAAACGGACCGGACTATCGCCCGGCCCCTTCAGTCTTGCTTGCGGGAAAGGCCGCTCATTTCGGCAGTAGGTCGGCCACCATGGCGCGTTCTTCCTTCAGTTCGTTGACCGAGGCCTGGATCTTGGCGCGGCTGAAATCATTCACAGGCACGCCTGGCACGATTTCCCACTTCTGACCGTCGCTGCGCATGGGGAAGGAGCAGATGAGGCCCGCGTCGATGCCGTAGCTCCCGTCGGCGCACACCGCCACACTGAACCAATCGCCCGCGGGCGTCGGTGTCGTGAGGCGGCGGACGGTATCCACCACGGCGTTGGCGGCGCTGGCGGCACTGGACAGGCCGCGCGCTTCGATGATGGCCGCGCCGCGCTTCTGCACGGTGGTGAGGAAGTCCTTTTCCAGCCACTCGCGATGGCCAATCACCTCGGTTGCCAGCCGGCCCTGAATCTTCGCATTGAAGAAATCGGGGAACATGGTGGTGCTGTGATTGCCCCAGACGCACAGGTTGGTGACGGAGGCGACTTCCACGCTGGCTTTCTTGGCGAGTTGGCTCTTGGCGCGGTTCTCGTCGAGCATGGTCATGGCAAAGAACCGGTCGCGCGCCACGCCGGGCGCGTTGTTCATGGCGATCAGGGCGTTGGTGTTGCAGGGATTGCCCACCACCAGCACCCGCACGTCCCCCGCGGCGTTCTTGGCGATGGCCTGCCCCTGGCCGGTGAAAATCTTGCCGTTGATGCCGAGGAGGTCTTTGCGCTCCATGCCTTGCCGGCGCGGCACCGCGCCGACGAGCAGCGCCCAGTTCACGCCCTTGAAGCCTTCGTCGAGACTGGAGGTAGCCACCACGCCCTTGAGCAGTGGGAAGGCGCAATCGTCCAGTTCCATGACCACCCCGCCGAGGGCTTTCATGGCTTTCTCGTCCGGGATTTCGATGAGGTGAAGAAGGACGGGCTGATCCGGCCCAAACATCGCGCCGGAGGCGATGCGGAACAGGAGTGAATAACCGATCTGGCCGGCCGCGCCGGTGACTGCAACTCGAATGGGTGACTTGTTCATGCTGTTAACTTTCGCCGGGAGTATAGAAGCCATTAGGCGGACGAGCAAAGAGGAATTTCCGTTTGGGGCGGCGCGCCCAGGCTGCATCAAGCTCGGTTCGTAAGCGTTCGTAGCGCAGACTTTCTAGTCTGCCGTAGCGCCGGTTTTCCAACCGGCGAGCGTTGGAAGAGGCCAGCCGGCTGGAAGTTTCACGGCCTTGCCGACTGCAAGTCGGCGCTACGGCAGGTTGAAAACCTTGTCATTACCCACATCTTTTCAGTCTCCCATTAGCTGGACGCCTTCACTCATCCACATCAGACGCTGCCAGCCGCGCCAGATCGTTTGCCAGCCGGGCAGCCCGTCCTGCTTGC
>JACRJZ010000052.1 GCA_016219875.1 Verrucomicrobiota bacterium | reverse complement strand
GAGGGAGGCCGGACTGCCACCGTGCCCCGGCTTCCTTCGCTTCCAATTTCCAGGGGCATTTGGGTAACACCACTTTTGAGTCAACCGGAGCATTTTCCGGCCTCATCTTGGGTAACACCCCCTTTTGAGTTACGGCGGGGGGTCTGTCCGGCCCTTCCTCCGAACTCTTCGTCGGCGTTGTTTCGCCCACCAGGTATGACTGGCAGCCTTCGAAAACTGATCCATGCGGTGCCGGCTACACCTGGAAGCTGGGCGCGTTTAAGGTGCCTGGCTCACCAGCGGTTTCTCCCGTGCTCCTTCCGCTTCCGCGATGGGCCAAGTGGCGCGCAGTTCATCCCGATACGGGCCGATCTTCTCCACCGGGATGGGTTGGAAACCAAGCTTGAAAGCCGGCGAACCGGGCTTGAGACGATAGTCGTCTTTCGCCGCGTCCACGAAGAGCGGGTCGGCGACCAAAGAGTGCGTGTCCAGGCCGAGCGCCTGCCAGGAGGCCCATTCGTCGAGAGTCTCAACTTCCTTGAGCGACACGTCGTCGGCCAACAGCGAACCGGTTTCCTCGCGCCAGTCGAGGCGGACGCGGAAAGTTTTCATGCGCTCGTGCCAGCCGCTGTCGCCGGGCGCGGGAATCTTGAAAACGAATTCGCAGTTCTTCCACGCGGGGCCGAGCTTGGCCTCGCTCGGGCTGCTGGCCCAGAAATAGGCGTTGGCCACGTAGGACTGGAGCATCAGGCCGGCCCTGGCCTCGGGTTTCGTCGTCCGCAGCCGGGCACTGAGGCGATAAGTCTTGCCCAGCGTGAGCGGGAATTCTTTGCTGACGACGATCGGGAAATTGTCGCGCGGCTTGTCCTTCACGAACGCGGCGTCGATGCGAAGCGCCCGCCGTCCGCCAGCCACGCCTTCGTCCACCAGCATGGCCTTGGCGGTGTTCGTGGGGCGGATTTGCCATTGCCAGTCTTTGGGCAACGCGCCGGGCGCGCCGTCCTCAAAGCCGGGATTCGGCGCGAGGTTGGCGGAAATCTCTTTGCCGGCTTTCCGTTCACCAGTGAGCAGAGGCGCGCCGTAATGCCAGACGAGGTTTGAGTCGCAGACATTGTGGTCATGCGGAAACGTGCGGAAGCTGACGTATTTCGCCGCCGGCTCCCGATACGCGACGATGTTCCGGAGGAAGACGTTTCCGGTCATAATCTTTCCGTCTGGCAAAACAGCGTTGGTCGGATGCAGGCGCATGTTGCGCATCGTTTGCCACGCCGGCTCGTTCATCACGGACTCAAAGCCCTTGACCATTGTGCCCAGGTGACTGGTCCAGTAACTGTGCTTGTCGGTCCAACCATTGCACTCCATCTGCTGCTGCACGGAGTCGATGAAGAGGTTGTTCGCGATGAGGTTGTCGCGGCCGTTGTGCAGGTGGATGCCGGCGCGATGCGCGCGCACGACGAGGTTGCCGATCACATCCACGCCGCCGGTGTTGTCGTCGAGATACACGCCCCAGGCGAAATGCGGCGAGAGCCAGCGGCCTTGCGCGTCGTGGCCGTAGCCGAGGATGTCGTGAAAGTAGTTGTAGCGGATGACCGTGCCGCGCGAGCCGAGCCAGTCGCGTCCGCCGGTATAGACCGCGCCGGTGTCTTCGGTTTCGAGGTTC
This sequence comes from Verrucomicrobiota bacterium, assembly GCA_016219875.1. Taxonomy (GTDB): domain Bacteria; phylum Verrucomicrobiota; class Verrucomicrobiia; order Limisphaerales; family JACRJZ01; genus JACRJZ01. The sequence continues at coordinate 11,746 of JACRJZ010000052.1, read as the reverse complement.
ACGTGGCGAATCTCGTTGTATTCGAGGGCGAGGTTGTTTCCGCCGAACATGATGCCCATGCGCGGGCCGTCGTGAATCAGGTTGTGCGAGGCGCGGTTGCCGCAGCCACTCAGCGACACGCCCACGCCTTGTTTGTAGAACACTCCGAAGTGATGGATGTAGTTGTTGTCCGCGAAGTTCTCCGCTGCGACGAGCTTCTTGCGGTCGCCGCCGCTGAGGCTGACGCCGTGGCTGCCGGTGTCGTGAATGTCGCAGCCCACGACGCCGTTCTTGAACCCACCGTCCACCGAGACGCCGGAGCCGTTGTAGTCGCCGACATTGCGGATGGTGCAGGCGGCGATGAGGCAGTTGGTCGTGTTCTTGAGCGTGACGGCGGTGCCTTCGCTGCACTCGAAGGTGAAGCCGCGGAAAGTGAGGTGCGCCGCGCCGGTGCCGACTTCGAGAATCGTGCGCGTGCTGGGCGCGACGACGGATTTGCCGGCCAGCGGCGCCGGCGGCCAGAAGTAGAGCGTGCCGGTGGACTTGTCGAGATACCACTCGCCCGGCGCGTCGAGTTCCTCCAGCGCATTGCGGAAGTAGTAGCGGTCGCCGGGACGGATCGGATACGAGGCGTCGTTGGCCAGCGTGACGTGGCGCGTGGCGCGGTCCACCGACTTGACGCGGCAGATGTTGTTCCACCAGTTGTAGCGGGCGAAGACGAAGACCTCGACCTCCTCGGGCCGCGCCCATTGCCGCGCGTCCTTCTCCTTGAACGTGAAGGAGTGCCGGTCCTCGCCGGGCACGTCCTGGTACATGGGAATCATTTTGCCGTCCGCATAAGCCCAGCCGCCGCCGTAGGGATTTTGCGGATTGAAGTTCGGGTAGCGCGCGAGGTGCTGGCGTTGGCCGTCGAAGATGAGTTGGCGGAAGTAAATTCCCTTGAAGCCCTGCGCGCCCACGTCGGCTTTGAGGATTTGTCCCTGGTGCGGCACGAAACCAGTGATCGTGCGTCCGCCGACAAGCACCGGCTTCTCGTTCTGGTAAGCACGATAAACAACCGGGGCCTGCGCCGTGCCGCTGTCTTGCGCGTCGAATTTCAGCCCTGAAGGCAACGCATAGATCCCGCCGCGGACATAGACGGTGACGGCTTCCCGAAGCGGGCTGGCTTGCTTGAGCTTGCGCACTTCGTCGCGCGCACGGGCCAGCGTGGCAAACGGCATATCCGGGGCGCCAGGGTTCTGGTCGTTGCCGTCAGGGGCGACGTTGAAGTCGGCGGCTGGCAGCGGCAGCGCGGCGAGCCAAAGAGCGAAAAGGCACAGCAGAACATGGCCGGATTTCATGGCGCGAAGTGTGAAGTCAGCCGCGCCGCGCTGCGAAGCAAAAAGTTCACTGGCCCGGATTTCCAGAATCGCTTCACCGCCTCGCTTGACCCTGCGCCCGTTTCGGGAAAGATTCGCCGCGAACTGTTTCGAGTGACTGTGCCCGTCTCAATCGTCAACGCGCGAAGAAGCCGATGGCAGGTGTTCCCGCCTGCGCTGGGCCGGGCTGACCATGATTCGGACACGCCCGGTTGGCGTGGAACATGCCGAACGCGTCCTCGACCCAGCCCCGCGAAAGGAGGTGAAGCGCTGTGTCTCGCGAGCAAATCCTGAAGCTCACGTCGATGTCATCCTGCGCGGGTTGAGCCGCCAAGCTCGGCCAACAGGCCCTGGCGCACGTGCTGCGTCAGCTTCCCGTCATGCGTGACCCCAAACTGATCGTCGGCGCGGACACGTCGGACGACGCAGGGGTTTATCGTCTCGACCGTCGCCACGCGCTGGTGCTGACGGCGGACTTCCTCACGCCCATCGTGGACGACCCGCTCGCCTTCGGCCAGATCGCCGCGGCCAATTCCCTATCGGATGTCTATGCGATGGGCGGACGCCCGCTCACGGCGCTGAACCTGATGTGCCTGCCCGACGAGAAACTGCCCCCGGACATCGCCGGCACCGTGCTGCGCGGCGGCGCGATGAAGATTCGTGAGGCGGGCTGCCTGCTCGTTGGGGGCCACACGATGCGCAACCCGGAACTCGTCTATGGCCTGAGCGTCACCGGCGTGGTGTCGCCCCGCCGCGTCCTGACCAACGACAACGCCCGCCCCGGCGACTTTCTGGTCCTCACCAAGCCGCTCGGTACCGGCGTCATCACTACCGGCATCCGGCGCGACCTGTCTCCACCCGCACTGGTGAAGAAGGCGGTGTCCGTGATGACTCGGCTCAATTCTGTGGGCGCGGAATTGGGCGAGTCCAGGCTGGCGCACGCTGCGACCGATGTGACGGGCTTTGGCTTGCTCGGCCATCTTGGCTCCATGTGCAAAGCCAGCGCGGTGGGCGCGGAGCTTTGGGCCGACGCGGTCCCGGTGATCGCCAAAGAAGTCTTCGAGCTGATCGCCCAGGGCTGCGTCTCTGCCGGAAGCCGGTCCAATCTCCTCGCGGCCAACGAAGTCGCCGAGTGGGCCAGCGACATCCGCGCCGAGCAGAAGACACTCCTCACGGATGCGCAAACCAGCGGCGGGCTGCTGCTCAGCGTTGGGCCGCGCCGCCTGGAAGCCGTGCAGAGACTGCTCAAACAGGAGCGGACGCCTTGCGCAGCGGTGATTGGGCGGATCGTGCGAACGCGCAAGCCGGTCATCACGATCAAGCGGAGAGCGGCTGGCGGTCCACACTGAGAGAGCGCGTCCGCAGCGGTCTGAAACCAGAACGGCCTCAATCTCAGCCAGCAAGCCTCGTAGTGCGGGCTTACCAGTCTGCAGTACGCCGCGCCGCTCGCCGAACCGGAAAGTTCGGTGAACCCGCAGACCGAAATGTCTGCGCTACCGCTGGGCCACGGTCGCTCTAAACTCACCAACTCAGCCTGCCGGGCCGGGGCGCAAATCCGAAATCCGAATCTCGAAATCCGAGTGGGCAAATCCGAAACCCCTGTCGGCCCGTGAAAGTTTCGGATTTGAGATTTCGAGCTTCGGATTTGTTTCGGATTTCGGATTTCGAAATTCGGATTTGAACAATGCTCATCCGCTGCCGAGTGTAGAGCAGCCGTGCCGCTGGGCCGACAACTTTTCATGGCTATTGAAGCCCGCGGACGAAATCTCCATAGTCCCCGCCCACATGAGCGATGCGCACAAAGGCATGTTGCAGGGCGACCTGCAGGACCAGAAGGTCAAAGACTACAAATCCGACCTCGGCGTGACTCACACGCACACCGTCACCCTGCCGGGCATTCGCACGCAGTCCGGATACGTGTTCGACGAGATTGAGCTGTCCTATCAGACGCTGGGCAAGCTCTCGCACGAAAAGGACAACGCCATCCTCGTCTGCCACGCGCTCTCCGGCGACGCGCACGTGGGCGGCATCAGCCCACGGAGCGGACGGCCCGGCTGGTGGGATTATCACGTCGGCCCCGGCAAGGCCATCGACACGGACAAGTTTTTCGTCATCTGCTCCAACGTCCTGGGCGGCTGCGCGGGATCGACAGGACCGGCTTCGATCAACCCGGCGACCGGCAGACCTTACGCCACGACATTTCCGCCCGTGACCATTCGCGACATGGTGGCGGCCCAGGCGCGGCTGATGGACCATCTCGGCATCCACAAACTCTTCGCCACTATGGGCGGCTCGATGGGCGGGATGCAGGCGCTCGTGTGGGCGGTGGATTATCCGAACCGCGTGCATTGCTGCGTGCCCATCGCGACGTGCATGGCGCACACGGCGATGCAAATCGCGTTCAACGAAGTGGGCCGCCAGGCGATCATCACCGACCCCAACTGGAACCAAGGCCATTACACGGACAAGCACCGTCCCGAGCACGGCCTGGCCGTGGCGCGCATGGTGGGGCACGTCACCTACCTGAGCGAGTTTTCCATGAAGGCGAAGTTCGGCCGCACCCTCCAGCGCGAGACAAAGCCGGAGGACTTGTTCCCGGAGTTCTTCGCCGTGGAAAGCTACCTCCAGTACCAAGGCGAAACCTTCGTCAAGCGCTTCGACCCGAACTCGTATCTCTACATCACGAAGGCGCTGGACCGATTCGACCTGCTGGACAAGCGCGCGCCCGCCGAGGTGTTCAAGAACGTCAAGGCGCGGTTCTTCGTGATCTCGTTCGAGTCGGACTGGCTGTATCCGCCGGACCAGTCGCGCGAAATGGTGAAGGCGCTGAAACGCTCCAACGCCGTGGTGAGCTACCTGAATCTCGACACGCCTTACGGGCACGACTCGTTCCTCATTCAGAACCCGGAGTTCGCGCGGGCGCTGGGGAACTTTCTGCGCAGCGAGTATCGCAATCAGCGTTCGCTGCTCAAGAAAGCCACCCAGCCGATCCTCGCCGCCAAACCCTAACACCCTGCCGCATGTATCAGAACCTGTACCGGCAAGTCATCGACTGGATTCCTGAACGCGCCCGCGTGCTCGATCTCGGCACCGGCGACGGCGAATTCCTGGAGCAACTCGTCAAGACCCGGCGCGTCTCCGGCGAGGGCGTGGAACTGAACCCGGAGCTCGTCACCCGCTGCATCGACCGCGGCCTCGCGGTGCATCAGGGCGATGTGATGGACGGGCTGGACCAATACGGGGACGGCGCGTTCGACTACGTGCTGTTGCTCGGCACGTTTCAGGAGTTGAAGCAGTCCGAGCAACTCGTGCGCGAAGCATTGCGCGTGGGCCGGAAGCTGATCGTCTCCTACAGCAATTTCGCCCACGTCCGCGTGCGCTGGCAGATGCTGCTCAGCGGGCGCTCGCCCATGACCAAGGCCCTGCCGTCGCCGTGGTATCGCACGCCGAACATCCACTTCTTCTCCATCCTCGACTTTCAGGGTTTCTGCGAGGACATGCGGATCAAGGAAGTCGCCAGCGCCTACTTCAATGCGCGCGGCCTGGTCCGGTGGCTGCCGAACTTGCGGGCGGAGGTGGCCTTGAGCTTGTTGGAGGGCGCGCCGAACGGACTTGGTTGAGGAAGGGAACTTGGTGCCCTCACCCCGGCCCTCTCCCATCCGATGGGAGAGGGAGGACCAAGTCACGCGTTGTGACAAAACAGGCGTTTTGACGAACTGGGCGTTGGTTCACGACGACCGCGTGCAGCGTGTTCCCTCTCCCGTCGGACGGGAGAGGGCCAGGGTGAAGGCTTGGGGTCTTTCGACTGAAGCGTGCCGAAGCTCTCACTCCCATCGTTCGCGTAGGTTCTCCGAAGTTTCGTGAGCACCCTCATTTCGTCAGCGCATCGGCGATGGCCTGGGCTTCTTGGTCCGTCAAGCGGGGGCCGCCATCGATCACCAACAGCCCTCCGGTGATGGGCGTTCGGATGACCGGCGCCGTGAGGAGTCTGCCATCAAAGATGATGGCAAGTTGGCGGTTGACGTTTTTCTGGGTGATCTCAGCAAAGCGTGCCGCTGCCAATGAAGTGAGTTTGACGACCACTTGCGCTCCGCCTCCGAAAGTTCTGCCCACGCTGGCTTGGTCCACATCGGCTTGCGTGAGCAGGACTTCGTTCGACACACGGAGTTTGGGCGAACTGGCGGGCTTCTGTGGGTCAGCAAGCTCTTTCGCCGGTTGGCCGGCGTCGTTACTAACAAGGCGAACTTGAAGCCTGGGTCCATTGGCCAGATTCGCCGCGAGGCTGCCGGAGAACCAAGCGGGCGACTCCATGAGTCTCGCTTCCGAGCCACTCATTGCCTCATCGGTGGGCGACTTGCCCGACACCACCGTGTTCGTCTGCCGAATCAGAGCGAGGGTCTTGATGGTGAGGACGGGCAGGTTCGTCGAGGAAGTCATTATGGTCACCGAATCCTGAATGTTGGTGCCGACAAAGGGCGCCACTGCCGTGATATGCACTTCAAAGACTTTGCCCGGCGTGAGGGTCTTGACTTCGGCCCTCAAAGCTTTGCTGGCGCATTCGGGCGCTGAAAGCGTCAGGGCTTCGTCGGTGTTGTTCAGGATGCGAACGACTCTCGTTTCGTTGGACACCGCGCTGGCCTCCGGATCAAAGACCACATAGGTCGGCGTCACTTCGATGGGGTTCCAGACGGTGGCCTTGATGTGCAGTGTCACCGCGGAACGGGTCGAGTCGTTGCAGACCACGTTGACGGACTTGTGGATCGGGCCGGACAAGTTGGCGCTTTGGAACTGGATGGGGATGGTGCCGGTCTGCCCCGGTTCCACTTGTCGGGTCCAGGCGCCGGCTGTCGTGCAACCGCAACTGGGCTTCACCTCGGTGAGTTCCAGGCGCGTGGTCCCCGCGTTGGTGAAGACGAAATCGTGCTTCACAATCGAGCCACCGGTGATCCTGCCAAAATCGCGTTCTTCTCCCGCGAACTGGATACGCGGCCCACTGGGATCGGATTCCAAACGAGAGCCGGCGGCCTTTCCCTGTGTCCGCTTCTGGTCGCGCATCATCTCCAATTCCCGGCGCAGGTTCTTTGTCTGCTTGTTGTTGGGGTCCACCTTCTCTGCCGTGTCGGTCAAGGCAATCGCTTCATCAAGTCGGTCGCTTTGAATGAGCAGGTTCATGTAGCGGTAGAGCGCCTCCGGAGAATAGGGGCAAAGGGCGAAGGCCTGCCGGAACGCGAAGTTGGCCGCCTGCCGCATCCGCGCGCCTTCGCCGGGGCTCTTGGCGTTGCTGACGCGCCAGGCATAGACGCCGGCGATGGAACTGCGCAGCTTGGAGAACATCTTGCACGGATACTCGTTGGCCACGAATTTCGGGTCGCCGCGAAAGCCGCTCAGGTCCTTCCGCACATGCACCTTCTCGGCGAACTCGCAGAGCGTGCTGACCGGCGTGTCCGGCGTGAGCCAAGCGCCGATCAGCGGCGCGAGGTAGCGGGTCCAATACTCGCGGTCGGCCTTCACCATCGCGTCCGTGAGTTGGCTGACTGGTTCGCGGTTCAGCTTGAGGATGAGTTGGTGCGGCGTGAGATACGGATACATCCAGTCCAGCGGGAAATTTTCTTCCACGTAGAACTGGCGCTCCGGGTTCTTGTCGAAGATGCGCTTGGCAAGCAGGGCGTTGATCTGCATCACGGCGACCTGCCCGCTGACTTGGACGCGGTTGTCAATCACCCTCACATCCTCGCCCGGCTTGAGCTTGCCTTTCTTCATGCGCTCTTGGGCGTCGGCCATGTAGTCCGCGAAGCAACGCTGCGAATCTTCCGTTGTCGGGACGTAGAGCGCCTTGCCGTAGATCGTCCGCAAGTAGCTCAGATAGTTCCCGTCAGCGAGGGCGTTTTGCGTAAGCGTGTAGAACGGATCGCCCGCCGTGTGCGATTGGCTGAAGCCCGTGACGAGAAACCGCCCCGGGTCCGTGCCGCCGAAATAGACGCTGTCAGCGGGGATCGAGTCGATGATGCCACGCGCGAACGCCGCGTCAGACTTCGTCGGTTGCGCTTCGCGTCCAAGATGGCCAGCAGCCGTCCCTCCAGCGTGGAGCGCCGCGCCATCGCGATGGCCAGCGCGCTGGCGAAGCTGCGTCCGCGCAGGTTCGTCGCGATGTCCAGCAAATGGTCCGCGTAGTCGGAGGCCCTCGAGCCGGCGGCCAGCACCAAGTCGTCGCAAGCCCGCTCGCGCTCTACGCGCATCCGCCACGCGGCCACCCAGACGAGCGGATTGAACCAGAAAAGCGCGCAGGCCAGCCACGCCAGGATTTGAGGGAGACAATCCCAACGCTTCACGTGCGCCAGTTCATGCAGCAGAACCACGCACCGGCGCTCCTCCGGCCAAGCGTCAGCTTCCGCCGGTAGCAACACGACCGGACGCCAGTGTCCCCACGTCATAGGCATGGCCGCGCTGCCGGTTTCCAGCAACCGCACCGGGCGATCCAGATCGAGTTTCTCGCTCAGCAGACTCAGCAGTTCCGTCCAAGCTCCGCCCTCCATCCGCCGCGCACGCCGGATCATCCGTTTCAGAACTCCGACGCCCACCAACAGCGGAGCCAGCACAGCCACCGCGCCCAGCCCCCAGCCAAGCCCGATGCAAACGGGCCGAGACAACTTGAAGCTCCACACGCTTTTCGTCGCGCGAGCGTCCGCCTGCGCCGCGATTGGCTGCGGAGCCGCTTCGTGCGCCGCAATCCCCGGCGACGACGCACTCCATGACTCGGCGGCCTCTCGATAAGGAGGGGCTGGAGAGCGTGGGCTGGCGTCGGACGTGTCGGACTGGTCAGACACGTCGGTTGTCCACCGGGGCAACACCGCCACCCGCCAGTGCGGCAGCACGGTCGTGAGCAGCGGCAGCAGCAGCACGCTGACCACGCCGACGCACCAGACCAAATGCCGCGCCGCCGCCGAGGCCCGGCGCAACGCCAGACTCGCTGCGCCCGCCACCGCGAGCACCAGCAGGCTCTTCAATGCAAGATCGGCCACCAGCGCCACGCTCGGTTCTGCCGTCAGGCCGGACATGTTTTGGATGAATGCGTTCATGGATTATCTCCCTTCGCTGCGGGTCTGGCGGACGAGCGCCCGGAGACGTTTGACTTCCTCCTCCGGCAGGCGCGTGTCCTTGCCCTCCACCAGCGCGGCCACGGCCTTGGACACGGAGCCTTCATAAAACGTCTGCACCACGCGCTGGAGAGCCGCCAACCCGGCGTTCTCCCGAGCGTGCGTGGGCAGGAAAATATACTTGGGGCCGTCCTCGCGGTGCTTGAGGTGGCCCTTCTCCTCGAGGATGCGGAGCAAGGCGCGGACGGCGGAGTAGCCGGGCGGACTGGGCAAGGCTTCGAGCACTTCCTGGGCGCTGGCCTCGCCGCGCTGGTAGATCACGTCCATGATCTGCCGCTCCCGCCGGCTCAAGTGGGCATGTGAATCGTGTTTCATGGTGCTAAATAATTAGCATAGCCGGCCCGGTCGTCAAGGAAAAGATGCTAAATACTTAGCATCCAGTTCCGGGGCCGCCTGGAAGGGAGTGCGGGGGCAGAGCGAAGCGGCGACACCGCCTTCGCCAGGCGGCGTGCCGACCGAGCCAAAGCGGCGGGGCGCTTCGCTTCCCGCCGCACTCCACAGTCCTTGGTTACGGCTTGGCCGCGCGACGCCGTCTCACCGGTTTTCCCACCGACGGACCAGGGAGAAGGCAAGCGGGCTGCCAAATACTACGCTTTGCCGACTGGAATGTTGGTGCCACGGCAGGCTGGAAAGCCCGCGTTACGACGGGGGCGTCCGGTTGCGCCCTTTCCAGCAGGCTCTCAGAAAAACAACTTGGCCGCCCCCGCTCCGCCCACTATGATCCGCGCCTTGTTATGAAGACACACATTCTGGCGGCCATCTTGGGCGGGGTGGCGCTGATCACATCGCTCCTGGCTTTCGGATATTGTGGGTACTACGTGGTGTCGGCCCGGGCCGCCATGAGAACGGAAGGAGAATTCACCCGGCTGAATGCGATCAGCACAGCCGTGCGCGCCCTCCTCCTCGACTCGCTCGAATACAGCAAGACCCATCCCTCGATGACGCCGCTGCTGCAGACATGGAACATCGTGGCCCGCGGCCCTCAAGCGACCAACCCTGTTCCGCCCCTCGGAATCGCCCCCAAAACCTCAACACGCTGACTCTCATGCCAACCGATAACCAAGGCGATCTGCTTCATGGCAAACGTGCCGCCTCTGCCAAGGCGCCGGACGCGAGCGATTCGAAGTCGAAGCTTCTCTACGTGCTCCTGTGCCTGCTGTTCGCGGGACTCATCCTGACGGACCTCGGTGTCTTCGGGGCGTTCTACTGGCAGACCCGGCAGGTGCGGCGCCGCCTCGATCAGTTCCGGCAGGCCATCACGAAGCACCAGCACGTCGAGCAGCCCATCATCGACGACGTCACCAGCAAGCTCGAAGCCTACGCCATCCAGAACAAAGACTTTCAGCCCATCGCGCAGCGGTACGCGCCGTTGTTCCCCCGTCTCCAGCCGCAGCCTCCCGCGGCGCCGACGAAAGCCCCAGCCACCGCTCCCGCAGCTCCGTCCGCCAAGGCGTCCAAGTAAGCTGGCCGTCCCTCAGGAGCCTCTTTCAAAACTGTAGCAGCCGACGTGAGGAGGCTCTGTTTCCCTTGCAGTTTGAGCCTCTTCACGTCGGCTGCTACGAGGTTTTGCATTTGCCTCTCAGGACAAGCCTTTGACTTCCCAACCCGCGCGGTAGGTGCGGCGGACGAATTGGTTGGCTTCGGAGACATTTTTGAACTTCATGGCGGCGGCGTCCCAGGCCAACGTCGTCTTGGGAAACCGCGTTGCCACACTGCCCAGGAGCACGGCTTCGGTCAGCGGCCCGGAGTAGTCGAAGTTGGCCCAGGCCTTTCCGTTGCCGCGGCAGGCTTCCAGCCAATGCGTCCAGTGGTTCACGGTCTGCACTTTCGGCATTGGGAATCCGGCGAACTGGTCCTGCGGAAAGAGCTTCGGCTTGGCGATGTGCGGCAGCAGCAGCACGCCTTTGGTGCCGATGAAAATCGAGCCTTGGTCGGGGATGCCGTAAGGCTTGCCATCTTCGCGGTTGCCCAGCAGGGCTTGCACCGCTTTCGGCGGACGGGCGTCGCCATCGTACCACGTGACCTCCACCATTTTGTCCGCGGTGAATTCCGTTCCGGGGAAGAGGTAATGGATGACGGCGTTGACGGCCCAGTTCCACTGGTTGGGCGCGGGGCCTTCGGAACGCACGGAAAGCGGCGCGGTCAGCTTGAGCGCGTCGAACACCGGATCATAGATGTGGCAGCCCATGTCGCCGAACGTGCCGGTGCCGAAGTCCAGCCGTTTGCGCCAATTGCCGGGATGATAGTACCCGCCGCCGATGAACGGCCGCTGAGCACAGACGCCGAGCCAGAGATCCCAGTTGAAATCCGCGGGCACAGGGTCCGTGTGCCCGGGGAGCGCTTCGGTGTCACCCCACTTCTTGCTGCTCCAAGTGTGGACTTCCTTGACCTTGCCAATGACGAGGTCCCGAATCAGGCGCACCGCGAGGCGATACTCGGATTGCGAGTGGATTTGGATGCCCATTTGCGTGGCGAGTTTCTTCTCCCGGGCGAAGAGCGTGAGTTGGCGCGTCTCGTGGAGATCGTGAGTGAGCGGCTTCTGACAATAGACATGAATGCCGCGCTGCATCGCGCTCATGGCCATCGGCGCGTGCTGATGATCGGGGGTGGAGACGTTGGCGCAGTCGATCGACTTCTCCTTGTCCAGCATCTCCCGCCAATCCTGATAGACCTTCAGGTTCGGAAACTGTTGCTTGAGGTTCGCGGCGCGCTTGAGATCAACCTCGGCCACGGCGACCAAGTTCACGAAGTCGTGGTGGGTGATCACGTTCAAGTCGGCGCCGGACATCCCACTCGCGCCGAAGGCGGCGTGATTGAGTTTGCCATTGGGCGAGGCGGCGAGCAGGCCGCGGGTGACAAACGGCGCGGCGAAGCCGGCGACGGCGATCTGTTTGAGAAACGATCTGCGGTTCGTGGCAAAGGGCGTATTCATGGCCGCGGACCCTAGTAGAGGAAGGCGAAAGATGCAAAGAGGAAAGCGCCTTACGGCTGATTCACGAAGCCTGGAGTGCTGAGGCATGACGGGCGGTGACGAGGGCGAAGGCACTTGCACCCTGCTGTTCCAATGCGCTCTCAGGCACACGAACAAGGTGGCAGGCGTCCCGCCTGCCACCTCGGGTAGCGCAGGTTTTCAACCCTTGTCATTACCCACATCTTTTCAGTCTCCCATTAGCTGGACGCCTTCACTCATCCACATCAGACGCTGCCAGCCGCGCCAGATCGTTTGCCAGCCGGGCAGCCCGTCCTGCTTGCGCG